>CAZYUL010000027.1:0-36900 GCA_964650715.1 uncultured Gemmatimonas sp. | reverse complement strand
ATGTGAGCCACGCGCACGATCGCCTCGACGCTCGCCGGGTCGTGGCGCGGGAAGCCGTCGTGGACCGTCGGCGCGGGCGGCGGCGGCGTCCACCGCGCAGTCGGCACGTCGAGGATCCCGAGCGCGGCGAGCGCCGAGACGCCGCCGATGAAGTCGCGACGTGTTCTCACGATGGAGTGGGGCGCGGACGGTTCCGTCACTGGATCCTCTGGTAGGTCGCCGTGCGTTGGCCGGATGAGTTGCGCATCCTCGCGCGTCGCGGCGTCTACTTCCGGGTGTAGGTGAGGTCGAAGTCGGTGTTGAACGAGACCCCGTCGTTGAGTGTGTGCTCGCCGAACTGCCGCACGGTGCCGTTCCCGTTCAGCGTCCACGTCACCCGACGATACACGCCGGGGGCGAGCAGCGGTCCCACGGTCGCGATCTCGCTGGGAGAGTACGACGTGCTCGTGAGCCGCGCCTCGTTCCCGCCGTTGTCTATGTAGGTCTGGTACCACTTGTCGGTGACGGGATCGAAGAACGAGATGCTGCGCCCCGGGGTCAGCGATGCCACGGGGTTCACGTAGTCCTCGTAGATCGCGCAGCCCCCCGGCTCGGCGGTGATCGTGCTCGAGCCGCCGCTCGCCCCGCCCGGATTCGTGATGGTCCACTCGCCGATCCAGAAGTCCCAGGCCCGATAGGGGGCATCGGTGCAGGGCGTCGTCGGCACCAGGCGTCCGACGCTGTACACGCCCCCCTGTGTGATCATCGCGGTGACGCGGTCAGCGCCCGCTTCCACCGTGGAGGCGAAGTCGCTCCAGACCGACGCGCCGGCGCGGCGGAGTCCGAGCGCGCCCTCGGCGAGCCCGATCGGGGCGTTCGCCTCGACGTATCGCGCGCGCAGCGTCACGGGCTGCAGGAAGGTCAGCGCCGACGTGCCGACCAGGTACACCGCGCCCTTCACGAGCGTCGGATCCACCCACGGAGCGGCCGTCGCACCGAGCGCGACCGGCGTCGGCTCGTTCACCGCCCCGGCCGGTGCCGTCAGCACGACGTATCCGTTGACGGTCTGGATCGTATTGCCGGCCGGCAGGATCACGCCCCCCTCGGCGACCGAGAACGCCCGGTTTGTCGTCGCGGTGGTGCCCTCGACCGTGAGGGAGATGGTGATCGTGACGGGCCCTGGCGCGTGCGCGGTGACGATGCCGTCCGCGGCTACGGTGGCGACGCCGGCGCTGGAAGTGCTGAAGGTGGCGCCGGCGGCGCTGACCGGTTCCCCGTCGAGCAGTGCGGTGACGGTGAGCGTGGCGGTGAGGGCCGGGACGAGCGAGAGCGTGGAGGATGTCGCCGAGATCGTGAGGACGGGCTTCGGCTCGGTGGAGCCGCCCGAGCAGGCGGTGGCGGGCACCGCGAGCGTCAGCGCGGCGCAGAGGAGGAGTCGTGTCATGCCCCTGCTACCGTCGGCACCGGAGGATGGTGACGTGGGCGACGGCGCTCACACACGATGCCAACGAACCCTCCGTTGACGGTCACACGAGATGCACATGCGATCCGGTGCGCCTCCCGCACGTTCCGGACGGCGAGCGCGGGTACTTACGGCAGGACCCCGCCCGAAGGACGCCACTTGAGACTCGAGGATCCACCCGATGCGCACTCCTACCTTCTTGATGGTCATTACCGCCTCGGTGCTTCTCGGATGTTCGGGCGACGGTACCTCGCCGATCGATCGATCCGAACGGGAACCGGGAACGCCGGTCGTGATCGCTCCGGGCGAGATCGTCGCCACCGTGCTCCAGGCGGAGGTCCCGATGACCGACTCCGTGTCAGTCGAGCTGCGCAACACCGGCACGCGCAACTGGAGCGTCAACGCCGGCTGCCGGCGTCTGCAGGCGCAAGGCGATGATGGCGAGTGGACCTCGCCGTACGCCGAGCCACTCTGGCTCTGCGCTCCTGATGCGGGCGCGCTCGGCGCGGGTGCCACGGTCGTGGTGCGCGTGGCGCTCGCACCCGAGGCCCGGCCGGGCACACATCGACTGCAGCTCGGGCTGGTGCTCGCGGTCGAGCGCTCCGAGGCGGCCGACGTCTTCTCGAACGCGTTCGTGGTTCGCTGAACCTCACTCCGATCCCGCGCCGAACCCCGCTCCGAACACCACTCCGAACACTTCCCACGCAACGCAGATCCCGTTCGCGCGCTCAGAGGGGTATCGTGCTCCCCTCTCGATCCCGCCCTGCGTGCGCCACCGACTGAGACTCGACGCCCTCCGCGCGCTGGTCGCGCGCTCGGCCATATCCCAGAACCACTGGGCCATCCGCCTCGGGCTCTCGCGCGGCCACTGGTCCGACCTCCTCAGCGGGAAGCACCCCTACCCCTCCGCACGCACCCGCACGCGGCTCCTCGAGGTCTTCGATGCCGCCGAGGACGAGCTCTTCGAGTCCGAGCACGAGGGGACTCCACCCGAGGAGTCCCGCGCGCGCCAGGCACTCGGCGCGCGCTACGAGTTCCTCCGGGAGATCGGCCGGGGGGCCACCGGCGTCGTGTTCGAGGTGCAGGACCGCCGCCTCGGGAGGGTCGTCGCGATCAAGCTCGTGCAGGCCGAGGCCGTCGCCGGGGTCGGCACCGAGCAGCTCCTCACCGAGCTGGGCCGCGCCTCCAAGCTCACCCATCCGAACATCCTGCCCATCCACGACGCCGGCGTCGAGCACGGGCACCCGTACGTGGTGATGCCACGCGTCCGCGACGGCTCACTGCGCCAGCTCCTCGAACGCGAGGTCCGTCTCCCCCTCCACGAGGCGCTGCCGATCCTCGAGGGCGTCGCGCGCGGGCTCGCCTTCGCGCACTCGCGGCAACTCCTCCACTGCGACGTCAAGCCGGAGAACATCCTCGTCGAGGAGGGGCACGCCTACCTCACCGACTTCGGGATCTCGCGGCGGCTCGAGGCCGAGGCCGACGAGTGGGCGTCGCTGCGTGGTTCCGCCGGCTACTCGGCGGGGACCCCCGCGTACGTGAGTCCCGAGCAGGCCTCGGGCGACCCGATCGACCATCGCTCCGACGTGTTCAGCCTCGCCTGCGTGGCGTACGAGGTGCTCGCGGGGCGGCTCCCCTTCACCGGGCGCAACACGCAGGAGATCGTCTCGCGCCGGTTCCACGCTGCGCCCCCGCCGCTCCGCGACACCGCCCCCGACGTGCCGCAGGCCGTCGCCGACGTGATCACCCGCGCGATGGACCTCTCCCCACACCGTCGCCCCGACACCGCGATCGCCTTCGTGCGGGAGTTGCGCGCGGCGGCGCATGGCTCGCGAGCGCTGGCGCGTGTCGCAGTCGCCGCGACCCGCGTCATCTCCCGACTCACCAGCCGCCTCGGTGTCGCCGGGCCGGCACGTCTCAGGCTCCCCATCTCCGACATGCTCGACGACCTCCGCTACACCACGCGCGCCCTCCGCCGCGACTGGCGCTTCTCCCTCAACGTCGTCGCGAGTCTCGGCCTCGGGCTCGGCGTCGGTCTCCCCGCGATCGGCGTCGCCGACCACATCTTCCTCCGTCCACCGCCGGGGATCCGCGAGCCCGAGCGCGTCGTGCGGCTCGTGAAGCGCTGGGAGACCAACGGCCAGGTCTTCCACGGCACCTCGATGACCGGCAGCGATCTCGTGGCGCAATCAGAGGCACGCAGTTTCACCGGCATCGCCGCGAGTTTCGCGCGTCCCCTCTCCCTCGGCCGCGGTCCCGACGCACGCCCGACGACCACGCTCCTCGTCAGCGGCAACTACTTCTCGCTGCTCGGCGTCCGCACCGTCCTCGGCCGGCCGATCCTTCCCGAGGACGACCGCGATGGCTCCACCGATGGTCCCGTCGTGCTCGCGTACGGCTTCTGGCAGCGGGAGTACGAGGGCGATCGCCAGGTCCTCGGTCGCACCATCGAGCTCGGCGGGTCGCGCTACACGATCGTCGGCGTTGCCGAAGAGGAGTTCAATGGCGTCGGGCTGGGCCAGATCGAGCTCATCGTTCCCCTCCGCGTCGCGGCGCGCCTCTTCATGGGGAACTCCGACGACCTCTTCACCGGCGATCGCAATGCCTGGATCCAGCTCTTCGGCCGTCTCGCCGACGGGGTGGGTCCCGAAGCCGCCGCCACCGAGTCGAACGTGCTCTACAAGCGCCCTGGGACGTATATCAGGGACCGCGAACGAACGAACGTGCTCCTCTGGGAGTCGATCATCCCCGGGCGGTCACATCAGGGGGGCGTGACCTACCAGCTCGCCCTCTGGGTCTCCGGCGGGTCGCTGCTCCTCCTCCTGCTCGTCTCCGCCAACCTTGTGAACCTCTTCGTCGCGCGGGCGGCGGCGCGCAGCCGGCAGACGGCGATCCGCATCGCGTTGGGCGGTCGTACGCGTCAGTTGCTGCGTACGCATCTCCTCGAGGCGCTCGTCATCGGTATCGGTGGAGCGATCGCGGGCCTGATGATCGCGACGCCGGCGACGGGTGTGGTGCGGGCGATGGTCCTCCCCAATGTCGTGTGGGCGCGCGGCGTGCTCGACTTCCGGCTCGTCGCGATCGCGATCGCGATCGCCCTCGGCGCCGGCAGCGTGGCGGCGGTCGTCGCGCTCCTGCATTCACGGCGTGTCGCGCCGGCTGACCTGCTGCGCTCCGCCGGCGGCGGGCGCGGCGGCATCGGTCGCGGGGCTCGCGCCGTGCGCGCGGCGATGATCGTCGCGCAGGCCGCCGTCTTCGCGATGCTGCTCGCGCTGTCGACGGCGTTCGTCACGAGCGTCTTCCGCGCGACGGCGGTGGATCACGGCTTCCAGGAGGAGGGGCTCCTCTTCCTCACGATCCCCGACCTCCAGCGCGACCGGAAGGCGGAGGATCGGAAGGTGGCCGAGGTCGCGGAGGCTCTGGCGGCCGAGCCCGGCGTGGTGAGCGTGAGCCGGGCCTACATGGTGCCGTGGTGGAACAACTCGAACGACTCCGTCTATCTCGGCGGCGCGGGAAGCGGGGACGCCAGGGCCGCGCTCGCCTGGTCCGATGAAGCGACCCACGGACATCTCCAGACACTCGGGATGCGGATGCGCGAGGGGCGGTGGATCGACGAGGGGGATCGCTTCGGGACCGAGCCGGTGATCGTGCTGAATGAAGCGCTCGCGCGACTCCTCTCGCCCGCACGATCGCCGGTCGGCGAGTGCGTGCGGCTGCGGTCGGACTCCGTGCAGTGCCGCCGCGTAGTCGGCGTCGTCCGTGACACGCGCCTGCTCGGCCAGATCGGCGAACCGGCCGAGCCGACCTTCCACCTCGCGTTCGGCCAGCGCTGGTCGCCGGTACTCAGCCCGACGGTCTTCGTCCGTCTCGCCAGCGAGGAGGCGGTGACCGACGCGCAGCTCCGTGACGCGGTCCGCCGCTTGGATCCGTCGCTCTCGAGGCCCGAGATCCGGCGGATGCGGACCCACCTGGCGTGGCAGACACGTCCATATGAAGTGGGCCGCACCACCTTCACCGTGTTCGGCCTCCTCGCCGGCGTGATCGCGATGATCGGGCTCTCGGGCGTCCTCTCGTACCTGGTGGCGCAGGAGCGGAACGCGTACGCGGTGCGGATCGCCCTCGGCGCGCCGCCGGCGCGTGTGGTGCGACCGGTGCTCCTGCGCGCGGTGTGGCTCGTGGCGGCGGGGAGTGCACTCGGGGTGCTGCTGCTCGTCCCCTGGCGCGAGCGGATCGACGGGATGCTGTTCGACACGCGGATCATCTCCGCGGCGCCGCTCGCGCTCGTCGTGGTGGTGGGGATGGGCGTCGCGCTCGTGGCGGCGCTGGTGCCGGTGCGGGCGGTGCTGCGGATCCAGCCGATGGAGGTGCTGCGGGAGGAGTGAGGCGTCGGCTCACCTGGTCCGCTGCGACGCCGTTCCCGTCGCTATCGTGTATAATCCTGTGGCACCCATGCGCCGCCTCTTCGCCACCCTCCTCGTCGGCTGGTTCGGACTCCTCTCGTCCGACCTGCCGATCGTGCACGCCTGTGCGATGCACGGCGGCGACGGGAGCTCGGCGACACACGCGACCCACGCGGCGCACGCCCATCACGGGGCCGCTCCGGACGTCGCCAACGACTCCACGAGCGACACCAGCCGCACCGACGACGGCGCCACGCACTGCCAGTGCCTCGGCGAGTGCTGCGCCGCCTCCGTCTCGGCGATCCCGGGCCCGACGGCCTCCTTCGCCGCGACGACGTACGTCGAGGCCGCGGTGCCCGCGGCGCCGCTCACCCGCGCGGTCACGCGGCTCGAGCACCTCCTCCCCTTCGCGATCGGACCTCCAGGGCTGTTGACGGCCTGAGAAGCACCCCGACATCCGCGGCACTCTCGCCGCCGGTGCCACCGTCATCACAGTCCGGAGTCCTCAATGTCCGCCAGTCATCCGTTGGCGCGACGCCTCGCGGCGTTCGCGTCGGCGATCCTCCTCAGCACCGTTCC
Source organism: uncultured Gemmatimonas sp. (assembly GCA_964650715.1). Lineage (GTDB taxonomy): Bacteria > Gemmatimonadota > Gemmatimonadetes > Gemmatimonadales > Gemmatimonadaceae > Pseudogemmatithrix. Next base: position 30,480 of record CAZYUL010000027.1, on the reverse strand, counting down.
CGCCGCCGTCGCCGCGCAGGGCGTCGGCCTCATCGAGGGCCGCGTCTCCGCCCGCGAGGGCGGCCTCCCCCTCGCCGACGTGATCGTCCGCGTCGAGGGCACCACGCGCGGCGCCCTCACCGGCGCCGACGGCCGCTACCGCATCACCGCCGTGCCCGAGGGTTCGCAGGTGCTCGTGGCGCGACTCGTCGGCCACGATGACGCGCGGACGACTGTCGTCGTCCCCGCCGGCGCCTCGGTGACCGCGGACTTCACCCTCGCGCGGGCCACGACCGTGATCCCGCCGATGGTCGTCACCGCGACGCGCGAGCTCCAGCGCGCGCAGAACAGCACCGTCACGATCGACGTCCTCGACGGGGCGGAGGTCCGGCGCACCCGCGCCGCCCACCCCGCCGGCCTCCTCAACCGGATCCCCGGCGTCCGCGTGAGCGAACTCTCCGGCGAGGGACACTCCCTCGCGATGCGCTCGGCGATCACCACCAAGCCCCTCTTCCTCTACCTCGAGGACGGGATCCCCACGCGCGCCACCGGCTTCTTCAACCACAACGCGCTCTATGAGGTGAACATCCCGCAGTCGGGCGGCATCGAGGTGCTCAAGGGTCCCTCGACGGCGCTCTACGGCAGCGACGCGATCGGCGGCGTGGTGAACGTCCTCACGCGGCCCCCCTCGGCGACTCCGGGCGCGGAGCTGACGCTCGAGGGCGGCGCCTTCGGCTACACCCGCGCGCTCGCCTCGGCGAGCTGGTCGCGCGGGACGCAGGGACTGCGCGCCGACCTCAACGTCACGCGCGCCGACAACTGGAAGGAGGACGCGCCCTTCGATCGCACGAGCGCGACCGTGCGCCACGACATCACCACCGCCGGCGGGTGGAGCTTCCGGAGCGTCGTCACCGGCAGCCGGATCCGGCAGCAGGACGTCCCCTCCCTCAACGCCACGCTGTACGCGAGCGACGCGACACTGAACCGCGCGCCGATCGCCTTCCGCTCGGTGGACGCGCTGCGCGCCTCCGTCGCGATCGAGAAGGAGGCCGGCGCGACGCTCTGGTCCCTCACGCCGTTCGTCCGCGACAACGCGATGGGACTCCTCCCGTCGTGGCAGCTCACCTTCGCGCCCCAGATCTGGGATACGCGGAATCGCTCGATCGGACTCCTCGCCAAGGTGCGCCACGACCTCGGACCCTGGGGGGCGCGGCTCGTCGGTGGCGTTGATGCCGACTACAGCCCGGGCTCCTTCACCGCCCAGCGGATCACGGTCGCACCGAGCGGTCCCAACAACGTGTACTCGACCTACACCGAAGCCGAGATGCAGTACGACTACGACGTCACGTACACGGCGGTCTCGCCCTACGTGCATGTCGAGGCCACTCCCCTGCCGCGGCTCCGGGTGGACGTCGGCCTGCGCGGCGACTTCAGCGGCTACGACTACGTGACGAACCTCGCTCCGCTCGAGACCGGCCAGTTCCGCCGGCCCGCGAGCACGACGGTCTCGTACGCGAACCTCAGCCCGAAGGTCGGCGCCGTCTATGAGTTCACGCCGCGGCTCGCCTGGTTCGCCTCGCTGCGTCACGGCTTCCGCGCCCCGTCACAGGGCCAGCTCTTCCAGCAGAACTCGGCGGCGAACACGGTGGACCTCGATCCCGTCCGCGTGCAGAGCCTCGAGACCGGACTCCGCGGGCAGGTCGGCGCGCGTCTCGCCTTCCAGGTCTCGCTCTACGACATGCGGATCTCCGACGACATCCTCACCTTCGTCACCGCGTCGAACACGCGCGAGGCGACGAACGCCGGCGAGACGCGGCACAAGGGGATCGAGCTCGGGATGACGGCGATGCTGGCGCCGAGCGTGCGGCTCGACGCGAGCTACTCCAACGCGTCGCAGCGATACGTCACCTGGATCCCGCAGGCGGCGCGGCCGGCGAGCGGCCCGAATCCCGCCGTGCCCGAGGTGAACTACTCGGGGAACCTCGTCGAGCAGGCGCCGCGCGACCTCGCGAACGTTTTGCTCACCTGGAGCCCGGTGATGCTGCGCGGCGGCCGGCTCGCGGCCGAGTGGTCGCACACCGGCGAGTACGCGATGGACGCCGGCAATGTCGCGATGTACACCGGATTCACCCTGCTCAACCTGCACGCCAACGCGTTCGTGACGCCGACGGTGGAGCTCTTCACGCGGGTCACGAACCTCGGCGACCGGCGCTTCGCCGAGCTGGCGAGCTACGACGCGTTCCAGGGGCGGCAGTACACCCCGGGCGCGCCGCGGACGATCTACGCCGGCCTGCGCTATGCGTGGACCGCGGGAGGTACCCAGTGAGACGCGTGATGTTGCTGATGCTGGGGGTGGCGTGCGCCGCCCCCGGCACCGGGTACGGTCCCGAGGAGGTCGTGAGTGCGGCGACCGGTGTCGGCGCGGCGCCGATGTTCGCCGTCGCCGCCGACGGGCGCGAGGCGATCGCGTGGGTGAGTGCGGAAGGGGGCGGCACCGATGGCGTGTTGCACGTGCGGGTCGGGACGCAGGTCGCCGACATCCGCGATCCCTTGGGGCCGATCGAGCCGCACGGGGAGGCGCCGCCCAAGCTGGCGTGGTCGAGTGACGGGGCGCTCCACGCCCTCTGGGTGGTCGGGAAGGAGCTGCCGGGCCGTCGCTTCCCGGTGAGCGCGCTGCGGCACGCGCGATCCACCGATGGCGGCGCGACCTGGGGCGCGCCGACGACGGTGACCGATGACACCCTCGTCTTCGGGTCGCACAACTTCCACGCGCTGCACGCAGCGGCCGACGGGGGGATCATCGCGGCGTGGCTCGATGGCCGCGACGGGCAGTCGGCGGCGTTCCTCTCCCGTTCGGACGACGGCGGCGAGACGTGGGGGGCGAACGTGCGGATCTCGATGGGCGAGGCGTGTCCCTGCTGCCGCACCGCGATCGCGTCGAGCGCCGACGGATCGGTCTGGGTGGCCTGGCGTGCGGTGATGCCGGGCGACGTGCGCGACATCGTCGTCGCGCGGTCACGCGATGGCGGCAGGACGTTCGGTGAGGCGAAGCGCGTGCATGCGGACGGATGGGTCTTCCCGGGATGTCCGCACGCCGGTCCGTCGCTCATCGCCGACGCGCGCGGCCGCCTCCACATCGCGTGGTGGACGGGTCAGGAGGGGCGGGCGGCGGCGTGGTACGCGCGCGCCGATGACGGGGAGAGCTTCGGCGCGCCCGTCGCGTTGAGTGCGATCGGCACGCCGCTCCCGGTGCACGTGCAGATCGCCGTGTCGGGCGACACCGTGGTGGCGGTGTGGGATGACGACCGCGGAGACGGGATCCGCGTGCGCGCGCGCCGGTCGGTGGATGGCGGCGCGACGTTCGGCGCGGAGGAGGTGTTGAGCGCCGAGGGGCGCGTGGCATCGTTCCCGGTCGTGGGGATCTCGCCGAGGGGCGTGACCGTGGCGTGGACCGAGAAGGGAGTGGAGGCGCACCGGCACGAGGAGGCTTCGAAGCCGGACATGCGGGATCCAAGTGCGGTGATGGGGCTGCCGAGTGTGGGGGAGGCGGCGGTGGTGGTGCGGCGGACGGGAGGGCGGGAGCCGTAGTGAGGGTCGCGCCGCCATTCCCTGACGATCGTCATGCGGTCACTCGCGGTCGAGCACTCCGGCGAAGAACCGGCCGAGGTCCACGATCCAGTAAGCCGGGACTCCCGCTCGTCGGTATCGCAGTCTCTTCGTCACGCGATCGAACCGGGCGGTCCGTGGGGAGAGCACCTCGATCACCAGCAGCGGGATGCCGGCGTCGGCCCAGGTGGCGCCCAGCTTGCCCGAGGCGGCGGGCGCGACGAAGACATCCGGCTGCAGGATCTCGTCGGGGCGGTTGCCGTCGTCGGGGAGGGCGAGGACCTCTTCGCGGGTCCAGCGTCGCGCGAGATCGTAGGCAGGCATGCCCATAGGGTGCGCTCGGCTCGGCCGAGTGCGCAACTCGGACCGGCTTCGGGATGGATGAGTGGGACGATGGCGAACTGACGGCGGCCAGCGGGACGAGTAGCTCCAACTGGCCGCCGTCTTACACGCTCACTGCTGCCGGCGCTCCATCACCGGCGCGTCACGCCGCCAAGCGCTCGGCGGTCGCCGCCTCCCCGACGACTTCCGGGGTCTCCGCCGATGGCACTTCCTCCACCAGCGAGAGTCCCCGGCGTGGGCCGGGAAGCTGGTGGACGCGCTTCGCCTTGCGCCACTCCGCGAGCACGGCCTCGTTACCCTCGAACGCGACGCGCACGATCGCGTCGAGCCGGTGGACGGCGAGGCGGGCGCGCCGCAGTTGCACCTTGAGTCCCTGCCGCGCCCCGACGTGCGAGAGCGTCAGCAACGCGCGCTGCCCGGGGACCGCCAGCAGCTCGTTCCGCGCCTCGCGGAAGCGGTCGAGGACATCGGCGGGCAACCCGTTCGCCACGAGCACCGACACGAACGGTGTCGCCGCCTCGATCATCCCGTCGGCAGCCTGCAGCACCTTCGTCACGCTGAGGCGACTGCGCGGCATCCGGAGCGCGGCCGACATCGGATCGTCCGCGCCAGGCTCGGCCTGGGAACGTGCGATCGTCACGATCGGCCGCATGAACCGGTCCGTGAGGCGCCGGATCAACTGCTGCTGCCGCCTCAGCTCGGCACGACTCAACGCCGGGCCGGACAACTGCACGCTGGCGTACTCCCTCGCCTTCTGCATGGCGTCCTCGAGCATCGCCCGTGCCGAAGCGTACTCCGGCGGCCCGCTTGGCAGGTGCTCGTCAGCGAACACGAGCACCTGTGCGCACGACTCGATCACCTTCGTCTGCTCTTTGAGCATGTGTACCTCCTTCTCCAATGGTTGGTTGGACGCGCTCGCTCCCCCAGGGGTGCCGCCCGTGCGCGTCCTTCACGGGTAGCGGAGCAGTTCTTCTCAGATCCAGGTCGGTCCGACTCGTCCCGGAGTCGGTCCGAATTGCTTCGTTGTTGGTCCGACTCGCTTCGTCGTTGGTCCGACTCGCTTCGTTGTCGGTCCCGACTCGGCTCGTGGTCGGTCCGACTTCCGTCACTGCTGGTCCGACGCGGTTCGCTGCGAGTGCGACGTCGCGCCATCGCAGGTCCGACTCTGCCTCACTTCCGCTCGACTTCGCTTCACCGCTGGTCCGACCCTGCCCCACCTCTGTTCCTGCCGAGCGAGCGGCGGTCCGTGACGGCTCGTGACCGGTCCGACTCGCTCCGTCGCCCGCGGGAGTGGGGCCGCGACCTGTGCAGCCTCCACCGTCGGCGGTCCACCCCGCGCCGCACTCGGTCCGCCTCTGCCCCGCCCGTGCGCCGATCGGGCAGTGACCGGTCCGCGCCGGCTGCGTGCGCGGTCCATCTCATCCCACCGCCGGTCCGAGCGGACCCCGACGTTGGTCCGGCCGACCTCTCCATCGCTCCGCTCCGGTGCAGCCGACGGTCCGCTCCGTCGCGCCCTTGGTCCGGCGCCGCCCTCGACGTGGTGGTTGTCGCGCATAGTCGGTGCATTCATGCCCTCTACTGGTACATCGGATTTCGGAGGTCATTCCAATCAATGTCTCGTTTCGATGCAGCTACTCACGGCGCTGTCTCGAGTCCCTCTACTAGGAAGAGTCCACCAGAGGGGCAATTCGGGTGAATGCCGAAACGGCGGAGTGATTCTCCCTACCTAAACAACTGATTTCGAGGGCGATTCCTATTACGCGGGGGGTGAAACGGAGCGACCCCCCATATCTGTAAACGGATTTGGGGGGTCGAATCCTCTAGTCCGGAATTGCCGAACGAGTCCCCCTACTGGTACATGCACGGAATCGGGCGATTCTTATTAAGACAGAATGGCCGGTTTGCGATGTCATTCCGGCATTCGCAGGTTATCCGTATAGTTGCGCTGTCCTTCTGCCGTCTCCCTCGGCCCTCCGATCGATGCGGCGCACCCGCGCCCTCGCCCTCCTGATCGCCACCGCGGCGCCCCTCGCCGCGCAGAGCACCGCACAGAGCGCCGCGCAGACCACCGTCCCTCCGGAGGCGCAGCAGATCGCGGCGGCCGTGCTTCCCCTCCCCGCGGACCTCCGCGCCGGCGCGACGGTGATGGGCTATCGCGAGCCGGGGAGGCTCGTCGTCCTGCGCCAGGGCACGAACGGGATGCACTGCCTCGCGCTCTATGTGGTGCGCCAGGACTTCCACGTCGCGTGCTATCACGAGGGGCTCGAGCCGTTCATGGCGCGTGGCCGCGAGCTGCGCGCGCAAGGCGTGAGGACCCTGGCGGCGGTGGACAGCGTCAGGTACAGGGAGATCGCGAGCGGTCGGCTCAGGATGCCGGCGATGGGTGCGCTCTACTCGATCACCACGCCGCGGGCGAACTACGATGCGGCGACGAACACGGTGCGCGAGGGTGGATTGCTCGCGGTCGTCTACGTGCCGGGAGCGACGGCCGCGTCCACCGGGCTCTCGACGCAGCCGCGGCGCGACGGGCCGTGGTTGATGAACCCCGGGACGCCGAAGGCGCACATCATGATGGTGGGGACGATGGCGCCGTGAGGGTGGCGTCGAACCAGCGCGCCAGGATGGGGCGCTGGGCGACGGCCCGCAGGCGGCATTCCTTCACGCGCCTCCAATCCCCCAGTCGCGCGTAGAGCTCCGCCAGGCGAAGGACCGGGGGCGCGAACAGGTCACTCGGCGAGGTCGGCTGCTGGCCGAGCAGTCGGGCCTCGAGCGAGTCCGCTTCCTCCCGCAGCGCGACCTCGAGCGCACGCCGATAGCCCGACGCGCCCTCGGCGAGCCACGCCGAGCGGATCGCGAGGTCGGCCGGACCCGACGGCTCCCGGCCACGCTCCGCGAACGCCTCCTCGTATCGCCCGTCGTCCTCGAGGAGGCGGATGAGCCGCTCACGCGCCGGACCGTGGCGCGGATCGAGCGCGAGGGTGCGACGCAGCGCGGTCTCGGCCCCTCGGCGATCCCCGGCCGCCAGCCGCGCCGCGGCGACGGAGCTGAGGATGTGCGGCATGTCCGGTTCGAGGCGCCCAGCCGCCTCCATCTCGCGGAGCGCATCCGCGAACCGCCGTTCGAGTCCGAGCAGCACACCGTAGAACCGGCGGCCTTCGACATAGTCGGGCTCCAGCGCCGCCGCGAGCGCGAACTCGCGACCCGCCCGCTCCCAGTCGCCGTCGAGATAGAGGGCCTTCACGCCGAAGTGCACGTGCGGGATGGCGAGGGTCGGATCCATCCGCGCCGCCTGATCGCTGAGCTCGAGGCACTTCCCGAAGACCTCATCGAACGGGGTCAACAGCCCGCGTCGTGCCGCCACGGCGTAGAAGTTCGCGAGGCCGGCGATCGCGGGCGCGAACGTCGGGTCGAGCTCGCGCGCGCGCTCGAAGCAGTCCCGGCACGCGAAGAGCTCCTCGGGCCGCCCGCCCGGTGCCGCGCGCAGGAAGAGGTAGTGCCCTCGCGCGTACATCGCGGCCGCGTCGTTCGCGTGCAGCCGCTGCTGGGGGGCCGTCGGGCGGCGCTGGCGCCGCGAGTCCGCCGTCGCGGTAGCGTGGGCGACGAGGTCGGCGAGCCGGCGACGCTCGGCGGCGAGCCAGTGCTCGAACTCCGGGGCGTCCGACACGTGGAGCCCGGCGAGCGGCTCCCCCCCGGTCTCCACGCCGGCGACCGCGCGCTCGAGCTCGTGGGCGTCGCAGGTGACCACGCTGTCGTCGAGGCCGACGAGACCGTCACCCACCGACACCAGGGCGTCGGCGCCGAGCCGCTTGCGGATCGCGTAGAGCGCGTTGCGGAGCGCTCGCCGCCCGGCCTGCTCAGACGCCTCGGGCCACAGCAGCGCGATCAGGGTGTCGCGGGCGTGGAGGCCGCGCGGGCGCGCGAGCGCCAGATAGCAGAGCAGCGCGAGGTGCCGGGGCTGCGTGAGTCGCGACGACGAGGCCCGGTCCCCTGGCGCCGACACCCGCACCGGCCCGAGCACACGAAGGAGGAACATTGGAGGCGCCGGCCTGGCGGACTGGGTGGTCGGGGCGGTCCCCAATCGTGGCCGGCGGGGCGTGCCTTGTCAAAGGCCGAGCCCCGTCAGCACTCCCAATACGCGGCGGACTCCCCGGGCATCGCGGGACTCGACTCGTGACGGAGCACGGGGCCGGTCGCCTCGACCGTGCCCAGGCTGCCGTCCGCGAGGCGAACGAAGAGTTCGATCGTGGCCGAGTCGCCGGTGAGGCGCTCGCCGTCGAAGGAGACGAAGAGGAGACCGTTGTCGTACAGATAGGGATGGACCCGTCCGATCTCGTACGTCCCGCCCGGAGCCAGCGACTGCGCCAACCCGCAGGTGGTCCGCTTCCCCCCGAGACTGACGCGAGCCCGGATGAGTGTCGGGGGGGCGGCGTCCGCGGGCACATCCAGCTTCAGCACCGGGGCGTATGCGACATAGCCGCACTCGAACGCGCAGCTGACGAGGTACTCGACGAGCGACAGAGACTCGATGCGGAGCGCGTCGGTGACCGGCGGCCGCGGTTGCACGGAGATGGACAGGGTGTCCACGAGATCGCCGAGGCGCGCGACGAGGCGGAGCTCGCCCGCTCCCAGGAAGGTGAGCCGCAGGAAGGTGTACTCGTGCGTCACTCCGTTCACGATGATCGGAAGCGGGGATGCCTGCAGCCCGGCAAGCGCGGGATCCGAGAGCGTCACGACGGCGTCCTCCGGGGAGATGGTCCTGCCCTCGCCATCAACGACCTGGAGGTACGCAGCGAGTTCGTTCCCCACGAACGCCATCGGATGGAAGTCCGATGCGACGTTGAGGCGCACCTCGGTCGCCGGACCGACGCCGTCGGTCGCCGGGACGCTCACCGAGTCTGCGACCTGATCGGGCGGCGACGCCTGCACCGGTCCAGCCGGATCGGCGCACGCGCCGGCGGCGATACCCACGAGGAACAGGGCAGGAACGAACTGACGCATCACGCGACCCTCCAGCTCCCGGTCCAGGCCCTGCGCGCCTGTCGCGCTCGCCCCCGGCGTGTGTGGGCCGACGGTATCTTGGGGGCGTCTACAGATCGTCTTCGGGGGGGGGAGGGGCGCCGCCGGCAGCCCGAAGGGCCGGCGCGGGTCCTGTTGCGGATCGCGGCTTCCATCCGGAGACTCTCCTCGAGGTGGCGAAGTCGGCCAGGAGGCGTGGCGGTGGTCGTTCCGCAGCGTAGCAGGATGCGAGTCGTCATCGTCGGCGGCACCGGACTCATCGGCCGCAAGCTCGTCGCCGTCCTCCGCGAGAGCGACCACGAGGCTGTGGACGCGGCGCCCTCCACCGGAGTGAACGCACTGACCGGCGAGGGCCTGACGGGCGCGCTGCGGGGCGCCGACGTGGTGGTGGATGTCTCGAACTCCCCGAGCTTCGACGACGCGGCGGTCCTCGAGTTCTTCACGACCTCGACGCGCAATCTCCTCGAAGCCGGCAGGGCCGCTGGGGTGCGGCACCACGTCGCGCTGTCGGTCGTCGGGACGGCGCGGCTGCAGGAGAGCGGCTACTTCTGCGGGAAGGCGGCGCAGGAGCGGCTGATCCGGGAGGGGCCGCTCCCCTACACCATCGTCCAGGCGACGCAGTTCTTCGAGTTCGTGAACTCCATCGCCGCGTCGTTCACCCGGAGGAACGTGGTGGCGCTCCCCGCGGCGGGCATTCAGCCGATGGCGGCGGATGACGTCGCGAGCATGCTGGCTCGCATCGCGGTCGGCGAGCCGGCGAATGGGACCGTGGAGATCGCAGGCCCGCAGGAGTTCCGGCTCGATGAGCTCGTGCGGCTTTCGTTGTCGGGTGCTCTGGATCCGCGGGAGGTGATGGTGGATCCGGAGGCGCGCTACTTCGGCGCGCGGTTGAAGCAGCGCACGTTGTTGCCGGACGCCGGAGCGCACTTGTCCACGGTGCGCTTCGACGAGTGGCGCGCGCGTACTGCGGTCGGGTAACTGCGCCGAAGGCGCACATCATGATGGTGGGGACGATGGCGCCGTAGGAGCGGCCGGCCGGCGGATCTCGCCGGCTACCCTCGGACGATCGCCTCGAAGTACGAGGGCAGGTCCACCTGCATCGCCGCGATCCCCCGTTCTGGCTGCCACCGCAGCAGGTGGTCGACCACTGCCGGGCGCTCGTCCTCAGGGGTCCACACCTCCACAACTCGCGCGTCCAGATCCGCGATCCAGTAGACGGGTACCCCCGCCCTCTGGTAGCGCAGGCGCTTCTGGACGCGATCGAAACGAGCGGTCTTCGGGGACGACACCTCGACGACCAGCAGCGGGATCCCGACGTCGTCCCACGTCTCGCCACGGCGCCCGGCGATTCTCGGCGCCACGAAGAGATCTGGTTGCAGGATCTCGTCGGGGCGGAACTTGAGGTCGGCGGGCGAGATGAGCGCCTCCCCAAGCCCGTGCGCCGCCACGTAGTCATCGACGAGGCGCAAGAGCCTCACCACCGCGCGCTGGTGCGGGCGGATCGAGCTCGGACTCACCAGCAGTTCCCCGTCGACGAGCTCGTAGCGATTGCCGTCGTCGGGGAGGGCGAGGACTTCTTCGCGCGTCCAGCGGCGCGCGAGATCCAAGGCAGGCATGCCCATAGGGTACGCTCGGCGGGAAGAAGAAGGCAACTCGGCACGCCGAGCGAGGTGCACGGCGCCAGTCGCTGGGGGTGACCCGATCAATGCGACCGGTGCCCAAGCATCGCGGTGCGGTCGGACGATGGCCCGTCGGTCGCTTCAGGTCCGTGAATCCGGCGGTTGGCGGCTACGCGGCTGCAGCCGGCAACGCCCCGGCGTCCACGAGTCGCCGGCTGACCGGATCCACGACGACGTTGAGCCCCGAGAGGGTGCGGGCGCCGAGCAGTGAGCGATCGCCAGACTCTCCAAAGACGACGTCGTCGATGGTCTGCGTTCCGGCGGCGAACAGCGCGGCGCCACCTGTCCAGCGCTCGACGATCCGTCCCGTCGCCTGCCGGAAGCGCAGTCGCCTCACGCGTGCGATCCCCAAGGACTCCAGGAGCAGTGTGGGAATCCAGGTCAGTTCAGATCCGATGTCCACGAGCAACGACTCGACCCGAACCCGCTCGCCGGGCGTCGCAGGGTTCTCGATCTCGAGGTCGGTGCGGAAGGTGTCCATGTCGTCGGCCATATCACCCTATCATTCGATTGATGACTTCATGGGAGGTGCGGAGTCGCCGCGAACTCGCCGCAGCCGCGTGACGAGCGCGCGAAGGGCGCGTTCGTCCTTCAGCTCGCACTCCCAGATGATTTCGACGCGCCACTTTGCCTGTCTGAGGAAGTAACGGACTCTTCGGTCGCGAGTCTGGTTGGCCTCGATCTTCGCGCGCCAGAACGCGGCCCGCTTCTTTGGCCAGGCCGAGTACTTGCAGCCGTGATGGTGCCAGAAGCAGCCGTGGACGAAGACAACCGTGCGCAGCCGCGTCAGGACGAGATCAGGTCTGCCTGGTAGATCGCCGCCATGGAGGCGGTAACGGAAGCCGGCAGCGTGCAGATAGCGGCGAACGATGAGTTCGGGCTTCGTATCCTTCCCGCGGATCGCCGCCATGATCCGGCTGCGGACCGCGGAGACCCGCCCTCTAGGCAGCTTCAGCCTCGAGTGGGAGCTCGACTTGCTCCCGCTCCTGTCGCTTGAGCGGGAAGTCCTGTGGCCTGAGAAGCCGCGGCACCAGGAGCTCCGCGATCGCGCTGACGACCGGCACGGCGACCGAGTTGCCGAACTGACGGTAGGCCTGCGTGTCCGAGACTGGGATCGTCATCCGCTTCCCATCGCGGGTCTCGAATCCCATGAGGCGAGCGCACTCGCGCGGCGTCAGGCGACGGGGGTTCTTCCCTCGCCCGCCGGCGATCAGGATTTCGCTCCCGTCCTTGTGATAGCGCGCCGAGAGCGTGCGGGCGACGTCGTCGGGCCCGAAGACCGAGCAGCCGAATCCATTCCCCTTGTCGCGATGCTTCGCAGCGTAGTCCTGCAGGTACTGCCAGAGGTGGTCGCTCAGGGTGTATCGCGGGTCCACGACCGTGCGACGACCGCGAGCGAGTGTGTACGGCGCCTCGGGCTCTTCGTCGCTGGCGTGCAGGATCTCGCCAAGTGTGGGGGCCTGCTCAGGCCGGCGCAGCGCGTCGAAATCGAAGGCGACCGGATCCTTGAATCCGACGAGGAAGACCCGCTCACGACGCTGTGGTACCCACGCACTCGCGCTGATGACACGATCGGTGACGTGGTATCCGAGCTCGCGGAGCGCGCCCGTGATGACCTGATAGGTCCGGCCACCGTCGTGACTGCGGAGGTTCTTGACGTTCTCGAGGAGGAACGCGCGCGGCTGCTTCGCCTTCAGGATGCTGACGATGTTGAAGAAGAGCGTGCCCTGGGTCTTGTCGAGGAATCCGTGCGCGCGGCCGAGGCTGTTCTTCTTGGAGACGCCGGCGAGGCTGAACGGCTGGCAGGGGAATCCGGCCAGCAGAAGGTCGTGGTCAGGGATCGCCGACGGTTCCTTCTTGGTGATGTCTCCCCAGATGTCGTCGCTGTCCGGGAAGTTGGCCTTGTAGGTGGCGACGGCGTGCTTGTCCCACTCGGACGTGAAGACACAGCGTCCGTTCTGGCGCTCGAAGGCGTGTCGGAGACCGCCGATGCCGGCGAAGAGATCAATGAAGGTGAAGTCGGGCTGGCGCGGCCGCTCATCGCGAGCGAGGATATGCTCTATGGCAGGCTTGATCTCCCAGCCCGGCTTGCTCTCACCCACGACCCATCGCCTAATGGTCCGCGCATCCTTCCTCAGTCGCCTGGCCAAGTCTGCCTGCGACATGTACTTGAGCGCGTAGTGGACCGCCTCAACCGCCGGGTTCCGTTCGGGGGGAGTCATGGCGGACAAGATGTCCGCTTTTTGTCCCGCCGTCAAGATGCTCGTTTCCGGGAGCCCGAGGTTGGCTGCCGATGAGATGGGGCGCACTCAGAGACCATTTCCTAGGGGTCGCCTGGAAGAGGCTGACGCCTCACGAGGTCGACCCGCGCGTCTCGAACGGCCACGAGTTCCAAGGCGTTGGAGTGATGCGCGAGCTACTCGGCGAGACAGAGCGGCGGAATGTGGCTGCCAAGTACCTGTTTCTCGCGGACGATCCGCTCGACTCGTTGGTCCTAGAGTCCACCATCAGCTGGTACGACTCCCGAGTTGGTCAGGCGCACCGCGCCCCAGAGTGGCGCCTCTATTACCCGAAGGACGCCGGTGCCATTCAAGCGCGAATGGTACCAGGCGACCTCATGGTGATCTGTGTACGCGCGAACCGGGAGATCGCCGTTCTCTTGGCGCGCGCCGACACCGCGAGCGAGGCCCAGCTTCGTCGACTCTTCGCAATTGGCGACGCGCCGGGCGAGCGGGTCACGGTCAGAACATTTGAACCGTCGCAGGCACTCGACTTCACGACCTCTCTCGTTCTCGAAGAACTCGCGCTTGGCAAGGCGGTTCCCGACGGCGGGAAGGAGGCCGACGAGGTCGCCGCGATCGCCGCGGCACTCGCCGAACGGAATGCTTCCGTGCTGCCGACGAGCGAACGAGTCTCGGACCTCGTGGCGTCGCACGTGACTGACGTCGACCCGGTCGCGGATCCAGATCATGCGCTGTATCGGTGGGTCGAGGCGGAAGCGGCCGCATATCGCGCGTGGGAGGACCTCAAGATCGCGCGCGAGATCACCGCTGGTTTCACCGATACGAGTGGCGCGCCCGACGTCGGCGCCTTCAGGCGTTTTACGATGTCGCTGCGGCAGTCACGCGTCTCGCGCGCCGGGAGCGCGCTCCAGAATCACATGGCTCGTATCCTGCGAGCGAATCGCATTCGTTTCGATGCGCAGGCGACCACCGAGCCCGGGGAGCGACCGGATTTCCTTTTCCCAGGCGCCGCCGAATACCGCGACCCGACATACCCGAGCGGAAAGCTCCGGATGCTCGCCGTCAAGTTCACGGTCAAGGAACGCTGGCGTCAGGTGCTGAACGAGGCAGATCGCGTACGCGAGAAGCACCTTCTTACGCTGGACGCCGCGCTGACCCGGTCGACATTGGGAGGCATGCATGCCGCCTTGCTGCAACCCGTACTCCCTCATGCCGTTCTCTCCACCTATCCGACGTCACTGCAGCCGCACTTGCTTTCCGTTCGTGCGCTCATTGAGGGAGTGTTGAGCGCAGGTCGTGGCTAGGCACCGACGATGGCTCTCCGCGATGTCCGCACCGAAAAGTCGGGAGGGGCGCTGCATCTACGGCGCGCTTTCCCTTCCTAATCTTCTCTTCGTTGAGCCGGCACGCGACGGCCCTAACGGCTATCTTTGCCCCTCTCAGCCGCCCGTCCAGTCTTCGTGCTCCGGTGCGGAAGCTGGGCTTGTCGCGCAACTCACAGGTCAAACCGAGAAGAAGTTCGCAGAAGTACCTCACTTCGCTTGGCGGAACGGCATCATGGCAAGCGATTCTCGACAGGATGAGATAACTGATGCACCTGCTGAGGCGCGCATCCTCGTTCTGGCTGGCCCCGGCACGGGCAAGACTGAGGTAGTCGCCCGGCGCATCCTCAGGCTTCTTAAGGAGGGAGTTCGGCCACGAGAACTCCTCGTATTGTCCTTCTCAAGAAGCGCCGTCCATGCACTCGTTCGGCGAATCGAGTTGGTTTCGTCGGAAGGTGTCCGGGTTATGGACGACCTGCGGCATGTTTCGATCCGGACCTTCGACTCCTGGACGTTTCGCGTGCTGCGCCAGATGGGCTGCGCTCCCGGAGACCTCTTGCGTCAGGGGTACGAGCGCAACATCGGTCTCCTCGTGGCACGGCTCCGTGAGGCGGCCGGAAGACCTCTCGAGGCGCTTTCGCCCGCGCCTCGGCACATCATCGTTGACGAGTTCCAAGACCTATCGGGCGTTCGCGGCGCGCTGGTTCTCGAACTCCTTGCGCGCTTCTCAGAGGCGCGAGGGACAGGCGCTGGGTTCACGTTACTCGGCGACGAGGCGCAGGCCATCTATGGATTCAGCCTCGATCATAGTGAGGACAAGCAGTTCTCCGAAATGACCGTGAAGCGCCTGCTCAACGAAATCCGCAAGCGATTTAGCGGAGACCTTCACGAGACTTCCCTGGCGCAGAATCATCGCTCAGTCGCCAAGATCGCAGAGATGACAGACGGTCTACGGCAGATACTGATGGGCGATCTACCCGACGACAGAAAGCTGACCGCCGTCCGAAACGCAATTGCATCGCTCCCTGTTCGACCTACAGTTGATGTCGAGCAGCTCACCTCGTTGATCCGCTCCGGCTCGACTGCGATCCTAACCCGTACGAACGGCGATGCGATTCGAGTCGCAGCGCAAGTACTTGGCACGACAGCAGAAGTTGCCGCGATCAAGCTGACTCTTCGCACCACACACTCAGGTCGCGCGATTCCAGGGTGGCTCGGGGCCACTCTCGGTCAGCTCAGAGATGCTTCGGTGACGCGCTCCAAGTTCGCCCGCATCTACGAGCACCTCTACGGAGGAACGGACGTTGCGCAGCGGACCGGGATTGCGGTGCCGACATGCGACTCCGCCTGGAGCACGCTCTTGCGATGGACCGGCGCAGACGAAACGAGTCAGCAGGTCGATCTAGTCACGCTGCGTGAGCGGCTCGACTGGGTGGACCAAATCCCAGACGATCAGATCGTCGGACCCTCCGGCTTGCAGGTCCTGACGGTGCACCAGTCGAAAGGCAGGGAGTTCGAGAGCGTTCTCCTTCTCGAATCCAACGAAGCCGATGGCGATGGTGCGGCAGGTGGCCTAGGGGAAGAGGCCAATGTAGCGTACGTAGCCCTGTCCCGACCGAAGCGAGACATCGCCCGTATGAGCCGCGACGGAATCTACGCGATCAGTCAGTACTCTTTCGATGGCGGATCTCGGCAGCGATGGACTTCCTGGAAGAACGGGTGGGTCAACATCGAGCTGGGCCTGCCCGGTGACATTGACCCAACGGGCTTCGTTGACGTTGCGCTGCACGGTGGTGACGCCGAGACTGCGGCGGTTCAGGCCCTGCTCCTGCACGAGGGCGAGAACCTCGTCGGACGAAAGGTCGTCCTGTGCCGCCACGAAGCAGTGGCGGGGAGCAAGCGCTTCGTGTACAAGATTCATCTCCAAGAGAACAAGAACCCCGCCCAGCTCCTGGGAGTTACTCGACCGCAGGTTACATACGATCTCTTGCACTTGATTGGTGGACGGGGGTATTCACTCCCGAGCAGAATCTTCAATCTGCGCGTCGCGGCCGTTGCGACCCTTACCGTCAGCGGCGAGCTTCCGCCGTCGATTCCGATCCCTTGGGCAAAGAGCGGACTGTGGCTCGGCGTCGCGCTACAGGGAACGGGCGACTTCAAGCCGCGGAAGCGCAACTCGTGACCACGGGACGAGTAGACCTCGCTGCGTCGGACAGCGCTGCGGTGCGTAACGCGATGCGTGACGGTATCGTCCGTCTGATCCTAGGTCCTCTGGATCCGGCCGAGCGGATCTCGTCGAACCCGTCCGACACCTACCTGACTGGCGTGCTCTGGCCGCGCGAGAATGACATCACTGTTCTCGATGATGACTCCCGCACCGATAGCGCGTCGGGCAGCGATCCCGGTACTGATGAAGAACCAGTTCCCGGCTATCGGAGTCGCAAGCCGTGCTCGATAGGCATCACGTTTGCCACGCGCCGAAAAGCAACGCTCAGCATTACTCTCGGAGATACCGCCCGCTACGTCCTTGAGCGCGAGTCGACCGACGACCAACCTGTCGGTGAGCTCGACTCCCAGGCCGCATCGGAGGCCCGGCCGCTTGCTGGCACAAGCTCGACACCTAACGCACTATCGCCCTCTGCCGGAGAGGCCACCAGCACCAAGCGCTTGCGGTGGAAACGTGTACCACTCGATGGGTCACTGCTCGTCGAGCCGAACGATCGTCGCGCTCAGTGGTCTCAGGAGTTCCCGTCGACGAACTGTAGGAGCTGGGTTCGGCTCGACGTAAAGCGCCGCGAGAGCGGAAGCGCGCTGGTCTTTACGATAACGCTGGTCAACAACGCCCCTGAAGCTCGTCCCGGGGTCGGGCAGGACGCGTCCTGCCTCTTCCAAGCGCAGCTGAGAGTCACGGCACTCGATCCAGAAGGGCGACCGGCGATCCTCGCGCGTCCGATCCCGGGCGGCTTCGACGATGACGATCGGACCAATGAGCTGCTCTATCGCGACGTGCGCGAGTATGCCACCGGTCACGGAATCGCGGCCGCGTGGGCGCCCGAGCAGGCCGGAACGGTCGAGTGGGTCGCGACTACTTGGATGCCTGAAATCCTTGTTAAGGGCGTCACCCCGCGTGGCCACAAGTCGCTGGACGTGCTGCGCGCGAAGGCCGACTCCGTTCTGACGGCGTCTCGACTATCCGTCAGATCTGATCGGGAGCAGATATGTCGTGAGCTGCGTGAGTTCTGCGCTGCCTATAGGGTGTGGATCGACAGGGACGTGCGGCGCGCAGTTGGTGGAGTCGACGCAGACCTGCAGCCGGTTGCGGCTGATGTCGCCGCACGCTGTGACCGGGCGCACAGCAGAATGATGGCCGGGGTGGCGCTGCTCGAGACCGACACGGATGCGTGGATCGCCTTCGGCCTCGCGAACGAGGCGATGAACCAGCAGTCGCAGTACCCGGCAAAGGGACGCTACGCCCGGCCACTCGTCTGGCGTCCGTTCCAGCTCGCCTTCATCCTCCTTTCGATTCGCACCATTGCCGTACCGTCAGACCCTGATCGAAGCACGATGGATCTCCTCTGGTTTCCGACTGGCGGTGGGAAGACGGAGGCCTATCTCGCTCTCACTGCCTTCCAGATCTTCCTCCGCCGCCTTCAGCATCAGGAACGCCGCGATCACGGAGGCGTGGATGTGTTGATGCGTTACACGTTGCGACTGCTGACCGTGCAGCAGTTTCAGCGTGCCGCGGCCTTGATCACGGCATGCGAGTTCATCCGCAAGTCCGCCGCAGCATTGCTCGGGGACGCCCGAGTAACGCTTGGCTTGTTCGTCGGTGGTGACTCAACGCCTAACGATCTCGCCGGGGCGGCAAAGGCTCTCGAGGAAGAGCGAAGCGGCGGACGTCCGCGTTCCACGCCAAGGCAGCTGCTCAAGTGCCCTGTCTGCGGCTCCGAGATCAAGACACCAGGCTACTCCGTGAACGCAGCGGCCGGCAGCATGTCGATTCGATGCGGCGCTGAGCGGTGCAAGGCTCGTGGCGCGCCGCTCCCCGTGATGACTGTCGACGAAGCCATCTACCAGTCACCGCCATCCCTCCTGATCGGTACTGTCGATAAGTTCGCCCAGCTGCCGCGGAGCACCAAGATCCGCGCAGTGTTCGGGCTAGACACTGTGCTTCGCCCCGGGCTCATCGTTCAGGATGAACTGCACCTCATCTCCGGGCCACTTGGTTCGATGACTGGATTGTACGAAGCCGCAATTGACTACCTTTGCACTGACGGGAGTGGCGCAAGACCGAAGATCATTGGTTCTACCGCAACTATCGGGCGCGCGGCGCGGCAGGTGCGAGCTCTATTCGATCGTGACGTAATGCAGTTCCCGCCGCCCGGCCTCAATCCGAACAACAGCTTCTTCGCCGTTACCGACGAGGTCGGACCAGACCGATTGTATCTCGGTGTCGCCTCAGCGGGCAGAAGTCCGAAGTTCACACTCCAAGCCGTGGTCGCGGCTGCGCTTCAGGTCGCTGGTAGTCTTCGGGCACACGGTGCTCCGGACGCTGCGATCGATTCCTATTGGACCTGCGTCGCCTACTTCAACAGCCTTCGCGAACTCGGCGGCGCGCATGTGATGATGATGGACGACGTACCGCGTCAGATGACGTTCCTCTCGAGTCGCCTCGGCACCGCGAGGCGAGAGCTCGAATCGACGCCTCGAGAGCTTAGCAGCCGCGTCCTGTCTAGTCAGATCCCAGAGACACTGCTCGCCCTCGAGCACGGGTTCGGTGGGGACGTCTTTGACCCCGAACCGGCGGACACCGTGCTCGCGAGCAACATGATCTCGGTCGGCGTCGACATCCCCCGACTGGGGTTGATGGTGGTGAATGGTCAGCCAAAGTCGACTTCTGAGTACATACAGGCGACCAGCCGAGTTGGGAGACAGAGCCCAGGCCTCGTCGTCACTTCCTACAACTTCGGACGACCGCGCGATCTATCGCATTTTGAGCATTTTGCGATGTACCATGCTGCACTCTACCGCGGGGTTGAAGCCACTAGCGTTACTCCGTGGGCGCCTCGCGCTCGAGACAAGGCGCTTCACGCAATCTTGATCGCCGCAGTGCGGCACAGCGTTCCAGAGCTGGTAGGTGACGAAGATGCTGCCGCCTTCCGCGCCGATCATCCTCGCCTCGCCCAGATTGCCGACTTCTTAGTATCGCGCGCCACCCGGGGATCGTCTTCGCTTCTTGGCACCGACACCGAAGGCGACGACACTGCTTCACAGATTGCGGCGATTCTGCGGCACTGGCACCTTCGCAGCTCAGATGCCCGCGCCTCGCGAGGAAGACTCCGGTACTGGGTCACGCCCGCCCCCTTCGGGCGCACGACTCCACATCTGATGCGTTCGGCTGAGGAAGCTCGAACCGGCGACGGCGCTGCTTGGCCGACACCCAACTCGCTCCGGGAGGTTGAGCCCTCTACACCCTTCGCTCTCAGGACTATCAGACGGAACAAGGGAGACACTGATGAGCGCACGTAAGCGGAGTGGCCCGGGCAGCGCTGGACGTCAGCTGCCGCGAGCTGGCGCAGGTGGCCCTGCACCGAGCGGTACTTCGATCCGAGCCGTCGGAAGCGTCCGTCGGTCGCAGGCCATTTCGACATACGGCATCGGTGCAATCGTGGACATGGAGGACGGATCGTTCATGCCGATGGGGCTGGAGGACTGGGACTCTCAGATCTCGGCTGAACGGCGTAACGCGAGCGTCATCTACGAACCACGCCTTCAAGCCCAACTTGGGATCGATCATTTCCGCCTTCCTCCAATCGCAGAGGAGAGCGCGGAGGATCGGCGAAAGGTCGACTCTCGAGCATCGATTCCCGTGGTTCGTTTTCCCGAATGGCATGAGTGTCCGCGGTGCCATCGCCTCGGTAGGGAAGGAGACCCCTTTGAGTTGTCAGCTGACGGGAACCGGCTTCAGTGTGTGCGTTGTCGAAACAATGTGGTCAACCCGGTCCGCTTCGTGCTCGCATGCCGCCGGGGGCACACTGAGGATTTTCCGTGGGTGTGGTGGGCGCACCAGGGGTCCGGGCACGACACTTGCGATCGCCCTGTGTTGTTTCTCGATTCCCGCGGACTGAGCGCATCGTTGGCCGATCTTCTCGTCCGGTGCGCCAATGAGGGCTGCGGCGCCTCTCAGTCGCTAGCCGATGCATTCAGGGCGGACCGGTTTCGCGGGCGGGAGTGTCGCGGCGTGCGTCCATGGCTGCACGACCGGCAAGCCTGCACGGTAGAGCAGAGGGTGCTGCAGCGTGGCGCGTCTAATGTTCACTTCGCGAACACCGCGACCGCACTTTCTATTCCGCCGGTTTCGGAGCCGTTGAGCGTTCTGCTTGACGATGTCTGGAGCATAGTGCAGACACTTCCTCACGATGCGTTGCGGCCGGCGCTTGGTGGTCTCGCCGTACGGGCTGGCGTCAACGTTGAAGCGCTTGTGGAGGCGTACGAGGTCCGCCGGCGGATAGAGCGCGGCGAGGAACCGACCACGGAAGAGTACTCGCGCGCTCAGGAGTACGTTGCGCTTTCGACATCGAGTTCGAGCGATGTCATAGCTGGCACTTCACCTCACTTCTGCAACGTGGCTCTACCTCCGCCATCTGAGATATCACCATGGTTCGACATGATCGGCGCAGTCTCGCGCCTTCGTGAGGTGCGCGCCCTGGCTGGATTCACACGCATTGAGCCGTTCCCAGTTTCGGGGGAACGAATAGCGCTCGCTCGGGCAGACGGGCACATCGCGAGTCTTTCGAAGCAACCAAGAGCATGGCTGCCAGCAGCTGAGATTCGCGGTGAAGGTGTCTTCCTTCGGTTTCGCAGCGATGCCATTGACTCGTGGATCAAGCGGTCGGGAGACCTGCAGAAGCGTGCATCTGTCGTCGAGGGAATCGCCACGGATGTCGCTCGGCGACGTGGGTTCGCCCGTGAGTATGCCGTCACTCCGCGCCTGCTGCTTGTCCATTCCTTCGCCCACGCGCTCATCCGCAGACTTTCGATCGATTGCGGCTATTCTTCGTCGGCTCTGCGCGAGCGTCTGTACGTCTCAGAGGGAACGGTCGACCGCCCTTCGATGCACGGCGTCTTGATTTACACCGGTTCGGCCGATTCTGAAGGCAGCCTCGGCGGCTTAGTTCGGCTCGCGGCGCCAACTCTCATCGCGGACGTGGTGAAGCGCGCGATTCGCAGTTCGCGCTGGTGCGGCAGCGACCCTGTGTGCCTGGAAACCGATCCGTTGAATGCAGGCGACCGCATTAGCGGTGCGGCCTGCCACTGTTGCCTGCTGCTCCCCGAGACGGCATGTGAGAAGTTCAACCAAGAACTCGATCGCACGATGCTCGTCGGCTCCGCCGACAATGGCTGGCGCGGCTTTTTTGAAGGACTCGCCGAGACGGCCCGCGACTGATGACGGTCTTGATTCCAGACACTCCCAAAGACTGTCCGCACGGCGAGCGCCTGGTGTTCGAGCGCATCGAGCGCGATCTGATTGACGCCAGCTGGGTAGCGCTCCACTCGTTGGGCTTGGCCCGCCACCAACAGAAACTCTGGGGCGAGATCGATTTCGTTCTATTGACGACGAGCGGCATCTTCGTACTCGAAGTGAAGGGCGGCCGAGTCTCATGCAGTTCGGGTAGGTGGGTTCACGAACTCGCTGGCAGAGAGCCCTATTTTCGTACCGAGAGCCCGTGGGCTCAGGCAAAGACTGCGATGTACGCGTTGCGGAATGAGGTGCGCCGCTTAGCTCCCGGACTTGAGGATCTGCTCTTCGGCTTCGGCGTCGTGATGCCACACGAGACGTTCACGACCACCACACCTGAAACGGAGCCGCGCGTGCTCCTCGACAAGCGCTACTTCCACAGGAGCCTTCAGTCGTACGTCGAGAATCTCCGTCTCTTCTGGGAGGAGACCTATCGCGAACGCCACGGAAAGGCGCCGCGCCTTCCGACCACTGGCGAGATCCGAAGGCTTCGCCAGGTGCTTCGCCCCGACATTGATGCGTCGCACAGCCTCGGTTCCTACCTGAATGGACTGGATGCCGAACTAATCCAGCTCACGAACCAGCAGATCAAGGTGTCTCGCCGGGTCGCGTCGAACCAACGGACACTCGTTCGCGGTAGGGCGGGAACCGGAAAGACCGTCCTCGCGGTCGAGCGAGCTCGGCAGCTCTCGGCTGACGGAGCAAGCGTTCTCTACCTTTGCTTCAACCACCTGCTCGCGCGACATGTCGAAGAGGCACTCGCCACGACTGAGGCGGGCCGACGAGTGCGAGTGAGTCACATCCACGCGTACTACCGTTCGATCATTCAGCAGGCTGGGATGTCAGAGCTCCTGAACGCAGAGAGGGACAACCCAGAGGACTTCTACGGTACAGTCTTCCCGCGCTTGTTCGTAGACAGCGCCCTCGCGATCGCACCGGAGGCGTTCGATGTCCTTGTAGTCGACGAGGCCCAGGACATTCTGACGCCTGACCACCTTGACGCGTTTGATTTGCTTCTGCACGGCGGCCTTCGTCGCGGACGCTGGCACCTCTTCTTGGATCCTCTTCAAGACATCTTCGGAAGGGCTTCGGAGGCTGCACTGAGTCGGCTGACGGAGGCAGGCTTCACGTCTGACGAGTTGTTCGAGAACTGCAGAAACACGCGCAACGTCGCCACTCAGACCGAGATCATCTCCGGACTGGAGATGGCCATCGAGGGCGCGATTCCCGGACCGCGTTGTGACTGCGTGTTCTATGCGGATCGGGGCGACCTTCTCATGAAACTAGGCCAGGTCGTCGAGGAGCTTCTAGCGGCTGGGGTCCGGCCGAAGGACATCATCGTACTCTCGGCGCGCCGCCTCGAGAACAGTCTGCTAGCCAACACCCAAATTGTCGGAGGCCTCTCATTGAGGCCACTTATGGACTCAACCGAGGGTCACCAGCTCGCGTATTCGACTATACAAGCATTCAAAGGCCTTGAACGACAGGTCGTACTTGCTGTGGATCTCGAGATAGAGAACGACGACATGGCGATGCTGCTCTACTGTGGACTGTCGCGTGCGAGGCTGATCCTACGACCGTTTCTTCCGGATTCGAGTCGCAAGGCCTATGAGGATCTCGCCGCTTCCTTTGGGCGTGGGCTCCGCCAACGAGGGTGACGGCGATGCCGTCGCGCACAATCGCGACGGCCTCAAGCGTCCATCTTTGCACGATGCGACGAGTCGTCCATTCTCGTCCCTCTCGGCCACGCGTGATACCGGGCGACCCAAGTCTCGTGGGCGGTGGAGCTCGAGGACACTCGAGGGAATGGCTTAAAGCTTGGGATTGCTCCAAGGAGGCGTGATGGAGGGGAGTTCGCACCCTGACGAGGCCGCGGCGGATCCGATCGAGCAAGAGGCGGTGCTGAGGGGCGCGTGCGACGAGGCGAACCGCCACCTAGATGCGATGCGATCGGAACTCGCGGCTGCGCGCCACGCAATCGACGCGCTTGACGCGATCGTTTCCAAGCTGAGAGCACGCCGCGCTGCCGCAGAGGCCAGTCTGCGTGGCACAGCCCGAGCGGCAGCCGGCAGCGGCCTGCTTGAGTCCGCGTCCGTTCGACTGAGCCTTTCGCGGCATCAAGCCGTGATTGATGCGACTAGACTCGACATCCGACGACTCGTGCAGGTCTCGAGCCCCGCTTGTGAGGAGTACATCAGGGCAGCCGCGGAGGTGCGCGCGGCGCGGCATGCCGCTATCGACGCCCTAGGTGCCCTCGTTGCTTTCCGGGTAGCAACGTCTCGCCCCAACACGCAGGCAAAGAGATCAGACGAAGCTAGCCAGCTATTCGAGAAACTGCGGAAACAGCGCGAGATCGAACTGGAAGATCGGATTGCGAGACATCTGCCGGATGAGGCCCATTTCGACCCGCGATGGGACGAATGGGAGCTTTGGCAGCGACGGCACCGGCCGTGGGTGTAGGGGGCGGGCCAGACGCGCAACCGAGAGCGTTCTCGCGTTTCGCGCAGCTCGATGTCAATATGTGGACTCTTCACCACTACCACTGATCGCCGTCCATCCCTGGCCCTGCACTCGGCCTAGAACTGAAAGAAGGACGAGGGGCCCGTCACAGCCACCTACAGCTCGGTGGCTCACAGTGCTTGGGCAAGCTGAGAATTACGGGTCGAGCTCGAGCATCGACCTCGCGCGAAGGCAGCGATGGTCGTCAGCGCGCAGAAGGCCGCGATAACTTCCGGCAATCACGGAGCGAAGGGCCCTTCCGAGCTTCTTCGTGAAGAGTGGCGGCACCGCCTCACCGATCATCGCGCGAAGACGCGTATGGCCGTTGTCGCGGAGCGCATCGGTCCAGTCAAAGTCCGCCGGGAATGTCTGAAGTGCAGCGCACTCCAAGGGGCTTAGCACGCGATTCTCCCAGGGGTGAATCGTGAAGCTCCCGCCAACCCGCCCCGAGGCTGTTGTGATGGTCTGAGCCGGCCGGTCTGGCGGGAGCCGACGGTAGGTCGAGTTATGGAATCCGCGAATCAGCCGATCCTTCCCGCCGCGCTTTGTAATCGGTCGCAACAGCGGTTCTCCGCACGACGGGCAGCGCACCGCATTCCGCCTGACACTGACACTGCCGCAGCCTTGGCACTCACTGTTCTCCCAGGCGCTACGCCCAGAGTGCGGCTCGATCGCGGCGACAAGACGGTAGCGCTCAGCGCTCCAAACAGGGACCACGTGGAGCTCCCGACTTGCGTCCCGAGAACGCTGCGGCGAACACGCATCCAGTGGAGGCAGTGCCAGGTCTCGCAGAGCCTCGGCGATCGACACTGGCACGCCACCGCAGTCCTCGGCGTGAGACGGCCGGGGAAACGGAGTCACGCCGCGCGCGAGCAGCTCAGGCAACGCCGGTTCGTCCTGTCGGATGAACACGATGAACGCACGCTTTCGCGACTGTGGCACTCCGTAGTCGCTGAGGTCCGTCACCATTGGAAAGGGATAGTACCAGTCGCTCAACTGCGCGATCAGTAGTTGAGCCGCCGAGATCGCGCGACCGCTCGATGGCTCTCGCACTCGGCGCGACAGAAAGGCGGATACATTCTCAACGACGAGGATCCTCGGAAGCAGCTCTTGAGTGACTTTCGCGATCGGGAGCACTAATAGGTTGCGATCGTCCCGAGAGCCAGCGTCCGGGTCCGCGTGCAATCCCCGCTTACCGCGCGCGCTGCTCATGCCCTGGCACGGTGGACAGGCACTGAGAAGTGTGATTGCTTGCGAGCGACCTGACGAGCGTGCGCGGCTAACCACTTCGGTCCACGTGATTCGCAGATCGCCAGCGACGCCCTGCGCACCCACAAGGTTCCGCTTGGCGACAGCAAGCCTTCTCTCGTCTATCTCAGCGAGGACCTTGAAAGTGAACCCGGCGCGGGCGAAGCCAACATCGCCAGCACCGCAGTTGGTGAACAGGCTTATCGCGCGCACGTTTCGCGGGGCCACAGGTCGCAAGCCGCCAGCGCCGAGTCGGCTGCGTGCGCTCCCGCGCCGAGCACAACCCTCAGCCAGATCTGAGCGTTCATTCGCTCTCGAGCCTGTCGAAGTTCGTCACTATCGACTGAACAACGATCTCGGGCTTCTGAAGCAGGTGAATCTGCTCTCGCTCAGTGTTCACACTCACCAATCCCGGCGCCAACGCAGGCAGAACCGACATCAGCAGCTCAAACTGGTCATCCGGAATCTTCTTCCAGCCTTCGTGCTCCTGCTTGATGGCTCGGTACGCGACGACATCCCCTTGAGCCTGACCGGACTGACGCTTCCAGACCGCATCGAGAAACGTCCTCCAGTCAAAGCCCGACTGTGGCCTTGCCAGAGCCTCGATACGGCTTCGCTTCGCCGCCGGCGATTCTATCGCGAGGAACACGTCCTTCACTGTGTCAAGGCCGTAGCCAAATCGCCGAATCGCGTTGGCCAGCGCAAGGAGTTCCGCAGTCTGAATGATAGAGACACGCCCCACTGCCTTGCACTCTCGCAGAATCGCCGGCTCGGACTTACCAGTGCGCTCGAAGCCGGCGAACTCGCGCGCGACCACGATCGCGTGTTGCGCTCCGGCCTCGTCGCGATGGCTGGCTGCGCCGCCAACCTCGGCCTCGTCGTTGGCGACTTTGGATGCCGATCCCTTTGCCTCGAAGCTGATGGTGTACGTCGCTCTTCCGCATGGAGCCACCAGTAGCCCGTCCTTAACGCCGGCCGCGCCATCCTCCGCTGCGTTGAATCCCATCGCGCGAAGCACGGCGGTGATCGCCCGCTCGAACTGCGGACCACCACTATACGAGGCGCGCTCCAAATCCTCTCCGATCTGGAAGAGAGACTGATGAGATGACTTCGCGAGCGTCCGGAATAGTCCGTCTCGCCAGCGTACGATCTCGCGCACTTTCTCCGGCCGAACGCCTAGGTCGTACAGCCGGCCCTCGAGCAACCGCTCTGCGATGGCGACGAGCTCATAGCGCCGCATAAACTCAGTGGCGCTTCGACCCTGGCCAAAAGCAGACTCAGCACTCCGGTAGTAGGGGTGCTGGACGTTGATCACGAAGCCAGTGCCATCCTGAGAGAGGTCCGCCATGGGACCATCCACGCCCAGTGGAGCACGAGACACGGATGGCGAAAGGAGGTTGAACTTCGGAAGGAGCTCCGGATGCTCGCGACTCAGGTATGAAAGAATGGGATCTCGAAAGTGCTCTCGAGACTGAGTGGGGAGTCGGCTCCCGGTGCTTTCGGACGCAGCCTTCTCCTCGTCTCGACTCGTCTGCGCGGCACGCGTCAGCAGATACAGGGCGCGCTGCAGAACCCTCATCTCCACCGATCGCTGCGTTCCCTCGCGCAGCCGTTCTCGATCGGCCAGAAGGTCCTCATCCAGTCCGTCGATGTGCAACACGTACTGAGAGCGATAGAACGTTCCGAACGAGGGCTCGTGGAGAAACAACTTGTCGTCGTTCGGATTCACGAGGCGGCCGCGCACCATTACGAAGAATCCCGAGCTTCTACCCTGCTCCGCCGACCTTCCCGCCTCTAGTGACCTTTCGAACAGCCGTACGGTGCCGTGAATCCTCCCGAGCTTCGGCAAGTCAACATAGGACACCTTCTCGAGGGGGCGCGCCGGATCAACGCCCGCAGCCGCGCCGAACGAAACGCTTCCCGTCACCTCGGCTGAACTCTTCGCGTCATTCCATTCTCGGTTGAGCGCATCCTTCAAACGCTTGTCGCCGAAATCCCATTCATCAAGCGCGTCGTCGCGGGCGAGCTTGGAAACCACCGCAACGTCGTCAACGAACACCCGAAAGTCTGGCCGCAGGGGCATTCCGTTGCCTAGGATCCACGAAAGCATCCCTGGCGAAAGATCACCCGCACGCTCGATGGGGCGGAGGTCGCCAACGATGGCCATGGTCCAAGTCGGTTTCGCCAAGCAGGACCGAATAACTGCGGGCTCCGTAGCGAGGTGGCCTCGGACGAAGGCCTCGGCTTCATCCCTTGTTAGTTCGAGAATGGGTGTGCGGACCCGGTTTCCACCCGCGCCAGATCCAGACTTGGTGATCACAGCGAAGTCGACGCGCACAAGCAGATAGCGATCACGATGTCGACACAGATGCGCGATTGTGCCGCCGACCTGGTAGCTGGCCAGTTTGCCTATGCCGAATTTCCCGATCATTGCGCGTTCGGCGCCGCGCGGTCCACGGGCGACGCGGCCGAGATCGAGCTTTGGACTAGCAGCAATGTGCCACAGACCCTTGAGGCCTCCGATGTCCATCGAGTCGCCGTCGTCCCAGACGATGACCGAGGCAGGAGACTTCGGGCCGGGCACCCAGACCCTCACCTCATGCGCAAACGCGTCGAACCCGTTCGTGACGAGCTCTTCGATTGCGCGATTGGGTGACCCGTAAAGATGCTTGGAGAAGTGCTCGATGATCTTGTAGTCGATCTCAAGCACGACCTCGTCCACTACCTTGCCGGGCTTTCTGGACGAGGCAGCGGTCCCACCGCCGTCAGACACGGGTCGCTTCGAAGCCTTCCTTGAGTTAGCCATAGCTCATGCGGCCTGGCTCTTTGTCGGTGCCACGATCGCGGGATGTGGACTCACGTTCATCAACCTAGCCTGCCCATTCTAGCCAAGCTGCGTGTGCGCGAAGACGCTTGCGAGGGCCGATCTCCTGAGATTCAAAGGTTCAGTGAATTGGCGAAAGGCTCGCTCAATGTCAGTTGAGCGAGCCTCGATTCAGTTCAAGAGTCGGCGCTCTTCGAAGGCCCGGCTTGTGCCGGCAGCCTCCGCAAGCTCACCCGCACTCGCTAAACCCGCAGACATGACACTTCACGCATCCCTCAGCGAACTCCAACTGAGATCCGCAGTCCGGGCACGTGCCAATGAAGGCGTCGCCTCCACTCATCGCCTCGAACTGCATCTGCGCATTCACCCCGCTCGTCCGCACCACCACCGGCTCCTGCACCGGCGGCGCATCAGCCTTCGCACTCGGCCCTGAAGCCGGCGCCGTCGGCGCCGCCGTCGGGAACCCGAGCGTCTCCGCCGTCGTGAGCAGCTCCTGCTGCTCACCCTGCTTCATCCGCATCCAGTCCTCGAGCGCCAGGCCGATCGCGTCCGGAACCGACAAGACCTTGTTCGGGCCGAGGCCCACCGCGCGATCTGACGAGATCCCGCGCATCTGACGGTGCACCTGCTGGATCGAAATCCCGGAGCGCAGGGCCAAAGAGATGAGCCGCCCCATCGCCTCCGCGTCCGCCATAGCGCTCCCACCAGCCTTCCCGAGGTTGATGAACACCTCGAACGGCGTCCCCTTGTCGTCCTCGGTGATGTGCACGAACATCGTCCCGAGCGGCGTCTCCTTGCGGATCGCCGTTGATCTCAGCACGTCGGGACGCGACCGCTTCTGCCGACGCTGCAGGTTCTCGGCCTCGCTGTCGAACAGCAGCTTCTTCAGCCGCTCGTTGTCGCTCGCCATCTCGGCCATCTGACCCTTCAGCTCGGCCAGCTCGCGCTTGAGCGACGGGTCCTCCTTGGCGCCATCACGCTTGGCGGCCGCCTCAGCGGTCGCCCCGGTGCTGAGCACCTGCGCGTCACGGCTCCCGTCGCGGTACACCGTCACGCCCTTGCACTTCATCTGGTACGCCAGCTCGTAGATCGCCCGCACGTCCTCCTTCGTCGCCGTGTGCGCGAAGTTGGTCGTCTTGCTGATCGCCGAGTCGCAGTGGTCCTGGAACGCCGCCTGCATCCGGATGTGCCACTCGGGCGTGATGTTGTTCGCCGTCGCGAACACATCCTGCCACTTCTTCGGCACCTCGGGCTGGATCACGCTCCCGGTCTTCGCGATGCGCTCCATCAGCGCCTCGCTGTACCACCCCTCCTTCTGCGCGATCGCGACGAAATCCTCGTTCACATCGGGCATCATCACGCCGGCCTGGTTGCGCATGAACGCGACCGCGAAGAGCGGCTCGAGGCCAGACGAGCAGCCGGCGATGATCGAGATCGTCCCCGTCGGCGCCACGGTCGTCACGTTGCAGTTGCGGAGCTTCTGCATCGGACGGATCCGCTTCCCCTGCGCGTCGCGCGCACAGGTCGCGTCCGGCCCCCAGATGCTCTGCGCCCACTCGGGGAAGACGCCGCGCTCGCTGGCGAGCCGCTCGCTCTCCTTCTTGGCCTCGACATCGAGGAACTCCATCACCTTCTTGCCGAACGCCACGCCCTCGGCCGAGTCGTACTTGATCCCGAGCCGCACGAGCGCGTCGGCGAAGCCCATCACGCCGAGCCCGATCCGGCGGATCCGCTTGGCCAGGTTGTCGATCTCCGGCAGCGGGTACTTGTTCGCATCAATGATGTTGTCGAGCATCCGCGTGGACAGGTGGATGTCCTTCGCGAAGGCATCCCAGTCCATCCGGCCGTTCACGACGTAGTAGCCGACGTTGATGCTGCCGAGGTTGCAGACGTCGTACGGGAGGAGCGGCTGCTCGCCGCACGGGTTGGTCGCCTCGTAGGCGCCGAGGTGCGGGACGGGGTTGTACTTGTTGGCCTCGTCGATGAAGAACACGCCCGGCTCACCGGTGCGCCACGCCCCCTCGATCATCTTCTCCCACACCATCTGCGCGTCGAGCTGGCCGACGGTCTTCTTGGAGATCGGGTCGATGAGGTCGTACTTCCCCTTGACCGCGAGCGCCTCCATGAACTTCGTGGTGACAGCGACGGAGATGTTGAAGTTAGTGATCTTGATGAGGTCCTCCTTGCACGTGACGAAGTCCAT
>CAZYUL010000026.1:241-38232 GCA_964650715.1 uncultured Gemmatimonas sp. | reverse complement strand
CGGCGCGCCGCCGCCGCCCCACTCGTCGGAGAAGAGGATCTTGGTGCCGTCGTTGTTGAACGTCGCCGAGTGCCAGTAGGCGAAGTTCGAGTCGGCGACGGCGTCGAGGCGCCGTGGGTTGAGCGGGTCGCTGATGTCGAGCAGGAGGCCGTGACCCTCGCAGGCGCCGCCGGCCAGGCCGAGCGCCGGATACACGGTGATGTCGTGGCACTGCCGGCCCGTCGAGATCCGCGCTCCCGGCACCGGGGCCGAGACGGTCCGCGCGTAGATCGCCTGCGCGTTGCTGCGGAGCACGGCGGAGTCGGCGGCCGTCGGCGCGCCGCTGCCGCCGCGCGCACGCACGATCGAGTCGAGCTGGCTGCGGACGAAGAAGTTGTTCAGCACCACGTCGGCGCCGGTGATCGGGTTGACCGCGGTGAAGCCGCCCGCGGCGCGCACCCGCTCCGCCGCCGCGCGTGACGCCACGCGGTCGGCCTCGCTCGGGCCGTGGCTCGGGGTCGCCGTCAGCCCGGTGAAGATGTTCGCGCGGCTCGCGACGCGGGCCGCCGCCGGGTTGGCCAGCGGGACCTGGATGATCTCGATCCTCCAGAGCGACGACTCCGGGTTCTCATCCGGCGACTCGCGCACGCAGCCCGGGAGCTCGCTGGGTGAGCGGACGCCGGCCGAGCCGGAGATGTAGATGTAGACGTTGTCGCGGTCCTTCGGATCCTCGAGCACCGTGTGGGTGTGCGATCCTCGGCAGGTCTGCACGCTCGCGACCAGCCGCGGATTCCGGGGGTCGGCGATGTCGAAGATGCGCACGCCGCGCATGCGGATCGCGCTCACCGTGTCCTGGATGCCGCCGGGCATGCAGTCGAGACGGCTGCCGGTGCCCTCCGACGACATGAACATCAGGTTGCGGTACACCGAGACGTCATTCTGCGACGCGGGGCAGGGATACGCCGCGACCACGGTCGGCCGCGACGGGTTCGAGATGTCCCAGATCACGGGGCCGTTGTAGTTCCCCTGCACGACGAGGTTGCCGGAGAACGCGAGGTCGGAGTTCGTCGCGCCGAGGTGGCCCTGCGGCGAGGCCGCCTTGGCGACCACACGGAGGTTCGACGTCACCTCGCCGGCGTCGAACAGGCCGGCCTTGAGGCCGACGCGCGCGTCGGTCGCGGGGCTCGGCTCGCTCGCTGGGGGCGTCGGGCTCGCGCAGGCCGCGACCGCGAAGACCGCGGCGGCGGCGAGGATACGGGAGGTGGAGCGGGGGACTGCCATCATTCCGGACTCCTCTGCGGTGGTGTGGGCGTTGGTGTGATCGGACTCTCGTACAGCATGGACAGCATCCGCGAGATCTCCGTTGACTGGTCCACCTCGACGTCGGATGCGAACTTGAAGATCGTCTCCTCCTGCCCGGCTCCCGGGGTCGCGTAGAGCGTCCGGACCATCGCCACCGCGCCGCGGTGGTGCTGGATCATGAACTGCAGGAAGAGCTGGTCGAACTGCTCCCCGCGGGCGGCCTCGAGCTGGGCCATCTGCTCATCGCTCAGCATCCCCGGCATCATCGCGTGCGAGCCGCCGTGCATCGCATGCGGGTCGTTGGGGACCGTCACCTTGCCCATCGAGTCCACCTGGGGCACGGGATGGCCGCGATCCCCGAGCCAGGTCTGCATCGAGAGGATCTCGTCGTTCTGCGCGTTGATGATGCGCTCGGTGAGCCGGATGACGGCGGGGCCCGCGCCGCGGCTCGGCGCCAGCCGGGACATCACGAGCGCCTGCGCGTGGTGGTGGATCATCCCCGTCATGAAGTCCACGTCGGCCTGCGTGTACGGGTACTTCAGGCTGTCGGCGCGGGCACGCTCGCGCGCCGCCTCCGGTCCCATCCGGTGCGCCGTGGTCGCTGGGCGGGCGCACGCCGCGATGGCGAGGAGGGTGCCCGCCGCGATGAGGGTCTTCAGTGGCTGCATGGCTGGTTCCCGTTCGGCTGGTCATGCGCCGGCGGGCCGCGGGGACGCGGGACCGGACGGAGCACCGAAAACTAACTCGCCGCGCCACCGGAGCGCTGACCGGTCCGGAAGGGTGACCGACCACTCAGCGTGTCGCCGCCAGCCACCCCATCGCGTCCGCGCCGATCCCGAGGGGGATCTCGTGACCCCCGTCGAAGGGATGGAACTGCACCTCGTAGTCCCGCTCCAGCTGCGTCGCGACCACGCTCCCCGTGAAGGCGTAGGGGAGCACCTCGTCCGAGGTGCCGTGCGAGATGAAGATGCCCGGCCGGCCGCGACGATCGATCTCGATCAGGTAGCCGGGGGAGAAGGCCGCGATCCGCGACACGATCCGCCCCGACGCCCGGCCGACCGCGAGGGCATATGTCGCCCCATCGGAGAACCCGGCGACGCCGATCCGCGCCGGGTCGATCCGGCAGCGGTCGAAGGCCACGTCCAGCGCGACGTTCCCGAACGAGAGGTCGTGCTCGAATCGTTCGGAGATCGCGTCCCAGGTGCCGGCGAGGGCGTCGTAGGCGACGAGGACGATCCCGGTCTGGTCGGCGAGCGGCGCGAAGGCCTCGACCATCCCCGCTGCCGTTCCCAGCACCCCGTGGTAGAGCAGGACGAGCGGCGCCTCCAGACTCCCGTCCACACCGGGCGGCACGTGCAGCACCACCGAGCGGAGGACGTCGCCGACGTCGATGACATGGCGGCCCGGTGCGAGGAGGTCCGTCGGGTCGTGATGCGGCTGCACGAGCTCCCCGAGCCCGGGACCGACGATGCGTTCCGCGCGACAACCGAGGAGGAGCGCCCCGGCGGCCCCGGCGCCGAGCCCCAGGGCCCGGCGCCGGGTCAGCGATTGGCCGGGATTGACCATCCCACAGGATACCCGCCGGAGGCGCGAACGATTTGAAGGGAATTGGCGTAAATCGTTGGCGATGCTCAACTCCCGTCCCCTTCCATTCAACCGTTGGGCGCTTCTCCTCGCCCTGACCGCGCTCGTGGCCACGATCGGCTGCGGGTCCGAGGGCGAAGCCGCGCCCAACACCGGAGCCGCGCGACCCGCGGGCGGCCCCGGTGGCCCGGGTGGCGGGCCGGGCGGAGGCCCCGGCGGAGGTGGCAGCGGCCCCTCGCCGGTCGAGATCGCCACGGTGGATCGCACGGCCCTCGCACGGAACAGCGTCGTCACCGGCCAGCTCGCCCCGGTTCGCGCCGTCGGCGTGAACTCCCAGGTGGCTGGCGCCCTGCTCTCGGTGCACGTCGAGGAGGGTTCCCGGGCACGGCGCGGCGACGTGCTCGCGGAGATCGACGCGCGCGAGCTCACGGCGCAGGTCGCGGCGGCCGAGGCGCAGATGGCCTTCGCCAAGAGCACCGCCGAGCGCGCCGAGGCGCTCTTCGCGCAGAACGTGATCACCCGCGCCGAGTACGATCGCGACCGCACCGCGCTCAGTGCGGCCGAGGCCTCGCTCGCGCAGCTCCGGACGCGCCTCGGCTTCACCAGGGTCACATCGCCGCTCACCGGCGTGGTGACGCAGCGCTTCGTCCGCGAGGGGGACATCGTCGGCGGCCAGACCCCCCTCTTCACGATCGCCGACGTCTCGACCCTGGTGGTGCAGTTGCCGGTCTCGGAGCTCGAGGTGCCGTACCTGCGGACGGGCGCCCAGGTGCCGATCCGCGTGGACGCGCTGGGAGCGACGGTCACCGGCACGATCCGCCGGATCTTCCCCGCCGCCGACAGCGTGACGCGGCTGGTCCCGGTCGAGGTCGCGATCGCCGGCGACGCCGCGCCGGGGCTCCGGCCCGGCTACACGGTGCGGGCCACGCTGCAGCTCGATGAGCGCACCGGCGTCCTGGTGATCCCGACCCGCGCCGTGATCGGGGCCGAGGGGACCTACAGCGTGTACATGATCAACAACGGCCGCGCCGAGCGCCGCCGGGTCCGCGTCGGCGTGGACCTCGGCGGCCGGACCGAGGTGATCGAGGGGCTCGCGTTCGGCGACACGATCATCACGACGGGCAATGCGCTCCTCCGCGACGGGGCGCAGGTGCGGATCGTGGATCCGCTCGCCCCCGAGGCGCCGCGCGCGCCGACTGCGGTGCCCACGCCCGGTCCCACGCCAGGGCCCACGAGGAACCCATGAGCGCTCCCCGCCGCGGCATCTCCAGCTGGTCCATCTCCCGTCCCGTCGGGACGATCATGCTGACGAGCACCCTCCTGGTGCTCGGCGTGGTGTACGTGGGCCGCCTGCCGGTGGACCTCCTCCCGCGCATCGTCTACCCGCAGGTCCGCGTGAACGTGAGCAACCCCGGCGTGGAGCCGGTGGTGCTCGAGGAGACCGTCGCCAAGCCGCTCGAGGCGGCGCTCGGCAGCGTCCACAACGTCCAGCGGATGCAGACGAACGTGAACGAGGGGAGTGTCGGCATCACCCTCGACTTCTCGTACGGCACCAACGTGGACTTCGCGATGCAGGACGTCGCGACGAACGTCGAGCGGGTGCGTGGGCGCCTGCCGGAGGAGGCCGACGCGCCGCGCGTGTCGAAGTCCGATCCGTCGCAGATGCAGATCTACCAGGTGGCGTTCTCGTCCCCCGTCCGCGACCAGGTCTCGCTGCGCCAGTGGCTCGACCAGCGCCTGCGCCCGCAGCTGCTCTCGATCGAGGGCGTGGCGTCGGTGGAGGTGATGGGTGGACGGCTGCGGGAGATCCAGGTCGAAGTGGATCCCGAGCGCCTGCGCGGCTACGGGCTCACGGTGCAGGACGTGCTGAGCGCGCTGAGCGGGGAGAACCAGAACATCGCCGGCGGCCGCGTGATCGCGCCCGACCGCGAGCTCGTGAGCCGCACCACGGGCAAGTTCACCCGGCTCGACGACATCAAGGGCGTTCTCCTCACGACCTCCGGGGGCGCGCGCGTCCCGCTGAGCGAGGTCGCGGCGGTGCGCGACACCTCGCAGGAGGTCCGCTCCTGGGCGCGCCTCGACGGCACGCCGGCGGTCCGCCTGGGCATCCAGAAGCAGCCCGAGGCCAACACCGTGGACGTGGTGGACCGGATCGAGGCGACGATGCGCCGCCTCGAGGGGTCGAACTTCATCCCCTCGGATATCCGGCGCCAGGTGACCTACGACCAGTCGGGATTCATCCGCGACGCGATCAAGTCGGTGCGCGACGCGGCCCTGATCGGCGCGGTGCTCGCCTCGCTCGTGATCCTCCTCTTCCTCCGCTCGGTCCGCAAGACGTTCGTGATCGCGGTCTCCATCCCGCTCGCGATCCTCTCGGCGTTCATCCTCATGGGGTTCAGCGACCTGACGCTGAACATCATGTCGCTCGGCGGGCTGGCGCTCGGCACGGGGCTGATCCTCGACAACGCGATCGTGATGCTCGAGAACATCTACCGCCGACGCGAGCTGGAGGGGCTCGACTCGGTGGAGGGGGCGCACGTCGGTGCCGCCGAGGTCACGAGCGCGGTGGTCGCGTCCACGACGACGAACCTCGCCTCGGTCGCGCCCTTCCTGCTGATCACCGGGCTCGCGGCGCTCATCTTCCGCGAACTGATCCTCACGATCTCCTTCGCGATCCTCGCCTCGCTCCCGCTCGCGCTGACCCTCGTGCCGATGCTCGCGGCGCAGCTCGGGAAGGTCCGCTTCACGAGCGGGCTCGAGCGCAACCGCGCGCTCGTCGCGTTCGACCACTGGTTCGACCGCGTGATCGGCCGGTACCGCGGCGCGGCGGCGTGGACCGTCAAGCACAAGGCCTACGTGCTGGGCGGCGTGCTGATCCTCGCCGGCGGGCTCATCTCGCGGATGGGCGGCATCCCGACGGAGTTCCTGCCGATGGTGGATGACGGGAGCGTCGGCGCGTTCGTGCGCCTCGCGCCCGGGGCCACACCCGCCCAGACCAACCGCGTGGTGCAGGAGGTCGAGGAGATCGTGCGGCGGATGCCGCACGTGAAGGCGACCTTCGCGACCGCCGGCGGTGGTGGCGGGTTCGGCGGCGGCAACCGCGGCAACCTCGACATCCTGCTCGTCCCGGCGTCGGAGCGTCCGATGGGCGCCACCGAGTGGGTCCGGATGCTCCAGGACACCGTGAACGCGCGCGGCATCGCCGGGGCGCGGGTCGGCGTGCGACCGCCGCGCATCCGCGGCCTCCGCACCAACAGCTCCGGCGAGGACGTCTCGCTCGCGATCGTCGGTGACGAGCTCGCGATCCTCCAGGAGATCGGCCAGACGGTCAGCCGCCGCCTCCAGGGGATCCCCGGCCTCGAGAACTTCCAGAACCCGCAGGACGAGGGGAGCCCGCTCCTCTCCATCGAGCTCGACCGCGAACGGGCGCGCGCCCGCGGCCTCAACGTGCAGCAGGTGGGGACGACGGTGCGCACCGCGCTCGACGGCACCGTCGCGACCCGCTACGCCGAGGGGAACTTCGAGTACGACGTCCGCGTCTTCTTCCCGCGCGGCCGCTTCGCCAGTGTCGCCGACCTGAGCGACATCCCCCTCTTCGCGCAGCGGGGCGTCCCGGTGCGGCTCGGCGACGTCGCGCACGTGCGGCACGTCCTCGGGCCCAACGGCATCAACCGGGTCAACCAGAACCGACAGATCCAGCTCAACGGCGACGTCATCACCGACGTCGCGACCGTCGGCGCCGTCACCGACTCCATCCGCGAGCGGCTCGCGGGCCTCGAGCTCCCCGACGGCTACGGCATCATCATCGGCGGCGAGCAGGAGGCGATCGAGGAGTCGAACCGCCAGCTCGCGCTCGTGATCGGGCTCGCGATCTTCCTCGTGTTCGTGGTGCTCGCCGTGCAGTACGAGAGCGTGCTGAACCCGCTGGTGATCATCACCGCGGTGCCGCTCGCCGAGATGGGCGTGATCACGGTCATGCTCATCACCGGTACGCCGTTCAGCGCGCCGGTGATCCTCGGGATGATCCTCCTCGCCGGGATCGTGGTGAACAACTCGATCCTCCTGGTGGAGTTCGCCGAGGGCTTCCGGCGCGAGGGCCACACGCGGGTCGAGGCGGTCATCGAGGCCGGTGCGGCGCGGATGCGGCCGATCATGATGACAACCTTCACGTCGCTCGTGGGGATGCTCCCGCTGGCGCTCGGGATCGGGGACGGCGGCGAGCTGATGCGGCCGCTGGCGATCGCGGTTGTCGGGGGGCTCGTGATGTCCACCTTCCTCACGCTCTTCGTGGTCCCCTGCGCGTACCTCATCGCGCACGCGATCGGCGACCGGGTGAGCGCCGCGCTCTTCGGGGAGCGGAAGGCGGCGCCGGCACTCGTCGCGGAGCCGTAGGGCACGCTCCGGCCGGAAACCGTCCTCCCGGGGGCGCCGTACGGACGCCGTCCCCCGTCCGGAGGACGGACATGCTCGACCGCTATCTCGCCGATCTCCGCAGCAGCGCGCGCATCTTCCGTCGCAGTCCCGGACTCGCGCTGACGGCCGTCCTCGCCCTCGCCCTGGGCGTCGGACTCACGACCACGATGTTCAGCATCGTCCGGGGCGGGACGCGCGCGCTCCCGTTCACGCAGCCGGAGGAGCTGGTCGCCCTCACCCGCACCGTGCCGGCGACCGGCCAGGACCTCGCGCCGGGCGCCTTCGACTTCCACGCCTGGGCACGCGGACAGCGATCGTTCGAGGGACTCGCGGCGATCCAGGAGCAGAGCGTCAACCTGGGCGGCGACGCGCGCCGTCCGGAGCGCCGGACCGCCGGCATCGTGTCGCCGGCGACCTTCGCGCTGGTCGGCGCGTCGCCGACGCTCGGGCGGGTCCTGCAGGAGGACGACGCGCGCCCCGGCGCGCCGGCGGTCGTGCTCCTCGGCCATGGGCTCTGGCGCGAGCGGTTCGACGCGGATCCTGGCATCATCGGTCGCGAGATCCGGGTGGAGGGCGCGCCGCGCACGGTGGTGGGGGTGATGCCGCCGCGCTTCGGGTTCCCCGTGCGGAGCGCGCTCTGGCTCCCGCTCGAGATCGAGCCGAACGCGGCGCCGAGCCGGCAGGCGAGCGGCCTCGTCGTCTTCGGGCGGTTGCGTGACGGTGTCCCGCTCGACCAGGCACGCGTCGAGCTCGCGACGATCGCCGCCGGGATCGCCCGCGATCATCCGACGACCCACGCGGACCTCTCCGCGCGCGTGATGCCGTTCGTCGAGGTCGAACTCGCGCCGAACACCGCCGCGGTGCTGACGCTGATGCTCGCCTGCGTCTCCCTCGTGCTCCTGATCGCGTGCGCCAACGTCGCGAACCTCCTCCTGGCGCGCGCGGCGATGCGGAGCCGCGAGCTCGCGGTGCGAGCCGCGCTCGGCGCGACCCGCGGACAGCTCGTCGCGCTGCACGTGACGGAAGCGATGGCGCTCGCCGCGGTCGGCGGCGTGCTCGGCTTCCTGCTCGCCCGACTCGCCGTCCCCGCATTCGCCGGCGCGACGGGTGACATCCTCGATGCCTTCTGGATCGACTTCCGCGTGGACGGCACCGTGGCGCTCTTCGCCACGGTCGCCGTGGGCGCCGCCGGCCTGATGAGCGGGCTCCTCCCCGGCCTGCGGGCCTCGCGCGCCAACGTCGCCGACATGCTGCGCGACGCGGCGGCGACGGCCACCGGGATCCGCATCGGACGCCTCGCCCGCTCGTTGGTGCTCGCCGAGGTCGCGCTCGCCACCGGCCTGATGATCATGACGATGACCCTCACGCGGACCGCCGTGGCACTCCGCGCGACCGACTTCCCGTTCGACGCGGGGACGATCCACACCGCCCAGCTCGCCCTCACGGAGCAGGTGCTGGGCGATCCGGCGGCGCGCGCGGCGTTCGCACGGGACCTCGGCGCGCGCGTCGCGGGGATCCCGGGCGTCGAGGCCCACGGCCTGGCGTCGGTGCTCCCCGGCCGCGGGGCGGGGAACTGGAGCTTCTCGCTCGACGCGCCGCGCGCGGAGGGCGACCGTTCGCCGATGCCCTTGGCGGGGCTCGTGATCGTGACCCCGGGGTTCTTCGACGCACTCGGCGCGACGCCGCGCGCCGGGAGGCTGCTCGTCGAGGGGGATCGCGCCGGCGCCCCCGAGGTCGCGGTCGTGAACGAGACCTGGGTCCGCCGGTACTCCGCGGATCGCGACCCGCTCGGTCGCCGGCTCTTCATCGGGGGCCGGACGCTGGAGGTCGTCGGCGTCGTTTCGGACCTCCACCTCCAGGATCCCGGGGAGCCCGAGGCGGCGGGGATCTTCGCCTCCATGTCGCAGCTGCGTCCCTTCGCCGTGCGCCTCCTCGCCCGCACGAGCGGGGATCCGATGGCGATCACCGAATCCGTGCGCGATGCCGTGGAAGCGGTGGATCCCGACCTCCCCGTCTTCGAGTCGGCGACGCTGCAGGATGCGATCTTCGCGGACAAGCGCGTGCTGGACGCCTTCGCGACCATCTTCTTCGTCGCCGGGCTCGGCGCGCTCTTCCTCACGATGCTCGGTGTGTACGGGATCGTCGCGTTCGCGGTCGCGAGCCGCACCCGTGAGATCGGCGTGCGCGTCGCGCTGGGGGCCACGCGCGGCGCGGTCGTGCGCCTCGTCGCGCGCCAGGCGGGACGCGTCATCGCGATCGGCATCGCGATCGGCCTCCTGCTCGCCTTCGGGATCTCGCAGGCCCTCTCGGCCGCGACCGATTTCATCCAGCCCGCCGCGCCGGGGACGTACGCGTTGATCGCCGCGGCGCTCCTCGCGACGGCGGCGGTCGCTCTCGTGCGTCCGGTCTGGCGCGCGCTCTCGCTCGACCCGGTGACGGCCCTGCGCGAGTGGTGACGGCGGGCCCTACTCCTCGCTGCTGGGCGCCCCGCCCGTGCGCGCCACCTGGTCGGCCTTCACGTTCGCGGGGTTGAACCGCTTCGCCGCCTTGAGGATCGTGTCGATCGTGTCGTCGAAGTCGGGGTGCTTCTCCTTCACCCAGCGCAGGTGGTTGATGCGCGCGACGACGAACGCCTTGAGGTAGGGGCTCTCGAGGCCCTTGGCCTTGAGTCCCGCGACGGCGGTGTTCACATGCTCGTTGAGCTCGAGCAGCTTGGCGGCGCGCTTCCGTCGTTCCTCGATCGCCGCCGGCAGCTTGGCGCCGAGGAACTGGTCGATCCGCTTGAGGATCGGGTGGTAGGCGCCGCCGGAGAAGCGGCCGTTCTCCATGTAGCAGAGGCCGAGCGTGATCAGGCCCGCATCCTCGAAGATTTCGGCGTGTGACTTCTCGGTGGAGCGCTCATCCATCTCGGCGAGCGCCAGCGCGAGTCGCGCGACTTCGAGGGACTTCTCGCGGAGGTTGTGCGCCTTCTCGGTGTTGAGCGCCAGGATCCGGTGCGCCACCTCGGGCTCGGGCACGACGATCCCGACGATCGCCTTGGCGCCGAGCTGCCTCATCGCGCCAAGGCGGTGATAGCCGTTGGGCGACCAGTAGATGCCGCCGTCGGCGGGCACCGCGACGATCGGGTCGAGGAACCGGTCGAGCTTGTCTATCGCGTCGGCGAGCTTGGCGACGTGGGTCTCGGAGAGGTCCCGCTGGAACGGCGTCGGTTCCACCATGTCGATCGGCAGCGACGCGAGCACCTGCCAACGTCCGCCGAGCGGGTCGCGGTAGGTGGCGAGGACGGTGCCGCCATCCTTCTCGATCTGCTTCGCGAGCCCGGCGACGGTGGCGGGGGGCGCGCTGCTCGTGAGCTTCGCGGCGTCGAGGCCGCGGGTATGGGCAGCGGCTGCCTTCTTGGACTTCTTGACGGCGCGCTTCTTCTTCGCAGTGGCCATCGGGAGAACGTGCGTACTGAGCGGGGACCGCGTCAAGCGCGCGGCGCCGCCACCCGCGTCAGGGCGCTCCCGGCGTGAGCAGCCACGCCGCGATGTCGTCCATCTGCTGGCGGCGCGTCCGCGCCCAGCCCGCGAGGCGCAGGAACCCGAAACCGAGCAGCGCGCCGCCGCCGACCCCCGGCCCGACCAGTCCCATGTACGCCTCGGGGTTCGTCGTGCCGACGGTCGCCGCCGTGATCGCGGCGATGACCGCGGTCAGCGCGAGCATCGCGACGCCGCCGGCGATCAATCCGCGGGCGGTGCCATGGACGGTGCGCAGTCGCAGGCGACTCCCGGTCGCCGTCGGCTCCAGCAGCGCCTGCAGGTTCCCGTTCGTCCATTCGCGGAGCGAGCCGTGGGCGCGCACGGTCCCGCGCGCGTCGAACGTCTCGCGGAGCCGGACCACGAGTCGTTCCCACTCCTCGTCGCTCAGGCGCTGGTCGAGCTCGACGGTGCGGCCGACGCCGATGGTGATGCCGAGTAGGTGGCGCGTGGCCTGCGCATCGGGACGGGAGAGCCTGAGCGCGGCCTCAGCGACCCGCGCCGGGTCGATTCCGGCCTCGCGCCCGATCGCCTGGATCTCGGCGAGGGTCATCCCCTCCTGCCTCACGAGCGGCGCGCGCACCGCGCCGTCCTCGAGCGCGGCGCGCGCGAAGATCTCGGCGACCTCCTCGTCGTCGAAGCGGCGTTCGGTCATGCGACCAAGATGTCACCTGCGCCCGGCCTCGTGAAGCCGCCTACCTCACGTCTATCACGACCTCGAGGTACTCACTGGGGAGGACCAGCGTCCCGTCGTGCGCCCGGTTCCCGTGATCGAGCAGAGCCAGCAGCTCCCGCGTGAACGATTCCTGCCGCGCCGGCTCGAGCGCGGCGAACGCCTTGTGCACCGGACCGTAGTACGTCCGGAACACCTCCACGAAGTGCTCCGGCGAGCGGTACCGGAACACGAACTCCCGCGGCGTCGCGCGGATGGACTCAGCGCGCGCGCCGAAGAGCTCGGCGAGGCGCGCGTGCGTCCCCCACTGCGCCGGCGAGCGTACGCCGGTCGCTGGCGGCACGTACGCGCCGATCAGCCGGAACATCTGGCCCACGAACCCGTCCGGCGTCCAATTCGCGAGGCCGATCCGGCCGCCGGGGCGCGTGACCCGCACGAGTTCGTGCGCTGCCCGATCCTGGTCGGCCGTGAACATCACGCCGAAGGTCGAGAGCGTGGCGTCGAACGTGTCGTCGGCGAACGGCAGCGCCTCGGCGTCCGCCTCGCGGAACGCGACATCGAGCCCCTCGGCGGCCGCCCGCATGCGACCGAAGGAGAGCAGGTCGGGCACGTAGTCGGTGGACGTCACGTCGCAGAAGCGCCGCGCCGCCGCGAGCGTCGCGTTGCCGTTCCCCGCGGCCACGTCGAGCACGCGCATCCCGGCGCGCAGGTCCATCGCCTCGGCGAGGCTCTCGCCGACGATCTGCAGCGTCGTCCCGACGATCGCGTAGTTGCCGGTGCTCCAGGCCGCTTGCTGGCGGGCCTTCACGGCGGCCAGGTCGGGGGTCGTCGCGGTAGTCGGGTGGGACATCGTGGCGGTCATTCGGGCATCCCTCGAGAGATCGTTGGCGGCCACTGGTGGCCGCTACGAGGGGATGCGAGGATCTCCCGCCCCGAGCGACAGGCTCACTCCGCGCGCAGCGTCTCCATCGGGTCCACGCGGGAGGCCCGGAACGCCGGGACGAAGCAGGCGAGGAGCGCCACGAGCAGCAGGCACACCGTGACCGCCGCGTACGTGAACGGATCCATCGCCGTGATCCCGAAGAGGAGGCTCGCGATGGCCCGCGAGAGCGCGGCGGCGAGCAGGAGTCCCGCCGCCACCCCCACGAGCGTGAGCGTCATGCCCTGCCGGATCACCATCCAGACCAGGTCCCGCGCGGAGGCGCCGAAGGCCGCGCGCACGCCGAGCTCACGCGATCGCTCGGTGACGCTGCCGAGCAGCACGCCATAGATGCCGGCCGCGGCGAGCAGGAGCGCGACGATCGCGAAACCCTGGAAGAGGACGAGCGCGAAGCGCCGCCCAGCCGCGGTCGCGGCGACGAGTCCTTCACCGGTCACGACCCGCATGATCGGCTGGTCCTTGTCGACGGCCCAGATCGCCGAGCGGATCGCCGGGACGAGCGTCTCGGGCGGGGCATCGCCCCTGACCACGAGGGAGCGGGTGGCGTCGACGAACTGCCACTGGGACTCGGGGAGGTAGACCGCTGGCGCCGGGTCATTCTCGAGGGAGACCTGCCGCACATCCCCGACGACGCCGACCACCTCGCGCCACGGCGCGATCGGGGCGCCACCCACCTTGATCCGCCGGCCGATCGGGTCCACGCCGGGGAAGTGACGCTCGGCGAGCGACCTGCTGATCACCGCCACGGGGACCGAACGCTCGTCGTCCTGCGGCGAGAGGGTGCGGCCGCTGAGGAGTGGGATCCGCATCGCCTCGAGGTACCCGGCGCTCACCGCGTAGCGGAACGCGGAACGGTCACCGTTCGGCCTGACGCCCGAGGAATCCTCGACGCTGATCCCGTAGCCGTCGAAGTCGCCGCTGAGCGGGAGCTGGGAGGTGAAGGCGGCCCCCTCGACCCCCGGCAGCTGTCTCACGGCCGCGAGGGCGTCGGCGAAGAAGCGGGTCACCAGCGTGTCCGAACTGAGCTCCCCCGCTCCCGCCTGCACCATCGCCGTCTGCACCTGGCGCGGATCGAAGCCCGGGTCCACGGCGAGGACGCGCTGCATGCTCCGCAAGAGGAGGCCGGAGCCGACGAGCAGCACGAGGGCGAGGGCGACCTGCCCGACGACGAGGACGCGTCGCGTGCGCCGGTCGGTCCCGATGACCTGCCGCGCGCCCATCCGGATCCCCGCGCTGAGGCGCGCGCCGACGGCCTGGCGCATCGGCACGAGGGAGACGACCACCCCGATCACCGACGTGATCACGAGCGCGAAGGTCAGGACCGACCCGTTGACCTCGATGGCGCCGACGCGTGGCAGGCTCGCTGGCGCGAGTGCCACGAGTGACTGCACCCCAAGGTAGGTGAGCAGCACCGCGCCCGCCCCGCCCATGAGCGCGAGCAACACGCTCTCGGCGAGGAGCTGGCGCGCGATGCGGACCCGATCGGCGCCGAGGGCGACGCGGATCGCGAACTCGCCACGCCGACTCGCACCGCGCGCGAGCAGGAGGTTGCTGACGTTGAGCGAGGCGATCAGCACGAGGATCAACACACCGCCCGCGAGCGCGAGGAAGGCCGGCCGGACGTCGCGGGTCACGTAGCGCGCCAGGGACTCGATGAACATCCCGCTCTCGGGATACTCCGTCGGGTGGTCGGCGCGCAGGTTCCGGGCGATGACCGCGAGTTCGGCCGTGGCCGCCTCGGGGGAGATCCCGGGCCGGAGGCGGCCGACGGCACGGAGGTGCCGGCAGGTGCGGCACGCCCACTCGAGCGTGCTCTCGTACCGCAACGGCGCGTAGATGCCGGCGAGCGGGGAGATGACGTTCTCGAAGGACTCGGGCAAGACCCCGATCACGGTGTACTGCCTGTCGTCGAGCGTGACCGGTCGGCCGAGTACGTCAGGGTCGCCGCCGAACGC
This sequence comes from uncultured Gemmatimonas sp., assembly GCA_964650715.1. Classification (GTDB taxonomy): domain Bacteria; phylum Gemmatimonadota; class Gemmatimonadetes; order Gemmatimonadales; family Gemmatimonadaceae; genus Pseudogemmatithrix. The sequence goes on along the minus strand of CAZYUL010000026.1, from coordinate 23,868 downwards.
GTCCTGCCAGGTCCCATGACTGATGACCAGGACGTTGGGAGTGCCACGGACGTCGTCGGACGGTTCGAAGAGGCGCCCCATCGCGGGTGCGACGCCGAGCACCCGGAAGAAGTCCGGGCTCACCCGCTGGCCGCTGAGCGGACGGGGCTCCCCGGCCGTCGTCATCGTGCCGTTCAGCGAACCCATCGCCGCGATCGCCTCGAACGACCGCGCGCCCCGGGCGAGATCCTCGACTGTCGCGAATCCGAGATTGAGGCGCTCCCTGGTCGGCGCGCGCTCCCAGACCATCACCACCCGGTCCGCCTCGGGGTAGGGGACCGTCCGCAACAGCACGGGATCGACGACGCTGAAGATCGCCGTGGCCGCGCCGATGCCGAGGGTGAGCGTGCCGACGGCGACCGCAGTGGTGCCCTTGCGACGGGCCATGACCCGCCAGGCGAATCGGAGGTCGGCGATGAACTGGGACATGCGGGACTCGGTCTGTTCGGGGTGAGCGGAGGCGGTGACGCTGGGGATGGTCCAGGTGCGGGGTGCGTTCGAGACCTCGCGCCACCACCGGGCGGGGCCAGCGTGGCGCTCCAGCAGGTCGCCGATGATCGCGTCCCGCAGGTCGCGCGGGAGCAGGCGCGCCAGCAGCCACGCGGCGACGGGGGCGGGATGCGGCGGGGCCGCCCGCGGGGTCCCGATCGGGTCCTCGCTCACGGCGCGCTCCAGGAGCTGCCGAGGCCCTGCGTCAGCGCGCGCACGTCAGCGAGGCTCCTCCGGAGGGCTGCGCGTCCGGGGGCGGTGATCCGGTAGTGCTTCCGCGCGCGTCCGCCCCGCTCGGCGCGCGGTTCCCCGAGGTGGGAGGCGGCGAGGCCCTTCGCCTCGAGCCGGGCGAGCGTCGTGTAGATCGTCGCCAGCGCCGGGGTGCGCCCGGTGCGCGCGACGAGGGTCTCCTGCACGGTGACGCCATAGGCCTCGTCCCCGAGCCGCGCGAGGGCGAGCATCACGAGCTGCTCGAGTTCGCCGAGGTGCTGCTCCACATCCGCTCCGCGTCCAATTTACAAGACATAATAGAAGAAATGGGTGACACCGGCAAGCGCGAGGCCTCGTAGTCCCCCACGGGACTGCAGTACGGCGCGGCCCCGGGGTACCTTCTTCGACAACCACAACCTCCCGGGCGTTTGCCCGGCGCCATGATCTCCCTTCGCGACATCGAGAAGTCGGTCCCGCTCGCCGGCGGCCGCCACTACCTGCTCCGCCGGATCTCCCTCGACATCGCCAAGGGCGAGTTCGTGACGATCATGGGACCATCGGGGGCGGGGAAGACCACGCTCCTGACGATCCTGGGTATGCTCGACAGCGGCTGGACCGGGGAGTACACCCTCGGCGACCACCCGGTGCACAAGCTCGACCACAAGAAGCGGCTCGCGCTGCACAAGGAGATGATCGGGTTCGTCTTCCAGCAGTACCACCTGATCAACGACCTCACGGTGGCCGAGAACCTCGACATGCCGCTGAGCTACCGGAACATCAGGTCGGGGGAGCGCGCGTCCATCGTCGCCGATACGCTGGACCGCTTCGGGATGGTCGCCAAGAAGGACCTCTTCCCGACGCAGCTCTCTGGTGGTCAGCAGCAGCTGGTGGGGGTGGCGCGCGCGGTGATCCACCAGCCGTCGCTGCTGCTCGCCGATGAGCCGACAGGCAACCTGCACTCCTCCCAAGGCCGGGAGATCATGGAGCTCTTCAAGCGGATCAATGCCGCGGGGACGACGATCATCCAGGTCACGCACTCCGAGGAGAACGCGACCTACGGCAACCGCATCATCCGCCTGAAGGACGGCTGGCTGGAATGAGGTCTCGCGGCGGCCGGAGCCCGGCCGCCCGTCACATCGCCGGCGTGCGCGTGTAGGCGAACACGCGCGACCCGCTCCACTTGGGGCGGATGAGCGTGAGCGCGTCGCCGATCTTGGTCCCGCGGGCGATCGTGCACTCGTCGATGACGCACCCTGCCTCGGTCGAGACGCGCACCGAGTCGCCGAAGAACACCACGTGTTCGAACACCTCGCGGCGCGTCCGCTCCGGCATCGCCGAGCCGCTGACCAGCACCTCGACGTACCGCAGCACGAGGCGGACGGTCTCGTCCTCGCGGATCTCGAACTGCTCCTCGAAGGGGAAGATGTCGCTGGTCCCCTCGGGACCCGCCTCCGCCGGCAACGGGTCGCCGTCGATGGACACCAGATCGAAGCTCTCGAGGATGGCCGGGGGCTCCACCGGCTTGGTGCAGCTGGCGACGAGGAGGGCGGGGAGGAGGACGGCGAGGGGGCGGGCGCGCATCGGGGGGACTCCGTGTGGGGCTCGTGTGGGACGACGAAAAGGATACCCCGCTGCGACGGAAAGTGGTACATCTGCCCGACGGGGCCGCCGGGAGGGACGCAACCCATTCCCTGTCGACTGCATCGAATGGGGAGCGGCCTCCGCGCCCGTCGTCCTCGCCAACGCCCTCACCCCGCCTCCGAATGTCCCGCTTCCTCGACGACCTCCGCCGCGACACCCGATACGCCCTCCGCGGCATCGCCCGCAACCCGGCGTTCGCGGCGGCGGTGATCCTCACGCTCGGCCTCGGCATCGGCGCCAACGCGGCCATGTTCGGCGTGGTGGACCGCCTCCTCTTCCGGCCTTACCCGAAGATGGTCGAGCCGGGCGAGGTGCACCGCGTGTACCTCCGGTCGGGGAACGGCCGCGAGACGTTCACCAGCTCGTACTTCGAGTACACGCGCTATCTCGACCTGCGGCGCTGGACGACCGCCTTCTCCGAGCTCTCGGCCGTCACGTCGCGCACGCTGGCGATCGGCGAGGGCCTCGGCACCCGCGAGGAGCGGGTGGGGATCGTGAGCGCGCAGTTCTTCTCGTTCTTCGACGCGCCACCCGCCCTCGGCCGGTACTTCACGCCGGAAGAGGACCAGACGCCGAGCGGGGCGCCGGTCGTCGTCCTCTCCCACGACTACTGGCAGCGGGAGTTCGGCGGCGAGGACGTCCGCGGCCGCACGCTCCGCATCGGCAACCTCTCGCTCGAGGTCATCGGGGTGGCGGGGCGCGGCCTGCTCGGCCTCGACGAGTCGGAGCCGCCGGTGGCGTACGTCCCGATCACGACGTTCGCCGGTTCGCAGCGGAACGGCGCCACCTACTTCCTGAACTACAACTGGAGCTGGTTCGAGGTGATGGCGCGCCGGAAGCCGGGGGTGACGGTCGCCCAGGCGAGTGCCGACCTCGGCCAGGCGTACCGGCGCAGCTACGAGGCCGAGCTCGCGTTGAGCCCGCGGCTCACGCCGCTCGACGTCGCGAAGCCGGAGGGGATCGCGGCGGCGATGCGCCCCGGCGCAGGGCCCGAACCCTCGCTCCAGGCGCGGACGGCGCTCTGGGTGACGGGCGTCGCGGCGATCGTGCTGCTCATCGCCTGCGCCAACGTCGCCAACCTGTTCCTCGCGCGGGCGCTCAAGCGGCAACGCGAGACGGCGGTGCGCGTGGCGCTCGGCGTGGATCGCGGTCGCCTCGCGCGCCAGGTGCTCACCGAGGGGCTCGTGCTCGCCGGGTTCGGCGCGGTCGCGGGGCTCTTCGTCGCGCAGTGGGGCGGGGCGGGGATCCGCGCGCTCCTGGTCGGCCGATCGGCGCGGCTCGGCGCGGAGGTGCTCACCGACACCAGGACCCTCGCGCTCAGCGCCGCGGTCGCGCTCGTCACCGGGCTGCTGACGGCGGTCGTGCCGGCGTTCCTCGCGGGGCGCGCCGACATCGCCGCCGCACTCAAGGCGGGCGCCCGCGAGGGCGCGTTCCAGCGCTCGCGGGTCCGGACCGCGCTCCTCCTCACGCAGTTCGCGCTCTCGTTCGTGCTCCTCGTCGGGGCGGGACTCTTCGTGCGCTCGCTGCGCAACGTCGAGGGGATGCGGACCGGCATCGACTACGACCGGCTCGTCCTCGTCTCACCGGCGATGCGCGGCGTGCGTCTCGAGGTCGAGGCCGAGCGGGAGCTGACGCGCCGCCTGCTCGAGGCCGCGCAGGCGTACCCCGGGGTCGAGGCCGCGGCGGCAGTGAACAGCATCCCCTTCTGGAGCACCTCCGCCACCTCGCTCTTCGTCCCCGGGATCGACTCGGTCAGCCGGCTCGGTCGGTTCACCTACCAGGTCGCCACGGAAGACTACTTCCGGACCACCGGCACGCGGATCCTGCGCGGCCGCGCGCTGGACGAGACCGATCGTGTCGGGTCGGCGCCGGTGGTCGTGGTGAGCGAACGGATGGCAGGCACCCTCTGGCCGGGGCGCGATGCGATCGGCCAGTGCCTCAAGGTCGGCGCCGACACGATGCCGTGCAGCACGGTGGTCGGGATCGCCGAGAACATCACGCAGCAGAGCCTGACCGACGAGGAGCACCAGTACTACCTCCCCGCGGCGCAATACCTTCGCGACCGGCCGTACGCGATCTACGCCCGGTTCGCGGGTGACCCCGCGGCCCAACAGGAGGGACTGCGTCGCGCGCTCCAGGCGCTGATGCCGGGGGAGTCCTACGTGACGACGCGTCCGGTCGCCGAGCTCTTCCGCGACCAGCAGGGTTCGTGGCGCCTTGGCGCGACGATGTTCGTCGCGTTCGGCATCCTCGCGCTGGTGGTGGCGGGGATCGGATTGTACGGCGTGATCGGATACACGGTGACGCAGCGCCTGCACGAGATGGGGGTCCGGATCGCCCTTGGCGCGCAGGGGCGCGACATCCTGCGCCTCGTCGTCGGGCAGAGCGTCCGGCTGGCCGCGATCGGGATCGGCATCGGAGCCGCGCTCGCGGTGGCCGGCGCGCGCTGGATCGAGCCGCTCCTCTTCCAGCAGCCGGCGCGGGACCCGATGATCTACGTCGCGGTGGGGGCGCTCCTGCTGCTCGTGACGCTCGTGGCGAGCGCCGCGCCGGCCTGGCGGGCGACGCGGGCCGACCCCGCCTCGGCGCTCCGCGCGGAGTGACCTGACCGGACTGGCGGCCCTCCCGGCGGCGTGGTCTATTCTCCCGTCATCAGGGAGGAGGCATGGCGATGTTGCTGAACAAGGTCGTCGCCCGCTTCGCCGACGGGCGCGTCGTGAAGGGGGTCACCGCGGATTTCGTGCAGACGAAGGACACGTTCCACCTGAGCCCGGCCGGCGCCCCCGAGGGGTCCAAGCCGGTGGAGATCCACACCAGCCAGCTCAAGGCGCTGTTCTTCGTCCGCGACTTCGACGGCAAGCCCCAGTACGTGGAGCGGAAGGAGTTCGACCCCGGCCGCCCATCGGCCGGCCGCAAGATCAAGGTGCAGTTCAAGGATGGGGAGTCGTTGGTCGGGACGACGACGGGCTACCAGCCGAACCGGCCGGGCTTCTTCCTCGTGCCGGCGGACGGGGATTCGAACACCGAGCGGTGCTTCGTCGTCTCCGCGGCGACCCGGAGCGTGGGATTCATCTAGCGCGGTGCCGATAGCGAACGGCGGGGGTCGCGCGTAGAATCGGTCATGCGATCCCTGCTCGCCTTCGCGCGCGGCATCGACCGGCTCAACGACGGGCTCTTCGCGGCGATCCGCTGGCTGACGCTGGTGATGATCCTCGTCGGCGCCGCGAACGCCCTCCTCCGCTACGCCACCAAGTTCACCGGCGTCCCGCTCGCGTCCAACGCGTGGCTCGACGCGCAGTGGTACATGTTCAGCCTCATCTTCCTCCTCGGCGCCGCCGCCGGCTTGCGCCAGGAGATGCACGTGCGCGTGGACGTGCTCTACGAGCGCCTGACGGAGCGTGGCAAGGCGTGGATAGACCTCGTGGGGACGCTCCTCTTCCTCCTCCCGTTCTGCGCGATGATGCTCGTCGTCTCGTGGCCGGCGATCGCCAACTCGTGGAGCGTGCGCGAGGGGCCGGCGGATCCCGGCGGACTGGCGCGCTGGCCGATCAAGACGGTGATCCTCGCCTGCTTCGTGCTGCTCTTCCTCCAGGGCATCGCGCAGGTGATCCACAAGGTCGCGCTCCTCCGGGGCAAGGCGGCGATGGACCCCACGGGCGCCCCCCCCGTCCCGGTGCACCACGTGGAGGCCGTGTGAGCCACGGCTTCTGGGGACCGGCGATGTTCGTCGTCGCGCTGGTCCTGATCTTCAGCGGGTACCCGGTGGCCTTCGCGCTCGCCGGCACCGCCCTCCTCTTCGCCTTCCTCGGCTCCCTCGTCGGCCACTTCGACTGGTTCCTGATGCGCGCGATGCCCGAGCGCGCGTTCGGGACGATGTCCAACTACACGCTGCTCGCGATCCCCTTCTTCATCTACATGGGGGCGATCCTGCAGAAGTCGAAGCTCGCCGAGGACCTGCTGGAATCCATCGGGATCCTCTTCGGGCGGATCCGCGGCGGCCTCGGGATCGGCGTGGTGCTGGTCGGCGCGCTGCTCGCGGCGGCGACGGGGGTGGTCGGTGCGTCGGTGACGGCGATGGGGCTGATCTCGCTCCCGGTGATGCTCCGCTACGGCTACAAGCAGGAGTTCTCGCTCGGGATCATCGCCGCGGCGGGCACGCTCGGGCAGATCATCCCGCCGAGCGTCGTGCTGATCGTGCTCGGTGACCAGCTGGGGGTGTCGGTGGGGGCGCTCTTCCAGGCCGCGGTGATCCCCGGGCTCGCGCTCACCGGGATGTACGTGCTCTACGCGGCCGGGGTCGCAGCATTCAAGCCGCAGTACGCGCCCGCGCTCCCGCGCGAGGTGTACGACCTCGGCGCGTCGCTGATCGCGAAGCGGGTGGTGAAGTCGCTGATCCCGCCGCTGGTGCTGATCCTCGTCGTGCTCGGGAGCATCTTCGCCGGCGTCGCGACGCCGACCGAGGCCGGGGCATTGGGCGCGGTGGGGGCGATGACCCTCGCGCTGCTCAACCGGCAGCTCTCGCGCGCGACGCTCAACGAGGCGATGACCGAGACGGCGCGGCTCACGATCATGGTGGTGTTCCTGCTGATCGGCTCGACCGCGTTCGCGCTGGTGCTGCGCGGGCTCAACGGCGACGTCTGGCTCCACGACGCGATGACGAGCCTGCCCGGCGGGGCGATCGGGTTCCTGATCGTGCTGAACCTGGTCGTCTTCACGCTCGGGTTCTTCATCGACTTCTTCGAGATCTGCTTCATCATCGTGCCGCTCATCGCGGCGCCCGCGCTGTCGCTGGGGATAGACCCGGTGTGGCTGGGGGTGCTCCTCGCGGTGAACATGCAGGCGTCGTTCCTGACGCCGCCGTTCGGGTTCGCGCTCTTCTACCTGCGCGGGGTGACGCCGGCGACGATCCCGACGACGGCGATCTACCGGGGCGTGATCCCGTTCATCATCATCCAGGCGATCGCGGTGGCGGGGATGATCGCCTGGCAGTTCTCGCGCTGAGCGTCAGCCGCCCTTCGGGAACGCGAACTGCGCGTACACCTGCTCGGCCCCGTTGAAGTACTTCCATGAGGTGGCGCGGAACGCCCGCCAGGAGTCGTAGATCGCCTTGAACTCGGCGTTCTTGGCGGCGTACTCGTCCAGCAACTCGTTGCTCGCGCGGTAGGCGGCCTCCAGGAAGTCCGGCGGGAAGGGCCGTGCCGTGACGCCCCCGGCGATCAGCCGCTCCAGCGCCGCCGGGTTCAGGGCGTCGTAGCGCTCGAGCATCGCGGCGTTCTGCTCGGCGGCCGCGGTCTCCAGCGCCGCGCGGTAGGTCTCCGGCAGCGCGTCGAACGACGCCTTGTTCACCATCAACGTCAGCGTGACGCCCGGCTCGTGCCAGCCGGGATAGTAGTAGTTCTTCGCGACGCGCTGGAAGCCGAGCTTCTCGTCGTCGTGCGGCCCCACCCACTCGGTGGCGTCAATGGCGCCGCGCTCGAACGCGGGATAGATCTCGCCGCCGGCGAGGGTCTGCACCGAGACGCCGAGCTTGGCCATCACCTCGCCGCCCAAGCCCGGGATGCGCATCCGGAGCCCGCGGAGGTCGGCGAGGGAGCGGATCTCGCGCCGGAACCACCCGCCGAACTGCGTGCCGGTGTTCCCCATCGGGAAGTTCACGATCCCGAACTGTGCGAAGATCGCGCGGAGCGCGGTGAGGCCGCCTCCCTGCTGCAACCAGGCGTTCTGCTGCCGGCCGCTCAGGCCGAATGGCACCGCCGAATCGAACGCGAGCGCGGGGTGCTTGCCGAGGTAGTAGTAGCTCGCGGTGTGGCCGGCCTGCACGGTGCCCTGCTGCACCGCGTCCATCACCTGGAGGCCGGGCACGAGTTCGCCGGCCGGGTGCGACCTGATGGTGAAGCGGCCGCCGGTGAGCTGCGCGACGCGCGTCGCGAAGTGCTCGGCGGTGCCGTAGATGACATCGAGGCTGCGCGGGAAGCTCGACGCCAGCCGCCAGGAGACGGCGGGCCCGCTCGCCCCCTCGCCGCCGCCGGCGGACTCGCCCGATGGCGCACAACCGGTGAGCGCGGCGCCGGTGGAGAGGCCGAGGGTCTTCACGAAGGTGCGGCGTTCGATGCCCATGGTGGCGTGAGATAGGGGGGCCGGGAGTCGCGGAGGGAGTCTGCGAGAGTGAAGGATACCGCTCCCGGGGGCGGCCTGTCACCCGCCGCCCGCAGGCGCGACCGAGGTTGACACCGGACGACCGAAGCAGTCGTATGGGAGGATGATGCCACAGTTCCCGAACCAGCCCGCGACGACCCAGGTCCCGAGAACCGAGACCGAGCTCCGCGCCGTGATGATGCAGCGCGAGGAGCTGCAGTCGCAGCTCCGCTCGCTCGGCGAGCGCCAGCAGCAGCTCATGATCCAGCGACAGGATGCGCTGGGGACCAACAACCGCGCGGCGGCCGAGGAGCTGCAGTCGCGGCTCACTGAGCTCACGCAGCGCGTGGCGCGGATCGAGCGGGAGAAGCTCGCCGCGGATGACATGATCTCGCAGGCGCTCGCGCGAGGGGTCGGCGCGAACGATGGGACGCCCGTCGCGGTCGACCAGCCCGGCGTCGCCGTCATTCCTACGCCCGACGTCCTCAACGACGCGATCAACCAGGCGCAGCGATCGGTGGCGCGGGAGTACGAGCGGATGATGTTGGGAGGCGCGCTGGCGCTCGTGCTGATCGGCGTCGCGGCATGGCGGTGGACGTGGAGGCGCGCGGCGGCGAAGATCCGCCGCGAGGTCGTCGCGCAGCAGCCCGCCGCCGGCACCCGCGAGCTCAAGGACGCGGTGGACGCGATCGCCCTCGAGGTCGAGCGGATCTCCGAGAACCAGCGCTTCGTGACCCGGCTGCTCAGCGAGAAGCAGCTGGCCGAGCCGGTTCAGTCCGCGGACGCGAACCCGCGATAGAGCCGCTCGAAGAGCTCGGCGCCGAGCTCGAGCCGCTCGCGGTCGTCCACGGTGCGCCGGACGATCTCGTCCACCATCAGCCGCACACCCGCGGTCTCGGGGCGTCCGTAGCGGTCGTCCTTGCAGTCGATGTCGTGGATCACCTCGCCGAGCGCCACGAGCGCCGGGTCGCCGCCGAGTCCGAAGTGCTGGACCAGCACCTCGAAGGTGCAGCGGTCCGCCCGGTGCGTGAACTCCCCCTCGTACATGTCGAAGCGGATGTCACGCGGCCGCGCCTCGTCGCCGTCGGCGAGCCAGGCGAAGCGCGCCTCCGGGTCTATCCGTGATCGGATCAGCCACGCCGAGGACATGCGATCCACCTTCATCCCGCGGCGGGTGACCCAGCGCCGGCCGCGCAGGGACCCGAGCGCCGGATCCACCTTCGCGCCGGCGCCGGCGGCGGTCTCGCCGCCCTCGCCGAGCTGCGATTCGAGCTCGCCGACGCTCGGGCCATCCACGACATCGGCCGTGGTCACGATCGCCTCACCCCCGTCTGCGCGGATCTCCTGGGCCAGCCACCGCAGGTCCTCGGCGGCGACGGGCGCGCTCGCGGGGGCCGTGCTCGTGATCGGGCGCGGCGCGATCACCGACCTCGTGACATTCGCGCTCGGCGCGGCGGCGATGCTGGTCCTCCTCCGGTGGCCGCGCGTGTCGGAGCCGCTGCTCATCCTCGCCGGCGCAGCGGCGGGACTCCTCATCTCCTTCACCGAGGTCCAGCGATGACCGCACCCCCGGTGGATGCGAGCGTGATCGTGACGTTCGACATCGCCCCCGCAGTGACCGCGGCTGCGCCGGTGGCGGTCGTGCGGGAGCGGTGGGATGCGATGCCGCCCGCGAGCCAGGAGTTCGAGGCGAGCCGTGCGGCGATCGAGGCGAGGGTGAAGGCGCTCGTGGAGTCGCTCGTGCGCGCGCGCAAACCCCGGGAGGCGCGTACACTGTCCCAGTGACAGCCTCCCCACCCGGATCCCCGATGGCCCGTCTCCGTCCGACTGCGACCGTCCTGATCGCCGCGCTGCTCTCGTCGCCACCGGCGGTGACGCCCGCGATCGCCCAGCCCCCGCGCCCCACGCTCGTCCGCACGATCGGCTGCGGCGAGTGCGGCGGTCCCGCCGAGTTCGGCGCGATCCTCGACGTCGCGGTGGACGACTCCGGCGGCGTCCTGCTGCTCACCAACGACGCGCCGTTCGTCCGCCGATTCGCGCCGGACGGCGCGCATCGCTGGAGCGTCGGGGCCGCGGGGAGCGGGCCGGGGGAGTACCGGCGCGCGATCTGGGGGATTCTCGCGCCCGGTGGCGCCCAGGTCGTGGACATGAGCGCGCGGCGGGTGACGCGGCTCGACGGTCGCGGCACGCTGGTCTCGAGCGGGACCTTCCGCGGGTTCCCGGCCGCGGTCGCGGCCGAGGGCAACTCGGGAGCGTTCGTGATCCTCGTGGACGACTTCCGCGGGGGATACCGGCTCGAGCGCTGGACCCCGGGTGACTCCGGCAAGCCGCATCACGCGATCCCGCCGGCGGCCGAGCCACGCGCGCCGGGGACCATCGTCTTCACCTCTCTCGCCGCCGCGCGCGACGGGACGATCGCGTTCGTCCGCGACATCAACGCGTATGCGATCCTCGTGCTCGGCCCCAATGGCGCGGTCCTTCGCGCGATCACGCGGGACATCCCGCAGGCGCGACGCACGCCGGAGGAGGTGGAGGCCCAGGAGCGGCTGCGCGCACGCACCGCGGCGCGCGCCGCCGCCCGCGTGAGCGCCGAGCGGGGCGCGGCACCGACGGGCGCCGCGCCGCCATCGCCGCGCCCCTCCGGTGACCCCGATCTCAAGCCGCAGATCGCGATCGACGGGCTGCAGTACGACGCTGCCGGTCGGCTGTGGGTGCGCACGATGCGCGGCGACCATCGCGCGACGGTGTTCGACGTCTTCGCTCCCGGGGGCGCGTTCCTCGGCGAGGTGCGGCTCGACGGCATCGCGACGTCGTTCGCCCTCGCCGGGCCGTGGCTGGCGGTCGCGGCGGAGGACGAGGAGGGATACCCGGTGGTTCGTCTCTACCGCGTGACCTGAGGCGCGGCGGCGAGGTTGGAGACGACGCGCGAGACGCCGAGCACCACACGCGCCATCCGGTCGTAGTCGAGCATCGCCGGCAGGTCCCCCGGGGTGTGGTAGCGGTCGTTCCGGTTGGGCGCGGTCGCCGTGATCATCAGCGCCGGGTATTCGACCTGCCAGAACGCCCAGTGGTCCGACCAGCCGATGCCGGGGACCCCCGCCGGGGCGGCGATCCCCTGCGAAGGGAAGGCGGTGTGCGAGCGGAAGTCCGCGATCACGCGGTGCACGAGCCGGCGCGAGCCCAGGTGGCCGACGATGGCGATGAAGTCCCCACGATCCGGATAGAACCAGGAGAGGATGAGGGGATAGCGCTGCGATCCCGGTTCGTCCGAATAGGTTCCGATGGACTCGAGCGAGAGCATCGCCACGAGGCTGTCGCCGCGGGCGCGCGCCATCCGGGCGTAGCGGAGGCTTCCCATGTCCTCGCGGAGGAAGTGCGGTGGCTCCTCGTTGGTGAAGGCGACGAGCCGGAGGGTGCGGGCGAGGGGACGTCCTGCGTGGAGCCGTGCGAGCTCGAGGAGCCCGGCGACGCCGCTGGCATTGTCGTCAGCGCCGGGCGAGTCGTCCGCGGAGTCGTAGTGCGCGCCGACGAGGACGATCTCGTCGGGTCGCGCGGAGCCGGTGAGAGTCGCCTCGATGTTCTCGGCGGGAGCGCCGACGACCCCCGCGACGGTTCGGTACGCGTGTCGCTGCACGTCGAAGCCGAGCGCGCGGAGGGTGGAATCGATGTGCCGGGCCGCCGAGTCGAGCGTGCCGCGACGGGTCATGTTCCGCGCGCCGATCCGGCCGGCGAGGACCTCGACGTCGGTGCGCATGCGCGCGCTCGCGACGAGCTCCGGCGCCGTAGGCGGCGGGAGCGCGCCGGTGTGCGAGCGTCCCGGCATGCGGATGGTGACGGACCAGAGCAGGAGGAGCGCGAGGGCGACCGCGCCGGGATAGGCGACCAGTCGCTTGGCGACCGCACGACCCCATCCCGCCTTCGTCACTGGTGCCGGTCCAGTTCGTCGTTGAGGAACTGCAGCACGAGCACCTCGTCCCGTCGCAGCGCCGCCGAGTGGCGCATGCCGCGCTTCGCCCGCGTCGGCTCCGGCGCCGCCACGCCGCGATGGTACGCGGCGATCACGGCCGGGTGGACGTAGTACTTCCGCGCCACCGCGCGCGTGTTCCCGAGGCGCTTCGCCACCACGTCCAGCGCCCGGTTCACGTTGCGTCGCGCCTCGGTCTGCGTGGCGGCGGCGCCCATGTCGCGCAGCGTGCGCGCCGCGATCATCGTCCCGCTCCACGTCCGGAAGTCCTTCGCCGTCACCTCCTCCTCGCAGAGTTCCTGCAGGTACGCGTTGACGTCGCCCGAGTCCACCGAGACGCGGTGCCCGTCGTCGTCGCGGTAATGGAAGAGCTCCTGCCCGGGAAGCTCCTGCAACTGCTTCACGATCCGGGCGAGTCGCCGGTCGGTGACCGCGATCTCGTGCTGCACCCCGCTCTTGCCGCGGAAGCTGAACGTCAGGGTGTGGCCGTCCACCGCGACGTGACGCCGCCGCATCGTCGTCAGTCCCACCGACTTGTTCGCCTTGAGGTACTCCTCGTTCCCGATCCGGATCAGCGTCTTGTCGAGGAGCCGCACCATCGTGGCGAGGAGTTTCCGTCGCGGGAGACCGGGGAGGGCGAGATCCCGCTCGAGCTTCTCGCGGAGCCTGGGGAGCCCGGCGCTGAAGGCGAGCATCCGGTCGAACTTCGATTCGTCCCGTTCCTCGCGGAACTTGGGGTGGTAGCGGTACTGCTTCCGTCCCTTCACGTCGCGCGCGGTCACCTGCAGGTGCCCGCGCGGGTCGGGGCAGATCCAGACGTCGGTCCAGGCGGGCGGGATCGCGAGGGAGGCGATGCGCTGCCGTTCCTCGTCGTCAGCGATCCGCTTCCCCTTCGGTGAGTAGAACGCCCACCCGCTCCCGGCGCGCTTGCGCGTGATGCCCGGCTGCGCGTCGGTCACGTAGCGCAAGCCGGCGGACTTCGCGGCGGCGACGTGTTCGTCGTGGTGGTCGTTCGGCACGGGACGATTCTGCTGCGCGTCCGCGGCCGGCGCCAGTCGCGCCGCCGCGTGTCGTGTCGCCCCTCAGGGCACGATCCGTCGCGGGTCCATCCACGAGAGCAGGGCGAGCTCGAAGACGCCGAGAAGGAAGAAGTAGACCGCGCCGGCGGCGATCGCGCGATGCGGTTCCTCGGCCCAGGTCCCGCTCGCGCCCGCCATCCCGTGCCGCCGGGTGACTGCCTCGGTGATCCCGAGGCGCGGGATGGGGATGAAGACGCTGGCGAAGACCATGGCCATGTAGAGCACGCTCCCCACGACGGAATGGGCCTTGAGGAGTTCGGCGTCCTCGCGTCCGACGCCGAGCAGCGTCGCGACGAGCCGACCGCCGACCAACCAGAGGAACGACGTCGCCAGGCTCGGGCTCCGGAAGGAGAGCACGATCGCGCCGACGAAGAGCAGGTGGAACCCGAGGATCAGGGCGATGCGGAACACGCCCAGTCCCGTGCCCTCCGTCGCCTGCACCCCGAGGAACACGCCGACGTTGAGGAGGATGAACTCCATCACCATCACGCCGACGCCGAGGGAGACCCAGCGTCCCTCCTCGACCTCGAGGGGCGCGCGCCAGACGTGGAGGAGCCGCGCCGACATCGCGAAGCTCGGGATCGCGTAGCCGACCGCGACGACGAGGCGATAGAGCTGGTCGGACACCTGTTTGCCTGCGCCTACTGTCCCGTCTCGCGGTACCGGAGCGTGCGCAGGGCCGGCATCCGACCTCCCATGGGGTGTCCTACGATGCAGCGCGCGGGGCCCTGGCGGAAGCGCGTGCCACCGCCTCTGCCCGCTGGTATCGCCGCTACTCGGCGCCGATCGCCTCCAGCGGCCGGAGGCGCGCCGCGCGGATCCCGGGTACGAGGCAGGCGACGAACGCCACCGCCATCAGCAGGATCGCCGACAGCACTAGCGTCGCCGGATCGGAGGGCTGGACGCCGAAGAGCAGCGCCCCGAGCCACCGCGCTTCGAGCGCGGCGAGCGCGAGTCCGATGACCGTGCCGAGCGTCGCCCAGCGCATCCCACCGCCCACGATGAGGTACGTCAGCGAACGCGGAGGGGCGCCGAGGGCAAGCCGCACTCCGAGCTCACGGCGACGCTGCCTCACGAGGAACGACGTCAACCCGAAGATCCCGAGCGCGGCGAGCACCGCCCCGACGAGCGCGAAGCCGCCGACGACGGCGATCCAGCGCTTCGGGTCCGCGAACTCCCCCTGCACCTGCTCGGCGACGATCACGTCGATCGGCGCCAGCTCCGGGTCGAGCGACGCGACGATCGCCCGCAGCCCCCGCAGCGACTCGGCTGGTGAGCGCCGGTCGCGGACGACGAGATGCGCGCCGCCCCCGCCCGCTTGCGCGAAGGGGACGTACACGGCGTCCGCGGTGTTTTCGATCCCCGCGTAGTGCACATCGCTCACGACTCCGATCACCGTCGTGAGCGGGCAGGTCGAGCAGCCGCCGGAGTACAGCTGCCGGCCGAGCGCGCTCTCGCCCGGATAGTACTTCGCCGCCCAGCCGCGACTCACCACCACCACTGGCGGCGCGTCGGCCGAGTCGCCAGCCGCGAACAGGCGCCCGTCGAGCAAGCGGATGCCGAGCGTACCGAAGAAGCCGTTCGTGACCGCCGACCACGGCGCCACGGGATCCGACGCGCCCGGCGGGGGCGGCCGGTCGATCAATCTGAAATTGTTGACGTTCCCCTGCGCATCGGGGGGCAGCAGCTCGCCCAGTCCCGTCGCGACCACCCCTGTCTCGTTCGCGGCGAGGTCCTCGAGCCGGCGCCAGAACGCGGCCACCGCCGTGCCGTCGCCGTAGCGGCTCCCCGGCAATGAGACCTCGAGCGCATGCAGTCCGTTGGGGTCGAAACCGAGGTCCACCCGCTGGAGTCGGACGAAGCTGTTGGCGAGGAGTCCGGCGCCGATCAGGAGCGGCAACGCGAGGGCGAACTCGGTCACGACGAGCGCGTTCCGCCACGCGTTGGTGCGTCGCCCGGTGCCAGCGCGGGTCGCCGAGCCGGCGAGCGCGACGCCGTCCACGCGCGCGCCACGGACGACGAGCGAGAGAGGACCGAGACTCACCGCCAGGCCGGCGATGATCGCGAGCGCCAGCGCGACGGCCACGCCGTTCGCGCCGAGCGCGACCTCCGAGACGCGCGGCAGGTTCGGCGCCACCGACGCGATGAACCGCATGCTCCAGCTCGCCAGCGCGAGACCGGCTCCGCCCGAGACGACGGCGAGCACCACGCATTCGGTCGCCACGAGCCGCGCGAGGCGGAACCGGCTCGCGCCCAGTGCCGCCCGCACCGCCAGTTCCTGCTCCCTCGCCGAGGCCCGCACCAGCATCAGCGTCGCGACGTTCGCGATCGCGAGGAGGAGCACGAGCATCACCGCGCCGGCGAAGAGCCCGACCTGGTTCCCGGCGGTCCCGACGATGGACTCGCGGAGCGGCACCGGTGTGAGCCGCGCCGTGCTGTCCTGGAAGCCCGCCTTCCAGATCGGGAAGAGGATCCCGCTGATGCGCGCGAGGTCGCGCGAGGCGTCCTCAACCGTCACGCCGTCCCGGAGTCGGGCGATGCCGCGGTACCCGAACGGCCCCCGCCGCTCCGGCGTGGCGAGCGGCATCGCGGGCCAGGCGTCGAGCCGCACCCCCGCGAGTCGCGTGTCACGCGGTCCCAGCACGCCGACCACCTCGTGCGCGACGCCGTCGAGGGTGAGCGAGCGCCCCACCGCCGCGGCCGGACCGCCGAGCAGTCGTTCGGCGAGCGCGTGGGAGACCACCACCACCGGCGGCGCTCCGACATCGTCGTCGCTCGCCCGCAGCACGCGGCCGAACGCGGGCCTGACGCGGAGGGCGTCGAAGAACCCCGACGTCGCGCGCCCGACCGTGAGCTGTTCCGCCGGCCCGACGCCGGTCAACGTCATCCCCGCGAATCGCAGCGCGCCGAACGCCTCGAAGCTCGACTGGTGCTCGGCGATCCCCTGGATGTCCACGACCGAGATCGTGCCGAGGTTGGTCTCGCCGTACCGCTGGTAGACGCGCACGAGTTCGTGCGCATCCTCGTGCGCCAGTTCGGCGAAGATCACCCGCTCGGCGACGGAGAAGACCGCGGTGGCGGCCGCGATGGCGACGCCGAGGACGAGGATCACGGTCGTCGCGAAGCCGCGGTTCCGGCCAAGGGAGCGGAAGGCGTACCGGATGTCGCCGGAGAACTCATCGAGGGGCCGGAGCCCGCGGGCCTCGCGCGTCGCCTCGCGCACCTGCGTCACGCCGCCGAGGGCGAGCCGGGCATCGCGCTCCGGATCGGTACTTCCGCGCCGCGCCTGATCGGCACGCTCGCGCTCGAGGTGGTCGCGCAGTTCCTCGTCGAGCTCGCGGTCCATGCGGTCCCGGAAGAACAGCGCGCGGAGCCGCTCGATCAGGTCGCGGAGGAGGCTCATGCCCGCTCCTTCACGGGTTCGGCCGCGAGGACGCGCTCGATCGCTTCCGAGGCGCGTTGCCAGAGCGACCGCTCGGGGCCGAGCTGCCTGCGACCCGCCGCGGTGAGCTCGTAGTAGCGCGCGCGCCGGTTGTTGTCGGAGGTCCGCCACTCCGAGCGGACCCAGCCCTTCCGCTTCATCCGCTGGAGGGCGGGGTAGAGCGTGCCCTGCTGCACGCTGAAGACCCCGCCGGAGAGCTCGTCGATGCGCTTGGCGATCCCCCAACCGTGCATCGGCTCGAGGGAGAGGGCCTTGAGGACGAGGAGATCGAGGGTGCCCTGGAGCAGTCCGAGGGAGTCCGCCATCCGTTCCTCCAGATTGACTGAAGGAAGGCTGCGGTCACTCCTTCAGATTGTCAAGAGGAGCGACAGGGCGCGCGGCGTGGCCGCCGCTCAGCTCGACGGCGGCGTCAGTCCCATCATCCGCAGGTACGTCACGAGGTTCCCGTAGTGCAGGTTCGAATGCCCGATGTTCTGCATCAGGGGCATCACGCGGCCCGTCGCGCTCACCGAGGCGCAGGCGTCGGTCGCCGCCTTGAGCTTCGCCGCCAGCGTCGCCTTGTCGGTCGCCCCCTTCTCGGTCGCATCGGACCACTCGACCCGCCGGCCCGTCGCGTTCCCGCAGTACCAGTTGTAGCCGTCCACGATGTGGGCGACCATCTCGCCGAAGGTGCGCACCGTCGCCACCGGCCGGTACGTGTACCGCTCGGCGGGGACCATCTCGGCGGCGCGCGTGATCCACCCGCTCACCTCGGCGAACCCTCCCCGGAGCAGCATTCGCGTCGTGTCGGGAGGCGCCTGCGCGGCGAGCGGCGAGCCGAGGAGGAGGAGCGCGGCGAGGAGGGATCTCCGGGACATCGGGACTCCGTACGTGAGAGGGTTCAGAGGTACCGCATCCAGGGGCGCGGGTCGTTCGCCTTCCGCCGCGCGTACCAGGCGCACAGGGCGTAGAGGATCGCGATGGCGATCACGAAGTTGAGATAGAGCAGCCCGAGGCCCCACCGGTTGTCGGGGAGCCAGGTGTACGGCGCCGTCGCGTACCACTCGTGCCGGAACTCGCCGAAGCGCAGCTGCATCGTCGCGATCGCGAGGAGGTGGATGACGAGGATGTGCGCGAGGTAGTAGAACATCGGCACGCGACCGATCGTCACCATCATCCGCGCGAACCACGACCGCGCCCGCTCGGCCCACGGCACGAGCGCGATCGCGGGGCCCATCGTCATCAGCAGGAAGAGCTGCGAGGCGGGGTACTTCTGCTGGTTGAGGAGCCGCATCCAGAATGGGGCGCCGCCGGCGCCCGAGCCATCCTCGCCGCCGCCGGTGTCCATCAGGGCGAGCGCGCTCCCCGCCACGAGGAAGAGCACGGTGAGGGCCAGCCCGAGCCGGAGCATCAGGCGGTCGCGCGCGGCGGCCTCGCGCTCGAGGAGGACGCCGAAGCCATAGCCGGCCATCATCACGCCGATCCAGGGCACGATCACGTAGAGGATGTTGATCCCGCCCCAGGGCTGGGTGCCGGCGGGATAGATGAAGTTCCAGAAGTAGCCGAAGGCCGGTCGCGCGGCCTCGGGGAGGGCGCGCGGGACGAGCGCGAATCCCTGCTGCAGCGCGACGATCGCGACGCCGGCCCAGCCGATGCGCGCGGGTGACCAGCGCACCATCGGCGCGAGGAGCACCATGCACCAGCCGAGCATCCAGATGACGCCCGCGAGGGCGAACCCGGTGCCGACCTGGAAGGCCCAGAGGAAACGGATGAGGGTGAGCTCGAGCACCACGAGCAGCAGGCCCCTCGTGAAGAGGAATCGCGCGAGGGCGCCGAGGTCGCCGAGCTTGCGGCCGTGGAGGTAGGCGCTGGTGCCGGCGAAGAAGCAGAACATCGGGGCGACGAAGTGCGTCACCCACCGGGTGAGGAAGATCCCCACGTCGGGGCCGCCGGCGGGGACGCCGGAATAGACGCGCACGTGGTCTATCGCCATCAGGACGCAGGCGATGCCGCGCAGGAGGTCCACCGACTGGATCCGCGGGGTGGTCGCTGACATGCCGCCACGATGCGACGGGCGGGCGGCGCGCGCCAGAGCGACGGATCGGTCCGTACGTGAGCGGTCGCTCCGGCGACGCGAGCGGCGCGTGGCGCCCTGCGCGCGTTGCGTCGGCCACCGAGGCTCGGTAGCCTCACGGCGTGCCGCGCCCGCGCCTCAAGCCCTGGATGCTCGTCTCCGCCATCTGGCTCTGGCCGGCGGTGTTCAACGTCGTCAACCGGGTGCTGCAGAGCGGGCTGAGCGGCTGGGATCCGGCGTCGCCGCGCGAGCTCCTCTTCCAGTTCTTCGACTGGATCGCGTACGCGATCGTGACGCCGGCGATCTTCTGGGTGAGCGCGCGGTGGCCGCTCGTGCGGTCGCGGCTCCGCGAGCACTTCTGGGTGCACCTCGGCTTCGCGCTGCTGTTCTGCGTGGTGTGGGCGACCGTCGGCAAGCTGCTGGAGCTCGCGCTGGTCTCGCTGCTGGAGCCCGAGCTGCTGCTGCGCGCGATCTCCGACGCCGGCCCGGCCCTCGGCGTCGCGGTCGCGCGCAACGTCGCGAGCTGGGTGCTGCTCACGATCCCCTTCGGCGTGGTCGTGTACACGACGGTGGCCGCGCTGGCGCACGCGATCAGCTACTTCTCCGAGGCGCGGGACCGCGAGGTGGCGCTGGCGAAGGTCTCGGAGCAGCTCGCGACGGCGCGATTCAGCGCGCTGCAGTCGCAGGTGAACCCGCACTTCCTCTTCAACACGCTGAACACGATCGCGGTGCTGGTGCGCGACGGCGACCGGGCCGGCGCGGTGGGGATCGTCGAGCGGCTGAGCGAGGTCCTGCGGAGCACCTTGAGCCGCCACCGCGCCAACGAGGTCGCGCTCGGCGAAGAGCTCGCGCTCGTGCGACAGTACGTCGCGATCGAGCAGGCGCGGTTCCCGGACCGGCTGCGCCCTTCATATGAGGTGGCCGACGACGTCGCCGACGCGGCGGTGCCGAGCTTCGCGGTGCAGCACCTCGTGGAGAACGCCATCCGTCACGGGATCGCGCGGCGCGAGGAGGCGGGGCGCCTCGCGATCGCCGCGCGGCGCGATGGCGACGCGCTGGTGGTGACGGTGACCGACGACGGTCCGGGGATCGCCGCGGGGGAGCCGCCACCGGGCCACGGGCTCGCCAACACGCGGGAGCGGTTGCGGATGCTGCACGGCGAACGCGCGCGGCTCGACGTCGTCGCGGCGCCGGTCGGCCCCGACGGGCGCGCGGGGGGGACGGTCGCGACGCTGCGGGTGCCGTACCGCGCGCTGCCGCTGGAGGTGCGCGATGACGGGTGAGTGGCGGGTCCTCGTCGCCGACGACGAGCCGGCGGCGCGGCGCGGGGTGCGGCAGCTGCTGGCGGCGCACCCCGCGTTCACGGTGGTGGGCGAATGCCGCAACGGGAGCGAGACGCTCCGCGCCATCGAGACGCTCCGGCCGCACGTGGTCTTCCTCGACATCCAGATGCCGGGGATGGACGGGTTCGAGGTGATCCGGCGACGGACGCCGGAGCGGATGCCGCTGGTCGTGTTCCTGACGGCGTACGACGAGTTCGCGCTGAAGGCGTTCGAGGCGCAGGCGCTCGACTACCTGGTGAAGCCGGTGACGGAGGCGCGGTTCGCGACGGCGGTGCGGCGGCTCGCGCGGCAGCTCCGCGGCGGCGACGCGGGGCAGGAGCAGGGGATCGTCGTCACCACGGCGCGCGGGGCGCTGGTGATCCGGCTCGGCGAGATAGACTGGATCGAGAGCGCCGACAACTACGCGCGGCTCTGGGTGGGGGCGCGGAGCCACCTCGTGCGCGAGTCGCTCGAGTCACTCGAGCGGCGACTCGGCACCCGGGGGTTCGTGCGGGCGCACCGGAAGGCGCTGGTGCGGGTCGGGGCGATCCGCAGCCTGCAGCGCGAGGAGGGGACGGAGGGGACGATCGTCCTCGTGAGCGGCGCGCGGGTGCCGATGGCGCGGCGGCGGCGGAGCGCGATCCGCGCGGCGGTGCGCGCGACCGCTGATCAGCGCGTCAGCCGGTAGAGCCGCACCTCGGGCATCGCGGCTCCAGTTGGTCCGCGGCCTATTTCAGGTCCGGAGTCCCAGTCCCGATCGCCTTCCAGACGGGGAATACCTCGGCGCCAAGTCAATCGTGCGGGTGCGGTCAGCCACTTGGGCGCCGACGATGGATCACCAGCACACCACAGCTCGAGTTGAGGCTTGCGTACTTGAACGGAAGTTGCGCAGGACTCGAGTACCACTCCAGCGACTCGATCCCCGTGACGGCGAGCTGGCTGAGGTCGTACGGTTCGGCCGGCGTCCCCGGATTCATGAGTTGCCCATCCACGTAGACGTGTGCATAGCAGGTGCATTGGATGCCACGTCTCTTGTCGGCCAGCGACGGAACGTAGATGGGGGAGCCTGGACTCGACTGCTCCTTCCTGCACTCCTCGAGTGCACGCATCGGCTGAACGTATCTCCGACTGTTGATGTACTGGTATGGCCCTCCGCCGAGTACTCGCGCGCCCGTCATGGGACGAAGGACGTCGCCGACGCGCCGACCTTCGAGCTTCGCGAGATCCTCGCGCGACAGGAACCGGCCGAGGCCGAGGCGGCGATGCTCCTCGAACTCGAGCAACGCTGGGTCGATCCGTGTCGCGGTGATCGTCATGGATCCCAGCGAGGCGGTTCGCAGCAGCGGCACTCGCCAGAAGATCTCATCATTCGGAGCGAACTCGACGTCCTCCTGTACGGAACTGAGGCCGACCTGTCGCGCGATGACACTGTGGCGTCCAGGGATGATGCTGGTCAGTCGGAACGCCCCAGAGGAGTCGGATCGCGTGGCGAGGCTCAACGACGGGATAGCGATCTCGGCATTGGGTGCAGGGCGCGTGCTCGTCGAGTCCACATGGAAGACGGCTCCGACGATCGTGGCGAGGGGGGCGAGGGCAGGGTCGACACCGATCACGAGCGGAATCGAATCGCCGCGCGGCGCCAGGGTGCGCACGACCTCGCTCCGTCCCAACGGCGACAGCGCGCGGAGCGAGATCGGCGTTCCCGATGGCAGTCCGCAGAGCGTGAACTGGCCGTCCCGCCCCGTCCGTGCTTCAACGCGAAGCTGTTCGACCGCTTGACCTCGCGCCTGGGTGGGGATCCAGGTCGCGATGACCCGCGTACTCTCGAGGGCACTGGTCGCGGAGTCCCCGAGGATCCGGATCCTGCCGGTCACGGCGAGCGCACAGTCGCGCGCCTGGCCGAGAAGGACTGACGATTGGAGCGCGGTCACGATGCCGAGGAGCACTAGATGGAGGAACACACGCGTGGCCCTGCGGCGCTCGAGATGAGATACCGACATGCTGTGCCTCCGACGCGCGTCAGTTCCGGTCGATGATCGTCCCGCGCTGTTCCCTGCGTGCTACGTGAAACACCGTTTCCGCGAGCTTGCTCTAGCAGAGCCCCTGCGCCAATGCGTCGAGGAGGGACGTCGCCGACTCACCGCGTCAGCCGGTAGAGCCGCACCTCGGGCATCGCCTCCACGGGATCGAAGTACCTCCCGAGCAGGTAGTCTCGACCGATCTCGAACACCTCGAGGTACCGCGGCACCTCCACCTCGGCGACGAGCGCGCCTGTGGGCGCGAAGACCGACCAGCGCGCGGTCGGGCCCGTGCCGCGAGGGAAGGCGCGCACCCAGACGAGGTCCTCCGCGTCCACGACGAGTGCGGTGTAGGCCGGCAGCGTCGGAGGGAACTCCATCTCGGCGTACCGCCGCTCGTAGCGCTCGCGATACTGCTCGCCGTCGGCGGCGATCTCGAGTTCGATGTAGTCGCGGATGTCCTCTCGCGTGGTGGGCAGGGGCGCAGCGTCGCGGCGGAGGGTGCCCACGCGCCGCCCCTGGAAGTCGAGCACCGCGATCGCGAAGGAATCCGCCGTCCCGACGTACAGCCGGTTCCGACCGATCCCGATCACCGGTTCCTTGCCGAGCGGCAGCGGACGCGTGCCGCGGAAGGTGCCGTCGACGACGAGGCCCCAGCGGTCGGCGCCGGGGATCGAGTCGAGGACGGGGCCGTGGGTCGAGTCGGCGGGACTCATCCAGAGGGGCACGCGCACGCGGAAGGGACCACCCTTCATCTCACTCGATCGCGTCTCCCAGCCGTAGTGGACGAATCGGCCGGCGGCGTTGCAGGCGGAGCGGTACGGGGAGTTGCCGGGCCCGCTCCAGCGGTAGAGCCGCACGTAGCGGCCGTCGAGGGTGAAGACCTGCTGGCGGTATCCCTCGACGTCGTAGGTGTACAGCGAGTCGCCGCAGCGCGACATCCGCGCGAGGTAGTCTATCTCGCCGGGGCCGGTCCCCTTCCGCCCGAACCGTTGGAGGAGCCGGCCATCGGGGGCGAAGCGCTTGAGGGCGTAGTCGGCGCGGTCGCCGACGATGATGGATCCGTCGGAGAGGCGGGTGGCGGACTCGATCAGCGCGAAGGTGGCGAGGGTGTCGTCGGGATCGTGGCCGAGCCGGACGGAGGGCGATGGCGCGACGGTCCAGCGCGCGGGCTGCGCGACCCCGTCGGCGGCCACCGCCGCCGCCGCGCCGGCCGCCACCGCCACGCCGGCCGC
>CAZYUL010000026.1:0-231 GCA_964650715.1 uncultured Gemmatimonas sp. | reverse complement strand
TGCCGGAGGCGACCGGGAGTCGGCCGCTATTGATCAGCGCCGTCCAGAACGTGAGTCCGGCGAGCCCGCCGAGGACGCAGAACCACGCGAGTGCGCGGGTACGCCCGGAGGCCATGAGGTAGACGAAGGCGCCCATGACCGGGGCGGCCATAACCAGGGAGAAGTCCCGCTTCTCCGGGTCGAATGCCCCCCAGACGTACCGCTCCACGACGCCGAACGCCGCGAAGAGGA
>CAZYUL010000025.1:0-38277 GCA_964650715.1 uncultured Gemmatimonas sp. | reverse complement strand
GCATGAAGGAGATCGGGCCGCTCGCCACGCCGGTGGTCGAACGCACCATCGAGCCCTTCGCGCGCAGCCGCGAGAAGGAGAAGCCGGTCCCGCCACCGCTCTGATGGATGAGCGCCATCGAGCGGAGCGTGTCGTAGATGCCGTCCTGCCCGTTGGAGAGGGCGTCGGCCACCGGCAGCACGAAGCACGCCGAGAGCTGGCCCAAGGGACGGCCGGCGTTCATCAGGGTGGGCGAGTTCGGCTCGAACCGCCGCTGGGTCATCAGTTCATAGAACTGGTTGGCGACCTTCTCGACCTGCTTGTCGGTCGCCCCGTACTTGCGATCGGCCTCGGCGACCACCGTCGCCACGCGCCAGAACATGTCCTCCGGCGATTCCACCGGCTTCCCGGTCTTGTCCTTCACCAGGTAGCGCTTCTCGAGGACCGTGCGGGCGTTCGCCGAGAGCGTGGCGGGCGTGGCGGGGGGATTCACCGGAAGGGGCATCGCTGACTTCTCCAACTGAGTATTGAGGTATGATCCAAACCTGAGTGGCACCGAGTGCGGGTCACAGCGGTGAGCCCGTTCGGTTCAGGGGTCGAGGGCGGCAAAGCTACGGCGCACGTGAGGCCGCGCAAGCAGTTCGTATCGCCTTACAACGGAACGTCTTAGGGCACTTCAATCACGAATCGGTAACGCAGAACACCTTTTCCACGACGCTGCGAGTGGCTTGAGTAGCGCGAGTCCAACGACAGCGTTGCGACACGAGCACCGACCTTGTACCAAATGGTGCAAGTGGTTGTCATTCGTTTACTTACGTTCGGACCGGCACCGGCACCTTTCGGGGGCGCTTCGTGCGGGGGGAGCAACCTACCCACTCCGGCCGGCCGACGCCAGTGTCACGCCAAGTGACGCTCGCTTGCTCGGTTGTACGAGGGGGGCGATAGAGAGACGGTGGCATCTCTCCGGGGGTAACTCACCCGGGCGCGCGGTACCGCTCCTTCAGCTCCACATACGAGAGATACGATCGCGCCACGCGCGCGGCCTGCTCCGCGTTCAGCGGCCTGAGCACCTTCGCCGGCACGCCCACCACGAGCGAACCCGGCGGGATCACCATTCCCTCGCCCACCACCGCGCCCGCGGCGACGAGACTCCCCGCCCCCACCCGCGCGCCGTTCAGCACCACCGCGCCGATCCCGATCAGGCAGCCATCCTCGATCACGCACCCGTGCACCACCGCGCGGTGCCCGATCGTCACCCGCTTCCCCACCAGGCAGGGGGTGCCGGGGTCGCAGTGGATCACCACGCCGTCCTGCACGTTGCTCTCGTCGCCGATCGCGATCGCGTCGCGATCTCCGCGCAGCACCGCCCCCGGCCACACGCTGACCTGATCGCCGAGCGTCACCCGCCCGATCACCACCGCGCTCGGATGCACCCACGCCGTGGCCGCGACCACCGGCGTGCCGAACGCCGACCCGCCGCTCACCACGCGCTCCCGATCGAGAAGTAGATCGTGTTGTTCCGCTCGGCGAACGCGCGCCCGCGATACGGGTGCGCCAGCCCAAGCCGGAACCGGTACGCCCAGTCGTACTGCAGCGCCGCATCCAACCCGAACTCCACGCCGTACGACTTCATCCAGGTGCGCTCGACGGTGTCGGGCGTGCAGAGGTAGGAGCCGTTGACCACGAACGAGCACCAGGCCGCCCCGGTGTCCATGAACGCCGTCACCGACGTCTTCTGGAAGAAGAGGGGCCAGAGCCCGAGTCCGCGGCCGATGAGCGTGAGGGGCGCGCGGTACTCGCCGCTCACCGCCACCGCCCGCACTCCCGCCTGCCGCCCCTCGGGGAACCCGCGGACGCCGAAGGTCCGAGGCTCGGTGCCGATGGTGACCCCGGGCAGCACCTGCAGCGAGGATCCGCTCACGCCCCCCGCGCCGAACCCGACCGCCGCGCGGTGGCCGGTCACGCCGTACGCACCACGCACCGCGACCACGTGCCGCGAGAACCCCGGCAACGGCAACGACCGCGAGAGGCTCGCGCGCACGATGGACTCGGGGATCCCCTCGCCCTCGAGCCCGCCGTTCTTCCGCTCGCGGTGCTGCACGTCGAGCGAGAGGCCGTCGGTCGGCGACACGGCGAGCCGCGGCCGCTGCAGGGTGCTGAAGCCGGCCATCAGGAGGAGCGACGACTCGATGTAGCGCCCGGAGAAGCGCGGGTCGAGGAATCCCAGCAGGCTGCGCGGGTAGGTCCGGTACTCCGACTGCTCGATCTCGCCGCCGACGACGAGGTAGCTGTTGGTGCGCACGCGGGGGCGGAGGAGCTGCGCGGTGGCGGCGAAGCGGAGGTCGCTGCGCGCGAGGTAGCCGACGACGGCGCTGGTGTTGTCGTACACCGGCGCGTGGAGCCAATCCTTCCCCGCCTCGACCCTGATCAGGGGGTTCCCGAGCCCGGCGTACGTGTACGCCGCATCGAGTGTCTCCTCCTTGTTGTAGAACTCATATGAAGCGGCGACCGAGAGGACGTGCCGCTCGATGGGATCGCGCATCGAGGTGAGCGCGCCCACGCGCAACCGGTCCGACTGCGTGGTCTCGATGATCGGGAGCCACCACGAGAGACGGAGGTAGTCGCGCCCGCGGTAGGGGACGTCCGCCCCGTCCACCGGCGGCGCGACGGGGAGCACGGTCACCGGTGGCGTACCCGCCGGGAGCTCCATCGCCACCGCGCCCGGACTCTCCCGCTCGACCACGTGATATCCCTCGGCGCCGAGCTCGACCGCCACCACGCGCCGCCCATCGGGGGAGACATCGGGTGTCGCGAGGGCGGTGCGGGTCCCCCAGACGAGGCCGATCGCGCCGGTGCGCACGTCGCCGCGGTACACCATCGCGCGCCCCTCGTGATCGCTCACGAAGAGGACCGTCGTGTCCCCCGGCTCCCAGACGGGCGACGAGACCGCGCTGAAGGCGCGGCCGCGAGGGGAGATCACGCGGAGTTCGGCGCCGCGGTCATCCATCACGACCACGCTCGACGCGCCGCCGCGCTCCCACCGCGCCGCGACGATCCGGCTCCCGTCGCGCGACCACCGCGGCTCGCCCCAGGTGCGGTCGAGCGTCCCCGCCGAGATCACCCGCGGCGGCGCGCCGCGGCCCACCTGCAGCTCGACGATGCTCGTCGTCCCCGGCTCGGTGCGCAGGGCGATGATGCGCCCGCTCTCGCGGTGGACGTCGGGGTTCGAGAGGCGCGCCCCGCGCGTGAGGTGACGGCGCGCGATCCCGTTCCCCACGGTGAGGTCGGAGCGCAGGGTCCAGGGATCGGTGTAGTCGAGCTCCCCCTGGAGCCACCGCCCGTCGGCGAGCCAGGTCGGCGCGTCGATCCCGCCGCGCCGCCCGATCCGGTCGCGGCGCCCGTCGAGCGTCAGTGAATAGAGCCCGGTCGTCGTGCGGCCATCCTCGCCGATGTACACGAGCGTCGTATCGCTCGTGAAGCGCGGGTACCGCGCGGTGAAGGGATGGCTCGTGAGGGCGCGCGCAGCGTCATCGCCGGGTGCGGCGAACCGCGAAGCACTCCCGCTCTCGGCGCGCCGCACCGAGTCGCGCCACCGCTCCCACTGCGCGCTGAACCGCTCGCCGAACGCGAACTGCGCGGTGGACTGGAAGCTCCAGGGGACCACCCGCTCGCTGGCGCGCTCGATGAAGCTGCGCATCGCGCGCGGCGCCTCGTGCGACATCGCGTAGGCACCGTAGATGTAGGCGCCGCTCGCGTCGGGGTACTCCGGCGCGGAGAGCGAGAGCGCGTCGAGCGGGGGGAGGGCGTCGGCGAGCGCCGCCGCGCGCACGTGCGCCGGGAACTCGCTCCCGTTGAGCCGCCCGCCGATCCCCGCGCGCGACTCGTAGTGCACGGCGATCCCCTCGGTGACCCAGCTCGGGGCGTAGGTGCCGGGGAAGAACGCCGGCGCGCGGCCGAAGATCCGCTGGGCCGTGCCCCACCAGCCGCGCGCCCGGTCGAGGTGGAAGATGTGCGTGAGCTCGTGGGTGATGAGGATCAGGTTCCAGTCGGCGTGGTTGGCGAGCGCCGACACGTCCACCGGGGGGCGCGCATAGATCACGATCCGGTTGGTCGGCCAGACCGTCGCGTAGCCGTTGGTGAAGTCCACGTTGTCGGCGAGGACGATCTCCACCGTCCCGCGCGGCGGCGTGAGCTCGGCGGCGAGCCGCGAATAAGCGAGCTCGGCGTGCTGGGCGGTGCGCTCGGCCAGGGGCGCCAGCTGGGGGAGGAAGTGGACCCGGAAGTGCTCGGTCTCGAGCGTCCGCCAGTCGCCCCGCGGCTGGACCTGCGCGGCGGCGACCGCGGGGAGGACGCCGGCGGCGGCGGCCAGCAGGAGCCGGACGCAGAGGCGTCGGAGGCCGAGGCGGGGGAGGAGGGTTCGGGGCATGGGCCGACGAGAATCTACCCCGTTGCCGGCCGACCTCCCCGCCCCTCCCTTCCATCCATAGATTTGGCCCGGACCCGAACCCCGCATCCCCTTGACCCGCTGCACCTTCTGCGGTCGCGACAACGACCCCGCATCGAAGTTCTGCATTGACTGCGGCAAGCCGATGACGATCTCGGGCGCCGCCAAGGCCTCGCCCTTGGGCGAGACCGTGGGGGGCGTCCAGCACCACGACCAGGCGAAGTTCGGGGTGCCGCCGACGCGAGTGTCGGCGCAGCCCTCCCCGCCGCGGCCGATGCCGGCGCCGCCGGTGATCCCGCCGGGCAAGACCCCCTGTCCCTTCTGCGGGACGGCGATAGACCCCGGCCTGCCGTTCTGCCCCAAGTGCGGCAACCGGGTCGCGGGCGCGCCCCCCAAGCCGGCGACCTCGACGGCGGTCTGCGGCGGGTGCGGCACCCCCGTCACCCCCGGCGTGGACATCTTCTGCGCCCGCTGCGGCACCCGGGTCACGGTCACGGCGAGTCCCCCGACGCCGGCCACCGGCACCGCCGCCTTCTCGGCGGTCGGGACAGCGGTGGGACCCAAGATCGCGATCCTCGACACCAACGGTCAGCTCAAGAAGACCGAGACCCTCCCCGGCCCCGAGTGCACGATCGGCCGCAACGACGGCGAGCTCCGGTTCCCCGACGACGTGTACATGAGCCCGGTGCACGCGCAGCTCTCGCTCCGCGACGGGCAGCTCTTCGTGCGCGACCTCGGCTCCCGCAACGGCACCTGGCTCTTCACCGAC
The DNA here is from genome assembly GCA_964650715.1 of uncultured Gemmatimonas sp. Classification (GTDB taxonomy): domain Bacteria; phylum Gemmatimonadota; class Gemmatimonadetes; order Gemmatimonadales; family Gemmatimonadaceae; genus Pseudogemmatithrix. Next base: position 33,085 of record CAZYUL010000025.1, on the reverse strand, counting down.
GGCCCCTACAAGCTGCAGGACGGCGACACCGTGCTCGTGGGGTCGCAGCTGCTCCGTTTCCGCCGCCTCGGCTATCCCGGCCCGCAGCCCGCCGAGGCCGATGCGACGCGGCGGCTCGGGAGCGCGACGCCGAGCGCCGACATCGCGGTGATGCAGCAGCTCCGCGCCGACGGCTCGGCGCGCGACTCGTGCCACCTCTCGCCCTCGCGCAACGTCGTGGTGGGCCGTGAGCAGGGGGATTGGCTCTTCCCGTACGACAAGACGATGAGCGGCAAGCACGCCGAGATCCGCAGCGAGGACCTCGAGTTCATCGTGCTCGACCTCGGCAGCCGCAACGGGATCGCGATCGCGGTGCGCGGCGAGCGGCAGGTGAAGAAGGGGATGCGGATCCTGATGGGGGACCAGACGCTGCGGGTGGAGAGCCTGTGAGCGACCTGAAGATCTGCCCGACCTGCGGGACCGAGTACCCGCTCTCGGAGCGGTTCTGCCCGCGCGACGGCACGGCGCTCCGCTCGGCGAGCCCCACCGCGGACCTCCTCGGGCAAATCGTCGCCGACCGGTTCCACATCGTGAAGAAGCTCGGCGAGGGCGGGATGGGCACGGTGTACCTCGCCGAGCACGTGAAGATGGGGCGCAAGTGCGCGCTCAAGGTGATGAACCCGGGGATGAACACGGACCCCGACGCGATCGCCCGGTTCAACCGCGAGGCCGCCAACGCGTCGCGGCTCTCGCACCCGAACATCTGCGGCATCTACGACTTCGGCGAGACGCCCGACGGGCTGATCTATCTCGCGATGGAGTTCATCGAGGGCTCGTCGCTCACGTCCCTGATCGAGAAGGATGGCGCGCTGCCCCCGGCGCGCGCCGGGAGCATCATCCACCAGACGGCCGACGCGCTGCAGATCGCGCACGACGCGGGGATCGTCCATCGCGATCTCAAGCCCGACAACATCATGGTCGCGCGCAACCGCGATGGCACCGACCTGGTGAAGGTGGTGGACTTCGGGATCGCCAAGGCGAGCTCGAGCGACGCGCAGAAGGTGACCAAGACCGGGCTCGTCGTCGGGACGCCCGAGTACATGAGCCCCGAGCAGCTGGCCGGTGACAAGCTCGACGGAAGGAGCGACATCTACTCGCTGGGGCTCGTCGCGTTCAACTGCCTCACGGGGGCGCTGCCGTTCGCGAGCGAGTCGGCGCAGGAGGCGATGATCATGCGCCTCACCGACAACCCGCGGACGCTGGCCGAGGTGAAGCCCGACGGCGACTGGCCGGCGGCGCTGCAGGCGACGCTCGACAAGGCCCTCGCCCGCTCGGCGGACGAGCGGTACCAGAGCGCGGCGCAGTTCGGGCGCGAGTTCGCGGCGGCGATCGCGGACATGCCGATGACCCGCGCGATCGAGGCAGGGACGCAGGTGGTGGCGGCAGCCGCCGCGGCCAAGCAGCAGGTGCCGCAGACGAGGGTGGCGCGGCCGAGCAGCAAGACGGAGATGGTGGAGGCGCCGGCGGCGCGGCGGCCGGCGGCGGCGCCCGCGCCGGAGAAGAAGGGCGTGAGCAAGGGCGTGCTCGTCGGCGGGATCGCGGTGCCGGTGATCGGCGCGCTCGCGTGGGTGCTCTCGACGCAGCTCGGCGGGAACGGTGGCGCGACGACGGATCCGGGTGCCGGCACCAGTCCGCCGGCCGCCGCCGACTCGACGGCGATCCCGCCGACGACACCACAGCCGGCGCCGCAGACCACGCCGACGACTCCGCAGAAGACGCCCACGAACGGGCGCACGACCACGCCCACGAACACGTCGTCGAGCACGTCGGACGGCACTCAGCGACCGCCGGCGGACCCGCCGCCGACGACGGTCGCCCCGATGACGAGGCTGCAGGAGTGGTTCCAGGAGCTGAACAGGGCCGACGTCACGCCTGCGCGGGCGACCGAGATCGTCGGCCTCGTGGAGTCGCTGCGACCGGGACTCACCGGCCTCACGCTCGCCGAGTCGCACTTCGTCGAGATGACGGCCTACACAGTGCTCGAGAACGGGACCGGCGCCTGTCGCGCGGCACGGGAAGTGAAGCGACTGCACACGACCGCGTCGCGCCTGCAGCAGGCCGACGTCGTGATCGAGAATCTCTGTTCGTGACCCAAGTCACCTCATCCGTGAATCCGTCCTCGCGCCGGTTCCGTCTGTCCAGTAGAATGTCCCTGTCGCCTTCCCATCCACCTCTCGCTCGCGCCCAGTGACGGGTCCCAACACGCCCCGCGGCGACATCGTCGTCCACGTCTTCGGCCGGACGGACGTCGGCCGCACGCGCGAGCACAACGAGGACACCTTCGTCGTCGCCGACCTCACGGCGATGAACGCCTCGCTGCAGCCGGAGGTGCGGACGCACACCGTGGGGCCCCGCGGGACGCTGTTCATGGTGGCCGACGGGATGGGGGGCGCCGCCGCGGGCGAGGTCGCGAGCGCGATGGCGACCGAGGTGATGCTCGCCGAGCTCGACCGCCGCTGGCGGGCCTCCGAGGACCACGACCCCGAGCTCTTCGCGCATGCGCTGCGCGGCGCCACCGAGGTCGCCAACCAGCGGATCCACGCCTACGCGCAGGCGCACCCCGAGAACCGGGGGATGGGCACCACCGCGACGATCGCCGGCTTCCTCGGCGACACGCTCTACGTGTGCCAGGTCGGCGACTCCCGCGCCTACCTCGTCCGCGACGGCGTCGCCAAGCAGATCACGAAGGACCAGTCGCTGATGCAGAAGCTCGTCGAGGCGGGGGAGCTCACCGCCGAGGAGGCCGAGGTCTCGGAGCGTCGCAACATCATCCTCCAGGCGCTCGGCCCCGAGCCCAGCGTCAAGGTGGACCTCACCTCGCAGCAGGTGAAGCGCGGGGACGTCCTGATCCTCTGCTCCGACGGGCTCTCCGGCCAGGTGCGGGCCGCCGAGATCGCCGAGGTCGTGAAGCAGGAGCCCGACCTCGTTTCCGTCTGCAAGAAGCTCATTGACCTCGCGAACGAGGCCGGCGGCCCCGACAACATCACGGTCGTCGCCGCGCGGTTCGAGGGCCCCGGACTCGTCGAGACGGGCGCCGAGACGGTCGGGCACCGGGTCTATCGCGGCTCGCAGCAGCAGCGCTCGACGGTCCCGGTGGACCGGAGCTCGGTGCCTCAGCTCGGCGTCGTGGACGAGAGCGAGCTGCCGACGCTCGAGACCGACATCTCCAAGCACCGGAAGATGACGCCGCCGCGTTCCGGTGCGCCGGTGGATCCCTCGGCCGCGACGGTGGAGGTCTCGCCCCGCGAGGTGATCGCGCCGGTGATCGCGGTGGGGACCGACAAGCCGGCGCCCGGGGATGGTCCGGCGGCCACGGTCGAGATCGCGCCCGAGGCGGTGCGCGCCAAGGTGCCCCCGCCACCGCCCCCCGGGGGACGGATCGACCGCACCGCGCTGCGCTTCGTGTTCGGGACGCTGGCCCTGATCGTGCTCGCCTTCTTCATCATGAGCTGGCTCAGGAGCTGATGGCGATCGAGTTCCGCATCGTCCGCGGAGCACGAACCGGGGCGCAGGAGCGCTTCGAGAAGTCGGTCGTGAGCATCGGGCGCCACCCGATGAACGACCTGCGATTCGACCCCAACAAGGACGTGGACTGCTCCTCGCGGCACGCCGAGCTGCGCACCGTCGGCGGTCGCCACGTCATCCACGACATCGGCAGCACCAACGGGACGTTCGTGAACGGCGAGCGGGTGAGCGCCGAGCGCGAGGTGAAGGACGGCGACACGATCAGCTTCGGCACCGACGGGCCGCAGGTGACCTTCCACGTGTTGCCGGTGCAGGCGACGGCGGAGCTGGCGCCGCCCAAGACGGCCGGTCACCCGTCGGCCCCGCGCCCGCCGCGGCCCAAGAAGGCGACCGAGGTGCGGATCGCCGAGGCGGTGCAGAAGCAGACCGGCCGGCTCCGCGGGATGGTGATCGCGCTCGCGGTGGTCGTGCTCGGCGGCGGGGCGGCGGCGGCCTGGTTCGCGTCGCAGGCTGCCGAGTCGCAGCGCCGGCAGTTCGCGGCGCTCCTCGCCGCGAACGACTCGCTCGCCCGCGCGCTGGAGCAGCGCCTCGCGCAGACCGGCGTGGCCGACGCCGCGCTCCGCGAGGCCCGCGCCGAGAGCGAGCGGCTCGCCCGCGAGCTGCGGGCCCAGCAGGCCGCCGGCGGCGACATCGCGGCGCTCTCGGCCGAGATGCGGACCGCGCAGCTCCGCACCTCGACGATCGCGCGGATGGACTACAACGCGGTCACCGCCGCGAACAAGTCCGCGATCGTCTTCATCGCCGTGCGGATCGAGGGCGTCGCGTCGAGTGGCACCGGATTCAACGTCCTCCCGTCGGGCTTGATCGTCACCAACCGCCACGTCGTGCAGAACCGCGAGGGGGTCCGCGCGACCGACGTCGCGGTGGTGTTCGACGGGACCACCGGTTGGCGCCGCGCGACGATCGAGTATGTGAGCCCCAACGACGAGCTCGCACTCCTGCGGATAGACGCGCCCGGGAACTACCCGACCGTCGCGGGGATCTCACGCGAGCCGGCGGACCTCAAGCTCGGTGACCCGGTCGCCGTGCTCGGCTACCCATTGGGGACCTCGACCGCGGGGATGTCGGGCAACATAGACACCCTGCGCCCCGAGTCCACGCTCGGCGTGGGCACGGTGAGCAAGATCCTCCCCGAGGTGCTGCAGCTCGACGCGTTCGCGGCGCAGGGGTCGAGCGGATCGCCGGTGTTCGACGCGCGCGGGCTGGTGGTCGGCGTGCTCTACGGCGCGGCGGCGGAGAGCGGGGGGCGCATCATCTATTGCGTGCCGGCGGCGCGGCTCGCGGAGCAGCTCCCCTCGGACGCGGCGGGCGTGCTGCGGTAGGCGCGTCCCGTCAGGGCGCGCGCGGCGGAGTCGTCACGGTCCGGAAGCGGTAACCCGCGCGCTCCATGTCCACGAGTTCACCCACCGCCTTCGGCATCATCTCGCTCACGGCTGCCGCGGGCTCCGCGATCGGCGCGGTGGTCGCCACCACCCGGAAGTTGAACCCGCTGCGGCCGGCGAGGTCGCGGAGCGAGATCATCCGCACGACACTGTCCCGCGCCGGCACGAGGCTGATCGAGACGATGACGTCGGCGTCGAGGGCCTCCTGGATCCCGTTGACGGTGCGGGAGCGCTGGAGCGCCGCGGCGACCGAGTCCGCCGGCACGAGCACGAACCGGTCGTGCTGATCGAGGTGCGCGCGGAGGGAGTCGGCGATCACCCGCGCCACCTGGTCGAGCTCGGGACGGCGCGAGGGCCGCGGGAGCGCCACCACCACGCGGCGCGGCCCCGCCTTCACCGCCTCGGCGTAAAGGGCCTCCGCCTCGCGCGGAGAGAGCGTGACCACCCGGGGTGCCTCGCGAGCCGGGCGCGTCCGCTCCGCCGGCCTCGGCGCGCCGGGCGGCGCGGGGGGCGGCGGGGTCGCCGTCCCCGGTGGCGGCGTGGCACCCTGGACCACGGCCGACGTCAGCGCGCGTGACTCGGCCGCGAGTTGCGCCGCGTCGAGCCCCACCCGCATCGCCGTGCCGATCCCCCCGACCTGCCGCACGAGCGAATCCAGCACGAAGCGCTGGATCTCCTGCCGGATCGAGTCCGCCACGCGCAGCAACGCCGCCGAGTCGGCCTGCGCGTCGGCCCGCGTGCTCGCGACACGCACCGGGCGCTGCGGTCGTGTGGCGAGGCGCTCGGAGACCGCCTTGGCGATCGCCATCGAGTCCTCGCTCGTCAGCATCGCCGCCGCCGATGCGATCGCCGCCATCGAGTCGGCCGCGGCGAGGGAGTCGCGCACGAACGCCGTCCCCTCGACGTTGCCGGCGCGCTCGCCGAGCACCCAGGCGGCGGCGACGATCGCGACGCCTCCCGCGACGAGGGCGGCGGCCCGCAGCACGGAGGGGCGCTTGAGGGGCCGGAGCGGCGCGAGCGTCGCCCCCGAGCTGAGCGCGATGTCGTCGAGCTGGGTGACGACCTCGCTCGCCCGCTGCGGTCGGTCGTCGGGGAGCTTCGCGAGCAGCCGGCGGATGAGGGCCGAGAGCGCCGGCGGCACGTCGCCGCGCGAGTCCTCGACCGGGTCGGGATCGCGCGTCAGCTGCGCCGCCATCGTCTTCTGCGGCGAGTCCTCCTTGAACGGCACCTGCCCGGTGAGCATCTCGTAGCCGAGCAGGCCGAGCGCGTAGAGGTCCATCCGGTGGTCGGCCGCGGGGTCCGCGGCGATCTGCTCCGGCGCCATGTACGCCGGCGTGCCGATCGCCATCCCCGCGCTGGTGAAGCCGCTCGTCGGCATCGCCGCCGAGATGGCCTTGGCCACGCCGAAGTCGGTCACGAGCGCGTGCGACCCGAGGAGGAGGACATTCCCCGGCTTGATGTCGCGGTGGATGACGCCGAGCCCGTGCGCGTAATCGAGCGCCTCGGCGACGTCGCGGAGGATCCGCACGACGTCCTTGATGCCGAACCGCTCGCCGCGCCCCAGCGCCTCGCGGAGCGAGTGCCCGGCGATGAACGGCATCGTGTACCAGATCAGCGTCCCCTGCTCCCCCGCGGAGAGGAGCGGAACGATATGCGGATGCTGCAGCTGGGCCGCCACCTGGATCTCGCGGCGGAACCGCTCGTGGTTCACGCCGGCGGCGAGCTCCGGGGGGAGCACCTTCACCACCACCTTCCGCCCGAGCGCCGTGTCGGTCGCCACGAAGACGCGGCTCATCCCGCCCCCCGTCAGTTCACGCTCGAGCGCGTACTGGGGGGCGAGGGCGGCCTGCAGGATGGCGGCGAAGTCGGACACGGCTATTCGTTTGACGTGCAATAGTCTATGCAGGGTTGCTGCGAGCAGCGAGCGATGAGGCTACGCTCACCGCAGGCGGCGCGCTGCGGCCTCCTGCATCGCGCGATCCCCCGTCCAGCAGCAGAGGAGGTTCGTCGCCTCCGGCACCTCGGCGGCGAGCCGCGGCGGACCGAAGAGGAGCACCACGGAGGAACGTTGCGCCTGACGCGCGGCGGCCACCAGCTCCGCCACGCGACGCCGCGTCCCCTCGGTGTACCCCGCTCGGCCGCGTCCGGTGCGCGGTTCGCCGAAGAGCGCGATCACGAGCGCGCCGCGGCCCTCGTCACTCACGCCATCACCCGTCCGCACATCGAACCCCAGCGCCCGCAGGGTGATGCCGAGATGCTCGCGCGAGGGACGCGGCAGCGTCGCATCCTCGTCATCGTCAACGATCGCGACATCCACGACGGGTCCGATGTTGGGGGCGATCCCTCGCACCGGGTGGATCACGGTGTCGGCGAGCTGTCGCGCCCAGAGGAGCTCCTCCAGCGTGGAGTCGCGCGCGTCGCGCGGACCGCCCCAGCCGGCCCACACCGCGCGGCGCCGCGCCGACGCGTCCAGCCGGTCGGGGTCGAGCCGTCGCTCGTCGAGCGCGCAATCCACCGCCTCGAGCGCGCCCTGGAGGTCGCCCGGCGCGAGCACGAGGTCGCAGCCGGCGGCGATCGCGCTGACCACCCACTCCGGCTCCTGTCCGGCGGAGCGGAGCACGCGCGCGGCCGGGCTCGTCGCAGCGATCAGCCCCTCGAACCTGAGTTCGTCGCGAAGCAGTTCGCCCAGGAGGGGCGACGAGTGCGCCGCGATCGCGCCGGTGGCGTCGAGCCCCGGGAAGGCGACGTTGGCGGCGAGGATGCTCGCCACGCCGGCATCCACCGCGCCGCGGAAGGGGAGGAGGTCGTCGCTCCAGAGCGTGCCGGCGGCCGCGGTGATCGCCACCGGACCGAGCATCGGATCGGCCGTCGCGCGACCGACGCCGGGATAGTGCGCGACGCAGGCGAGCACCCCCTCGGCCTGGCAGGCGTCCACCCACTCCACCACCCACTCGGCGACCTTCTGCGCATCGTCGCCGAAGCTGCGCGAGCCGAGGACGGGGTCGAGGCCGCTCCGCGCGAGATCGGCGATGGGGGCGAGCGCCCAGTTGATGCCCACGCCGCGCAGCTCGCGGGCTGTCATCCGCGCGGCGCGGCGGATCGCGTCGGCGTCGCGGAGCGCGCCGAGGGCCGCCGGGGGCGGGAGCGCGGTGAGCCCGGCGATCCGGGAGCCGGCGCCGGCCGTGGCCTCGGCCGCCACGAGCAGCGGCGAATCACTCTCGCGATGGAGCCGCTCGACCAGCGCCGCGACCTCGTCGCGGGGGCCGCCCTCGATCACGAAGCCGCCGACCCCCGCCTCGAGCGCGTCGGCGATGAACTCCTCGAGGTACGCGAAGCCGTGCGTGGGATCCCAGCGCAACTCCGGGACGAGCAGTCGGGCGAGCGGTTCGGTCACGCCGGGTAGCGGGCGCCCAGGATCCGCGGCCCCCGGGCGCCGGTCGCGGCCGGCACATTCCCCGCGCGGCCGGCGAGATGCAGATGACCGAGGAAGGCGAACGCGACGGCCTCCTTGGCGTCACCGTCGAAGAAGACGCGGTCGAAGGGCTGGACGAGGCGCGGCGCGAGCGCCATCGCGATCGCCTCGCGGAGGATCGGGTTGCGCGCGCCGCCGCCGGAGAGGAGCACGTCGTCCACCGGCTGCGGGATGAACCGGTCGAACGCGAGGGCGATGGAGCGGGCGGTGAGCCACGTCGCGGTGGCGATGATGTCCTCGTCGGTGCAACCGGCGCGCGCGGCGCGGCAGGCCTGCACGAAGCGCTCGATGTAGGCGCGCGTGAACCGCTCGCGTCCGGTGGACTTGGGCGGCTCCAGCGCGAACCAGGGATCGGCGAGCGCCTCCTCGATCACCGACTCGATCGCGCGTCCCTTCGCGGCGAGGATTCCGTCGCGGTCGTAGCGCAGCGACGGCCGGAGCATCGCGGTGACGCCGTCAATGACGCAGACGCCGGGGCCGGTGTCGAACGCGCGCACGGCCTCCAGCGCGCCGCGGGGCGGCACGAGCGTGAGGTTCCCCATCCCGCCGAGGTTCTGCAGCACGCGCCAGCCGTCGGCGGCGAAGAGCATCGCGTCGGCGATCGGGACGAGCGGCGCGCCCTGCCCCCCGGCCGCCACATCGCGGGTGCGGAAGTCGGCGATGACATCAATGCCGGTGCGCTCGGCGATCACCGCCGGCTGGCCGAACTGCCAGGTGCCGTGCGGCGGCTCGTGCCAGACGGTGTGGCCGTGCGACGCGATGGCGGCGATGTCGGCCTTGGCGACGCCGCACTCGGCGATGGCCGCGATGGCGGCGTCGGCGAGGAGGTGCCCGAGCGCGAAGTCGAGCCGCGTGTACTCGCTGGGCGTCGCGTGCACGAGCGCGGCGGCGAGGCGCTCGCGGGTGGCCGCGTCGTACGGCCGCGTGACGTGCGCGAGCAGCTGCGGGGTGATGCGCCCGTCGTCGGACTCCTCGAAGCGCACCACCGCGGCGGTGACGCCGTCGAGCGAGGTGCCGCTCATCAGGCCGACGAGGACGCGCGAGGCGGCGTTCATCGCACCGGAGGTGGCGGGGCGCCGATCGCGCGACGGACGGCGCCACCGGCGCGCTCGAGCGCCGCGTCGGCGGCCGCGGCGTCGAGCCCCAGCCGGTGCATCACGATCGCGCGCTTCACGCTGCCGGAGGCGCGGTCGAGGAGGGCGCGGGCCGCGTCGCGCTCCACCTCGCAGACCGTCATCACGAGCCGCTCGGAGCGATCGCGGAGCTTCGCGTTCGTCGCCTGCAGGTCCACCATCAGGTTGCCGTACGCCTTGCCGAGCCGGATCATCGCGCCGGTGGTGATCATGTTGAGCACCATCTTGGTCGCGGTCCCCGCCTTGAGACGCGTGGATCCGGCGAGCACCTCGGGGCCGGTGATCGGGAGGATCGCGACGTCCACCATCGCGAGGAGCTCGGCGGCCGGCGGCGAGCAGGCGACGATGCCGGTCCGCGCGCCGACCGAGCGGGCGTGCTCGAGCGCGGCGCGCACGTAGGGCGTCGTGCCGCTGGCGGCGATGCCCAGCACGACGTCCCCCGCGCCGACGCCGGCCGCGGTGAGGTCGGCGCGCGCGCCGTCGGGGCGGTCCTCCGCCCCCTCCTGCGACCGCGTGAGCGCGGGGACGCCACCGGCGATGATCCCCTGCACAATCGCCGGGTCGCTCCCGAAGGTCGGCGGGCACTCGCTGGCGTCGAGCACGCCGAGGCGGCCGGAGGTGCCGGCGCCGACGTAGAAGAGGCGGTGGCCGGCGCGGAGCGCGGACTCGACGAGCTCGATGGCCCGCGCGATCGCCTCGCGCTGCGTCCCCACCGCGTCGGCGACGGTGCGGTCCTCGGCGTTCATGAGGTCCACGATGCCGAGCGCGGGGGCGAGGTCTATCTCGGCGCTGCGCGGATTCCGCTGCTCGGTGACCCGGGGATCGAGCACGAGGGAGTGGGGTCTCAGTGGAGGTTGCACTAACTTATCCGCCGTGATGACCCCACGCACACTCTGCCGAGCCGCCGGCGCGATCGTGACGCTCGGCGCGTTCGCCGCGTTCGCCGTGCCGCTCGACGCGCAGATCATAGACGTGCCGATGCCGGGCGACGTGGGACGCCCCGTCACGATCAGCGCGTCATTCGGATTCCTCACGTCGGCGGCCCGCGACGATGGCGCGACGCAGACGCGGTGGTTCCTCGGCGAGGCGATCCAGTACAAGGCCAGCGTGGACGTCGGTCTGCGCGCGGGGGCGCTCGGGCTCACCGGCTCGATCGCGACGCAGCCGATGCAGCGCAGCGGGCTCGGCGTGACGCCCGGCTCCACCGGCCACATCCAGCTGCGGCAGCTCCTCGCGACCTTCCGCACGCGCGACCAGCTCGGCGCGCACCAGGTGCTCGAGGTGAGCGCGGGGCTGGCGCAGTGGGGCGGGTACTCGGGGAACGACGCGGTCACCGATGACGATGTCGCGCGCAACGCGTTCGCGCTGATCGTCGGGTACGGTTTCGGGTTCTCGCTCGGCGACCGCGCGAGCCTCACCGTGGTGCAGGAGCTCTCGACGCTGTGGGGTCCCGGCGAGGGACTCGCCGCGAACCAGTCGCGCCAGATGCAGCTCTACACGACGCGCCTCGGGTTGCGATACATGATCCGCGGGAGCCGCTGAGCGGCCTCCCTTCAGGCGACAAGCGGGCCCGTCAGGGCGCGCGCAGCGGTCGCCACTGCCCATCCCGCCGCGAATCGGCGCCGCCGTCCGGCGCGCGGCCGTCGCGCAGGATCACCCCGTGCAGCCCCGAGTCCTCCCCCTGGCCGGGGACGATCACGACGTCGCGCGAGGCGAGCGCCTGCCGAACATCCGCCGGGAAACGCGACGACTCGCCGGCGATGAGGGCGCCCCGCGCATAGACGTTGGGCAGGTCTATCGCCTCCTGCATCGGGAGCCCCCACGCGAGGAGTCCCACTGCGAGCTTGCCGACGTACGCGAGGATCGCCGAGCCGCCGGGTGAGCCGATCGCGCCGACGAAGCGGCCCTCGGCGTCGAGGATGATCGCCGGCACCATCGACGAACGCGGGCGCTTGCCGCCGGCCACGGCGTTGGCCGAGGGGCGGCCCTGCTGGACCGGGTCGAACGAGAAGTCGGTCATCTGGTTGTTCAGCAGGAAGCCGCTCACGGCGCGTCCCGAGCCGAAGACCGACTCCACCGTCGTCGTCATCGAGACGACGTTCCCGTGCGGGTCCACGATCACGAAGTGGCTGGTCCCCGCCTCCTCGCGTGTCGCGTCGTCGCCCCGCGGCTCGGCGCCCGGTGGGATGCCCGCCGGCGGCGCCTCGGCGCGGGCGCGCGCGCCGATCATCGCCACGCGCGAGGCGACATAATCGGGGTCCAGGAGGCCGCGCACCGGCACCGTCACGAAGTCGGCGTCGCCGATGTAGAGGTCGCGGTCCGCGTACATCAGGCGGCTCGCCTCGGCGAAGAGGAACCACGCCTGCGGGTCGTCCTTCGTGCGGGTCGCGATGTCGGTGCGGTCGAGCATCGCGAGGAGCTGGAGGAGCGAGACCCCGCTCGACGGGGGCGGGGGCACGCAGATGCGGTACACGCGGTACGGTCCGCAGATCGGCTCGCGTTCCTTCGGCTGGTAGGCGGCGAGATCCTCCCGCGTCATCGCGCCCGGGCGCGGCTCGGCGCGCACCCGCGCGACGATCGAGTCGGCCAGCGGCCCCTCGAGCAGGGCGCGTGGCGAGCGCGAGAGCGCCCGCAGGGCATCCGCGTACGCCGGATTCCGATGGGTGTCGCCGGCGTGGATCGTCGTGCCGTCCGGCCTCCGGAAGAGCCGCTGGACGTCGGGTTGCTGGTTCTGCGGGCTGCGCCCGCTCGCGAACCGACCGAGGCGCGGGGCCACCTCGAACCCGCTGTCCGCCGCGACGATCGCCTCGTTGAAGAGGCGCGCCCAGGGAAGCCGCCCGAACCGGCGGTGGGCCTCGCCGAGCATCGCCATCACCCCGGGGACGCCGACGGCGCTCCCACCCACCACCGCGGTCGCGAACGGCACCTCGCGCCCGTCGGCGTCGAGGAACATCCGTGGCGAGGCGGCGGCGGGAGCCGTCTCGCGACCGTCGAGCATCGTCAGGTCGCGCGTGGCGGCGTCGTAGTACATCAGGAAGCCGCCGCCCCCGATGCCCGAGCTCTGCGGCTCGACGAGCCCGAGCACCGCCTGCACGGCGACGGCGGCATCCACCGCGCTGCCCCCGTCGCGGAGGACCGCGAGACCCGCCTCGACTGCGAGCGGGCTCGCCGCCGCCACACCGGCGGCGGGGTGGGCGCCGGCGCTCGGGACCGGTTCGCGCGCCCCCTGCGCGCAGCCGGCGACGGACGCGACCGCGGCCGTGAGCACAACTCCGGTGAGGAGGGCGCGCACGGCGGCGGTGTCCGGTCTTGCGACGATCACCTCGCGATCGGGTCGCAGGGCGTCAGTTCGCGACCGTGATCGTGAGCGGCGCCGAGAGGGCGATCGTGATCGTCCCGTTGGCGGGGAGGCACCCCTCGTAGTCGGCGGTGCCGGCGGCGACCGCGCCACCAGCGGCGGCGCCCACTGCGGCGCCGATCAGCGTGCTCTTGGTGTCCTTGCCGAGCACCTGGCCCGCGACCGCGCCGATGGCGGCACCGGTGGCGACCTTGCCGGCCTGCTGGCCGGTGCTCTGCGACCGCACCGCCTCGATCGTCGCGACCTTGGTGACGTCACCCTCGACCGGCAGCGTCGTCTCGCCGATCATCACGTTCACGACGTCGAAGGCGAGCTTCCAGTCGTCCTTGGAGTTCTTGCTGATCTGCGACTCGGTGACGGCGATCGTCACGAGGGTGCCGGCGGGGAGCTTGGCCCCGTTCGTGCCGGTGACCTCGGCGGCGAGCGTGGTGGTGAACTGGGCGCCGGCCTTGTGCGTGTTGGTGCAGATCCGCGCGGCGTTCGTGACGGCGAAGGTCGTCCCGGCGGCGATCACGCCGGTGCGGCGCCGCGGGGTGGTCGCGGCCGGGGTGCTCTTGGCCGGGGTGGTCGCGGCAGGCGCCGCTGGAGTTGGCGCGGGAGCGGCGGCAGGGGCCTGGTCACCCACGGCGGCGTCTGCCGGCGCCGGGGTCAGCTGGATGTCGCGCGCCGCCTCGTCACTGGCGTCGCCGCCACCGCAGGCGGCGAGGAGGGCGAGCGAGAACAGGGGCAGAATGGCGAGACGGGAAGTGCGCATCGGGGACTCCGGGGTGGGGGGTCGAGCGCTGATACCTCCCAAACTGGGAGGGGGGTCCGCTCGGCGCAACGCGAACGGACCGCCCGGGATATCCACATCGGGCGGGTGCCGCGGCGGGGGTCTGGAATTCCCACAGGGGCCATTTACTATGTTGCCGTCCGCGCGGGAGTTCGTCCCTTCAGAAAGCTCCCCGTCCCAGCGCATATCCAGCGGAAACCGGGACGCGAAGCAGCCCGTACGGCCCGCCGTCGGGCCAGCAGGACCGGCTCGGCCGGCGTATGTGCTCAGAGGTACCCCCCGGCTCGCCTGAGCCGCGCGGGATGGCATCGGAAGAGCAGTACAACCACCCCTTCGGAGGAAACAGATGTCACTTCGTCGTTCGCTCGTGCTCGGGGCCGCCGCGCTCGCCACCATGGCGACCACGGCTTCGGCCCAGATGATGGGCAAGCCCAAGGAAGTCCGGATCGACATGGCGTCGGTCTCGATCGTGGACGGCACCACCGGGCTCGGCCTCGGCTTCCCGGGCTCGCTGTCCATCGCGATCTACATGAACGACAACATCGCGATCGAGCCGCAGGCCTCGCTCACGTTCCAGTCGGGCGACGGTTTCTCCGGCGGGATGTTCGGCGTCGGCGTGCTGGTCCCCTACTACCTCGCTGGCGACCAGGGCAAGACGGGCTTCTTCGTCGCCCCGGGCCTCTGGCTCTCCAAGGGGTTCAGCGACTTCGAGACCGACATGATGATGGACTTCGGCGCTGACATCGGCCTGAAGCGCGAGTGGAAGCCGAACGTCGGCCAGCGCATCGCGCTCACCCTCCGCACGGGCGACAGCACGGCGGATGAGATGGAGATCGGCGCGATCTTCGGCATCAGCCTCCGCTGGCCGTAATCGCTCCTGCGATCCGATAGACGGAGCGGCCGGCACCCTCGGGTGCCGGCCGCTTCACTTTCCCACCCGTCACCGCGGCCGTCCCGCCGCGCTAGATCCGGTCCCGCAGCCACTCGGGGGTCAGGTCCTGCAGCCAGGTGGCCATCATCGTGAACCGGTCGGTCACCATCAGGATCCCCACCAGGATCAGCAGCGACCCGGCGAACCGGTTCACCCAGATCATCTGGTGGCGCAGCTTCGCGAAGAGCGCGAGGAAGCGGTCCACCATCAGCGCCGCGGCCAGGAAGGGCACGGCGAGCCCGGCCGAGTAGGCGAAGAGGAGCACCAGCCCGCGCTGCAGGTCGGCCTCGTTGGCCGCCATCGTGAGGATCGCGCCGAGGATCGGGCCGATGCAGGGGCTCCAGCCGGCGCCGAAGGCGATCCCCACCACGAGCGTCCCGAAGTAGCCCAGCGGCTTGTTGGCGAGGTGCAGCCGCGTGTCCTTGGCGAGGAAGCCGAGGTTGAGCGCGCCGAGCAGGTAGAGCCCGAAGACGATGATGAGGACGCCACCCACCCGGCTGATCCAGTCCCGGTATCGCAGCATCAGCTGACCGAAGACGGTCGCCCCGGCGCCGAGGGCGAGGAAGATCAGCGAGAACCCGACGACGAAGGTCAGGGCGTGGAAGAAGGTCTCCCGCTTGGTCTGCTGGAGATCCTCCAGCGTCATCCCGGTGATGAACGTGACGTAGCTCGGCACCAGCGGCAGCACGCAGGGACTGAGGAAGCTGAGCATCCCCGCGGAGAACGCGATGAGGATGCCGAGGTTGCCGGCGGCGCCCTCCATCAGGCCGCGCCCCCGCGCTGGCAGTCGCGACAGGTGCCGTGGATCACGAGCTGGTGGCGCTGGCGGGAGAAGCCCCGCGACTCGGCGATCAGTGTCGTCATCCGCTCGAGCCGCTCGTCACGGAACTCCTCCACGCGGCCGCACTGGTCGCAGACGAGGTGCTCGTGGTGGGGGATGTCGCGCGCCGGCTCGAAGCGCCGGAACCCCTCGCCGAAGTCGCGCTCCACGAGCAGGCCGCTCTCGACCATCGTGTCTATCGCGCGGTACACCGTCGCGGTGCCGACCTTGCGGCCTCCCCGCTCGAGTTCAGCGGCCACCTCCTCCGCCGAGAGATGCCGGTCCGATGCGAGGAGCACCTCGGCGATCGCCAAGCGCTGCGCGGTGACCGGGAGGTTGTGCTGGCGCAGGTAGGAGACGAAGCGCTCGACTACGGGGTGGTCCGGCACCGCGCGTCCTCGATCATGGCGCGCGCGACGTCGCCCGTCACGCGCTCGGGGTCGGCCGCCTCGTTGGCCCGGTCGCGCACCCCGGCGACGACCCGCTCGACGGTCACGAGCGGCGCATCGGCCTCCACCTTGACCTCGCTCTCCCAGCGGCCGCGGTCCGGGCCCTTCCGGGTCCAGCGGTAGCGCGCCGTATAGACCACGTGCCGCTCGGCGGGCGGCTCCGTCGTGGCCGCGATCACCGCGACGCCCGTCTCGAGCGGACCCTGGCGGATGGGCGGGAAGAAGTGGATCTCCGCGAGGCGCTCCGGGGTCACCTGCTCGGCGATCGCGAGGAGGAGTCGCTCGCGGGCGTCGGCGGTGAGCGGGATGCTGGAGGGGGGCGCCATCGCGGGGAAAGATCGTCTGGATGCGAGCCGTGGGGCAACCGTTTCACGCCCGCGCTCAGAGCAGGCTCACCGGATCCCGGTCGGCGACGAGCCGCATCTCCCCGCGCGCCGGCACCTCGATGGCGCGCATCAGGCCGGTGAGGAGCCGCGTCAGGGGTCCCGCCGCGTGCGTCTTCACGATCGTGTGCCACCGGTGGCGCGTCTTGATCCGCTCGATGGGGCAGGGCGCGGGGCCGAGGAGCATCAGCCCGAGCCCGAAACGCGCGTTCGCCTCCTCGCACCAGTCGGTCACGGTCCGCGCGAACGCCGCGACCTCGAGCTCCACGAGCCCGCTCACGACGATGTTCGCGAGCCGGAGGGTGGGGGGATAGGGCGGGCTCTCCCGCGCCGCCAGCTCCTCGGCGACGAACCCCTCGAAGTCGTGCGTCGCCGCGAAGCGCACCGCGTGATGTGTCGGGACGCGCGTCTGGATCACGACCTCGCCTCCCTTGGGCCCGCGCCCGGCGCGACCCGCCACCTGGCTCAGGAGCTGGAAGGTGCGCTCGCTCGCCCGGAAGTCGGGGAGGTTGATCCCGACGTCGGCATCTATCACGCCGACAAGTGTGACGTTCGGGAAGTCGAGGCCCTTGGCGATCATCTGCGTGCCGAGCAGGATGTCCACCTCGCCGCGGCCGACGCGGTCGAGGATCTCGGCGTGCGCCCACTTCCCGCTCGTGGTATCCACGTCCATCCGGGACACGCGGGCCGTCGGCAGTCGCTCGACGAGCAACCGTTCCACCTGCTGGGTCCCGAGCCCGCGCTGGCGTTCCATCGGGCGGCCGCAATCGCCGCAGGTGCGCCGGGCCGGCTCCTGGTGTGCGCAGTAGTGGCAGACCAGCCGCTCCGGGGTGCGATGGTAGGTGAGCGAGATCGAGCAGTTGGGACAGGTCGCGACGTGCCCCTCGTCGCACTGCACGAACGACGCATAGCCGCGGCGGTTCAGGAGGAGGATGCTCTGCTCCCCCTTCACGAGGCGGTCGCGCAACCGCCGTTCGAGGTCGGCCGAGACCACCTGCCGGCGGGCGCGCTCGTCGGGGAGCGAGACCTTGAGCTCCTGGCGGAGGTCGGTGACGTGGACGGCGGGAAGGGCGCCGCCGCCGACGCGATCGGGGAGGGTGAGCAGTGCGAGCCGGCCCTCGCGGGCGTTGCGCCAGCTCTCGAGGCTCGGCGTGGCGCTCCCGAGCACGCAACGCGCGCCGGCGGCGCGTGCCCGCACGAGGGCGACGTCGCGCGCGTGGTAGCGCGGCGTCTCCCCCTGCTTGTAGCTCGCCTCGTGCTCCTCGTCCACGATGATCGCGCCGAGGTCGGCGAGGGGCGCAAAGACCGCCGACCGCGCCCCGACGGCGATCCGCTTCTCGCCGCGCCGGAGGGCGCGCCAGGCGTCGAGCCGCTCGCCGTCGGAGAGGCCCGAGTGGAGCACCGCCACCTGGTCGCCGAAGACGGCGCGGAAGCGGTCCACCGCCTGCGGGGTGAGCGAGATCTCGGGGACCAGCACGATCGCGCTGCGCCCGTCGCGCCGCACGACCTGCTCGAGCACCTGCAGGTACACGAGGGTCTTGCCGCTCCCGGTGATGCCGTGGAGCAGCGTCGCGCTCCCTGGGGCGCTCGCGAGGATCCGCTCGATGGCGTCGCGCTGCGCCTCGGTCGGCGTGACGGTCGGCGCGGCGGTGATGGGACGAGCGGCGAAGGGGTCGCGGAAGCGGCCCGCCCGCTCGAACCGGGCCAGCCCCCGCTTCACGAGCCCGTCGGCGACGGTGGACGAGGCGCCCAGTTGGGCCAGGAGTGTCGCGAGCGGAGCCCGGCCTCCCAGCTGCTCGAGCAACTCGTAGAGCTGGCGCTGCTGCGGGGCGCGCTTGAATGCCTCGTCGCGCGCGACGAGGGTCGGCAGGGACCTGGCAATCGCCACGAGCCGTTCGGTGCGCCCCTCCGGCGCCGGACGCGCGGCCACGCCGAGCGCGGCCGGGAGCACGGCGCGGCAGGTGAGCCCCAGCGGCACCACGTAGTAGTCGCTGATCCAGCGGCAGGTCTCGAGGAGCTCTCCGCTCAAGGCCGGCTCCTCGTCCGGGACGTCGAGGATCGCCTTCGCCTCCGCGTCCCCGAGCGCCGCGCCGTCGCTCTCCCCCACGCAGAAGCCGATCACCCGGCGGTTGCGCACGGGCACGACCACCCGTGTGCCGGGCACGAGCGGGTGCCGCGGCGCTGCGGGCGCTGCATAGGTGAAGGTCTGCAGGAGGGGGAGCGGGAGCGCGACCTCGACCAGCCGGCCCCGCCCCGACGACGCGCGGGCCTTGGTCACCCCGCCGTGCGCGCCGCGCGCACCGGCGGCGCGTCGGCGACGCCATCGGCGTGCATCCAGTCGTAGAGCGACTCGGCCAGTTCGAACCCGCGCTGGTATCGGGCGTCGGGCTCCTTCTCGAGGCACCGCATCACGATGTCGGCGAGGCCGGTGGGGACGTGCGGCGCCACCCGCGAGATCGGCGTCGGCAGCTCGTGCACGTGCTTGTAGCCGATCGCGTAGCCGTCGGGGCCGTCGAAGGGGGTCGTCCCGACCAGGCACTCGTAGAGCATCACGCCGACGGCGTAGAGGTCCGCGCGGCCATCCACGAAGCGCCCCATCGCCTGTTCCGGCGCCATGTAGTGCGGCGTGCCCATCGCGCGGCCGCCGGCGGTGAGCCGCCCGTGGAAGTGCGCCGTCGCGATCCCGAAGTCGGTGAGGTAGGCGTTGCCGTCGTCGTCGAAGAGGACGTTGTCGGGCTTCACGTCGCGGTGGATGATCCCCTGCCGCGTGGCGTAGTCGAGCGCGGTCGCGACCTGCGCGCCGATCCGCGCCGCGCGCGGCACCTCGACCGTGCGCGTGCTCGTCAGGTCGTCGGCGAGGCAGCCGCCGCCGAGGAACGGGAGCACGATGTACACCGCGTCGTCGGTCTCGCCGTAGTCGAGGGGCGCGCAGATGAAGGGATGGACGAGGCGGCTGGCGGCCTCCGCCTCGCGGCGGAAGCGGAGCCGCATCTCGCTCTCACGCGCGAGGTGCGCGTGGAGCACCTTCACCGCGAGCGGGCGGGCGAGCTGGTGGTGCCGCGCCTCGTACACGTCGGCCATCCCGCCGCTGCCGATCCGGCGGACGATCCGGTACCGGTGGCCGGTCGCCTGGCGCAGCGACGTGATCAGGTGGTCGGGCGCGTCCACCGGCACCGGCACCTCGGGGAGCAGCGTCCCGCACTGCCCGCAGGTCTGCGCGGTGCTCCGGTTCCAGGTGCCGCAGTCGGGGCAGAACACGCCGGGAATCTACAGCCAGCCGCGGCGCTTGAGCATCCAGAGCAGTCCCGCCGCGAGGCCGAGCTGCAGCGCGAGCATCAGCCAGAAGCCGTTCGCGTCGTCGGCCAGCGGGATGCGCGCGAAGTTCATCCCCCACATCCCGCTCACGACGACGAACGGCACGCTCAGCGTCGCGACCACCGTGAGCCCCTTCGTCACGAGGTTCATCCGGTTGGAGACCTGCATCAGGTACGAGTCCATCGTGCTCGTGATCAGGTCGCGGTAGGTGTCGAGCGACTCGGTGATCCGGAAGACGTGGTCGTACACGTCGCGGAAGTAGACCTGCGTCGTCGGCGGGATCAGCTCGCAGGGTCGTCCCTGCATGATGTTGAACACCTCGCGCATCGGGCCGAGGTGTCGCCGGAGCTGCAGGACGAGCCGCTTCACGCTGAAGATGTCGCGGAGCGCCTCCTGCTCGAAGTGCACGAAGACCCGTTCCTCCAGCCCATCCACGAACACCTCGAGCTGCTCGAGGACCGGGAAGTACGCGTCCACCGTGGCGTCGAGGATGTGGTGCAGCAACCGGGCCGGACCGCGTTCCAGCGTGTCGGTCGCGCGGGCGAGCCGCTCCATCGCCGCCTCGACCCCCGGCGCGTGCGGCCCGTGCACCGTCACGACGAAGTTGCGCCCGAGGAAGCTCCAGAGGTTGAAGGTCTCGATGTCGTAGAGGTCCTCGGTCTCGACGACGAACCGCACCGCGCGCACCACCACCAGGGCGTAGTCGGCGAACTCCTCGTACTTGACCCGACCCTCGGCGGAGAGGGTGTCCTCCACGCTGAGCGGGTGGAACCGGAAGACGGAGGAGAGGAGCCCGTGCTGCGCGCTGTCGCGGAGGTCGAGGTCCACCCAGAGGGTGCCGGTGCCGGCGGCGAGGATCGCGGGGAACTCCTTGGGATCCAGGTCGCGGCGGACCTGGCCCGCGGCGTCGCGATACCAGGAGCGGGGGACCTTGTGCTCGGTGATGGCCCGGC
This sequence comes from uncultured Gemmatimonas sp., assembly GCA_964650715.1. Classification (GTDB taxonomy): domain Bacteria; phylum Gemmatimonadota; class Gemmatimonadetes; order Gemmatimonadales; family Gemmatimonadaceae; genus Pseudogemmatithrix. The sequence continues at coordinate 12,553 of CAZYUL010000025.1, read as the reverse complement.
GCTCGCCGCTCGGGCGCAACCGCACGGTCTTCGAGCGGGGTTTCCGCATGGGGTGAAGCTACCGCAGCGCCTCGAGGTGTGCGACGACCCCCGCCCCCAGCCGCGCCGGGTCGTACCCGCCCTCAAGCGCGCTCACGATGCGCCCGCCGCACCACCGCTCGGCGCGGGTCACCAGCTCGCGCGTCATCGCCGCGAGGTCGGCCGGCTCGAGCGTGAAGCCCCCCAGCGGGTCCCCGGCCATGCAGTCGAAGCCCGCCGAGACGAGCACGAGGTCCGGCGTCCAGCCGTCGGTCGCCGCGTCCACCGCGCCGATCAACGCCTCGCGGTAGCGCGCGGCCGGGAGCCCCGGCGCCATCGGCACGTTCCAGACGGTGCCGTGCGGCCCCCGGTCCGTCGCCGCACCCGACCCCGGATACCAGGGCCACTGGTGCATCGAGACGAAGTGGATGTCGGCCTCGTGCTCCACCAGCGCCTGCGTCCCGTTGCCGTGGTGCACGTCGAAGTCCACGATCAGCACGCGGCGCGCGCCGAGTTGCCGGGCGCGGTGCGCGCCGAGCGCGACGTTGCCGAAGAAGCAGAACCCCATCGCGCGGTCGCGCAGGGCGTGGTGTCCGGGCGGCCGCACCGCGACGAAGCTCCGCGCGTTGCGTCCGTCGAGCGCGCGCGCCACCGCCTCGAGCGTGCTCCCGGCGCCGGCGCGGGCCGCGTCCCAGGTCCCCTCGCTCGCCGCGGTGTCGGCGTCGAACCGCCCCCCGCCCGCCTCGGAGAACTCCCGCACGCGCGCGATGTAGGTCCGCTCGTGAGCGAGGGCGAGTTCGGCCTCGCTCGCGTGGCGCCCCTCGAGGTGCTCCACCGTCGTGAAGAGCTCCGTGGCGTCCCGCAGGGCGCGGGTGATCGCGCGCAGCCGCCCGACATGCTCGGGGTGGTCCCAGCCGTTGTCGTGGCGGCCGACGTCGGGATGCGAGATGAAGCCGAGGGTCATCGGGCCCCCCGCGCGCGCCGGAGCCCCCATTCGACGAGCAGGGCGAGGAGGATCGCCACGGCGAGCCAGAGGGGAAGCGGCGGCCGACCGCTCGGCACCACGCCCGGCGCCGCCTCCGGCATCCCGAGCGCCTGCACGAGCGCGGCGAGCGGCGCGCCCTCATCGGCGTGCAGTGCCACCGCCTCCGGAGCCGGCGTCGGCAGCGCGAGCGCGACGAGCCGCGACCACCAATCGCGGTGCGCGACGACGCTCCCCGGCTCCCCCTCCATCCGCCAGCGCCAGGTCTCCGTGAAACCCGACTGCACCACGCGCCCCTGCCCTTCGCGCCGCGCCGCGATCGCCGCCGCGCCATCGCGCGTCTCGAGGAGCACGGCATCAGCGCGCAGCGCTGCGAGCGAGGTGAGGGCGAGGGCGTGCAGCGGATCCACTCCCTCGAACGACCGCGACTCCGGAGCGATCGGTCGTCCCGCGCGCGCCGGCGCGATCGCACCCACCGCACCCCGCGCCGCGGTGCCACTGCCGGAGAGGAGCAGCCCGCCACCGGCGCGCACGAACCGCGCGATCGCGGCGAGGTCGGCGCCCACGGTGTCGAGCAGCACCACCACCGCGTGCCGATCGAGCACCGGTGCTGCCGCGGCCGCAGCCGACCCGGTGCCCTGCACCACGCGCATCGTGTCCGAGAGCGCGAGGCGCGCGTCCACCTCCCACCCCGCCTCCTCGAGCGCCGCGACGACGAACTTCGACTCCCATCCGGCGCGGCCGAGGACGAGGATCCTCCCCGGCGGCTGTGCTGTCGTCGCGCTCGCGCGGGCGAGCGTGCCGCCTTCGCTGGCGCGCAGCGCGAGGAACGCCGCGTCGGTCCCCTCCTCCTCGCCGCCGGCCGCGAGCGTCAGCGTCCCTCCCCCCGGCGGGAGTGAGTCGAGCAGCCCCAGCGTGTCGGCGATGACGGCGTGCGAGTCGGCGACGACCGAGAGTCGGACGGCCGGGCGCGGCTCTCGGACCCCCTCGGCCATCACCGCCAGCGCGGGAAGCGCACCGCTCCACCGCACCGGCGTGCCGGCGCGCGCGAGGGCCGCGAGCGAGTCGCGCACGCGCGGCGACGGCGCTTCGGCGAAGCGCTCGTGACGCGCGACCGGCTCGGCGCCCGCGAGCATCGCCAGCCGGGCGAGCGTCAGGATGAGCGCCGCCACCGCGCCGATCCGCAGCGACCGCTCGAGCGGGCTCGCCGCGTCAGTGCGTGAGGGCATAGACCACGAGGTTCACGCCGAACTTGGTGTTGTCCACCGAGAGGAAGCGCTTGTTGTCGGGATGGTAGTTCCACTCGGAGCTGTAGTCCTTGCTGCTGTAGAGCACGGCGAGCCGCCCGTCGAGCTGCACCGCCTGGAGGTGCTTGTGGACGAGGTTGTCCCCCCAGCCATTGAGCTCGTGGCTCGTGGTGGGAGGCCCGTCGGGGAAGCGGAAGAAGCAGCGGTAGAGGGCGTGGTCGTTCGGCAGGTCGGCGAGGGGGCCGACCGCGAGTGCGATCTCCTCCCACGCCGTGCGATGGAACTCGCCATCCACGTCGTGGTTGTGGTCGTCCACGAAGAGCAGGCCCCCGCGCGCGCAGTACTCGCGGAGCGTGCGGCGCTCGACATCGCTGAACCGCACCGGCAGGTGGCCGGTGAGCCAGACGAGCGGATATTTGAAGAGGTCGCGCGACCCGAGCGGGACGATGACGCCCGTCGGCGCGACATCTATCGCCGTGTAGCGCGCGACCGAGTCTATGACGTTGGCGGCGACGAGCGGGGCGCTGTCCCAGTCCCCCGAGTCGTACTGCGCCGTGGCGAAGATGAAGTCCGGCATCAGCGACCCCACGACCGGAGGCCGTCGCGGCGCACCGGGTCGCCGGCGAGCGCGCGGCGCGCTCGCTGGAGCGCCGCCGTGACATCCCCGCCCCGGCGCAGCGCCTCGGCCGCCGCATCGAGCGCGGTCGCCGTGGCGCGTTCATCGGCCGGGACGGAGAGCCGGAGGAGCAGGAGCGAGTCGGCGGCGGCGAGGGGCTCGGCGACGACCATCCCCAGCACCGCGTCGAACCGCGCGAGGCGCTCCGCGCGGGGGGCGTCCAGCGGCGACCGCGCCGTGCGCGTGTCGGGCGCGGCGCGCTCGCGTCCGGTGCCCCGGACCTTCGCGAGGTCCACGACGACGCGGGGCGGACGGCCGCGGAGGTAGATCCGCTCCGCGGCCCGCGCCCGCTGCAGCGCCTCGATCGCCCGCTCCATCCACGGGATCGCGGTGCGCGGGCTCGCGACCTCCAGCTCGGTCGTCGCCCGCCACATGTGGTTGTACGCCTCGAGCAGGGGCCGGTTGATCGCGACGATCGGACTCTCCTCGTGCTCGGCCTCGAGCATCCGCGTCGCGCCGGCGTTGGCCGCCGCCTCCGCCGCGGCGAGCACCTGGTCGGGGTTCAGCGGCCCCTCCGCGCCATGCTCGTGGCCGTCGCCGGCGAAGTGGGCGTGCTCCCCTCCCTCACCCTCGCTCAACCGCATGAAGACGACCTCGCCGACGCGCTTCCGCAGGCGTGTCTGCTCGCGAGCGATCCGCCGCGCCTCCGACTGCAGCTCCCCTTGCCCGATCCGGCGCCGCCGGGCCTCAAGCTCCTCGGTCATGATCAGGATCATCCGCTGCGAGAGCGCGTTCTTCTCCGGCTCGGTGGGCGGCATCGGGTCCACCGCGACCGAGTCGTACTCGTCGGCCCGCGCGATCCGGATGGTGCGGGTCTCCGACGCGCCCGCGCCGGGGCCGCCGATGTCGTTCCAGTCGCGCGCCACCGCGCGGATGTGGACGAGGTCGCCGGGGCCGAGGCCGAGCGTATCGAGGAGCAACCGGTCCTCGATCGTGGCGGCGCGCACGCCGCGCTCGAAGCGGCGCGATGCCACGCGTCCGCTCCGGAAGGTGAAGGTCTCCCCCGCCCCGGAGCTGACGATGAACTCGAACGCGGCCTCGGCGAGGCCGAGGTCGTCCCGCAGGTCGGCGCGGAGCGGCACAGCCCCCGTCGGGGCGCGCAGCACCGAGTCGCGCGTCGGCTCGTCGAGCCGCACCGTCGGCACGGAGTCGGTGATCGGATCCACGACGAGGATCCGCGAGCGGCCCGGCGCTTCCAGTCGCACGCCGACCACCCGCGCGGGCACGCGCATCGCGACGCTCCACCCCTCCGCGCTCTCGCGCGCCGCGAGCGTGTCCGCGCCGACGATCGCGCGCACGCCAGCACCGACGCCGGTGATCCCGACGCTGCTCCCGGCGAGCGCGGCGACGCTCGCGGGGTCGTCCTCGGAGCGCACCGGCAGTCCGGCGTACGCCGGTGGGGTCACCCGCACGACGATCGCCGCGAGGGGATCCGCCGCCCCACGGAGCCCGGTCCCCGCGCGGGCGAGTGAGTCACCCTCGCTCGGCGCGGTCAGGCGCGCCACCGCCCCGTCGGGGACGAGCAGCAGGGCGAGCGCGGCGATCGCGAGGGCGAAGGCCGGATGGGCGAGCGTCTCCCGCGTGGCGCGCGCGGCGACCTGCTCGAGCGGCGCCTGCCCGGCGCGCTCGGCGAGCGCCGGATGCGGGTCGCGCACCGCGGGGTCCACCGCCGTGACGAGTGAGTAGGAGAGCTGGGGGATGCGGTGCTCGAACCAGAGCGCGACCGCCTCCTCGCTCGCGCGCATCGCGTCGCGCACCAGCGGGATCCCCTGCAGCGCGAGGAGCGCCACGCCACCCAGCACCGCGACCGGCAGCATCGCGTCGCGCAGGCCGAGCGGCAGCGCCACCAGGGTGTCGGCGAGCACGCCGACCAGGAGGATCGTCGCGGTGGCGAGCGCGGCGAGGAGCAGCGAGCGCAGGGCGAGCGCGAGGGCCAGGCGACGGCGCGCGCGGCCGAGCCGGTGCCGGAGCGGGCTCATTCGCGCACCTCCCGTCGCAACCACCACTCGGCGCCGAGCGCGAGGAGGGCGAGCGCGAGGAGCAGCGCGGCGAGGGGCGACTCGCCGCCGGCGGCGTCCGCGAGCGCACGCGCTGGCGCGAGAGGTCCCTCGCCGGAGAGCGCGGTCAGCACCGAGTCGGGGATCGCCGTCGCGCCCGCGCCGCCGCAGGGCGCGCGGAGCGCCGCGACGAACCGCGCGTAGGGTGGCCGGAGCACGAGGTCGCCCGCCGACGGCACGCCGACTCCGACGTGGCGGACACAGCCGTCGGCGTCGCTCGTCTCCGTCGCGGCCGGGGACCCGTCGCGCCACCGCGCGACGACACGCCCTTCAGGCACGGGATGCCGCGCGAGTGGCGCGACGAGGGTGACGCCCCCCGCCCCGGCGATGTGCACTGCGTCGGGGCGCGCGTCACCGGCGCTGTCGGGCCAGACCAGTCGCGCGCTGTCGCCCGCGGCGGCGCGCTCGACGCGCACGAGTTCCACGCGGCCGGGCCAAGCGTCACGCCAGGCGCCGGTGGCCGCGTCGCGACCGCTCTCGAGGAAGGCCGAGACGACCACCAGCCGCAGCGAGTCCGCGCCGCGGGCGACGATCCGCGCGACGTCGCGCGCGGCGACGAAGGCCGGCGAGAGGTTTGCGACGGGCGCGCGCGGTCCCTCCGAGAGCACCAGCGCGTCGAGCGAATCGAGCGGCACCGCGCGCGCCACGGAGTCGAACACGATGAGCGCGCTCCCGTCGGCGAGCGCCTCCCGGGCGCGCGCGACGACCTCCGTCGGCGAGGCGATCGCCGATGAGAGGTCGAGCGCGACGATCGAGCGCACACGCGGTCCCGGCGCGTCGGGCACCGGGCGGGCGAACGCGGTCGCGATGAGCAGGAGCGCCGCGATGCGGAGCGCGAGCAGCAGGAGGTCGGTGGGTCGGCGCGTCCGCGCGACGGCCCGCGCCTCGGCGAGCGGCACGAAGCGCGCCGTCGGCAGGGGCTGCGGCGGCGGACGTCGCGTCGTGAGGAGGTGCAGCGCCACGATCACGCCGGCGGCGACGACACCGAGCGCGAATGCGAGCGGGGCGAGCAGCGTCACCGCGCCCCCTCGTAGCTCACCGGGCGCACGACCTGCCGCACGACCACGTCGGCCGCGGCATCGTCGAGCACCTCGTGGTACGCGACACCGGCGGCGCGGAAGGTCGCCGCCACGCCGGCGCGCCACTCGGCGAACCGGGCGTCGTAGCCCGCGCGCGTGGACGGGAGGAGCGGCCGCTCGAGGGCGACGTCCTCGGGATCCACCGCCATCATCGCCTCGGCGCCGGGATCGAGTTCGCGACGCGCGACCAGGTGCAGGAGGTGGACCTCCCCGCCTCGCGCGCGGTGCTGCGCGAGGGCGGTCTGGAGCGCATCGAGGTCCCCGAGGCAATCGGTGACGACGACGCATCGCGACGCCGAGAGGGCGACGTGCGGCGCGAGCGGGGCACTCCCGGTCGGGGTGCTCGCGTCGAGTGTGCGCGCGACCTCGGCGACGACGCCGGCCCGCGAGCGCGGCTCGAGCCGTCGCACCCGCTCCCCGCTCACGACGACGATCCCGACGGGGTCGGCGCTCGCGTGCGCGACGGCCGCGAGGGCGACCACCAGCCGCCGCGCGCATTCCCACTTCCCGCCCGCGGGCGCGGCGGGGAACGCCATCGAGGCGCTCGCGTCCACGATGAAGGTCGTGCCGAGGACGGCGTGGTCGGGGGCGAGGCGGATGAACGCGCGGTCGCTGCGCGCGAGGAGCTTCCAGTCGAGGCGTCGCGGATCGTCCCCCTGGCGATAGGGGCGATACTCGGCGAACTCCGGGGCGACGCCGCGGCTGCGGGCGCGATGCGCCCCGGGGGCGCCCCCCGGCACCGGACGTCGCGCGGGCCACCGCACGCCGCGCACGGCGTCGAGCAACGCGCCGTACGGGCCGACGGCCACGGCTAGATCCCGGTCAGCCCGCGCGGCTCGGGGACGCGCGCGAGCAGGTCCTCGACGATGCGCTCGGAGTCCACGCCCTCGGCCTCGGCAGCGAAGTTCGGGAGGACACGGTGCCGGAGCACCGGACGCGCGACCCGGCGGATGTCCTCTGGCGAGACGGCGTGGCGACCGGCGAGGAGCGCCGCTGCCTTGGCGCCGAGGATGAGGGCCTGCCCGGCGCGTGGACCGGCGCCCCAGCGCACGTACTGCTCGACGAGCGGCGTCGCCTCGCCCCCCTTGGGGCGCGTGGCGCGGGCGAGCGCGGCCGCGTAGCGGAGCGCCGCGTCGGCCGCCGGGATCTCGCGCGTGAGGCGCTGCAGCGCGTGGGCCTCCGCCGCGCCGAGGATCGGCGCGAGCGGCGCCTCGCCGACGCCTGTGGTCGCGCGCAGGATCGCCACCTCGTCGTCGGCATCGGGATACCCGATGCGGATGTCGAAGAGGAAGCGGTCGAGCTGCGCCTCGGGGAGGGGATAGGTCCCCTCCTGCTCGATCGGGTTCTGCGTCGCGAGCACGAAGAAGGGCTCGGGGAGCGCCATCGTCTGTCCCGCCGCGGTGACGCGGTGCTCCTGCATCGCCTCGAGGAGCGCGGCCTGCGTGCGCGGCGGGGCGCGATTGATCTCGTCGGCGAGGACGATGTTCGCGAAGACCGGTCCCCGCACGAACCGGAAGGCGCGGTGCCCCGTCTGCGAGTCCTCCTCGAGCAGCTCGGTGCCGGTGATGTCGCTGGGCACCAGGTCCGGCGTGAACTGGATCCGCCGGAACTCGAGGTCCATCGCTTCCGCCACCGAGCGGATCATGAGGGTCTTGGCGAGTCCCGGCACGCCGACGAGCAGGGCGTGGCCCCCGGCGACGAGGGCCATCAGGATCTCGTCGAGCACCTCGTGCTGGCCGACGATCCGCTTGCCCACCTCGGCGCGCAGTCGCGCCGCGGCCGCGAGGAGGGTGTCGCGGTCGCTGGGGACGGGGAGGCTCGTCGCGGCGCTCAGCGGACCGGCCGCCGGCGGCGGTAAGTCAGGAGGAACGTCGAGCCGTCGCGCGCCCCGGCGACCCCGACCGGGGCGGACTCGTCGAGCACCTCGAACCCGCGGAGCTTGAGGACGTGGTCCTCGACCGGGTGCGCATGCTCGCCGAACGCCTCGAGCGCCGCCTTCTTGAGCGCGAGGACGCTGGTGGACGCGTCGCACCGGACGGCGATCGTGTCCCAGAGCTCCGGCATCTGCACCCGCACCGTGAACGCACTCGCGGCATCGGTGCCGAGCGCGAGGAGGCCCGGCCGGCTCCGGAGCGAGGAGATGACGCCGCTCACGAGACGGCGCCCGCGGTGGCGGCGGGGGGGAGCGACGCGAGGAACTGCGCGACCTGCGCGTCGAACATGTAGGAGCTCGCGGTCACCGAGGTGCCGCCGGCTTCCTCGTTGGCGGCGATCACGATCTCCTCGCCCCCTTGCCCGCGCAGGCTCATCCAGTTGGGCCCCTGCTTCTCGAGGAAAGCCGCATAGATGCCCGACCGCTGGGCGAAGAAGTCGCGCGCCGCATCGAGGACCGCGGCGGCGGGGAGGTGGGTGCGGTGCTGCTGGAGGGTGCGTCCGGCCTGGTGATGGCTCACGTGGGATCCTCTGTGCTGCCTCTGACACCCCTAACGGGGCATTGGTTCGCTCTGTTGATGGAATCTACTCGATGGAGGCGTCGGGGTTCGAGACTTCCCGGTCCGCTTCGTTGCGCGAGGCCTCGTCCAGCGCCGCCTCGGCGCGCCGGAGCCGGTCCCGGAGCGCGCCCTGCTCGGCGACGGCCGCCATCACGTCCGCGGCGGCGCGGAGCAGGATCCGCACCCGCGGCGACGGGGTCCCCGGCTCCGCGAAGTAGCAGGTGACGGCGCCCGCCACCCGGGAGGGCCCGGCGAGCGGGAGCGAGACGAGCGCGCGGAACCCGAGCTCCTGGGCGACCTCCCGCCAGTCGTCGAGGCCGGGGTCCGCCAGCACGTCCGCGACCTCGATGACGCGTCGTTCACTCACCGCCTCACCGCTGGGGCCGAATCCGACGCGCACCCGCATCTCGCTGAGCCACGGGCGCCAGCGGTCGGGCCAGGCGTGCGCCGCCACGAGGTGCATCAGCTCCGACGCGCCATCCACGACGAAGACCGACCCGAGCGAGGCGCCGACGGCGGGGCAGACGCGATCGAGTGCGAACTGGTAGGCCTCGTCGGGACGCTCGGCGCGCAGCAGCGAGTGGACGAGGTCGCGCAGGACCTCGACCTCGGCGAGCGCCGCGTCGGCCTGCGGCGCATCGGGCTCGGGCAGCGTCCAGCGGCGACGACGCGGCGCGGTCGGCATCCGGTTCCCGTTCCCGAGCGGTCTAGCGCGCGCGCGTCACGCGTAGAGCCGCTTCGCGAACGCCTCGCGCAGCCGCACCGTGACCGGACCCGGCTTCCCTCCGCCGACGGGCTTCCCGTCGAGCTCGACGATCGGCTGGACGTCCGTCGTCGTGCCGCACACGAACAGCTCATCCACCGACGGCAGCTCCCGGAGGGTGACCGGGCGCTCGGAGTAGGGGATGCCGAGCTCGCGCACGATCTCGAGGAGCACGGCGCGCGTGATCCCGGGGAGGATGTAGTTCGAGAGCGGATACGTGCGGAGGACCCCACCGATGACCATGAAGGCATTCGTGGCCGCGCCCTCGGTGACGACGCCGTCGCGGTGCAGGATCGCCTCGTAGGCGCCGGCTTCCTGGGCCGCCTGCCGCGCGAGGACGGGTCCGAGCAGGTTCACCGTCTTGAGGTCGCACCGGGACCAGCGGATGTCGGCCATCGTGATCCCCTTGGCCCCGTTCTCGCGCATCGCGAGGTTCGGCTTGAACGCCGTCGCGGAGGCGAAGACCGTCGTCTTCGTGCCGGCCGGGGGGAAGTGGTGCGTCCGCGGCGCCGCCCCGCGCGAGACCTGCAGGTACACCGTGGCCTCGCCGTCGGCGAGCCCGTTGTCGCGGACGAGCCGCTCGCAGACCGCGCGCAGCGTCGCCGACTCGGCCCCCGTGGCGTCGATGCGCAGGCCGGCGAGCCCGTCGGCCATCCGCGCCGCGTGCGCCTCCCAGGCGAAGATGCGCCCCTTGATCACGCGGACGACCTCGTAGATGCCATCGCCGAAGATGAATCCGCGATCCTCGACCGGGATCAGCGCCTTGCTGCGCGGGACGTAGGCGCCGTTCAGGTACACCGTGGGTTCTCTCTCTGCCGTCATCCGATCATCCGTTCGATCCCGGCGATCACGGGGGCGAAGGAGAGGCCCTTGCCCGCGACGCGATGCGCCTGTTCATCCGCCAGTTCCCGCTGTCCGTGCCCGAAGAGCTCGCCCACCATCCACGGGCCGGCGCGGGGGTTCCGCCACCAATCCTCGTCGAATCGCTCGCGCAACCCTTCGTCGAGCACCGCCTGCAGCTGCCACGCCCGGAGGTACCGAGCCGCGTAGAAACGCGGATCCACGTCAACGAAGGCGTCGGCGTGCTGGTAGCGGAAGCCGGTGGCGTTCGTGAGCGTCTCGACGAAGAGGTCGGGGAGCGCGTCGAACGGGACCCTGCCCGAGTGCAGCTGCACCTCGTAGACCAGCTTGGCGGCGTAGCGCCGCACGAAGTGCAGCTCCTCGAACCCCTGGTGGTGCAGGTAGCGCGTGAGGTCTCCCTTCGCGAGCCCCACGTAGCGGGCGAGCCAGCCGGCGTCCTTGAGCCGGTGGTCGAAGAGCATCGCGTAGCCCTCGGTCACCGAGTTGTCCCCGAGCCAGCGGAACTCGAAGGGGAGCGCGCGCGACATGTTCGCGAAGTGGAGCGCGTGCCCGAGCTCGTGGAGCAGCGTCATCCAGTCACCGGTGCCGCCGTGCGGCCGCAGCACGAGGTGCACCACGTCCGGGATGCGCACCGGCGCGCAGAAGGCGCGGGACCGCTTCCCCGGCCGGTCGCCGGTGTCGTAGCGGACGCGTCCCTCGGCGTCGGGGCTGATCCCCATCTCGGTCACCTGCCGGCGGACGGCGCCCTCCATCGCATCGGCGGTGAAGGCCGCGTCGAACTCCGGGGCCCGCATCAGCGCGAGCACGTCGGCCCGCGTGGCCTCGGCGCGCGTGATCCCGAGGCCGCGCTTGAGGAACGCCGGCAAGAGCTCGTCCCAGAGGGGCTGCGTGTCGCGGAGGAAGGCCTCGCACTCGGCGCGGAGGCCGTCGAGCGACACGCCGCTCAGGGCCTCGAAGGTGGCGTTGTACGACGGCGCGATCCCGAGCGCGGCGGTGAGTTCGTGCTCCCGTTGGAAGCGCTCGCGCCGCATCGGGGCGAGTTCGCGTGCGACGAGGGTGGCGCGGGCGTCGTCTAGCGCGTGGCGTTCAAGGACGTCCCGGGTGTTGCTGATCGTGATCGGCGCCCGCTGGTAGGGCTCCTCTCCCCCGTCGGGGAGCCGGATCACCGCCCCGCCCTCCCACGCGATCTCGCGCTCCTCGAGGGGCGCGAGCTCACGGCCGATCCGCGAGTCCACGAGCCAGTCCACCAAGAGCCGCGCCGAGCGGAACGCGTCGCTCATCGCCGGATGCGGCGACCCCGTCGCATCGGCATCGTCATCGGGGTGGCTGTCGCGGAAGAGCGCGAGCGCCATCGCGAACGCCGTGTCGTCGTAGGCCGCGCGGTGGCGTTCGTAGATCGGCTGCAACTCGGCGCCCGCCTTGAGCCCGGCGTGCGCGGCGTGATACTCGGCGGAGACCTCCTCGAGGAAGGCCTCGCCGCGCGCGCGGAGCGCGTCGAGTTCGTCTCCCGCCGACATCAGGCCCTGACCAGCGGCGTCACGCCCCGGCCTGGCGCGACTCGGCGCGCGGGTGGTCCGCCTCGAGGTATCGCGTGAGGACCTCCGCCACCTTGGACGTCGCGACGCGGATCTGCCCCATGTCGTCACGGAAGCGGATCGTCACGTCGTCGTTCTTGGTCGAGTCACCGTCGATGGTGATGCCGAAGGGGGTGCCGGCCTCGTCCTGACGGCGGTAGCGCCGCCCGATCGCGCCGGCCTCGTCGTAGAACACCGGGAAGCGCTTCCGGAGCGCCGCGGCGAGCCTCTCCGCCATCTCCGGCTGTCCGTCCTTCTTCGTGAGCGGGAAGATCCCCGCCTTGATCGGCGCCAGGGCGGGATGGAAGCCGAGGACCGTGCGTCCCTCCTGCTCGCCCGGCACCGCCTCCTCGCGGAGCGCATTCACGAGGATCGCGAGCGTCACGCGGTCGGCGCCCACCGACGTCTCGATCACGTACGGCACGTAGCGCGTGTTCTTCACCTGGTCCACGTACTCGAGCTTCTTGGACGAGTACTCCTGGTGCTGCTTGAGGTCGAAGTCGGAACGGTTGTGCACGCCCTCGATCTCCTGGAAGCCGAGGGTGCCGCCGAAGTCGAACTCGATGTCGAACGCGGCGCGGGCGTAGTGCGCGAGTTCCTTCTCGCCGTGCTGGTGGAACTGGAGGCGCGCGCGGTCGAGCCCGAGGGCGAGGTGCCACTCGAGGCGCCACTGCTTCCATTTCTCGAACCACTCCATGTCCGTACCCGGCTCGACGAAGAACTGCATCTCCATCTGCTCGAACTCGCGGGTGCGGAACGTGAAGTTCCCCGGCGTGATCTCGTTGCGGAACGCCTTGCCGATCT
>CAZYUL010000024.1:37001-38714 GCA_964650715.1 uncultured Gemmatimonas sp. | reverse complement strand
CCGATGAAGTCGTCGGGGATGCCGACGCCCTCGTCCTGGACCTCCAGCACCACGTTCCGGCCGATGCGCCGGGCCGAGACGCCGATGCGCCCGCCGGCGGGCGAGAACGTCACCGCGTTCGACAGGAGATTGTAGAGGATCTGCCGGAGGCGCTTCTCGTCCGCAACGATGCCGCCGATGTCGGCGGGGATGTCGGTCTGGAGGTCGATGCGGGATTCGACGAGCCGGTCCCTTATGCCCTCGATCGACGCCTCGACGGCCTTCGTGACGTCCACCTCGGCTAGGGCGAGCGCCATGATCCCGGCGTCGATCGTCGCAAGGTCGAGGATGTCGTTGATGAGGGCGAGGAGCGCCGAACTCGACGTCATCACGTAGCCGACATATTCGCGCTGCTTGGCGTTGAGCGGGCCGATGCCCTCGTCGGCGATGAGCTGGGTGAAGCCGATGATGTTGGTGAGCGGCGACCGCAGCTCGTACGAGACGTGCTGGATGAACTCGTTCTTGAGCCGGTCCGCGGCCTCGAGGGCATCGTGCCGCTCGACGAGCGCGCGTTCGACCCGCACCGAATCGGTGATATCGACGAACGTCACCATCGTCTGCCCGTCCGGCAGCGGCACGGTGGCGTAGTCGATCGTCCGGCCGTCGCGGCGCTCGACGCGGCCGACCACCGGCGCGCGCGTCTCGTCGACCCCGGCGATGCAGGCTACGAGGCTTTCCCACGCTTCGGACGGGCCGTGGAGGGCCGTGCAGCGCAAGGCGATGTCGCGGACGTGCGCAAGCTGCGGCAGGCGGCTGAGATCGAGGCCCCAGATCTCGCCGAATGCGGGATTGTGGAGGCGGAGACGCCCGTCGGAGCCGAACACGGCGACCCCCTCGCGGAGGTGGTCGAGCGTCTCGCCCTGGACGCGGATCAGCGAATTGTACCGGCTTTCGAGGCCGAGGCGTTCGGTGACGTTCTCGTAGATCCACGTCATGCCGCCCTGCGGGTGCGGGTTGGCGATGACGCGAAGGGTCTGCCCCTCCGGGAGGTGCCACATCTGCTCGCGCGATTCGAGCGAGCGGTAGGCGGAGAGGAGGTCGGCCTTCCAGGTCCGGAAGTCCGCCTGCTCCGGCAGCTTTCGCGTCGCCCGCAGCCGGTCGAGGATGGCGCTCTCGTCCGGCATCGATTCGAGGAAGGCGGCATCGAGCCCGAAGAGGGCGCGATAGGCCGCGTTCGACGAGCGGAGGCGGCCGTCCGGTCCGAACACGGCAACGGCGGTGGCGAGCTGGTCGAGCGTGCGCGTGTGGAAGTCGACGAGGCGCTGCATGGTCGCCTGGACGGCCTCGATCTGCGTGGCGTCCACCGCAAGGCCGGCGGTACCGCCTTCCGAGCGCACCTCGGTGACGTCGTAGAGGAGCCGGTTGCCGGCCGAGACGACCGAAAGTCGCCGCTGGAACCGGGCCTCGCGGGCATGGATGGCGGCGATCGCCTCCCGCGAGGAGGTGTCGAGGAGTTCGGCGCCCGAGGCGATCGCGGCCTCGCGGGGGGGCGCCGCGCCCGCCCCCGCAGAGGCGAGGGGGACCCCGGGCAGCCGCCCCGCCCCACCAGGCGCGGCGGCAGCGCTGACGGTGCCGATCGCTGCCGCGGTCGCGCAGGCCCGTCAGCGTTCTCCTGCTGGCGCCAGCCGGTAGATCACCACCTCCCGCAATGTCCGGTCCTCCAACTCCAGCGAG
>CAZYUL010000024.1:0-36991 GCA_964650715.1 uncultured Gemmatimonas sp. | reverse complement strand
CGCGGCCTCGCGGTCGGGCGCCTCGACCGCAGCGGCATAGGCGAGGTTCACCCAGGTCAGCCGGCCGTCGCGCGCCCGCACCCACACCGGCACGGGCACGGCGTCGAGGGCGGCCTTGAGCGCCGTGCTCTCGGCGAACAGGAGCTGGTAGGCCGAATGGAGGGCGGCAAGGTCGAGGCGGTCGCCGGTGAGGTCGCGGAAGCGGACCACCGCGCGGCCCCCGACCGTCCGGCCGAGCGCCTCGACGAAGGTGCCCGCCTGCGTGGCAAGGGCGAGGACGAACGGCTCCCCTTTCTCGCGGAGCCGCGAGACGCCGGCGTCGAGGTCGGCGGCGGACGCGCCCACCAGCCAGCGGCCGAAGGCGAGGAAGCCCGCGCGGTCCGCCGGCGCCGCCGCCTCGCGCGGCAGGTCCCCCACCACGGTCGGCGCGACGCCGCGCGCCTCGTAGATGACGAGGCGCTGGTCGTCGGCGTTGAGGAGGCTCTCGGCGCGGTCGGCCGTGCTCCGGAGGTTCGCGACCTCGAGGCGGAGCGTGGTGTTCTCGGCCTCGGCGCGACCGCGGGCGCGGATGAGCGCGATCGCGGAGATCACGGCGAAGGAGACGGATCCGATGAGCGCCGCGAGGATGACGATCCGGTCGGCGGTGAGGACGATCGGCGTCGCCTGGGCGAGCGCGGGCGAGGAGAGGCCCGGCAGGAGCGCCGTCGACGCGAGCAGCGCCAGGGCCGCGCGGTGCGCAGCCTTCATGGGAAGTGCGTCTTTGCCCTCGCGCCGCAACGCAACCGGCCCCCGCCGTTGCCTGAGAAAAATGTCCTCGCAGCCGGTCGACGGCCCCTCGGCCGACCACGAATCGACCCACCATAGCGGACACCGGAATCCGGGTGAATCCCGGAACGGGACGATTTCCGGATGTGGACCGGTTCCTCGGCGCGGTTGCGATCACGGGCGGCCGCGGAGTGAGGTTCCCGTCGCCGGCCAGGTGTTGGCGCACCGCGCCAATGCTCCGTCGAGTTTGTGCCGGAACGGCGTGCCTCCACTCCTCTGTCAACACCCGGACGGGTAGTTCTCACTAAAATATTACCCGCCGACTCAGGTTTCCGTTCGACAAATATGACGACGGAGGTCAGGTTCTGACTTGCAAGATAAGCAAGGGAGGAAATTTCTTGTCAAACGTCAAACCAAGAGGACGAGGGCAAAATCGTCGCAGAGCAGCCATTGCAGCAGGTGCAGCAATGTTGTCGTCTGCAGCGATTCTCAGCTCTCCAGCTGCATCGCAGGAGCAGTCGTATCGGATTTACGTCGCCAACGAATACAGCGCCGACATTTCTGTGATCGATACGGCCACCGATACAGTCATAGCGACGATATCGATCTCCGGTCGTCCGGGCGACGTGCGGCCGCGTGGCATGGCGGTGAGTCCCGACGGCTCGACGATTTACGTGTCGATCTCCGACTTCAACCCGCAGTTCGAGACGCCCGAAGACCGGATCGTCGCCATCGACGTAGCCACGAACGAGATCGTGGGCGAGTTCCGCGCCGGCGGAAATCCCGAGCGCCTGGCGATCGACCCGTCCGGCACCCAGGTATGGGCTTCTCTCGAGGCCATCGCGCTCGGCGCGGGCTTCGACATCGCCACCGGCGAGATGATCGGCTCGTTCCGGGTGGGCGTCGAGGCCGAGGGTGTTGCCGTCAGCCCCGACGGACGCTGGGTCTACGTCACCGCGGAAGCGACGCACACCACCACGGTAATCGATCGCGAGAACCTCGTGGTGGTGAAGCATCTCCTCGTCGGCAACCGGCCGCGCGTGGTGCAGTTCTCCGCCGACGGCGAATTCGCGTACGTCACGGCCGAGATCGGCGGCACCGTCTCGGTCATCCAGACGTCGGATCACACCGTTGTCGCCACGATCGATCTCGGCCTCGATTCCCGGCCGGTGGAAGTCGCGGTCGATCCCGACGGCGAGCGCATCTACGTCGTCGGTGGCGGCACGTCGGCCGTCTACGTGATCAACACCGCGACCAACGCCGTCGACACCATCATCCGCGAGGAGATGGGGCGGCGTCCGTGGGGCATCAGCATCACGCCGGACGGCGAGAAGCTCTACACGGCCAACGGCCTGTCCGACTCGGTCTCGGTCATCAGCACCGACTGCATGTGCGTGATCGACAACATCGCGGTCGGCCGCGGCGCCCATTCCTCGGTCACGGGAGTGGTCCCATAATGTCCCGACGCACGCTCAACGCGCTTCTCGCCTCGAGCGCCTTCGCCATCGCCCTGCCGCTCGCGGGAACGGCAAGCGCGCAATATGCCACCGAGCCGTTCTTCGACCGCATGACGGTGCAAAGCCAGGCTTACGGCCTTGAAATGGTGGGCGTCCGCCTGACGCTTGTCGAGAATTTCGACGAACCGCCGGACGAGGAGTTCATGGAACTCATCGAGGACATGGCCGGAGCGGACCTCGGCCGCTTCGAGGGTACGCTCGCCGAACGCAACCCGGAACTCGCTGCGAGCCTCCGCGAAGCGCTCGAGACGATCGAGGAGACCTTCGAGGACGGCGGCGATGCAGCCACCCTCGTCCCTGCCGCGCGGGATCTCCTCGCCCAAGCCTACGACGTGGTCATCGATCCGTCGGTCCAGGAGATGCCGGACTTCAAGGCTGCCGTGCTCGCGGACCTTCTTCTTGCCGACGGCGGCGTTGCGGAGGGCTATGAGGAGGCCATCGAGGAGGTCTGGGCCTTCTCGAACGGCTGGGCCGCGCTGCAGCGCGTGAAGGTGCTGTGGGGCGAGGTCGCGCCGCTCGCGGCCGAGCAGCAGCGGGTGGACGGCGAGGAGATGGTCGTCTTCCTCGACTCCATCTACACCTCCCCGATGCCGCCCATCCCGTTCTTCGGCAATCCGGAGGAGGCGGAGGCGCCGTCGCACCGACTGGTCGGCATCCTCGAAGTGGTCACGGACGCCGGCCTCTATACCGGGCGTGACCTCGGCTTCCTGGCGTCGCACCTTTCGGCGGAGCTCGGTCCGGCCTGCGACGCCTACGCGGCCGGGAATGCCGTCCTCGGCGTCGAGGGCGTCTACACGATCCGCAACCACTACCGGAAGCACCTGCGCCGGCTGCTCGACCTCGTCGATGTGGAAGTCCACACCTACATCACCGATCGCCTCGACGGGCTGATCGGCGACGAGCCGCCGGCCGATACGGCGGCCGCCTGCACCGAACTGCAGGAGGCGCTGCTCCGGGCGCAAACCGCACTCGGCGGCTGACTTCCTCCACTCAAGGTAAGTGCCGTCAGTGGGCCGCCGTCGTGAACGCGACGGCGGCTTTCTCTTTCGGGGACCGGCGCCGCCGTGTGCCGCGCCTAGTACCGGTAGTGGTCCGGCTTGAACGGACCGGTCTCGGGGATGCCGAGATAGGACGACTGCTTGTCGGTGAGCTTCGTCAGCTTCACGCCGATCTTGGCGAGGTGAAGGAAGGCGACCTGCTCGTCGAGGTGCTTCGGCAGCACGTAGACCTTCTTCTCGTACCGGTCGCCATGCGCCCAGAGCTCGATCTGCGCCAGCGTCTGGTTGGTGAACGAGTTCGACATCACGAAGCTCGGATGGCCCATGGCGTTGCCGAGGTTCACGAGCCGGCCTTCCGAGAGGAGGATGATGCGCTTGCCGTCGGGGAACTCGATCTCGTCGACCTGCGGCTTCACGTTGCTCCACTTGTAGTTCCGGAGCGCGGCGACCTGGATCTCGCTGTCGAAGTGGCCGATGTTGCAGACGATCGCGCGGTCCTTCATGGCCCGCATGTGCTCGATCGTGATGACGTCGACATTGCCGGTGGCGGTCACGAAGATGTCGGCGCGCGGCGCCGCGTCCTCCATCGTGACGACCTCATAGCCTTCCATGGCGGCCTGGAGCGCGCAGATCGGGTCGATCTCGGACACCATCACGCGGCAGCCCGCCTGGCGGAGCGAGGCGGCGGAGCCCTTTCCGACATCACCGTAGCCGGCGACCATCGCGACCTTGCCGGCCATCATCACGTCGGTGCCGCGGCGGATGCCGTCGACGAGCGATTCACGGCAGCCGTAGAGGTTGTCGAACTTCGACTTGGTGACGGAGTCGTTGACGTTGATCGCCGGGAAGAGGAGCGTCCCCGCCTGCATCATCTCGTAGAGGCGGTGCACGCCGGTGGTGGTCTCCTCGGACACGCCCTTGATCGCCTTCGCGACCTTCGTCCAGCGCTGCGGGTCCTCGGCCATCGTCGAGCGCAGGAGGTCGAGGATCACGCCCCACTCCTCGGGCTCGCTCTTCGCGTCGAACGGCGGGACCTTCCCCGCCTTCTCGAACTCGACCCCCTTGTGGATCAGGAGCGTCGCGTCCCCGCCGTCATCGAGGATGAGGTTCGGGCCGCCGCCATCGGGCCACATGAGCGCCTGCTCGGTGCACCACCAGTACTCCTCGAGCGTCTCTCCCTTCCAGGCGTAGACCGGCGTGCCGCGCGGCTGCTCCACCGAGCCATCCTTGCCGACGACGACGGCCGCCGCGGCGTGGTCCTGTGTCGAGAAGATGTTGCACGAGACCCACCGCACGTCGGCGCCGAGCTCGGTGAGCGTCTCGATCAGCACGGCCGTCTGGATGGTCATGTGCAGCGAACCCATGATCCGGGCGCCGGCGAGTGGTTTCTTCCCCTTGTACTCGGCGCGCAGGGCCATCAGGCCCGGCATCTCGTACTCGGCGAGGCGGATCTCCTGGCGACCCCAGGTGGCGAGGGAGAGGTCCTTCACCTTGTAGGCGGGACGGGTCGAGGAAGGCTTGAGGGGTGCGGTGGCGGTGGTCATTGGCGAGGGAGGATGGAAGAGGGAAGATGGAAGATGGAAGGTGGCGCGGTGCGGCGGGACCCATCCGGCGTTGCCTACTGCAACACCGCGGTGAAGAGCGTGGGGCCCTTCGCGTTCGGCGCCGACGGGAGCGGGTGGCGGCGGACCGATCGGAATCCGGCCTCCTCGCCCCACCGGCGGAGTTGATCCTCGTCGAACCCCAGCCAGACGTGGCCCATCGTCTGCCGGTACTCGGCGCGGTCGTGCGGCGACATATCCACGAGGAGGAGTCGGCCACCCGTGGGGCGGAGCGCGCGCCGGATCTCGGCGAGCGCCACCACGGGCTCCGTGACGTAGTGCAGCACCAACGAGAGCACCGCGAGGTCGAGCTCGCCGTCCGCGAGGGGGAGCGCCTCGAGCGATCCGCTGCGGACCTCGACGTTCGCGCGGCCCGCGAGCCGCGCCTTCGCCGCGCGCAGCATCGCCGCCGACTCGTCCACCGCGACGACGCGCGCCACGAAGGCCGCCACCGCCTCCGCGAGCTGACCCGTGCCGCACCCGAGGTCGCCCACCACGTGGGCGTCGTCGAGCAGTCCGAGCAGCGCGAAGAGCTCGGTGCGCGGCCCGAAGAGCTCCGCGCGGAGCCGGTCCCACTGCGCCGCCGAGCCGGCGAAGAACTCCTGCGACCGGGTGTGCCGCTCGGCGAGGACGCCACGCACGCGGTGCGCGTCGCGGCGCGTCGCCGGCAGCGACTCCACCTCGCGGCGCACGGCGGACCAGAGCCGGCGCGCGGCGGGCTCCATGGCCCTGAGGTCGAGCCGGTACCGGTTCGAGGTGCCGTCCTCCCGCGAGACCAGCCACCCCGCGTCGGCAAGCACCTTCAGGTGCCGGCTCACCGTGGACTGCGGGAGCTGCAGGACCTGCCGGAGCTCGGAGACGGTCAGCTCGTGCCCCTCGAGGACGGCAAGGAGGCGCGACCGGATGGGGTCGGCCAGCGCCGCGAGGTGGTCGAGGAGGGCAGGTCGCTTCATCCGTATATCCGGATGAAAGGTTACACCCTACGCGCTCCCGGTCAAGGCGGCGGCGAACCGCGCCAGCCGCTCGGGCACCAGCAGCCCGCCCTCCCGCAGGCCGGAGCAGACATCCACGCCGTGCGGACCCACCGCACGGACCGCGTCGGAGACGTTCTCGGGCCGCAATCCCCCGGCGAGCCAGACGGGGATCCCCGCCTCGCGCACGATCCGGCGGCTCACGCTCCAGTCGTGGACGCGCCCGGTGCCCCCGAGCTCGGGCACCGCGGCGCCGGGGTTCCCACTGTCGAGAAGGATCTCGTCCACCGCAGCAGCCACCGCCAGCGCCTCCTCCAGCGCCGCGGTGCCGCGGACGTGGATCACCTGCACGAGGCGGACCGTGGGGAGCATCGCCCGGAGCGCGGTGTGCGCGCCCTTGGGCAGCGCATCAACGAGTTGCACCGTGTTCACGCCGCTCGCGCGCACCTGCGCCGCGATGCCCGCCACGTCGGTGCGCGAGGTGAGCAGGAAGGTGCGGGTCCGCGGCGTCGCCCACGCCGCGATCTCGTGGATCCGCTCGTCGGGGATCGGACCGGGGCCGCTCGGCATCGCCGAGACCAAGCCGATCGCCGAGGCTCCGCTCCGCAGCGCGAGTTCGGCCTCGGCGAGGGTCTGGATGCAGCAGACCTTGAACCGCACCCTGGACCTCACCAGGCCCCACGCTCGAGCGCCGCGGTGGAGTCGGCGAGTGCCGGACCCACGTAGCAGTGCATCCCGACGGGATGGAGCGCCGCGCGCTGGAGCAGCTTGCGGTAGCGCTCGGGCGACCGGTGATGCCACTCCCCGCGGTCCCCCTCGATCGCGTCCGCGGTCGTGTAGGCCTCGAGATAGGCCACACCGCCCAGGAGGTCCGACACCGCCGCGAATCCCGGCGCGAGCTCGCGGTCGGGGACGTAGTGCAGGACATCGCAGACGACCACGAGGTCGAACGGGCCACCCAGCGGGATGTCACCGAGCGTGCCGAAGCTCCCGAGCCGGAGTCCGCGCGTGCGGCCGAACCGCTCCACCGCGTACTCGCTGGATTCCACGCCGGTGTAGCGCACCCGCGGGCGGAGGCGGCGGAGGTGTGCGCGCCACGCTCCCTCCCCCGCCCCCACGTCGAGGACGCTCCGGATGGGACGTTCGAGCAGCGCCTCGGCGATGCCGACGACGAGCGCCACCTTCCTCGCCACGGCGGCGGGCGTGATCACGCGCCGTCGCGGGTCGTGGTACCAGCGCCGGTAGTACTCGGCGTCGTAGCGCTTGGCGCCCGTCACCCGAGTCCCGCCGCCGCACGCAGCCTGGCGACGTCGGCGACCTCGCGACCGCGGCGGTCGCCGAGCGCGATCGCCACGAGCGCGCGCGCGAGTTCTCCGCCGGTGAGCGTCCCGTAGCGGTCGCGGGGCCCGCGCACCCCGATGGCGGCGAGGGCTCCGAGCACCCCATCGGTCAGCCGGGCAGCGATTCGTTCGGCCGGACGCGACTCGTCGCGATCGGTGCCGCTCACGAACGCGGGGCGGGCGATCAGGTATGGGAGCGGCCCCTCGAGGAGCTGGCGCTCGAGCCGGCCCCGGACCTCGAGGTACTTGTTGCGGCTGCGCTCGTCGGCGCCGATCGCCGAGAGGTACACGAAGCGGCTGCCGGCCCCAGCGGCGACCGCGCCGCGCCGGAGCTGTTCGGTCATGCCGTAGTCCACGCGCTCGTAGGGATCGTCGAGCCGCTCGCGCGCGGCGCGACTGCGGGTCGTGCCGAGGAGCGCGAACACGAAGTCGGGGCGCGTGCGCGCGAGCGTCGCGGCGATGGCGGTCGCCTCCCATGGCGTCGTGTCCACCTCGGCGCCGAGCGCCGTGAAGCGATCCCTCCACGAGCTGAGTTCCCTCGATCCCGGCCGCACGTGGGCCGCGGTGACCACGCCCCGGCGCCGGAGCTCGGCGATGACCTCGCGGCCGGCATATCCGGTGGCGCCGGCGACGAAGGCGGTCGGTGCACTCACGCCCCGAAACTAGTCGCCGGCGTGCTCGCCGTCAGACGGCGTTCAGCACCCCGCACCCGAGCTGCTGGGCGTGTGCGGTCGCGAAGATCCCCGACGGCATGCGGTACACGCCGGGCAGCAGGTGCTCCGCCACCAGCTGCAGGGCATCCTGTCGCGGGATCTTCCGGCGCGTCGCGATCTGGCCCGCGGCGTTGCGCAGCGCGAGGTCGCACGCGAGGACGATCACCCCGCGCTGCATGAGCGTGTCAAGCGCGCCGTCGGGCCAGGTGACGGCGTGGCGCGCCCCGGCGGGGATGTTGATGAACGGGTTCCGCTTGGCCACCTCGCCCGTGGCCGGGTCCTTCAACTCCTCCTTCTCGCCCCAGTCCGCATCCGCCCACAGCGCATCGCCGAGGACCATCGGGATCGCGGCGTGGCGGATCACGAGGACCGCCGAGAGGTCGCGGTCGGTGAGACTGTAGACGCTCGCGTAGCCGGAGAGGAAGACGCGGACCTGGTGCAGGCAGACGCCCTCGCTCACCTGGTGCGCGTCGAACACCATCTTGTAGCGTCCCGTTACCCGCTCGGTCCACGACATGTCCCAGCTACCCTGCTGCGCCTGCGGTGTCGCGCCTTGCGCGTCGAGCCGCGTCGCCGCGAGCGAACCGGCGGCGAGGAGTGAGGCCTGCCGGAGGAAGTCGCGACGCTGCGTCATGTGCCGGTGCTCTCGGTGGTGGTCGTGGCGGCGAAGGGCGCGGGGTCGCCCTCGGTCTCCTCCTCCCGGAGCAGCAGCAGCGCCAGGAGGAGTGCTCCCATTGTAACCCCGACGTCCGCGACATTGAATGTCCAGAAGCGCCAGCTCCCGGTGCCGACGTCGATGAAGTCCACGACCCCCTTCTCGTGACGGACCCGGTCGATGAGGTTCCCGAAAGCGCCGGCGGAGATCATCGCGAGCGCCGCGGGAGTGGCCCGGGCCGTCGGCGCCGTCTGCCGGTAGAGCCGGAAGAGGTAGAGGATCATCCCGATCGCCACGGCGCTGAAGACGTACCGCGACGCCGCGCCGACGGAGAGGTTCATCGCCGCGCCGGTATTGTACGTCAGCGTCCAGCGCAGCCAGTGGCCGACGACCTCCTCAGGCGTGTGCAGCCCGAGCCGGCTCTCCGCCCAGCGCTTGGACGCGATGTCGGCGAGGGCGACCAGGACGAGCAGGGACCAGAAGACACGGTCGCGGACGACCGAGCGGGTCCGGCCGCCGTTGGAGGGAGCGTTCATCGGGGACGCTGGAGGATCGGGTGCCTAGCTTTCGTGGCACCTCACTACGACTGATACGCGCGCGCCGTTTCGCGCGTTCCCCCGACTCTGCAGCGTGCCGACCCTTCGCGGCGCCCCTCCCCTTCCCATCGACGCATCGCTCCCGGCGATCCGCACGGCGCTGGACGAGTGTGGCCTGGCCGTGGTCGTCGCGCCCCCCGGCGCCGGCAAGACCACGCGGATCCCGTTGGACCTGCTCGATGCGCCCTGGCTCGACGACGGACGGATCCTCCTGCTCGAGCCTCGACGGATCGCCGCGAGGGCGGCCGCGTCGCAGATGGCACGGCTGCTCGGGGAACCGGTGGGTGAACGCGTCGGATACCGGGTCCGTCTCGAGTCGCGGGTCGGGCCGCGCACGCGGGTGGAAGTGGTGACCGAGGGGATCCTGACGCGAATGGTGCAGGATGACCCTGCGCTCGAAGGGATCGCCGCCGTGCTCTTCGACGAGTTCCATGAGCGGCACCTGACCGCCGACCTCGGGCTCGCCCTCGTGCTGGAATCACGGGCCGTGCTGCGGCCGGACCTCCGCATCGTGGTGATGTCGGCGACGCTGGAGCTCGCCGGCGTCGCCCGGCTGCTCGACGACGCGCCGGTCGTGCGCAGCGAGGGACGCGAGCATCCGGTTGAGACGACCTGGCGTCCGATGAGACCCGGCGTCCCTCCTGCGGCCGCAGTCGCCGCGGCGGTCCGTGACGCGTGGCGCGCCGGCGACGGTGACCTCCTGGTCTTCCTGCCCGGTCTCGCCGACCTCCACCGCGTGCGCGAAGCCCTGCTCTCCGATGGCACGCCGCCGGCCGCGGTCCACCTGCTCCATGGCGGCTTGACGCTCGACGAGCAGGACCGGGTGCTCCGACCGCGCGACCCGGGGCGTCGGATCGTGCTCTCCACCGCGATCGCCGAGTCCTCGGTCACGCTCGACGGCGTGCGCTGCGTGGTGGACTCCGGGCTCGCGCGCGTCCCGCGCTTCGACGTGCGCAGCGGCATGACGCGACTCGAGACGGTGCGCGTCTCGCGCGCGAGCGCCGACCAGCGCCGTGGGCGCGCCGGTCGCACCGCGGCGGGGCGCTGCATCCGACTCTGGGACGAGGCCGCGCACGCGTCCCTCCCGGCGCGGCCCACCCCGGAGGTCCTCGAGGCTGACCTCGCCCCGCTCGCGCTGGAACTCGCGTGCGCCGGCATCGCCGACCCCGCAGCACTTCGATGGATCGACCTCCCGCCCGCGGGTGCGCTCGCCCAGGGTCGCGCGCTGCTGCGGGAGCTCGGTGCGCTCGACGCCGATGGTCGCGTCACGCCGCACGGACGCGCGATGGCGGCGCTCGGCGTCGCGCCCCGGCTGGCCCACCTCGTGCTCGTCGGGTCATCGCGGGGAGAGGGCGCGCTCGCCTGCGAGATCGCCGCGCTCCTCGCCGAGCGCGACCTCCTGCGGGGCGACTCGGCGAGGCTGGATCCCGACCTGCGCACGCGCATCGAACTGCTCCGGTCGCGCGCGGACGGAGCCGAGGTGGACCGCGGGCGGCGCGAACGGGTGCGCGCGGAGGCTCGGGCATTGCGGCGGATGGTGCGCGATGGGGACGGGACCGCGGGCGGCGACCCCTCCCGGGCCGGCGCGCTCCTCGCGCTCGCGTACCCCGATCGGATCGCCATCCGGCGCAGCGACGAGCCGACGCGCTTCCTGCTGCGCAACGGCAAGGGTGCACGTCTCGACGCCCCCGGCGCGCTCGCGCGCGAGCGCTTCATCGCGGTGGCGGACCTCGACGGTGATCCCCTCGAGGGGAGGATCCGCCTCGCCGCGCCGCTCGACGAGGTGGAACTCCGCGCCGCGGCGGGCGCCTCGATCGTGACCGAACGCGAGGTCAGCTGGGACGATTCCCGGGGGACGATCCGCGGTGTCGAGCGGGAGCGGCTCGGCGCGATCGTCCTCGCCGAGCGGCCGGTGCGGGACCTCTCCCGGGATGACGTCGCCGATGCGGTGGTCGCCCACGTGCGTTCGCGTGGGCTCTCCGCGATCGCGTGGGACGACGACGCGCGCGCCGTACGCGCGCGACTGGCCTTCGCCCACGCGCATCTGCCGTCGGAGTTCCCGCCGATGGACGATGCGGCGCTCCTCGCGCGATTGGACGAGTGGCTCAGGCCCCGGCTCGGCGATCCCCCGCGACTCAAGAGTGCCGCTCCGGGACGCGCGCTCCTCGATGCCCTCCCCTGGCCCCTGCGCGAGCGGCTGGACCGTGTGGCGCCGACCCATCTCGTGGTCCCCAGCGGATCGCGGATCCCGGTGGACTACTCGGATCCCGCGGCGCCGGTGCTCGCGGTGCGGTTGCAGGAGGTGTTCGGACTCACCGGGACGCCGCGCCTCGCCGATGACCGCGTCGCTGTCACGATGCACCTGCTCTCACCCGCGCACCGTCCGGTGCAGGTGACGCGTGATCTCGCGAGCTTCTGGCGGACCGGCTACTTCGACGTACGTCGTGACCTCAAGGGACGGTACCCGCGGCACCACTGGCCTGACGATCCCATCGGCGCCGCGCCGACGCGCCGCGCCAAGCCCCGGGGTTCGTAGCCGACGGGAGCGCGACTACCGCACCCAGCTCGGACGGGGGATCGGCTGCCAGCGTCGCTCGCCGTGGGAGTAGCCGAACCAGGCGGTGTCCGCTCCCGCGCGCGGGAAGGCGCGCACCAGCTGGTCGGCGCCGCCGAAGCCGAACCGGTCGTGGCCGGCGTAGCCCTCGAGCTGCGCGTCATCGAGTGCCGCGATCGGGAACCGGTTGATGCCGTTCTCCTGCTCCGTGTAGGCGTAGATCGCGCCGCGCGCCGCCGGGTCCGCCGCGATCGTCGCGACGAAGAACTCCCCACGGCCGTCGCCGTCCACGTCCGCCGTGCCGATGAAGCCGACCGTCCCCGTGCGGGTCTCCGTGAGGGTGGCGAGGGTGTCCTCGCCGCGGGTGAAGACCACCTGGAAGCTGCCCGAGACACAGTCCTCCCCGGCGGGGATGAGGACCTCCGCGGAGAGGTCGCGGAAGGAGAGGACGCGGGCGCCGCGGCACGATCCGGTCTCGGCCGAGGCGGGTGCGCGATCCTCGGCGACGCACGCCGCCAGGGCGAAGGCCGCGGACAGGGTGACCACGAGCAGGGGCGTTGGGGCTCGACGCATCGCGACCTCCGGGGGCACGGGTCACCGCAATAATGCGTGATTCGTCGCCGTTCCGCCGCTATCTTCCCTCCTCCCCCCCGAACCCCCGCCCCCCTGACGATGCCCCGCCCGCACCGCCTCGCCAGCCTCCTCCTCGCCACGGTCGCCACCACCGTCGCGGCCCAGGACGCCCCGGTCACCAAGGTGACCGCCGACCTCGGGTACGTCGCGACCAGCGGAAACACGCAGGTCACCACGCTCAACCTCGGCGAGAAGCTCACCCACGAGCGCGGCCGATGGAACTTCCAGCAGGCCTTCGCGCTGGTGTACGGCAAGCAGCGTGACACGGTGAACACGAACAGCCTCCGGGCCAACGCCCGTGGCGACTACAAGATCGACAACGTGTTCGCGTTCTTCCTCGGCGCGGCCTTCGACCGCAACACGTTCGCCGGCATCGAGCGTCGCTTCGAGGAGCAGATGGGCATCTCGGCGCGCGTGCTCGCGGCGCCGAGGGACACGATCCGGCTGGAGGGCGGCGCGAGCATCACGCAGCAACTCGGCACCGACGATGTGCAGCGGAACTTCCCCGCGGCGCGCGCCGCCGGTGCATGGCGACACGCGTTCACCGCGGCGTCGTACTTCCAGCAGAACGTCGAGTTCATCCCGAACATGCGCGACGGCGAGGACTGGCGGTTCAACTCCGAGTCGTCGGTGGTGGCGCCGGTCTCGGCGATGATCGGCCTGAAGCTCTCGTTCGTCCTCCGCTACGACAACCTGCCGGAGCCCGGGTTCATGGACACCGACCGGCTCTTCACGACCGGGATCCAGATCACGTTCTGACCGACCGGAGTGGGGCGGCCTGAGGGGGCGCGGCCTCGCGCCCCCCATCCAGCGCCTGCTCGGCCGCAGCCCGCTCGGGGCGTGACGTGCGCGGTGTAGCTTTCTGGCCGTGTGAGACGTAGGGGGCCCATGCGACCGGCGATCCCGACCCCGGAGTTCCTCGCGCTGCAGGAGGCCGTCGCCGGCCGGTTCTCGCTCGCACGCGAACTCGGTCGAGGCGGGATGGGGGTGGTCTTCCTCGCGCGCGACCTCTCGCTCGACCGTCCCGTCGCCATCAAGCTACTCCCCCCGGCGTTCGCGCGGGATGCGGGCGCGCGGGAGCGGTTCCTGCGCGAGGCGCGGACCGCTGCAGGGCTCGCGCATCCTCACATCGTCCCGATCCACTCGGTGGAGGACCGCGATGGTCTCGCGTTCTTCGTGATGGGCTACATCGAGGGGGAGACGCTCGGGGAGCGCGTCCGGCGCGCCGGCCCGCTCGCGAGTGCGGAGTGGCAGCGGCTGGTACAGGAGGTCGCGTGGGCCCTCGCGCACGCGCATGCCCGGGGCGTCATCCATCGCGACGTGAAGCCGGACAACATCCTCATCGAGACGGGCAGTGGACGCGCGCTGGTGACCGATTTCGGCATCGCCCTCGGGCTCGACTCGCCCACGAGGAGCGACGGCGCCGTACGCGGCACGCCGCAATACGTCAGCCCCGAGGTCGCCCAGGGGGCGATCGCCGACGCGCGCAGCGACATCTACTCCCTCGGCGTCACCGCCTGGGTCGCGGCGACCGGAAGGCTCCCCTTCGGTGGCGAGTCGCCGGCCGCGCTCCTCCTGGCGCACGTCCAATCCGTCCCGCCACCCCTCGCAAGCGCCGCGCCGGGGCTCGCGCCGCGCCTCACGAGCGCGATCGACCGGTGCCTGGCGAAGGACCCCGGCGCGCGGTGGCCGTCGCTCGACGCACTCGCCGCCGAGTTCGACGCGGTGCGCGCGAGGCCACCGCTCGTCCCCGCCCCGCAGCGCGCGTTCCTCCGGGAATGGGAGCGCATCGGCAGCGAGGTCGCCACCACCGGCGTCGCCGCGGCGGTGGCCTTCGCCGACGCCGCCGGACTGGCGGTCTTCGACCTGCTCTTCGTGCGCCCGGGCGCCAACTCCATCCTCGTCTGGATCTTCCTGCTGCTCGGAGTCCTCGCGTCGGGGCTCGCCAAGGCGCGGCTGCTCCAGGCGATGGGGCACGCGCGCGAGCTGGCGCGCCGCGGCGTGGACCACCGGAGACTGATCGCGGCGATGGGTCGCGACGGTGCGCTGCGCGCCGAGGAGCGCGCCGCGATCGACGGGGACGAGGTCGGCCGACGTGGACGCGACCGCTGGATCCTCGCCGGCACCATCGCCGGAGGGGCGCTCTGCTTCCCGATGGCGATGGCGAACGGTCCCGCGGTGGTCAACCTGCTCGGCATCGCCGGGGCGGTGGTGCTGCCGACGCTCGCGATCCGCCACGCGATGCGCCTCCTTGCGCCAGGGCGGCGCGAGGGGTGGTGGACCCGCGTGCTGCGCGGCGCGTTCGGACGGTGGATGTTCCGGCCTCGGAGCGGCGCCGCCGCGCCGACCGCCGGCGCGGCGTTCGAGGCCGACGAGCCCACGGTGATCGCGGTCGGGAGCGCCGCCCGCGCGCTCCACGCCGCACTGTCGGCCGACCTGCGGCGCCAGCTCGGACCGGGCATCCCGGATCTCATCGACGCGCTCGAGGCCAAGGCGATGGCGGCGCGGGACCTCGCGGAGCTGCGGGGCGGGAACGCTGGTGCCGTGGAAGCCCTCGGTGCCCTCGAATCGCTCCGCCTCGACCTGCTGCGGCTCAGCGTCGGGACGATGACCGCGCCGCAACTCACCGCGGAGCTCGAGAGGGTGCGGGACCTCGGATTCGCCGTGGACCGACAGCTCGAAGCGCGGGACGTGGTCGAGGACCTGTTGGCGGGCGAGCGGACGCCGACGTAGCGAGTCAGCGCGAGTCGCCGCGCTCCGCCCGATCCACGGCCGCGGTCACGCGGGCGATCAGTATGAGCAGCACGGGGGTCATGAGGAACGCGACCATCAGGATGGCGGCTGTCCCCGCAGCGGTCTCGGCACCGCGCGCCGCGTCCCACACCAGCGTCAGGGCGAGGAGGAGGATCGTCTGGGCGCCGAGCGTCGTCACATCCATGAATCGGATCATCTCGGCGATCACCGGCTCGCGGCGCGGCGCGGGGAGTTTCAGGAATCGCGCCTTCGCCGGGAAGTTGAACAGTGAGGGCCGGGATCGGATCAGCCCCGTCAGCGCCTCCAGCAGGACTTGGAGCGCGAGCGCGAGGAGCGGCAGCAGGAACCACGACTCGAGGCTTCGAGGCGCGAAGTCGCCGGGTGTCCCGTCGAGTGTGATGTGGGTGGGCACCTGCTCCGGAAGTGCGTCCCACGCGAGCACGGCGAGCACGAGGTGCAGCGAAAGGACGATGCGCGCACCGAGGCGTGGGATCCGCAAGGTCACAGCCGCTCGATACCCGGCCGACCGTGCGCCACGCGCCACCGCGTCGCCGTGGTCACCGGCGCCCCAGCGCGCGTCACGAACGGCACCTCGCGGTATTCGGTGCGCCACTCCTCCCCCGAGACCTCGGCCACCATGTAGCCGCGCCGCGCGGTGTGCCACTTGAGGTGCGGGTTCTCGTCCCTGGCCGGTGCGTAACCGGCCCACTCCGGCTGGCCGTCGCCCCCTGAAGCGATCGAGGTGCCGACGAACTCGGCCGCGACCACTGGCCGGTCGTGGCGATCGAACGACGAGCGCAGTTCGTTCACCCAGTTCGAGTGGATGTCCCCGGTGAGCACCACGGTCCGGTTGGGCGCGCGACGCGCGATCGTGCCGAGCAGCCGGTCGCGCGCCGCGGGATACCCGCCCCACGAGTCCATGTGCAGCCGTGTCTCCGGGCCCACGCGGTCGTCGAACGGCGCGACCATCACCTGCTGCCCGAGCACCTGCCAGCGTGAGCGCGACCGGCCGAGGCCCGCCGCGAGCCAGCGCTCCTGCTGCTGGCCGAGGAGGGAGCGAGAGGGGTTGGCCCACGCCCCGCAGGGCACGACGTTGCTGCCGTCACCGCACGCCTGGTCGTCACGGTACTGGCGCGTGTCGAGCATCCAGAACCGGGCGAGCCCACCCCAGTCGGTTGTGCGGCGGATGTCGAGGTCGGCCCACGAGCGGGCGCGGGGCACACGCACCGGCTGGTGCTCCCACCAGGCCTGGTAGCCCGCCGCGCGCCGCGCGAGCATCTGCTCGGTGGATTCCATCCCATTCTCGCCGACGTCGTCGGCGTAGTTGTTGTCCACCTCGTGGTCGTCCCACGTGACGAGCCACGGGCACATGGCGTGCGCGGCTTGCAGTGCGGGATCGAGCTTGTACTGGCTGTATCGGCGGCGATAGTCCTCGACCGTGCGCACCTCGAACCCGTGGTGCTGCCGTATCGCGCCCTCGCGCGCGCCGTACTCGTAGATGTAGTCGCCGAGGTGCGTGACGAGGTCGCACTGCTCACGCGCCATGTGCTCGTAGGCGGTGAAGAGGCCTTGCTCGTAGTTCTGGCACGACGCCACGGCGAAGCGGAGCGGCGTGAGGGCGCCGTCGCCCGGCGTGGTGCGGAGGCGGCCGACCGGACTCACGGCCTCGCCCGTCCGGAAGCGATAGTGGTACCAGCGATCCGACTCGAGGCCGCTGAGATCCACGTGGACGCTGTAGCCGAGCTCCGGGGCCGCAGTGTAGCGGCCACGGCGAACGATGGTCCGGAAGGCCTCGTCATCCGCGACCTCCCAGTCCACCACGAGGCGGAGGCCGCCCGGCATCCCACCCTCCGGCTCGAAGGGACGCGGCGCGAGGCGCGTCCAGATCACCGCCCCGGTCGCCGTCGGGTCGCCGCTCGCGACACCCAGCGAGAACGGGTCGTCGGCGAAGCGGGGCCGCCAGGTCAGGCGCCAGTCGTTGGGGAGTGCGGCGCAGAGCGCCGCGTACCGTGTCAGGTCGGAGAGGAAGCGACGGCGTTGCATCGGGTCGCGGGCGTTGGGGGAGGCCGACCCCCCGACGCTCGCCGTGCGCCGTCCCCGGCGCAAGGTCAGCGGATCGGCTGCCCGGTCACGAAATCGTACATGGTCACGCGTCGGAGCCGGTAGTACGCGACCCAGTAGGCCCGCAGCGCCTGCAGGTACCCGTTGAAGGCGCTGTCCTTCTCGGACTGCGCCTGGTAGAGGTTGTCGGGGTCGATCCGGCCGATCACGTAACGCGCGCGCGCGACCTCGAAGCGCTTGCTGCCGACAGTGTCGGCCTTGGCCGCGATGGCGAGCGAGCGACGCGTCTGGGCGAGCTGGAGCGCTGCGAAGTGCGCCTCCTGGACGAGCTGCTCGCGGGTCTGGCGTCCGGTGTACTCGGTGCGCTCCTGGTCGAGCCGCGCCGCCTGGATGTTCGACGAACGGCCCCCCCACTGCACCAGCGGGACCGACAGCGAGAGCGAGACGCGCTGTGCATCACGGAGGTCCCGATAGGCGCCATCCAGCGCGGAGGCCGTCTGGTTGAAGCCCATCGACGCCTGGAGCGTCGCGCCGGCGCCGGTGCCCCATCGGGCCTCGGCCACCCGCCGCCGCGCATTGGTCTCCTCCAGCTCCAGGCCGACCGAGCTGGCGCGGTTCCGCAGCGACTGCGTCACCGCGACGGCGGTGTCGGCCACGACCTCGGGGATGTCCGTCGGCACGATGACATCGAGGGGTGCCCCGACGGGGAGGCTGAGCGCGAGGCGCAGGGCGGCGAGCGTGCGGTCATGCTCGAGGCGCGCCCCGTCCACCGCGACCTGCGCGCGGAGGAGTGCGAGCTCCGACTGGAGCAGGTCGTTCTCGCCGATCCGCCCCACCTCGAATCGGCCCTTGTTCAGCGTGTAGAGCGTGTCGTTGACCGCCGCGTTGGTCTCGGCGTTCTCGAGCGCGAGCCGCGCCGTGTAGTAGTCGAAGAACGCATTGGCGGCCTGGATCGCCACCTCCTCCATCGCCTCGCGGTAGGTCCGCTCGGCGACCTCGGCGCTGAGCTCCTGCGCCGCGGCGTCCCACCGGAGCCGGTTCGGACGGAAGAGGTCCTGTCGGATGCCGACCGTCACCGGCGTCGAGTTCCACGTGCGGTTGAGGGTCGTGCCGAGCTCGCGGTCGGTGCGGGAGAGCGACGAGTTCACGAAGAAGTCGCCGCCGATGAAGGGGAGTCGCTGCGTGAGCGCGAGGTTCGCCGAGGCGTCGGTCTGCTCCTGCGGCACGTACACCGTGCCATCGGTCGTGAGCACCGAGGTGATGGACCGGTTGTAGCTGGGCGCGGTGCCGGTCAGCGCGAGCTGCGGCAGGAGCCCCGCCCCAAACGCCCGGTCCCGCTCCCGCGCCGCATCGCGTGTCGCCCGTGCAGCGCGCGCGGTGAGACCCTCGGACTGCGCGCGCGCGATCGCCTCCTGGAGGGTAAGGCGCATCGGCTCCTGCGCGCCGGCGCGCTCGATCGGGAGCGCGACCAGCGCGGCGAGGCAGGCGGCGGCGAGCGCAGCACGGCGCGCTGCGGCGGGCGTCAGGGACGACATCGGCATAGCGGTCACTCGTAACGGAGACAGACGACAGGGTCCTGCTTGGCGGCGCGCCAGGCCGGCACGATCCCGAAGACCAGCCCGACGCTCAGCGAGACACCGAAGGCGACGGCGACCGACACGGGCGAGATCAGCGTCTGGATCCCCGCGAACTGCTCGACGGCGAAGCTGAACCCGGCCCCGACGAGGATCCCGGCGACGCCGCCGCCGACGCTGATCATCACCGCCTCGGCCAGGAACTGCGCCAGGATGTCCCGCTGGGTCGCGCCGAGGGCCCGCCGCACGCCGATCTCGCGGATCCGCTCGAGGATGCTCGCGAGCATGATGTTCATGATCCCGATCCCGCCCACCAGCAGCGAGATGCTCGCGATCGCCGCGAGCACGATGTTGAAGATCGTGCGCGTCCGTTGCTCCTGCTTCAGCAGCAGCTCGGGCACGGTGATCTCGTAGTCCACGACGCCGTTGTGCCGGCGTTCGAGCATCCGGCGCACGATGTCCGCGACCTGCGCCACGTGCCGCGCCTCGTTCACGCGCACGACGATGCGGTCGAGCTGGTTCATGTTGGCGCGCTCCTGCTTGACCTCCTCGCTCGGCTCGGCGTTCTCCGCCCCGCCGATGACCACGACCCCTTCCTGTCCCTGCGCGCGGGCCGCCTGTTCGATGTCCCGCTGCGTCACCTGGGCGCGGTTCCGGAAGCGCCCGAGCATCGTGTGCAGCGGTACGAAGACGTCCATCCCGACGTCGCGGAGGCCGAGCCGATCGGCGTTCTCGGCCGCGATCTGGCGGTCGGCGAGCACGCCGACGACCGTGAGCCAGGTCTCACCGACCTTGATCTCCCGGCCGACCGGGTCCTCGGTGGTGAAGAATCGGGTGCGGACGCCGTTGCCGATGATCGCGACCGGACGCCCCTGCGCCATCTGCTCGTGCGTGAACGCGCTGCCGGCGACGAGGGGCATGTTCAGCAGCCGGAAGTAGGTGCTGTCCACGCCGACGATCCGGCCGGACCGCCGGCGTCCCTCGCGGGTGATCGTGGTGTTCACGACCACCTCGGAACTCACGGCGTCGAGGCCCGGGATGACCTTCGCGATCGCCTCGGCGTCGAGGTAGGTGAGCCCCGGGGAGTAGCGCTTCGCCTGCTTGGCGTCCTCCTCGTCCTCGGCGTTCCCTTCCTTCTGCTCGACGTAGGGGCGGATGAGGATGTTGTTCGAGCCGAGGAGGCGCATCTGCTCGAGGATCTCGGACTCGGCGCCCTTGCCGATCGCGAGCATCGCGATGACCGACGCGACGCCGAAGAGAATCCCGAGGGAGGTCAATCCCGCGCGCAGGCGATTGTGCGCCACCGCCTCAAGGGCGGTGCGCACGGCGAAGACGACGTGCGCCGAGAGTGCCGCCCGGACCTGCGTTACGCGGCCCCGCGGCGCGTCCGACGCCTCTGGATCAGGGGGCACGCGGGAGCGACCGTGCCGCCGTTCCGGTGTCGCCGCCCGCCGGCGTCATGCCGCGCGTCGAGCCCGGGAGCCGCACCGGCGACATCGTCGCGGCGTCCGCGGGGGGCACGAGCAGCACCTCCTCGCCGGCCTCGACCCCCTTGGTGAGCACGACGTGCGTGTCGTTCATCGCGCCGGTCTCCACTTCCTGCCGGATGGTGCGGGCGCCCGAGCGCTTGAACACGTACGGCACGTCCTCGATCGTCATGACCGCCTCGAGCGGCACCGAGATCACCCCGGTGAGCCGGGTCGTCTCGATCGCGTTGCTCGTCGTCATCCCGGGCCGCAGCGTGGTGTCGGCGCCGGAGAGGAGGACCTTCACCTCGAAGACCTTGGCGTCGGTGTTGGGACGCTGCTCGCCGACGTTGGCGACCGCCGTGACCTTGCCAGTGAGGCGCTTCGTGGGGTCCGAGTCGAGCGAGATGCTCACCGGCTGGCCGACCGCGACCTTCTTGATGTCGATCTCGTTGACGTACGTGATCGATTCCATCTTGCTGAGGTCCGGAAGCGTCGCCACGGTGGGATCCCACGCACCGACCTGCGAACCGACCGCACGCTTCTTCCCGTTCCACTCCTTCTGGTAGATCACCATCCCCGGCGCTGGCGAGCGGATCGTGAACTGCCCCATCACGCGCTGCACGACCTCGAGCTGGTTGCGCTGGCGCTGCAGGTCGGAGCCGACCTCGCGCATCTTCGCCTTGGCCTGGTCCTCCTTCGTGACGTAGTCGAGCTTGGCCTGCGCGAGCGCGCGCTCGGCCTTCTCGAGGTCGATCTCGGCCTGGCGCTTCACCGTCGGCGCCTCGTACACGGCCTGTTCCTTGGCGAGACGCTTCTCCTCGAGCGCGAGCTCCATCGTGCGCATCTCCTCGCGGGCCTTCGAGAGGTTGAGCGTCGAGTCGAGGGACGCCTGTTCGTTCACCGCCTCGGCCTTCTGGACGGCCAGGGTCGTCTCCTGCAACCGCTGGGCGAGCGAGGCACGATCGAGCTCGGCGACGATGTCGCCGGCCTTGACGATCGTCCCCTCCGGCACGAGCGAGGCGATCTTCACGTTGAAGGCGCCCGCGCGCTGCATCTCCATCGGCCCCTGGATCTGCACGAAGGAGCTCGCGCGCAGCTCACCCGCGGTCGTGACCGTGACGGCGAAGTCGCCCAGGGATGCCGTGGCGACGAGTGCCGCGCCGGCGTCGGACGCGGGCCGCGCCAACAGGTAGGCCGTGGGCGCGCCGACGACGAGGATCGCCAGGACCGCGAGCGTGCGCCGTGAGCGGAGGAAAGCCATCGCGTTCTCGCCGAGTGGGGGTAAGTGCCGCCCCGGGCGGGGCGCGGTGTCCTCATTCAGACACCGTCACCCCGCCAAGGGTTGGTCCATCAGATGCGATACCCTACGACGCGGAACGCGTTCGCGCCGCACCCCTAATCAACACTTAATGCCCCGCGCCCCCGGCTCAGGGCCACGGCAGGGGCAGGACCGCATGCCGGGTGCGCGTCGCGGGGTCGTCATCCCCCGCGAAGTAGCGCGCGATCTCCCGGCGGGCGGCGGAGCGGAGCGCCTGGTCGGCAGGGGAGCCGCCGGTCATCGCCGCGATGCGCGCATCGAGCTTCTCGAGATGCAGTTCGGACACCTGGCGCACGTCGGGAAGCGCCTGCCGGTCGCCGGCGCGGTCGAGCAGCGTGTTGAGCACCACCCGTTGCACGACGCGCCGGAGCGACTGCAAGTGCGGGTCGGCCACCGGGGCGACCCCCCAAGTACGGTCCACGATCACCTGGAGCACCTCGTCGAGCGACGGGTTGTCGGCCGAGCGGGCACGGAAGAGCACGACCCGCCCGAGCCGCTCTCGGTCCATCAGACCCTCGATCACCTCGGTGGCGAGGCCACCCGCGAGGGAGATTTCGTCGAAGGCCGTGCCCGCCTGGGATCCGGCCCAGACGAACTGCGGGTCGCCGCCGGGCGGCATCGGCGGGATCATCGCCTGCACGCGTTCCGGCACCGCGAGCGCCGCCGGCTCGAGCGCGTCGAGTGCCATCGTGAGCGCCCGCCGCTGCTGCGCGGCGGGAACGATGGTGGTCGGCGCCTGGCCGTCGCCCCGCATCGCGTAACGGAAGTCCATCCCGCCGATGTTCTTGACGAGCCCCTCGAGCGAGTAGCGGTGGTGGAGGTAGAGGTGCGTGAACCGCATGTTCAGCAGGTACATCGGCTCGCCGGGCTTGATGGCGCGCTCGTCGAACCGTTCGATGCCGAGACGCCGCACCGCCGACGTCCGCTCGACCGCGTCGAACATCGTGCGCCCTTCCACCCAGCGCGTGACCTCGGGGATCGAACCATCGGCGCCGGCATGCATGTCGCCGACGTAGCGCAGATCGCGTTGGAGCATCTCCCGCACGATGCGCTCGAGCCCGGCGGCCTCGCTGCGCGCGTCGGGGAACCAGGTGTAGGCGTACCGCACGGTCAACGTGTCCCACCCGCCGGCGTGCGGCGCGTACGCCTGCCGCAGGTCGAGGTTGCCGCGCGCATCCACCGAGATCAGCGGGAACGGATAGTCCATCACCGACGAGCGGCCCTGCGCGTGCGCGATGTAGTTGTGCGGGAAGCCGATCGTGTGGCCGATCTCGTGGGCCACGTGCTGCCGTCGGCGCATCTTCACGAACGAATCGGCGGGGACGTTGAGCCCGCTGGGACCGGCGGCCGGCAGGAGGCCGGCATAGATGTTGTAGTCGATCAGCGATCGCCAGCTGTCCATCCGCACCACGGTGCGCAGGATCTCGCCGGTGCGCGGGTCCCCCATCGAAGGTCCGACCGACGGACCCGGGCCGGAGCGGTGCACCCAATAGATCAGGTTGTAGCGCGCGTCCATCGGGTCCACGCCCGGGGGCAAGGGCCGCACCTGGAAGGCGTTCCGGAACCCGGCCGCCTCGAAGACCTTCCCCCACCAGTTGCCACCCTCGAGGAACGCCGTCCGGTACGGCTCGGGCACGGCGGGATCGAGGTAGTAGATGATCGGGTTGACGGCTTCGGTCAGCTGGCCGCGCAGGTACGCCGCCGGATCGCGGGGGATGAGACGCCAGCGGCTGATGTGCCCCGCGCGATAGGTCCCCTCGAAGCCCTGCGCGAAATCGTTGTACTGGCTACCCGCCAGTCCCGCGCGCGCGTCGCCGACGCGTGGGCGGAAGCCCTCGGTGTCGGGGAGCATCACCAGGGAGTGGTGCAGCTCGAAGACCGGGGCGCTCGCCTCCGGCGCCGCGCGACGGAGGACGGCGCCAGGGTTGTCCACCGCGAAGGTGAGCACCGCGTGCACCTCGGTGTTGCGCGGGAATGCCTTCGTCCGCGCGGTGTCCACCCAGCTGCGGTTCGCGTCCACGCGCCCGTTGCCACCCTGCGCGCGGCGGATCCCGTCGGCGATGCCGTAGGTGTCCGCGAGGAAGATGCTCGTCGCATCCACGGTGATCGCGCCGTTCGCCTCCGACTCGATCGGGAGGTTCGCGATCACCGAGAAGGGGAATGCCTCGCGCGCGGCGCGCTGCCCGGCCTCGTCGGCGCCGATGGCCCGCACGCTCCAGTTGTCACGCCGCACGAGAACGCGACGACCGCGCCGCTCGAAGCGTACCACCGCGCTCCCCCCGGTCTGGCCGCGGTCGAGTCCGAGCCCGCCGACGCCGCCGCCGGAGGCGAGCACCGTCTGGTACAGGAAGTCGCGGTCGAGCCGGTCCGGCGCGATCTCCAGCAGCACGCGGTTCCGGTCCGCGTCGTAGCGGACACCGAGGAAGGGACGCTCCTGGCCGTGGGCGAGCGACGGAGCGAGCAGGAGGAGCGTCGCCACCAGCAGGGAGGTCAGCGGAGCGCGTCGCCGCGAATCACCGGGCATCGAGGGGTCCTCTTCGGGGATGGAGGGGAGTGCGGGAGGGATCTCACCCGTCAACGTCGCGATAACGGCGCCGTCGCGCGAGACGTTGACCCCCGACGCGAACCTCGAGCGCGTGCCGATCGGGTCAGCGCCCGTCCGCTGGAGCGCTCCCTTCCTTCAGTCGGGCGGACTGCCGCTCCGCGAGGAGTTGCGTCACGAACCGCTGCCCCTCCCCGATCCGCTCCACCTCGATCGCCACGGCGTCCACCGAACGCTCGAGCGACTCCATCCGGTCCACGAGCTGCGGCGGGAGCGTGACGGTGACGGCCGCGCTCTTCCGCCAGATCCGCCGCGCATAGGCGATCGCGAACGGGATGAGCAGGATGAACGTGAAGGCCAGCCCCATCGCGACGACCTCCTCGGGTGGGCCGTTCTCCCAGGGGTCAGGCTGCGGTCGAGGGTCCTCGGTCGCCCCGGGCACCGAGGCCGCGGCCGTGACCTGACCCTCGATCTCCGCGAGCCGGATGTTGGCGGCGGCGATCTGCTGGTCCACCTGTGTGAGCTGCTGGTCGAGCCCGGCCTTGTCGGCGTCGGACACCGCTCCTTCGCGCAAGCGATCCACGATCCCCTCGCGGCGGGCCTGCAGGTACTCGATCTCATTCCGCACCGAGCGCCGCGCCGCGAGGAGCGCCTGATGGACATCGTACGGGCTCGCGACACCGGGGGCGATCACGGCCGTCCCGGGCACCGCGGGGGCGGAGGGCGCCACAGGGGTCGTCGGCTGCGGGGTCGCGGTAGCCTGGCGCATCGGGTCAGCTCACCTGGGGGTTCACTTGAGGGTCGCGTGCACCGTCATCGGGACCGCGGAGAGCGCGCGCGACACGATGCAGCCGCTCTTCGTGGCGTCGGCCTGCTTGGCGAACTCGTCGGCCGAAAGGCCCGGCACCTCACCCTCGGTCGTGAGCGCGATCCCGACGATCGTGTTCCTTCCGTCCACCTTCTCCATGCGGACCTGCGCCGTCGTCCGCACCGACTTCACCGCATGCCCGGCGGACGCGAGGGTGTTCGCGAGCGCCATCGAGAAGCAGGCGGCGTGGGCCGCGCCGAGCAGCTCCTCGGGATTCGTCCCGGGGGCGCCCTCGAACCGCGTGCCGAACGAATACTTCCCCTCGAACGCGCCGCTGCCGAGGCGGAGGCTGCCGTTGCCGCCCTTGAGGTCGCCGTTCCACTGCGCGTTCGCCGTCCGCTCGATCATCTCATGCTCCGGATGTGGGGTCTGCCGGATGGTAATGCGCCGCGCGGCCCGCGGCGAGCGTTGCGGAGGGGGCGGTGGTGCGGTTACAACTACGCGGACACCCCAGCCCAGGATTCCCGCGATGTCCGCACGTCGCCCCTGCCTCTCGCTCGCCCCGCTCGCGATCGCACTCACGGCGGCAGCGCTCCCCGCGCAGGACGATGCAGCGCTGGTCGCCCGCGCCCGCGCGATCCACGA
Source organism: uncultured Gemmatimonas sp. (assembly GCA_964650715.1). Lineage (GTDB taxonomy): Bacteria > Gemmatimonadota > Gemmatimonadetes > Gemmatimonadales > Gemmatimonadaceae > Pseudogemmatithrix. The sequence continues at coordinate 11,477 of CAZYUL010000024.1, read as the reverse complement.
ACGCGTCATGACCCTCGACACGCACGTGGACATCAGTCCCAATGCGTTCCGGCGCGACTCGGCCAACTACGTGACCGGCGTGGCCCGCAACCAGGTGGACCTGCCGAAGATGGAGTCGGGGGGCCTCGATGCCGCCTTCCTGATCGTCTACGTGGGCCAGGCCCGCGCGATCAATGACTCCACCATGGCGTCGGCGTACGCCGCCGCGATGGAGAAGTTCGCGGCGATCCACCGGCTGACCGACTCCCTCGCACCGACGCGCGTCGGCCTCGCCCGCACCGCCGAGGAGGCGCGCCGCATCCACGCGAGCGGACGCAAGGTCGTCTTCATCGGCATCGAGAATGGCTTCCCCGTCGGTAGCGACCTCACGCGTATCAAGCAGTTCGCCGACCTCGGCGGCCGCTACCTCTCGCTCGCGCACAACGGCCACAGCCAGCTCTCGGACTCCAACACCGGGGAGCGCGACGGGGTCTGGATGCACAACGGCCTGAGCCCGCTCGGCCGCGAGGCGATCAAGGAACTCAACAAGTGGGGGGTGATGATCGACATCTCGCACCCCAGCAAGCAGTCCATGATGCAGACGCTCCAGCTCACCAAGGCGCCGATCATCGCCTCGCATTCGGCGGCCCGGGCGCTGTGCGACCACAGCCGCAACCTGGATGACGAGCAGCTCCGCGGGATGAAGGCGAACGGCGGCGTGGTGCAGGTCGTCGCGTTCAACGCCTACGTGAAGTGCAATCCCGCGCGCGATGCCGAGCGGCAGGCGGCCATCGCGGCGCTCCGCAACCAGTACGACATCATGGGCTCGACGCAGGCCGAGATCCGCGAGCAGATCGCCGCCCTCCCCGAGGACCGGCGGAACGCCTATCTCGCCGCGCAGGAGGATATCACGGCGCGCCGGTACCCCGCGGACCCCCGCGCCACGGTCAAGGACTTCGTGGACCACATCGACTACATGGTCAAGCTCATCGGCGTGGACCACGTCGGGATCAGCTCCGACTTCGACGGTGGTGGCGGCGTGGTGGGGTGGGAGAACGCGACCGAGACCTTCAACGTCACGCTCGAGCTGGTGCGTCGGGGTTACTCCGAGCGCGACATCGAGAAGATCTGGGGCGGGAACCTGCTGCGCGTAATGACCGAGGTGCAGCGGGTGGCCGCGCGGATCCAGGCCGGCGCGATGTGAGTCGGCCGGCCCGGTCCCCGCTCAGCGCGTCGCCTGGTCGAGCGCCCTCCGCACGGCCGCGTCGAGCGCGGACATCGTGAATGGCTTCTCGAGGATCCCCAGGCTCCCGGCTGGGTGCCCGCCGCTGCGGTCGAGGTCGTTGTAGCCCGACATCAGGACGACCTGCACGCGCGGCCAGCGGGCGGTGATGACGGCCGCCAGCTCGACGCCGCTCATCCCGGGCATCACCACGTCGCTCACGACGAGACGCACCCGACTGCCCTCCCGCTCCAGGACGCGGAGCGCCTCGGCGGCATCGCCGGCGAGCAGCGCGTCATAGCCAGCGCGTCGCAGGAGGCGGGCGGTGACCTCACGGAGCGCGGCGTCATCCTCGACCACGAGTAAGGTGCCGACGCCTCCGGTCGGCGTCACCTCCCGCGGGCGCTGAGGGAGCTCCTCGGCCGTCCCTGACTGTTCCGGGAAGTAGATCTTGAACGTCGTGCCGCGCCGCGGTTCGCTGTACACCCAGATCCGCCCACCGGCCTGCGTCACGATCCCGTGCACCGTCGCGAGTCCGAGCCCGGTGCCCTTCCCGCTCTCCTTGGTGGTAAAGAAGGGCTCGAAGATCCGCGTGACGGTCTCCCGATCCATCCCGATGCCGGTGTCGCGGACGGAGAGGCAGACGTGCGGACGGTCCCGTACGAGCGGGCCCCGCGCCGGCGCGCTGTCCGCGTCCGGCGGCGGGTCATCGAGCGCCGCTCGTGAGGTGCGGATCGTGAGCTCGCCCCCCTCTGGCATCGCGTCGGCGGCGTTGACCGCGAGGTTCACGAGCACCTGCTCGATCTGGGCGTGATCGATCAGCACCGGGCCGATCGCGTCATCGAGGTCCCATTGGAAGCGAACGCGCTCCGGGATCAGTCGCTCGAGCATCCGCTGGGCATCGCGGAGCACCGCATTGAGGTCGAGGAGACGCGGATCCACCACCCGCCGCCCGCTGAAGGTGAGGATCTGGCGGGTGAGTCGCGCCGCGCGATCCGCCGCGCGCAGCACCTCGTCGAGGTCCCGACGCGCAAGGGAGTCCGGCGGGAGGTCGGCGCGGACCATCTCGCCGTAGTTGCTCACGACCGTCAGCACATTGTTGAAGTCGTGGGCGATGCCGCCGGCTAGCCGACCGACCGCCTCCAACTTCTGCGATTCCATGACCTGGGCCTCGAGTCGCTTGTGCGACCGCGCACGCTCGATGAGGTGCTGGAACGCGCCCTCCAGGCGGCCGAGCTCATCGGGACTCTCCGCGAGGCTGGCGACGGGCTCGGGTCCGGAGAGCTCCACGGCGTCCATATGGCGCGCGAGCGCGACGAGGCGGGTCGTGATCCGCCGGCTCGCCAGCCAAGCGAGGAGGGCGGTGGTGAGGATCAGGAGGAGCGCGACCGGGATCACGCGGCGGAGCCAGTCGCGCGCCGGCGCGCGCACCTCGTCCCGCGAGAGCCCGAGGAAGACCACCCATGGCGTCCCCTGGATCGGGCGTACGGCGCCCACACCCGGTCCCCGCGTGGAGGCCGCGTACGAGAGGATGCTGTCCTCGAGCGTCAGCGGCGGCGGTGGCGGCACGATCCCGGTCAGGTCGGTCCAAACGCCCTGATCGGGCTGGCCGACCAGCAGGACCCGCGTGCCGGCGAGCCCCTGCACCTGATCCACACCGCGCCCGCGCGCAAGGCGCGCCTCCACGACATAGCCGATGACGCGCGCGGAATCGCCGGCGCCCGGTCCGAATGCCGGCGCGACGACCTCGAAGACCGGCTCGCCCGCGACATCGGAGAGAGGACTGATCGCGAGCTCGCGGCCGAGGAGCGCGCCGGAGCTCGCTGCACCGGACGCCCACGTCGGCGCCGGCGGCGATCCCTCGGCCCGGATGCGCACCTCGCCTGTCGCGGCGATGACCCACCGGCCGCGGAACAGCGAGTCATCCGGCGTGGCTTCCGAGAGTCGCCGGGCTGCATCGCTCGCGACGCGACCGGTCGTCAGCGCGGATCGGGTCTCCGATCGCTCGGCGATCGCCGCGAGGCGGGCTCGGGTCGTCCCGTACCCGGACGCCAACATGCCCGAGACGAGCCGCGCGCTCGAGAGCATCCGGGTGCCGGCCGCAGCATCCACGACGGCGGAGAGGCGCACGTAGCCGGACCACACGAACACGACGACCGCGAGGATCACGACTGCCGTGATCAGGGCCGGGAAGGTCCACTGGATCGATCGCTGTCTCAGCGGCATCCGCCTGGGATGGGAGAATCGGTCGCGTTGCCCTGTAAGGCAACTTCCGACACCGATTCCAGCCGCGCAATAGCCCGAAGCGTCAACTAACGCGACAGGACTCGTCCGATATGCTCTTGTATCGCGTCATCTCCTAGGACCGCGCGCGCACGAGTGTGAGGATCGAATACAGCGCGACGGTCTCATCGGCCTGATTCTTCACCTCGACGTCCCACTCGACGACACCCTGCGGAACCCCGCCCTCCGGGGTGTCCTTCCGGGTCTTCTGCTTCACCGTCAGGCGGACGCGGATGGTGTCGCCTGGGTAGACGGGCTTCGTGAAGCGCAGCTTCTCCAGTCCATAGTTGGCGAGGACCGGACCGAGCGAGGGTTCGACGAAGAGCCCGGCTGCAGCCGAGACGATGAAGTAGCCATGCGCGACGCGACCGGTGAAGACGCCGTGCGCCTTGGCCGCCTCGTCATCCATGTGGGCGTAGAACCTGTCCCCACTGAGGGAGGCGAACGCGGCGACATCCTCGAGGGTGATGGTGCGCGCGCCGGTGAGCAGCGTGTCGCCGATCTCGAGCTCGTCGAAGTGCTTCCGGAAGGGATGGACCTCGCTCGTCCGCTGCGCCGCGCCGGCGCTCCACTCACGCGAGATCGCGGTCAGCATGGAGGGGCTCCCCTGCACCGCAGTGCGTTGCATGTAATGCAGCACTCCGCGCGCGCCGCCCATCTCCTCGCCCCCGCCAGCGCGGCCCGGACCGCCGTGCACCAGGTTCGGCAGCGGCGAACCGTGACCCGTGCTCTCCTTCGCGCTCGATCGGTCGAGCACCATCAGCCGTCCGTGGTACGGCGCCACCCCGAGCACGACCGCCCGTGCCACCTGCGCGTCGGCGGTGACGAGCGAACCGCAGAGCGAGCCCCGGCCGCGCTTCGCGAGCTCGACGGCCTCGTCCAGCGCTCGGTACGGCATCACCGTGTTGACCGGCCCGAACGCCTCGATGTCGTGCGGCTCGGTGCGGCTGAAGGGCGCGTCGCAGACCATCAGCATCGGACCGAAGAACGCGCCCTTCTCGCGGTCGGCGCCGGTCACGGCGAAATCCCCCCCGCCGAATACGAGCTCGCCGGCCTCCCGGATCCGCGCGGCCGCCGCGCCGACATCGCGCACCTGCCCTTTCGTCGCCAGCGGCCCCATCCGCACGCCTTCGACTGCGGGATCCCCGATCACGACCTTCTCGAGCCGGGCGCGGAGCGCCTTCACGACCGCCTCCTCCATGCCGGCCGGGACGATGGTGCGGCGGATCGCGGTGCACTTCTGCCCGGCCTTCGTGGTCATCTCCTTGACGACCTCCTTGATGAAGAGGTCGAACTCCTCGGTGCCGGGCGCGGCGTCGGGGCCGAGGATCGAGCAGTTGAGCGAGTCGGCCTCCATGTTGAACCGCACGGCGTGCTCGACGACGGCCTTCGACTCCCTGAGCATGCGTCCGGTCGCCGCGCTCCCGGTGAACGCGATGGCGTCCTGCTCGGTGACGTGCGACAGCAGGTCGCCCGCACTCCCGGAGACGAGCTGGATGGCGCCCTCGGGGAGGATCCCCGACGCGACCATCTCCCTGAACATCGCCTCGGTGAGGAAGCTGGTTGCGGTCGCCGGCTTCACGATGCAAGGCACGCCGGCGAGCAGCGCGGGCGCCAGCTTCTCCAGCATCCCCCAACAGGGGAAGTTGAACGCGTTGATGTGGATCGCGACCCCCTCGAGCGGCACGCAGAGGTGCCGGCCGGCGAACGTGCCGCCCTTGCTGAGGGACTCGGCCGGGCCTTCCACGTGGAAGGTCTCGTTGGGGAACTCGCGCCGACCGCGGCTCGAATACGCGAAGAAGGTGCCGATGCCACCCTCGATGTCCACCCACGAGTCGGCGCGGGTCGCGCCCGTCGCTGCTGAAAGGGCGTAGAGCGGCTCCTTCCGCTCCATCAGGTGCTTCGCCATCGCCTTCAGCAGGGCGGCGCGCTGGTGGAACGTGAGCGCGCGCAGCTTCGGCCCCCCGACGCGCCGCGCGTAGTCGGTCATCGCCTTGAAGTCGAGTCCGCCACTCGATGCCTCGGCGACCGGCTCCCCGGTGACCGCGTGGTGCAGGGTCGTGGCCTTCCCCGTGCCCGCGACCCACTGGCCGAGGGCGTAGTTCTGCAACGCACGCGTCACTTGGTCTCCTTCCAGGTCTTGAGCGTGGCGGCCTGCGCGGGGCGGTCCGCCGGGACCTCCCGGAGGGGTTCCACCGCGCGCCACGAATCGCGCATCTGTGCCGGGAGCCCCTGGTAGAGGACGGTCCCCTCGGTCTTCCAGGCGAGCATCTCGTCGCTCACCTGCTTCACCACGCGGGCGGGATTGCCGACCGCCACGCACCGCTCGGGGATCGTCATCCCTGCCGGCACGAACGTGAGCGCGCCGATGATCGATCCGGCGCCGATCCCGGCGTTGTCCATCACCACCGCGTTCATGCCGATCAGCGCGTTGGCGCCGATGCGGGCGCCGTGCACGATGGCGCCGTGGCCGATGTGCGCGCCGGCCTCGAGGACGACGGTGACGCCGGGGAACATGTGGATGGTGCAGTTCTCCTGGACGTTGCAGCCGTCCTCGATGACGATCCCGCCCCAGTCGCCCCGGATCGCCGCGCCGGGCCCGACGTACACGTCGCGGCCGATCACGACGTTCCCGGTGACGGCGGCCTGGGGATGCACGAACGCGGACTCGTGCACGACGGGGATGAAGCCCTCGAAGGCGTAGATCACGTCGGCGTCAGGCGGGCGGGCGGCGCATCGTGGAACGATGTGACGGTGACGCGTGCGGTGCCAGTCGTGACGCGGTACCTTCCCGGCGGATGCCCGCCCCCACCCGCGGTCCCCTCCCGCTCCGCCCGACGACCCTCCGGGTGCTCCTCGGCGCGATGGCGCTGCACGGGGTGCTCTTCACGATCTCCGAGTGGGCGATCGCCGACGGCGCGAAGGCTCCCTGGCTCCACCGGTACGACGCCGTCGCCTTCCTGATTCTGCACATCAGTTCCGCACTGGCGCTCTGGAGCGCCTCGATGCGCGAGGAGCTCCCGCCGGCGACGCGTCGAGGCCTGCGCTTCTTCGCGCTCGCCTTCACGGTGCTCATCGCCGGCTCGACGGTCTGGTTCACGATGCACCTGCTCGACCGCCCGCTCGAGTACATCTCGTGGGCGGACCTGATCTACTACCAGTACTATCCGCTGCTCATCGTCGGCGCGGTCGTCCTCCCCGCCGTGGACCTGCCCCGTGACCGGGCGCGCGACCTGCTGGACTGGCTCGTCGTCGCCCTCGCGTTCGGGAGCCTGATCATCGTCGCCACGAACATCGAGGCGCAGCAGGCCGAACTCACGACGTTCCGTCGCGTGATGACGCTCCTCTCGAGCGCGGCGCAGCTGGTGACGCTCATCGCGCTGAACCGCGCGATCGAACGGGCGCGGCGGATCCCCTCGAGCGCGGCGACGCTGCTGCTCCTCGGCGGCGTGGGGGTCTCGACGATGGGTGACCTGGTCGCGCAGATCCTCTACTCCTCCGGATACGAGGGTCCGAACTTCAGTCGCGCGCTGGCGATCCTCGCCAATCTCGCGATGGTCGCTGCCTCGATCCGGTTCCTCACGGACCCGATCGCGCCCGAGTCCGGCGCGGCGGCACCGAGGAGCCCGCTCAGCCCGCTGCCGATCGTCGCGGTCTCCGCGGTCGCGATGGTCCTCGTCTGGATGGCCGGACGCGGCCTCGTGGCGGGGACCGGCGCGCTCTTCGTCGGGCTCGTCCTGCTGAACCTGCTGCTCGTGGTACGCGACCTCCGGAACAGCCAAGCCGCCGCGCGGGCCCTTCAAGCGACGGCCGAACGGGAGGCGGCGCGCCGCCTCGAGGCGCTCGTGCGCCACGCCTCCGATGGCATCATCCTGCTCGACCGGGATGGGCGACTCCTCTTCGCCAGCGAACCGGCGGAGCGGATCCTCGGCTCGCGGATCGGTGCACTCGAGGGCCGGACGTTGGAGCAGCAACTCCCGGAGTCCGAGCGAGTGCGCTGGCGGAACTTCCTGGACGACCTTCGGGCGCGCCCCGGTACGCCGGCGTCCCTCAGCTGGCGATCGCCGGCGCCCGAAGGGCACGATAGGCTCATCGAGACGGTCGGCGTGGACTTGCGGCTCGAACCGGCGGTGCGCGGGATCGTGATCAATGCCCGCGACATCACTGAGCGGGCGACGCTCGAGGAGCGACTGCGCCAGGCGCAGAAGCTGGAGGTGGTGGGCCGCCTCGCCGGCGGCGTCGCCCACGACTTCAACAACGTTCTGACAGCGATCCTCGCGGGCGCCGAACTCGCCCAGCTCGAACTCGGTCCCGGCAACGCGGCGGAACCGGAACTCGAGGGGATCCAGGGCGCCGCGCAGCGCGGAGCCGCCCTCACCCGCCGTCTCCTCGCGTTCGTGCGGCAGGAACCGGTGCGTCCCCAGCGGGTCCCGCTCGGCGTCGCGCTCGACGAGCTGTTGCCGCTGCTCCAGCGACTCGCCGGCGAGACACACCAACTCTCATTGAGGGTCGAGGCGGGGGTGGGGTCGGTCAAGGCGGACCGCGCCGAGCTCGAGCACATCATCTTCAACCTCGTCGCCAACGCCCGTGATGCGATGCCCCTCGGCGGCCCGATCGTGATCCAGGCGGAGGTCGTGGACGTCGCGGGTCCGACACCGTACGCCGTGATCCCTCCCCCGGATGGCCGGCACGTGCGGATCGCCGTCGAGGATCAAGGCCACGGGATGACGGAGGAGGTCCGTTCGCGGATGTTCGAGCCCTTCTTCACGCAGAAGAGCGGCGGGCGCGGCACGGGACTCGGGCTCATCGGAGTGCGCCCGCTCGTGCAGGGCGCGGGGGGCGGCATCGCCGTGGAGACGTCATCCAACGGCACGCGCGTCTCACTCTACCTCCCGCTGCTCTCGGACGAGCCCGCGCTCGAGGAGCCCGTCACGTCGCCATCGTCGGCCGTGGCGCGCGCGGCGTCACGACGCTCGACGCCGGCCCGCGGGGCCGCGACGGCCGACGCGATCCGGGTGCTGCTCGTCGAGGACGAGCCGGACGTGCGCGACCAGCTCGCGCGACTGCTGGATGCCCAGGGATTCCACGCCCTGCCGGTGACCTCGGTGGAGGAGGCGCGGACGTCCCTCGCCAGCGAGCCGGGCGTGGCAGCGGTCGTGTCGGACGTGATGCTACCCGGGGAGACGGGCCTCGAGTTCGCGCAATGGCTGCGTCGCAGCCATCCGCGACTGCCGCTGCTCCTCATCTCCGGCCACACCGGGACCGAGCTCGACCGCGCCGCCCGCGAGTCCGAGGACCTGGGACTGCTCCGCAAGCCCTTCACAGGGGCGGAGCTCGCGGACCGCCTGAGACTCCTCCTCGCGGCGTCGGACGGTGGGCAGCGACGGATGCCGTGAGGGGCGGGCTGGCGCGCCGGGCGCGTCCGGTCCCGTGCGGCGAACCGATCGTCCCGCGACGATGATCGCGAAGGGCCCCCATCGGCGCAGGCCGGGTATCTTCTCCCGACGATGCTCGATCGCATCCTGATCGCCGATGACGAGCCACTCGCGCGCGAACGACTCCGCGAGCGGGTGCGCGCGGTCGCCCCGGCGGCCGAGATCCGCGAGGCGCCGGACGGCGACGCCGCACTCGACGCCCTGCGCACGTGGGCGCCGCACGCGGTGTTCCTCGACATCCAGATGCCCGGACGCGACGGCTTCGCGGTGATGAGTTCGTACGGCTCGGACCGCATGCCGCCGACCGTCTTCGTCACGGCATTCGACGAGTTCGCTCTCAAGGCGTTCGACGTGGCGGCGGTGGACTACCTGCTCAAGCCCTTCGACGACGACCGGTTCGCCGCCGCCTGGCGCCGCCTCGAGCGCGCCCACGCCGCGGGAGCGATCGCGGGAGAGGCGCAACGATTCGCCGCGCTGCTCGCCGCGGTCGCGGGGTCCGCCACCGCAGGCCCGGGATTCGTCGAGCGGTTCCTCGTCCGGATCGGTGAGCGCACGGTGCTCGTGCCGGTGCAGGACGTGCGCTGGCTGCAATCGGACGGGAACTACGTGGACCTCCATACCCCGAACGGCACGCACACCATCCGCGAGACCCTGACGAGCGTCGAGGCGCGGCTCGATCCGGCGAGGTTCATCCGCATCCACCGGCGGGTGATCGTCGCGATCGACTTCATCAAGGAGATGCGCCCCTGGTTCGCCGGCGACCAGGTGCTGGTGCTGCGGGACGGGACCAAGCTCCGCGTCACCCGGACGCGGCGAGAGGCGGTCTCGGCGCGGCTCGGCGGCGCACAGTAGGCGCCGGCGCCGCGCGACTCAGCGCGACAGCGGCACCTCGCGCAGGACGACGGCCGGCAGCGGCGCCGTCCCGATCCGACGAAGGTCCTCGGTCCAGAAGGGCCACTGGCTCGACGCGACGTAGACGAAGCGGTCGCCGAGCACGGCGCCGATCGTCGGCTCCCCCGCCCATCTCCCCGGGCGATCGAGGATCCTCGTGGCGGTCGCGCGCGCCCCGTCGGCCGACACCCTGACCTCCAGGACGCGGGGCGGAGCGACACCGTTCTGGATCGCGATCAAGCGGTCCCCGACGCGACGGAGCCCATCGATCCCGAGAAGGGTCGCGCCGTCGGCCGACACCACCGGGGCGATCGTGCCGCGGCCGCGTTCCCATCGCAACAAGCCGTGCGACCAGTCGGCGATCCACGCAACCGTGCCGTCCGCCGCGAACGCGATCCCCTGTGGCGAGCGGAGCAGCGGGTGTGAGACGGCGAGCAGCGAATCGCTGCCGGGAAGAAGGCGATGGAGGACGCCCTTCACCGCGTCGCTCACGACCACCTCCCCATCGGGGGCGACCGCGAGTTCGCCGGGCATCCCGGTGCCGTCGCCGAGCCGCCAGCGCCGGTCGACGACGCCATCGCGCACGCGCAGGAGCTCGGCCGCGACCGTGTCACCGGGGGCGCCGCCCTGCATCGCGGGGTGTCCCGCGCTGGTGAGCCAGATGACACGGCGCTCCGCATCCACCGCGACGCCCATCACCGCGCCGGGTCGCGTCGTCGTCTCGCGGAGCAGCCACCGCGACGGGCCGGACCGCGGGACCACGAGGACGTTCCGGTGCCGCATGCTCGTGAGGTAGAGCGAACCGTCGCGCGCATCGGCGTCGAGCCCCTCGGGCCAGAAGAGGGTGTCCCCGGTCACGAGCCGCTCCGTCGCGAGATCCACCGGCGCCAGCGCGCTGCCGAGGGCGGCCAGGCGCTCCGCGACCTGCGGATCCCGAGCCGCGAGCGCGCGCACGGCGCTGTCGCGCAGCGCGCCGGCACCGACGCGCTGGCGGGTGAGCAGGGCGAGCGCCTCCACGAGCGCGCGGCCGTCGCCGCGTCGCGCCGCCCATCGCGCGAGCGTCTCGGTGTACGCCGGCTGCTCGGGCCAGCTCGCCTGGGCCCGCCGGACGTCGGCGTACGCCGAGTCGAGGGCGCCCTCCCGTTCCGAGGCAGCGGCCCGGCGGAGTGCGACGCGCGCCGCCGCGCTCCGGGTCGCCGGATCGTCCTGCGCCTCCGCGGAACCTGCGCTGGCCAGGGTGAGCAGCAAGATGAGCGGGAGGGCGGCACCACCGGCCACGGGATGATCAGCACGCATCGTCGTCATGCCACGATGCTAGCCGGGGGAGCACCGCCTCTGCCCCACGCCCGGGGCGGGCCGTTCGCGGCGTGGGGGGCGACGCATCGGCGCCGCCGCGATCACACGCGCTCGAGCACCATCGCGAAGCCCTGGCCCACCCCGATACACATGGTACAGAGGGCGTAGCGGCCCTTCGTCCGCTGGAGTTCGCGCATCGCGGTGAGTGCGAGCCGCGCCCCGCTCATCCCAAGGGGATGGCCGAGCGCGATCGCCCCGCCGTTCGGATTCACGCGGGGGTCGTCGTCGGCGATCCCGAGTTCGCGCAGACAGGCGAGTCCCTGCGCCGCGAACGCCTCGTTGAGCTCGATGACGTCGAGTTGCTCCCTCGT
>CAZYUL010000023.1:0-41383 GCA_964650715.1 uncultured Gemmatimonas sp. | reverse complement strand
CCGCTCGGGCTCTATGTGATCGACCGCGAGTACCGGATCCAGAGCTGGAACCGCAAGCGCGAGACGGGCATGCAGGGCGTCTCGCGCGAGGAGGCGATCGGCCGGACGATCTTCGAGATCCTGCATCGGCAGCCCGCGGAGATGCTGCGACGCGAGTTCGACCAGGTCTTCTCGACCGGCCGGATGCAGGAGTACCAGATGGAGAGCGTGAGCTCGGGCGAGGCCCGGACCTACCGGATCACCAAGATCCCGATGCGCCTCGGCGACGGTCCCGTGACGCACGTGATCACCATCGGCGAGGACATCACGGACTGGACGCAGGCCCAGGAGCGCTTCTCGCAGGCCGAGAAGCTCGCGGCCATCGGCCAGCTCGCGGCCGGGGTGATGCACGAGATCAACAACCCGCTGGCGACGATCGCCGCCTGCGCCGAGTCCCTCGGCTACCGCATCGAGGACCTGGCGCGCTCGGGCGTGACGATCGCGCCGGAGACGCACGACTTCCTCGGCATCATCGAGAAGGAGGTCGTGCGCTGCAAGCAGATCGTGGACGGGCTGCTCGACTTCAGCCGTCCGAAGCAGCCACGCAAGGAGCGGGTGGACCTCAACGAGGTCGTCGAGCGGACGCTCTTCCTGCTCAAGCACCACGTGCGATTCAAGAAGCTCACGGTCCAGACGGAGCTCGACCCGCTGCTGGGACGCGTGCCGAACGCGAGCGCGGAGCAGCTGGTGCAGGTGCTGATGGCGTTGCTCCTGAATGCGATGGATGCGATGGGGGAGCGCGGGGTCGTCCGGATCGTGACGCGCCGCGGCGCGGACGCCGCGAGCGGGGCGATCTGCGAGGTGGTCGACCAGGGGCACGGGATCGCGCGCAGCGAGCTCGTGAAGATCTTCGAGCCGTTCTACACGACGAAGCCGCAGGGGCAGGGCACCGGACTGGGGCTCTCGATCTGCTACGGCATCGTCCAGGAGCATGGAGGGCGCATCGAGGTGGACAGCAGCCTGGGGCAGGGGAGCACGTTCCGCGTGATCCTCCCGGTGGTGGCGGCATGAAGGTCCTGGTGATCGAGGACGACCCGACGGTCGGGCAGTTCGTGAAGCGCGGGCTCGAGGAGCAGCGATGGTCGGTGGACCTCGTGGCCGACGGCGACGAGGGGGAGGCGCTCGCGAAGTCGCAGCCATACGACCTCGTGGTGCTGGACCTGCGGCTGCCGGGCCGGAGCGGGCAGCAGGTGCTGCGCAACCTCCGGGCCCGCGGGTTCGAGAAGCCGGTACTCGTGCTCACGGCGCAGGACGCGGTGGACGCGAAGGTCGAGACGCTGCGCGCCGGCGCCGACGACTACGTCACCAAGCCGTTCGCGTTCGAGGAGCTGCTCGCGCGCGTCGAAGCGCTCGCACGGCGCCCGCGGTCCATCGTCTCGCCGCGGCTCACCGTCGCCGACCTCGTGGTGGACCTCGACGCGCGGGAGGTGACGCGCGCCGGCCAGAGGGTGGAACTCACGCCGAAGGAGTTCCTCGTGCTGGAGTACCTGGCCCGGCACGCCGGGCGTGTGCTCAGCCGGACGCTGATCACCGAGTACGCGTGGGGATACCACTTCGACCCCGGCACGAACATCGTGGACGTGGTGATCAACCACCTCCGCAAGAAGATCGACGCGCCGCACGAGAAGAAGCTGATCACGACCGTGCGGGGCGTCGGCTACGTGCTGAAGGCCTGATGGCGGCGCCGTGAGGACGATCCGCGGACGCCTCACCGTGGCCTTCCTCGCGGCGATGGGCGTGGCCCTGGTCGTCTTCGCGGCCGTCGTGCTCGCATCGGTGCGGCGGGCGAAGGAGCTCGGCCTGCAGGACCGCCTCAACGGCGTCGCGGACCTCGCGACCCAGTTCATCGAGCAGGCGGGGACCAACCTCTTCGAGAGCGTGATCGTCGGCGGGGACACCGTCGCCACCCCCACCCGGCTGGCCGGCGGTACGCGTCGGCTGATGGCGACCCTTCCCGGCTACCTCTTCGTCGCCGACTCGGCGCAGGTCCTCTTCCAGAGCGCGGCGGTCGAGCGCCTGACCGCGCGGGACCGCAGCGCCCTCACGCGCGCGATCTTCCGCCTCGCCCCCGAGCGGGACGTGGCGCGGGTCACGCTGGATTCCGCGCGGCTCTACCTCGTCGCCCACTTCGAGCGGCCCTCGGCACGCGCACCGACGCTTCGCGTCGTGGCCGGCGCCTCGGCGGTCCAGCTCGACATCGTGCGCCTCGACAGCTTCCCCTCGGTCGTCGCCGCGCTCCCCATCGTCCTGCTGTTCGCGGGCCTGGTCAGCTGGGTCGTGATCGGCGCGACGCTCTCGCCGATCGACCGGTTGATCGCCGACCTCGAGGCGATCCAAGACGGCCGATCCCTCCATCGCCGCCTCCCCGTGGAGTCGGACGAGAACGAACTCGACCGGCTGGCGGCGACGATCAACGCGATGATCGCCCGGCTCGAGGGGTCGTTCGCGGCCCTGCGGCGATTCACCGCCGACGCGAGTCACGAGCTGAAGACGCCACTCACGGTGCTCCGCGCCGACATCGAGCGCGTGATGCAGTCACCGAGCGTGGGCATGGACCAGCTGCAACCGCTCGAGGAGGCGCTCGCGGAGACTGCGCGGATGGCCGACCTGGTGGACTCGCTCCTCACGCTGGCGCGCGCTGACGAGGGGCGGTTCGACATCCATCGCGAGACGGTGGAGCTCGAGCCGATGGTGCGCGAGGTCTTCGAGACGGCCCTCATCCTCGGGGAGGCGTCCGGGGTCACCGTCGAGCTCGAGGAACTGCAGCCCTCGACGGTCTCCGGGGACCCGGTCCGGCTCCGGCAGCTCTTCCTGAACCTCGTGACGAACGCGCTCAAGTACACCTCGCGGGGCGGTCGCGTCTCGGTCGCACTCGACCGGCGGGGCGACGACGCGGTGTTCGTGGTGCAGGACACCGGGCTCGGGATCGCGGCCGCCGACCTCCCGTTCATCTTCGACCGGTTCTGGCGCGCCGACCGCGCCCGCTCGCGGGGCTCGGAGCGTGGCGGCTTCGGGCTCGGGCTCGCGATCGCGCAGTGGATCGCGCATGCGCACGGGGGGAACATCACCGTGGCGTCCCGGCTCGGGCGGGGGAGCACCTTCACCGTGTCGCTCCCGGCGGTCCACGCGCCCCCGCGCTGAACCTCATCGAATCCTCATCGAGGTGGCCGGTCCACCGTCATCTTCGGTGGGTATCCTCTCGCAGGTGCCCGCCGGGACCGTGCCGAACGGGCGCTTGGCGAAAGCTCACGAGCCGTTAAGCGAAACTTAATGTTCCGCGGATTACGACTCCGAACGGGCGCCGATAGGTTCAGGCACGGTCGACACCCCGCGGCCCCGGGGTGACGTCACGCGACTTTCACCAGTGGAGATGGACGCGTGTTCAACAACCTGATCGAATCGAAGCCGGTCAAGCAGCGCTCCCTCGGCGCGACCGTGATCTCGATGATCTTCCACGGCCTCGTCATCGTCTTCTCGGTCTACGCCACGGCGCAGACCGTCCAGGCGGTGGAGGAGGAGACGGTCCAGAAGGTGGACTTCGTGGAGATCAAGAAGGACCAGCCGCCCCCGCCGGAGCAGGCTCCTCCGCCGCCGGACGTAGCGGCCCCGCCCCCGATCGCCAAGGGGTTCCAGGTGCTCGCGGCCCCGGTGAACATCCCCGACGTGATCCCGGAGATCGACCTCTCGAAGAGCATCACGAACGAGGACGACTTCTCGGGCCGCGGTGTGGCCGGCGGCATCGCCGCAGGCGTGGTCGGTGGCACCGCGCCGGTGAACCAGGACCAGACGTACTTCGACTTCCAGGTCGAGAAGCCGGTCGGCACCGCGCCCGGCTCCGTGGCCCCGCGTTATCCGGACATCCTCCGGTCGGCGGGGGTCGAGGGGAAGGTCACGGCCCAGTTCGAGGTGGACACCACCGGCCGCGTCCTCATCCCGACCTTCCGCGTGATCAGCTCGGACCACGCGATGTTCGAGCAGGCGGTCCGCTCGGCGCTCCCGAACATGCGCTTCATCCCCGCCGAGATCGGCGGGCGCAAGGTCCGGCAGCTGGTGCAGCAGCCATTCGTGTTCGCCCTCCAGAAGTGATCCCCGTCCGCCCCACACGTACCGTCAGGAGACCCGCAGTATGAACATGGACATCGGCTACATCTGGGAGCACAGCCCGATCTTCGCGAAGGGGATCTGGGTGGTACTCGCCTTCATGTCGCTCTGGTCGCTCACCGTGGCCTTCGGCAAGTGGTGGAACCTCCGCAAGGCGACGAAGGAGACGCTCAAGTTCGCGCCCGAGTTCTCCCAGTTCCTCGAGGAGGACAACCTCACCGAGGCGATCAACCTCGCGCAGACGTACAAGAAGTCGCACGTCGCCCGCGTCCTCGGCGGGGCGCTCGATGAGGTGAAGCCCCTCATCATGGACGGCTCGGTCACCGTCTCCGACATCAACTCGGCCGAGCGCGCGGTGGAGCGCAACATGCTCGTCGAGATCGTCTCGCTGAAGCGCGGCCTCGCCGTGCTCGCGACGGTCGGTTCGACCTCGCCATTCGTCGGGCTCCTCGGCACCGTGTTCGGCATCATCAACGCGTTCGCCGCGATGGGCACGTCGGGTTCGACGGGCATCGCGGCGATCACGGTCGGCATCGCCGAGGCGCTCATCGCCACCGGCTTCGGCCTCCTGGTCGCGATCCCGGCGGTGTGGTTCTACAACTACTTCCAGACCAAGATCGACAATCTCACCTCCGAGATGACCTACGTCTCGAAGGAGATGATCGACTACCTGATCAAGGGCGTCTCCGGCGAGTTCGGCCGGTCGCGGTTCACGAAGGAGTTCTCGACCAAGGCCGCCGCGGGTTCCGCGCCGATCTCGCAGTAACCCCGACGGTCCCAGGAGGGATTCGCGATGGGTATGTCCGTCAGCACGGGTAACGCCGTCAAGGCCGAGCCCAATGTCGTGCCGATGATCGACGTGATGCTGGTGCTCCTCATCATCTTCATGGTGGTGACGCCGGCGATCGCGACCGGGTTCACCGCGGAGCCGCCCTCGGGCATCAACCTGAAGGCGCACCCTGAGGAGGACCAGGACCAGATCCTCGGCATCGACAAGTTCGGGCAGTACTACCTGAACAAGAAGCCGATCCCCAATGAGCAGCTCGGGGACCTCCTCACGAGCATCTACACCGTCCGCACCGTGGACCAGATCCTGTACCTGAAGGCGCACAAGGAGCTGGAGTACGGGAAGATCCTCGATGCGATGGACATCGCGTCGAAGAACGGCGTGCGCGTGCTCGCGGCGATCTCCGACCAGACACCGGGGACGGAGTCCACGGTCGCCGGGGACGAGATCACGACCACCAACAAGGCCCCGTAGGAGACCACCATGGGAATGAGCGTTGGCGGTGCCGGCGGGAACCTGAACAACGAGCCGAACGTCGTGCCGATGATCGACATCATGCTCGTGCTGCTGATCATCTTCATGATCATGCAGCCGATGATGCGGAAGGCCATCGACCTGCAGCTCCCGGATCCCCAGCCGAACGTCGTGACGGCGAACACCGCGTCCGACCAGATCGTGCTGGAGGTCCTCCCCGACGGGAAGTTCATGATCAACAAGCAGGAGCCGTTCGGGAAGGAGGCGCTGGACAAGCAGCTGCGCGACATCTACGACCCGCGCCCCGAGAAGATCCTCTTCGTGAAGGGCGACCCGAAGGTGCAGTACCAGGACGTCATCTACGCGATGGACGTCTCCCGCGGCGCCGGTGTGAAGGTCATCGGCATCCCGCCGAAGGACACGCAGTAACCGGTCCCGCTCGAGCTGGACGCGGCGGACGAACCTTTCGAGGTTCGTCCGCCGTAGTATTTCTGTACGGCCGTTCGCCGCCGCCGACTCCCGTCGCGGATGCGCCGCGGACCGGCGAATCGTGTATCTAGCAAGGTGACCTCGACCGACCTCACTCCCTCCGGCAAGCCCCGCCGCCCGCTCCGGCTCCTTCACGGGATACCGGACCCTGAGCGGCGTGGCCCGACGGGGTTGCTGCTCTCGGCGGCGCTCCATCTGGGGATCCTCATCCTGATGATCCTCCCGCCACTCATCGCGTCCGAACTCGACCTCCCGCTGACGCAGGGAGGTGGCGGACCCGGCCCCGCAGGCGGCGGTGGTGGCGGGTCGGGCGGCACCGGTGGAGAGGTCGTCACGCCGGAACGCCTCCAGTACATGCAGGTCGCGCCCGTGGCACCCGCCGCGCCGGCCCCGGTGATCCCCCCGCCCAAGCCGGAGCCCGAGCCCGTCCCCGAGCCGGTCGTGCCACCGCCTGTGGCACCGACTCCTGAGGCGCCCGTGGCGGAGGCTCCGGCCGCCGCACCCGCGCCGAGCCAGGTGACGGGGACGGGCGGCGGCAGCGGGAACGACGGGAGCGCCGGCAACGGACCGGGTACCGGCGGAGGCGTCGGCTCGGGCGCCGGGACTGGCCGGGGCTCCGGGACGGGCCCGGGTACCGGAGGCGGGCCGGGCGACATCTATCCGCCGCAGGTCACCAACCTCGCGCTCCTTCCGATCCCCGTGCCGAATCGCGTGCGCCCCTACCGGATGGTCGCGTGGTTCGACGTGGACGAGCGCGGCAATGCCAAGCTGATCGCATTCAATCCTTCGCGAGACAACGGCTACAACCGGAAGATCCGCGAGATGCTGTCCGAGGTGCGATTCCGCCCGGCGGTCCGCGCCGACGGGACACCGATCCGCGACACGGTCTCGATCGTCGCCGAGGCGCCCCGCTGAGAGCCTGAAGTCGGCGGCGACGCATGGCGCGCCGACCCTTACCGCGACCGCCTCCCCGGGGTAGTTTCCGCCCCCGATGACGTCGCTCTTCACCAGAAAGCCCATCGCGGCCGCCACCGACGGCGGCATGAAGCGGACGCTCGGCATCCGCGACCTCATCGGCCTCTCCATCGGCGCGGTGATCGGGGCGGGGATCTTCTCCACCCTCGGGACCGCCGCCGCCGGCGAGATCACTTCCACGGGCGAGGTCGTGCGCTACGGCGCCGGCCCCGCCCTCGTCCTTTCGTTCCTCCTCCTCGGCGCGGTGTGCGCGCTCGCGGCGCTCTGCTACGCCGAGCTCGCCGCGATGATCCCCCAGGCCGGCTCGGCCTACGCGTACAGCTATGCGGCGCTGGGCGAGTTCGTCGCCTGGATCATCGGCTGGGACCTGATCCTCGAGTACGCGGTCGGGAACGTCGCGGTCGCGATCGCCTGGGGCGGGTACTTCGACTCGCTGATCTCGCCGTGGGTGGACATCCCGGGGTGGCTGACGCACGGCTACTTCCAGGTGAAGGCGAGCTCGAATCCCGAGGTGCTGAGGCTGCTCGAGTCGGCGCCGAGCATCGCCGGGATCCCCATCCTCGTGAACCTCCCGGCCTTCCTCATCGTCGGCGCCATCACGTGGCTGCTGGTGCTCGGGGTCCGCGAGAGCGCGCGGGTGAACAATGTGATGGTGTTGATCAAGCTCGCCGTGCTGGCGCTGTTCGTGATCGTGGGCGCGATGCACATCGATCCGGCGAACTACCGGCCCTTCGCGCCGAACGGATTCACGGGTATCCACCAAGGAGCGGCGATCGTCTTCTTCGCCTATATCGGGTTCGATGCGATCTCGACGGCGGCGGAGGAGACGAAGGATCCCCAGCGCACGCTCCCCCGAGGGATCCTCTGGGGTCTCGGGATCTGCACCCTGATCTACGTGATCGTCGGGGCCGTGGCGACCGGACTGGTGCCCTACGCGCAACTCAAGAGCTCGGATCCCCTGGCCCACGCGTTCGAGGTCGCTGGGCTCACGAGCTTCTCCTGGATCATCGCGCTCGGTGCGGTGGTCTCGATGACGGCGGTGCTGCTGGTCTTCCAGTACGGCCAGCCGCGGATCTTCTATGCGATGGCGCGCGATGGGCTGCTGCCCAAGGCCGCGGCCAAGCTGCATCCGAAGTACCGCACGCCCCACATCACCACGATCATCACGGGCGTCGTCGTGGCGCTGGGCGCCCTCGTCGCCGACGATGCCGCGACCTACGACCTCACGAACATCGGGACGCTGTTCGCCTTCATGCTCGTCTGCATCGGGGTGCTCGTGCTTCGGATCGTGGATCCGGACCGACCGCGGCCGTTCAAGGTGCCGGCGGTCTGGTTCGTGACGCTCGGCGGCGCGGGCGCCTGCCTCTTCGTGATGAAGGGACTCCCGGCGATGGCCTGGAAGGGCTTCGGCGTGTGGCTCGCCATCGGACTGGTCTTCTACTTCGCGTTCGGCTACCGCAACTCGCGGCTCCGGCGCGGTCTGCAACCGCTCGCCTCCGAGGAATGAGTGTCCGAATCGATCGGTAACACCGGGAAGGGGATGAAGCTGCACACGAAGATCCTGCTCGCGCTGGTGGTCGGCGCGATCGCGGGCATCGCGGCGAACCTCTCGGTCGGCGGGGACCACGCGGCGGTCCAGTGGGTCAACCGCTACGTGGCGGGCCCGGTGGGCCAGATCTTCCTGCGGCTCCTCTTCATGATCGTGATGCCGCTGGTGTTCTGCTCGATCGCGCTCGGCGTCGCGGGGCTCGGCGACCTGCGCAAGGCGGGGCGCGTCGGCGGGAAGGCGATCGGCTACTTCTTCACGACCACCATGCTCGCTGCCGCGTTCGGACTGGTGATCGTCAACCTCGCCAACCCCGGCGCGGGGCTCGCGCCGGAGGTCCGCACCGAGCTGATGGAGACCTACGCCGAGGACGCCTCGGCGCGCATCGCGACCCAGGCGTCGGGCGGATTCGGCATCGAGACCTTCGTCAACATCGTCACGCGCAACCCGGTCAAGTCGGCCGCCGACGGCGACATGCTCGGCGTGATCTTCTTCGGCCTGATGTTCGGCGCGGCACTCACGCAGATCCGGGCCGAGCGCGCCAAGCCGATGCTCGACGTGCTGCAAGCGATCAACGACGTGGTGATCGTGATCGTCGGGATGGCGATGAAGCTCGCGCCGTACGGCGTGGCCGGCCTCATCTTCGGCGTCACCTCGCGGTTCGGATTCCAGTTGCTTGCCCCCCTCGCGAGCTATGTCGCGGTCGTCCTCGGCGCGCTGCTGCTGCATCTCTTCGTGAACCTCTCGCTGATCCTGCGCTTCGTCATCGGGATCAGCCCGATGGTGTACTTCTCACGGATCCGTTCGGCGATGGTGACGGCGTTCTCGACGAGTTCGAGCAGTGCGACCCTGCCGACCGCGCTCAAGACCGCGCAGGAGGGCCTCGGGGTGCCGGCCGGCGTCGCCGGATTCGTCCTGCCGCTGGGCTCGACGATGTGCATGAACGGCACGGCGATCTTCGAGGGGATCACGGTGCTGTTCCTCTGCCAGGTCTTCGGGGTGGACCTCACCCTCGGTGGCCAGGCGGTGGTCGTCATCATGGCGGTCATCACCGCTATCGGCGCCGCGGGTGTCCCCGGTGGCTCGATCCCGCTGTTGGTCGGGATCCTCTACATGGTCGGCGTGCCCGGGGAGGGGATCGCGATCGTGCTCGGGATCGACCGGATCCTCGACATGACGCGGACGATGGTGAATGTGTCGAGCGACCTCTCGGCGACGGTGTACGTCGCCAAGAGCGAAGGGGTCTGGGACGCTTCGATGGTCCCGCCGCTGGAGAAGGCAGCCTAGGCCCGGGGTAGGGCCTCCCCTTACGGAGCGAGGGCCCCCGTGGGATAATCGGGCATGGACCTCGGAAGCGAGGAACAGGCCCGCATCGCGGCCGTACGGCGCCTCGGGATCCTCGACACGGCTCCCGAGCGTGCCTTCGACGACATCGTCGCGATGGCGGCCGACGACGCCGGTTGCCCGATGGCGATGCTCTCGTTCGTGGACGAGCGCAGGCAATGGCTCAAGGCCGTGGTCGGCCCCGCGCCACGCGAGGTGCCCCGGGCCGAGTCGGTCTGCGCCAATGTGATCGCTGCCGATGCGCCGGCGGTCCTCGGTGACCTGACGAAGGACGCGCGCTTCCGCGCGCACCCGTGCCTGCGCTGGGACCCCCCGGTACGCGCGTACGTCGGGGTGCCGGTCCGCTCGACGTCCGGGCTCGTGCTCGCCGTCCTGGCCGCGATGGACGTACGCCCCCGGCGCTTCTCCAAGGAGGTCGCGACGCGCCTCGAACGCCTGGCGGGAGTGGTCGCCGGCATGCTCGAGATGCGAGCGCTTCCACGGGACGCCGCCGTGGAGCGGGACCGGGAGGAGATGGACCGCATGCGCGCGCACTACCGTGCGCTCTTCGAGTCGGCGCCGGGATGCTACCTCGTGCTCGAGCCGGAGGAGCTGCGGATCGTCGCCGTGAGCGACGCCTACCTGGACGCGACGTTCACGAGCCGGGAGATGCTCGCGGGCCGGAAGATCTTCGAAGCGTTCCCGGACGCGCCGGGCGACACGCAGGCCAATGGAACGCAGAACCTCCACCTCTCGCTCGATCGCGTGCGGGAGCGCCGCGAGACCGACGTGATGCCGGTCCAGCGCTATCCGATCCGGCTCCCGGACGGATCCTGGGAGGTCCGCTGGTGGAGTCCGGTCAACGCACCGGTCCTCGGCCCGGACGGGGAACTTGCGTACATCATCCACCGCGTCGAGGACGTGACCGAGTACGTGAGGCTCCGCGACTCGGGAGAACACCCCGTGCCGGCTGCGGGCGACCGCGTCTCGCGCCAGGAGGCCGATCTCATCCAGCGGTCGTTCGAGCTCCGCCGGCTGAACGAGCGCCTGGCCGAGAGCGAACGGCGCTTCGCGGACACCATCCACGCGGCGCCGTCCGGCTTCGTGACCTTCGACGCTGAGGGGAGGTTCCTGTCGGTGAACCCGGCGTTCTGCCAGATGCTCGGCTACACGGAGACCGAACTCGGCGAACTCTCGATCGCGGACCTCATGTTCCCGGAGGAGGTGGCCGAGCACGTGGAGCGCCTCGACCGCATCCGCGAGGGGGTGGACGAGCGCATCTCGCTCGAAGTCCGCGTACGGCACCGGGAGGGGGCGACCGTCTGGGTGCGGACGAGCGTGGCTCCGGTGCGACGCGGTGCCCGGTTCCAGCACTTCATCGCGGTGACCGAGGACGTGACGGAGCGCCGCCGGCTCGTGGCGCAGGCGCAGGCGGCATCTGAGGCGGCGCATTCCCTCGATGGGGCGCTCCGGCGGACGCTCGAGCACATGCACGATGCCTTCTTCACCGTGGACCGGGACTGGCGGTTCGTCTATCTCAATCCGGAGGCGGAGCGGCTGCTGCATCGCGCGCGCGCCGACCTCGTCGGTCGCTACATGTGGGACGAGTTCCCCGCCGCGGTGGACAGCGTCTCGCGCCGCGAGTACGGGCGCGCGATGGCCACCGGCGAGGTCGTCGAGTTCGAGGACGGCTACGAGCCGATCGGGCGATGGTTCGCGGTGCGGGCGCATCCCTCGCCGGATGGGCTCGCGGTCTACTTCCGCGACATCACAGAGACTCGCAAGGTGACGGAGTCGCTCAGAACCTCCGAGGAGCGCTTCCGCCTCCTCAGCCAGGCGACGAACGATGCCATCCGGGACTGGGATCTCACGACCGACCAGATCTGGTGGAATGCAGGGTACGCGACGCTCTTCGGCTACTCGGTCACGGACCGGGACCCGACCAGCGCCTCCTGGACGGCCTTCATCCATCCCGACGAGCTCGAGTCGGTGACAAAGGGCATCCGCTCCGTGATCGAGGGGCGGGCGGATGGCGACCACTGGAGTGCCGAGTACCGGTTCAGGCACCGTGACGGTCACTACCTGTATGTGCTCGACCGGGGCAACGTGATCAGGGATGCGGACGGGAGGGCGGTGCGGATGGTCGGCGGAATGACCGACCTCACCGAGCGCCGAGCGATCGAGCAGAGGGTCGAGCGGCAGGCAGCGCTCATCGACCAGGCGAGCGACGCGATCCTCGAGCGCGACCTCGTGCACCGCATCCTCACCTGGAGTCGCGGCGCCGAGCAAGTCTACGGCTGGACCCGAGAGGAGGCGATCGGCCGGGACGTCCGTGAACTCCTCTACGAGGACCCGGCGCCGTTCGAGCTCGCGACGGCCGTCCTCTTCGATCGCGGCGCTTGGGCCGGGGAGCTGCAGCACCGCACGAAGGGCGGTGCGACCGCCACGATGTTCTGCCGATGGACGCTCATGCGCGACGCGCGTGGCGAGCCTTCGTCGGTGCTGGCCATCAACACGGACATCACGGAGCGCCGCCGGATCGAGCAACAGTTCCTGCGGGCGCAGCGCATCGAGAGCATCGGGACCCTGGCGGGCGGCATCGCCCACGACCTCAACAACGTGCTGGCGCCGATCCTGCTCTCGATCGAGTACCTGCTCCTCGGGGAACGGGCCACGGAGCGCATCGAGACGCTTCGGACCATCGAGGCCAGCGCCCGCCGCGGCGCGGACATGGTGCGACAGGTGCTCACGTTCGCGCGCGGGGTGGAGGGCCAGCGGATCGACCTGCGACCGCGCCAGATCGTCGAGGATGTCGCGAAGATCGCGCAGGACACGTTCCCCAAGGCGATCACGATCGAGACGCGGTTCGACGACGACCTCTGGCCGGTGCTCGGGGACCCGACGCAGCTGCATCAGGTGCTGCTGAACCTCGCGGTCAACGCCCGTGACGCGATGCCGAACGGCGGCGTGCTGCGGTTCAGCGCCGAGAACCGGATCCTCGACGAGGCCGCCGCGCGACTCGATGCCGAGGCGTCGCCCGGCCCCTACGTGATCCTCGAGGTCCAGGACACCGGCAGCGGGATCTCGCCGGAGGTGCTCGAGAAGGTCTTCGACCCCTTCTTCACCACGAAGCCCGCGGGGCAGGGCACGGGGCTGGGTCTCTCGACCTCGCTCGCGATCGTGCGGAGCCACGGCGGCTTCCTCAGGCTCTACAGCGAGCCGGGCCGGGGTACGCGCGCCCGCCTCCACCTACCGGCGCGTCCGAGCGTGACCGCCGATGACCTCGCACTGCGTGCGTCCGACCTGCCGCGCGGGCGCGGCGAGCGCATCCTCGTCGTGGACGACGAGCCGTCGGTCCGCCAGATCACCAAGGGGACGCTCGAGGCGTTCGGCTATCGGGTCGTCGAGGCAGCGGACGGCGCCGAGGCGGTCGCGCTATTCACGCCGCTAAGGCACGAGATCGCGGCGGTGATCACCGACATGATGATGCCGGTGATGGACGGCGCGGCGACGATCAAGGTGCTGCGTCGGATCGACCCCAACGTCCGGATCATCGCGGCGAGTGGACTGAGCGCCGACGGCCGCGTGGCCGAGGTCGCGGGGGCCGGCGTCCGGCACTTCCTCGCGAAACCCTATGGAGCCGAGACGCTGCTGCGCACCCTCCGGGCGGTGCTCGACGAGCCGGCGTCCTAGCCGCCGCCGCGCGCCGCAGCGCGCGGCCGCGCGCGTCAGGTCGCGACGGGCGTTCGCCGGGAGAGCTTCACGGCCCCGCGCGCTGCCACGACATCCTCGCCGTGGAGGTGCGATCCGGGCACCGCGCTCTTGAGGCGGTGCTCGACGAGGCGCCGAAGGAAGGAACCCCGCTTGAGCATCCCCCCCGCGAGCGCGACCGGGACGGCCGCGCGCTCGTCCACGAACAGCTGCCGCGCGAGCGTTCTGACGTGGAGCACGAGTTCCTCGGCGGCGAGCGTGCAGATCGAGTTGGCGCGCAGGTCCCGTTCGGAAGCGAGGGTCACGACAGGCACCGCGAGGGCCGCCAGGTCCTTCGGGGTCGCGCTGGCCGCCCACGCGACGAGGTCATCCACCTCCTCCAACTCGAGCGCGGTGAGGACCGCCCCGATGAGACGGGTGGCGGGCTCGCGCTCGTCGTGCGACGACGTCACCACACTGAGCGCCCGTCGGCCGATCCACGCTCCACTGCCCTCGTCGCCGATGTCGGGGCCCCATCCGCCGCAGCGACGGAACGTTCCCGTCGGACCGCGGCCGAAGGCGACCGACCCGGTGCCGCAGATGAGGAGGATGCCGGATCCTTCGCCGAAGGCGTCCTCCAGCGCGATCTCCGCATCGGTCGTGACGATCACCTCGTCGGCGATCCCCTCGCCCTCGAGGGCCCGCTGCAGCGCCTTGCGCTCGCGCTCGCGGCCGGCGCCGGCGACGCCCGCGCAGAGCACGCGGGGTCGCACGTCCTGCTCGGCCATCGCGAGCGCGTCGCGCACCAGAGCACCGATGACCTCCGCGGACTGGAGCGACTCGCCGGGCCGGATCGCGCTCGGCGGGCCCGTGAGGGTCGCGAGCTCCTTCCCGCGACCGTCGGCGACGATCACCTGCGTCTTGCTGCCTCCGCCATCCACTCCGACGACGATGTGTGACATCAGGGGTCCGGTCAGTCTGGGCGCGCCGCAGGCGGCGCCGGGTGCGTGAACGAGGACAAGATACCGACGAGCAGCGTGATCGTGGTGCCGATGAGCACGAACCACGGCCAGGCGATGCCGATGACGGGTCGCAGCACCCCCTCGAGCGAAGGGAGGGCGGTCGCGATCCGCGCGGCGAAGACCACGACGCTCATCACCGTGATCCCGGTGGCCATCCCGATGATGGCGTCGCGCTGCACCGCGCGGGGCCAGAGCATGGCGAGGAAGAAACCCCCGAGGAGGCCACCGTACGTGAAGGACGCCACGGAAAGCGCGATCACGACCACCGGCGTCCCCTCCGCCCGGTAGAGGAGCGCTCCGCCGATGAGGACCACCGCCCAGAGGAGGGTGAAGACCTTGGACGCGCGCAGCAGTGCGGGCCCGTCGGCGAGCCCGCCCCTGATCGGCGACCAGAGGTCGTGTGTCGTCGCCGCCGCGAGGGAGTTGAGCGAGCCGGAGATCGTGCTCATCGCCGCCGCGAGGATCGCGGCGATCACGAGTCCCGTCATCCCCGGCGGCATCTCCTCGATGATGAAGGTCGGGAAGATCCGGTCGGGAGCCGGGAACACCCGCGCCTCGTAGAACGCCCAGAGACCGATGCCGATGAGCAGGAAGAGGGCGAACTGGAGGATCACGGCGATGCCGCTGCCGATGAGCGCCTTGCGCGCGTCGCGCAGCGATCCCGAGGTGAGGAGGCGCTGGACGATGATCTGGTCGGCGCCGTGCGACGCCATCGAGAGGAACCCGCCGCCGAGCAGGCCGGCCCAGATCGTGTGCGGCCGGTCGAGGCCGATGTGCGCGTCGAGGAGTCGCAGTTTTCCCGCGTCGCCAGCGCGCGCCAGGATCGCCGCCCAGCCGCCGTCGACCGCGTTGCCGATCAGGTAGAGGGCGCCGAGACCGCCGCCGAGATAGACCCCTGTCTGGATCACGTCGGTCCACACGACCGCGCGCATCCCGCCGTGATACGTGTAGAGGACGGTCGTGAGCCCGAGCGCGAGGATCGCCAGCGTCGTGACGTGCTCCTCGCCGACGATCGGGCCCAGGATCAGTGCGACGGGGATCGCCGTGGCGAAGACGCGCACCGAGTCGCCGAATGCGCGCGTGACCATGAACGTGACCGACGCGAATCGCCGCGTGGCGATCCCGAACCGCCGCTCGAGGAGGGCATATGCCGTGACGAGCTCGCCCCCCACGTACCGCGGCAGGAGGGTGTAGGAGATCACGATGCGGCCGATCAGGTAGCCGGCCGCGACCTGGAGGAACCCGAAGTCGCCGAGATACGCGAGTCCCGGGATGCTGATGAAGGTCAGCGCGCTCGTCTCGGTCGCGACGATGGAGAAGAGCACCGCCCACCAGGGGATCGTGCCGCCGGCGACGAAGTAGTCGCGCGCGTCCTTCTGGCCGCGGCCCAGCCACACGCCAAGCGCCGTGGTCCCGCCGACGTACAGCACGAGGATCGCCCAGTCGAGGGGCGTGAAGGCACCCGCGCTCATCTGCGGCCGACGAAGGGGGAGGAACGACGACGGGCGTCCCCGATGGGGACGCCCGTCGTCCGGCTCGCGCAGGTCACCTTACGCGGAGAAGCTGCTGCCGCACCCGCATCCGCCGGTGGCGTTCGGGTTCTTGAAGGTGAAGCCGGAGCCCTGCATCGAGGTCACGTAGTCGATCGTGACGCCGTTCAGGTACTGCATCGAGAACGGGTCCACGAAGACGTTGAAGCCGGTCTGCGCGAGGATCGTGTCGTCCTCGGCGGGCTTGTCCTCGATCACCAGCTGGTACTTGAAGCCGGAGCAGCCGCCCGGCTGGACGCTCACGCGGAGCCCGCCCACCTCGGG
This sequence comes from uncultured Gemmatimonas sp., assembly GCA_964650715.1. Lineage (GTDB taxonomy): Bacteria > Gemmatimonadota > Gemmatimonadetes > Gemmatimonadales > Gemmatimonadaceae > Pseudogemmatithrix. The sequence continues at coordinate 25,123 of CAZYUL010000023.1, read as the reverse complement.
CGCGACGTTCTCGGCCGTCATGAACTTCTGGACCTCGGTCGCCGCGGCCGACGTGATCGTCACCGCGACCTCAGGGGCATTCATCGTGCTCATCACGTTCCTCCGACTCAGGAGCGGGCGCCGCGGGATCGCGGTGCGCCGGACTAATCCGGAATATAGGGGTCGGGGTTCCCTCCGACCACTGGTCTCAGGGGGCTGAGACGGCCTGGGGGCCCGGGCGGGGAGACAGGGTGAGGGCCGCCTCGGCCACGGCCGCACGTACCCCGGCGATGCCGGTACGTGCCCGAGAGGGATTCACCCGGTTCGTCAGGAGGATGACGAACCGGTCGCTCGAGGGGTCGATCCAGATGGACGTCCCGGTGAACCCGGTGTGGCCGAACGCCGGGCGTCGGAGCAGGCGACCCGCCGAGTTGGCCCCGTTCGGGGTCTCCCAGCCGAGCGCGCGATGCGAGAGCGCGGGATCCTGCACGCGGGTGAACTCGCGGATCGTCCGTTGCCCGACGATGCGTCGGCCGTCGAGGACGCCGCCATTCAGCATCGCACGCGCGAATCGCGCGAGGTCGTGTGCGGAGCTGAAGAGGCCGGCGTGGGCCGAGACGCCACCGAGCCGCGCGGCGTTCTCGTCGTGCACCTCGCCGCGGATGTGGCGCCCCCGCCAGGGATCCACCTCGGTCGGCGCGATCCGGGCGAGCCAGTCGCCCGGCGGGCGGTACCGGGTGTCGCGCATGCCCAGCGGGCCGAAGACGTGTCGCGCGAGGTAGCGGTCGAGCGACTCGCCGCTGACCCGTTCGACGATCATCCCGAGGAGGATCGCGCCCAGGTCCGAGTACGCATAGCGAGCGCCCGGCGTCGTGTCGAGCGCGGTCTCGAGGACGAGCGCGCGCGCTCCCTCCGGCGACGCGGCTTCGGTGTAGAGCGGACGCCACGCGGGCAGGCCGGACGAGTGGGTGAGCAGCTGGCGGACCGTCACCTGGTCCTTGAGTCCTCCACCGAACGCGGGCACATAGCGCCTGACCGGCGCGTCCAGCGCGACGCGGCCGCGCTCGGCGAGTTGCATGACCGCGGTCGTCATCCCCACCACCTTGGTGAGCGAGGCGAGGTCCCACACGGTGTGCGCGTCCGGGCTCGGCGCGTCGGAGGTCCAGTCGATGCGACCCGCCGAGACCTGGGCAAGGATGCCGGCGCGGTCGCCGACGAGGGCGATCGCGCCGGGGAAGATCGAATCGCGGACGGAGCGCTCCAGCAACGCGCGCAGCGAGTCGTCGAGCGTGGGCGGCGCGGGGGCGAATGCCGCCGCCGCACCGTCGCCGGCGCTGAAGAAGCCGGGCAGCGTCGTCGGCGCGCGACCGCGGAACGGGATGCGGCCCGCGACGGCGCGGGCGGCGGCCCGCTCGATCGCCTCCCCCCGGCCGAAGGCCACCACGTATCCGGAGACCCACGGGAACTCGCGGATCACGTAGGGATTGGAGAACGCGACGACCGTCACCGGCCGCAGCACGGCGACGGAGTCGATCCACCTGGCGACATGCTCGCCGACGGCGAAGCGTCCCTCGCCCTCGATCGTGCGCACGAAGGTCGCCAGCACGATCCGCTCCCCGGGGCGGAAGAGCGAGTCGAGCCGCCCGCGCGAGGCGCTGGTGGAGATGCGCAGGGCGCGCGACTCGGGGATCGCCGCCCGGAGCTCCGCGGTGAAGGCGCGGCCGGCGACCACATCGGCGTCGGGCGCGAAGGTCACGATCGCCGTCGGCGCGCCGCGCGAGAGCGGGAGGGCACGGTCGTCGTTCCGGAGCAGCGTGATCGCGTCGTCCGCGATGCGCTGCGCCGCGGCGCGGTGGTCGCGCGCACCGACCACCACACGCAACGAGTCGAGGGAGACGACCGGACGCTGCACCGCACCGGTGCGGACCTTGAGCTCGAGGATGCGTCGGACCGACTCGTCGATCCGCTCCCGCGGGACCTCGCCGCGCTCGACGGCCGCCGTGAGCGCGGCGATCGCGGCGGGGATGTCCGGCGGCATCAGGAGGATGTCGGCGCCGGCGCGGACGGCGCCGAGCGTGCTCTCGGCGATGCCGTATCCTGCGCCGATGCCGCGCATGTCCATCGCGTCGGTGACCGTGAGGCCGCGGAAGCCCAGCGTGTCGCGGAGCAGGTCGCGGAAGATGGCCGGGACGAGCGTCGCCGGTGTCGAGTCGCCGGAGACCGACGGGAGCGCGATGTGGGCGCTCATCACCGCCGCGGCGCCCGCCTTGATCGTCTCGCGGAACGGCAGCAGCTCGAGGGTGTCGAGGCGCGCCCGGTCGGCCTTGATGATCGGCAGGGCCAGATGGGAATCGATGTCGGTGTCGCCGTGTCCCGGGAAATGCTTGACGGTGGCGGCGACGCCGGCCTCCTGCACCCCTTCGACGAAGGCCCGGCTCATCGCGGCCACGGCGCGCGGATCCTCGCCGAAGGACCGGACGTTGATGACCGGGTTGCGTGGGTTGTTGTTCACATCCACGGTCGGCGCGAAGGCGAGGTGGATCCCGACCGCGCGGGCCTCGCGCCCCGTGATGCGCCCCGCCACCCGCGCGTGCTCCGGGTTCCCCGTCGCCCCGATCGCCATGTTGCTCGGCAGAACCGTGGCCGTGCCGCCGGTGAGGGTGCCGGAGAGGAAGATCCCGCCCTCGAGCCGCCCGAGCCCGGGTTCGACGTCGCTCGCGATCAGGAGGGGGACCCGCGCGCGCCGCTGCATCGCGTTCACCTTCGCCGCCACCTCGATCGGCGAACCGAGCGACATCACGACGCCCCCGACGTGGTCGAGTTCGATCCGGTCGAGGGCGGCGGCAAACGTCGAGTCGGTGGTGCTGGTATAATCCCCGAGCACCCAGATCATCACCATCTGCCCGACGCGCTCGCGGAGGCTCATCGAGGCCAGCGTGGTCTCGATCCACTGCTGGGCCGCCGGCGGCAGTGGGGCGGTGAGCGAGGGCGTGACGTCGGTCAGCGCCGGACGACCCGCGACCGGGGCGGGGGTGCCGGTGCCGACGAACGGGGCACAGGAGAGCGTGACCAGGGCGCCGGCGATCCCGGCGGAACGGAGGAGCGACGCGTGCGACATCACGAGAGGATGGGGATGGGCGGGAGGGGCCTCGCGCTGCTCCTGTTGACGACCGCCGCGTGCGCGGCGCCACCGGGGGCGCAGCCGCGCGGCCCGGCGCGCGAGGGCTCCCGCGGCACCGCGCCGGTGAAACCCGGCATCACCGTGCTGCTGGAGGACTCGCTCCACGTGATCGCGGGTCGGCGCATCGCCCTGATCACCAACCACACCGGAGTGGACGCCGATGGCGCCTCCGATGTGGACCTGCTGATGAACGATCCGCGCGTGAAGCGGGCGAACGTCACGCTCGTCCGGCTCTTCTCGCCCGAGCATGGGATCCGGGGCACCGAGGACGTCACCAACCTGCCGGACGTGCGCGACGAACGCTCCGGCCTGATGGTGCACTCCCTGTACCGCCGCGAGACGGTCCCGCCGCCCGACTCCCTGCTCCGGGACGTGGATGCGCTCGTCTTCGACCTGCAGGACATCGGGACGCGCACGTGGACGTATGTCGGCGTGATGGTCTACGGCATGCGCGCCGCGGCGCGCGTGGGGATCCCCTTCATCGTGCTCGACCGCCCGAACCCCCTCGGCGGCCGCGCCGAGGCGCCACTGCTCGACGCCACCCTCGCCTACGCCGGTGACCCCACCGAGGACCGCCGCGGGCAGGCCTACGCATTATACCCGGCCCCCCTGCGGCACGGTATGACGATGGGGGAGATGGCGCGGATGTTCGCCGCGGAGTTGCCGATCGACGTGCGACTCACCGTCGTGCGGGCCTCCGGGTGGAGGCGCGCGCAGTGGTGGGACGACGCCGGACTGCCCTGGGTCGTCCCATCGCCGTCGATGACCTCGCTCGCGAGCGCCACGACGTACCCGGCGCTCGTCCCCTTCGAGGGTTCGAACCTCAGCGTCGGTCGCGGGACCGACCGGCCGTTCCAGCGGTTCGGGGCGCCCTGGCTCGACGCGCGCCGCGTCGCCGATCTCCTCAATGACCGCGGACTCCCCGGCGTCCGGTTCGAGACCGAGCGTTTCACGCCGCGCCGGCCTGGCGACGCCAAGTTCGCCGACCGCGAGATCCCCGGGGTCCGGATCGTCGTCGAGGAGCGCAACAGCGCCTCGATGGGCCGCGTCGGGGCGTCGATCCTCTGGGCGCTGGGCCGGGCGCACGCCGACTCGATGCGCCTCAACGCGCGGACCTTCGACCTCCGGTTCGGCGTCGCCGCCGCGCGGGAGGCCATCCTCGCCGGCGGCGACCCCGACGAGGTGATCGACCGGATGCAGGTGGAGGTGGTGGCGTTCCAACGGCGCGTGCGGCCCTACCTGCTGTACTGAGTGCTCGCGCTCTGGCGGGGGATCGTCGCGGGGTACATGCGCCTCGTCGAGCCGATCATCGAGTGGTGCGTGCGGCGCCGGGTCCCCCCGAACCTCATCACCGTCCTCGGCACCGGATGCGCGGGACTCGTCGGCGCACTCTTCGCCGCCGGGCACATCCGGATCGCCGGATGGACACTCGGGCTCACCGCGTTCTTCGACGTGGTGGACGGCGCCGTCGCGCGGCGCACGGGGACCTCATCGCCCTTCGGGGCGTTCTTCGACTCGACCCTCGACCGCGTCGCCGACGCATTCCTCTTCGGCGGCCTCCTCGTGTTCTACGCCACCAGCGGGCCGCACCGCTCGGTCGCGATGGTCATCGTCGCGCTGGTGGCGTTGGCCGCCACGTTCCTCACCTCGTACACCCGGGCGCGCGCGGAGCCGCTCGGCGTGACGATGAAGGGGGTGGGGTGGCTCGAGCGGCCCGAGCGGATCGTCCTCCTGGCCGCGCCCCCCGCGTTCTTCGGGCTGGCGCTGGACGGGTGGGTGCTGCGCGGCGTCGTGATCCTCCTGGCCGGCTCGGCGCTGGTGACGGTGGCCCAGCGCATTCTCCACGTCGCCCGCGAGAGCGGCTATCTTAAGGCGATGGACGACTGACGGGCGCGGTGCCCGTCGTGCGAGGGAGATCCGATGCGGAACCGGCTACTCAGGACACTCACCCCGATCGCGCTGCTCGGTGCGATCCTCACCAGCTGCGGACCCGGCGAGCAACCGGGGGTCGTGCGGCTCGCCACCGAGGACTTCGAGTTCCGGGTCCTCCCGGACATGGTGCCACCGCGCGCGCTCGAGCGCATCACGTACACCATCGTGGTGAAGGACAAGGAGACGAAGGAGCCGATCGTCAACGGCGAAGGCCGGATCTTCGCGACGAACGCGGATCGCGCGACCAGCCACGACGGCTTCACGTACGGGCCGGAGGCCGGTACCTACCGCGCCACGATCACCTTCGTCACCGCGGGCGAGTGGGCGATCGGCATCCAGTTCCGGCGCGACTCGACCAAGGCGCTCCAGCGGACGCTCGACTGGCGGCAGCAGGTGCTGAATGAGGTCGCCCCGGGGCCATCGGACGATTGAGGTCGCCGCTCGCGGTCCAAGCTCACTCCCATCCTCCATCCCCTTCCGTGCTCCACTTCCATCGCACCTCGCTCCACCCCGACGTCGTCCTCGCGACGGCCGATGCGTTCTTCCCCACGATCGGACTCCGGCCGGCGGGTGAGGGGCCCCGTTCGCGCACCTGGAAGGGGGTCGTCGGCACCCCCGAGGTCCCGGCGACCCTCGAGCTCTCCGTGCGGATGGAGGGCGGCCATTACACCTTCGTCGAGGCGCGCAGCGACCAGATGGGGGAGAGCCGCCTCGACCGGAACGTGAAGCGCTTCTTCGTCGAGCTCCACAAGAAGGTGGACGCGACGCACTCGTTCGCCCCCGCGTACTGATGAGCGCTCGTCGCCGCCGGGCCGCCGACGGCCCTGGCGGGGAGCACCTGGGCGACCGCCTCCCGATCGAGCGCAAGCTCGAGCTCTACTACTGGATGCGACTCACCCGGACCCTCGAGGAACGGCTCGTCGCGCTCTACCGCCAGACCAAGGTCGTCGGGGGGCTCTTCCGCTCGCTCGGCCAGGAGGCCGACGCGGTCGGCGCCTGCTATGCCCTCGAGCCGCGCGACGTGATGTCGCCGCTCATCCGGAACATGGGGGCGATGCTCGTGAAGGGCGCCACGCCGCTCGAGATCCTCCGCCAGTACATGGCGAAGGGGGACTCGCCGACGCGCGGACGCGAGCTCAACATCCACTTCGGCGACCTCGGTCCCGGTGAGGGGCACCGAGGGTTCCTCGGGCAGATATCGCCCCTCGGTGACATGGTGCCCGTGATGGCTGGCGTGACGATGACGTTCAAGATGCGCCGCCAGGACCGCGTGGGGCTCGTCTACGTCGGCGACGGTGCGACGAGCACGGGGGCGTTCCACGAGGGGATCAATTTCGCCGCCGTCCAGCGCCTCCCGCTCGTCGTGGTCGTCGAGAACAACGGCTACGCCTACTCGACGCCCACGTCGAAGCAGACCGCGGCGAGGCAGTTCGTGGACAAGGCGATCGGGTACGGCGTGTACGGCGAGCAGGTGGACGGCAACGACGTCCTCGCCGTCTACGACTGCACCAAGCGCGCGGTGGACCGCGCGCGCGCAGGGGAGGGGGTCTCGCTGCTCGAGTTCATCACGTATCGCCGCAAGGGGCACGCCGAGCACGACAACCAGTCGTATGTCCCCGACGGCGAGATCGAGCAGTGGGCGCGCGAGAACGACCCGCTGGACCGCTATGCCCGCGTGCTCCTGGACATCGAGCGGGTGAGCGCCGCCGCGCTCGCGGACCTCGACGCGAAGGTCGTCGCCGAGGTGGACCAGGCGACCGACATCGCCGAGCGCTCGGGTCCCCCCGAGCCGCTCGATGCGCTGCGCGGGGTGTACGCGGATCCGCCCAGTGAGCGACCGCTCTGGTTCCGCGATGGGGTGGACACCTCGGGCCTCGGGCGCGAGCGTGCCGAGGGCTGGGGCACGTGGGACGTCTCCAAGGGAGGGGACGCCTGATGGCCGAGATCACATACCTCGAGGCGATCCGAGAGGCGCTCGTCGAGGAGATGGAGCGCGATCCCGACGTCTTCCTCATGGGCGAGGACATCGGCGCGTATGGCGGCGCCTTCAAGGTGACCGAGGGGCTGATGACGCGGTTCGGCGAGCCCCGAGTCATCGATACGCCGATCTCCGAGGTCGCGATCGTCGGGGCGGCCGCCGGCGCGGCGCACATGGGGATGCGTCCCGTCGTCGAGATGCAGTTCATCGACTTCATCGCGAACGCGTACGACATGCTCACCAACTACGTCGCGACGGCGCGGTACCGGGCGTTCCTCCCCTGTCCGATGGTCGTCCGCGGGCCGAGCGGCGGGTACGTGCGCGGCGGACCGTTCCATTCGCAGAACCCGGAGGCGGGCTTCATCCATACGCCGGGACTCAAGGTCGTCTATCCCGCCACCGCCGAGGACGCGAAGGGTCTCATGAAGGCCGCGATCCGTGACGACGACTGCGTGCTCTTCTTCGAGCACAAGAACCTCTACCGCCGCACCAAGGGCACTATGCCTGCCGGCGACCACGTCGTGCCGATCGGCAAGGCGCGCACGGCGCGTCCGGGCCGGGACCTCTCCATCGTCACCTACGCCGCGACTGTGTGGAAGGCGCTGGAGGCCGCCGAGCAGCTGGCCCGCGAGGATGGGCTCGAGGTCGAGGTGATCGACCTGCGGACCCTCGCGCCGCTCGACGACGAGGCGATCTTCGCCTCGGTGCGCAGGACCAATCGCCTGCTCGTCGTGCACGAGGACACCAGGACGGGCGGTATCGCGGGGGAGATCACGGCGCGGGTCAACGAGACCTGCTTCGCGCACCTCGATGCACCGGTGCTCCGCGTGACCGCGCACGACATCCCCCTCCCGTACGCGCCGGCGCTCGAGGACTTCGTCCTGCCGCAGGTCGCCGACATCGTCCTCGCCGCCCGTCGGCTGGCGGCCTGGTGAGCGCCGACCCCGGGACGCCTCGGGCGCCGGACGCCGGCGCGCCCTCGCTCGCGAGGACGGTCGGGATCGGCTGCTTCATGGCGTGGGTGGGCGGGCTCTCCGGCGCGATGATCGCCGTCTTGGTCTCCAAGATGGTCGCCTACCTCACGCGGGCCCCGCGATGTGACGGCATCCCGACGTGCGATTGGTACATTTATGCGGCGGTCGGCGCCGGCATCGGCGCGCTGACCCTCCCCTGGCTCGTGGTCTCGGCCCTGCGGCGCCCGCCGTCGCCGGGCGGGACCACGGACGACGAGTTCTGACCGAGGTACTGACGTGGCCCGTGTGGACGTGATCATGCCGCAGATGGGTGAGTCTATCGCCGAGGGGACCCTCTCGCGGTGGCTCAAGAAGGTCGGCGACGACGTGAAGCGCGACGAACCCATCTTCGAGATCTCCACCGACAAGGTGGACGCGGAGATCCCCGCGCCATCGGCCGGAGTCCTCGCCGAGATCATCGTCCACGAGGGGACGACGGTCCCGGTGAACGCGGTGGTCGCGCGGATCGAGACGGAGAAGGGGGCGGCGATCGCGGCTCCGGCCGTCCCGGTGCCCGCGACGGCACCCGCCACGCCACCCGCGCCTGCGGCGTCGGCTGCGGCCTCGGTGTCCCCAGCTCCGTCGGCGCTTCCGGGCTCGGGCCCCGCGGCGGCGCCGGCCCCGCGTTCCTCCGGCAACGGCGACCCGCTCGAGGAGCGGCTCCGGACCAAGTCCTCGCCCTTGGTGCGGCGGATGGCGGCGGAGGCCGGCGTGGACATCACCGCCCTCCGCGGGAGCGGACTCGCCGGTCGCGTCACCAAGAAGGACCTCGTCGAGTACCTCGAGCGGGGTCCGCGGTCGCCGGCGACGCCGACGGTGCCCGCGGGATTGCCAGGTACCATCGCGGTGCCGGCCAGCGGTCACGTGGCGGACCCGACGTTCGCGCCCTGGCCCGGCGATGTCGTGGAGCCGATGTCGAAGATCCGCCGACTCACGGCCGACCACATGCGCCAGGCCAAGCAGGTCGCGGCGCACGTCACCAGCTTCTTCGAGATCGACCTCACGCGGATCGCCAAGCTGCGGCAGCAGACCCGCGCCGAGTTCGAGCGCGAGACGGGCCAGAAGCTGACGTTCCTCCCGTTCATCATCCGCGCGGTGGTCGAGAACCTCCGGCGGCACCCGGTGCTGAACGCGACCGTCAGCGGCACCGACGTGATCCTCCGCAAGCGGTACAACGTCGGCATCGCGGTCGCGCTCGACCCGACAGGCCTGATCGTCCCGGTGCTGAAGGACGCCGACGGGCTGAACCTGACGGGACTGACCCGCGGCGCCAACGACCTCGCGGCGCGCGCGCGCTCGAAGAAGCTGAGCCCGATGGACGTGCAGGACGCGACGTTCACGATCACGAACCCGGGGGTCTTCGGCTCGCTGATGGGGACCCCGATCATCCCCGTCGGGACCACGGCGATCCTCGGACTCGGCGCGATCGAGAAGCGGCCGAAGGTCATCACCGGACCCGACGGGGAGGACACGATCGCGATCCGCACCTGCGCCTACTTCTCGCTGAGCTTCGACCATCGCGTGGTGGATGGCGCCGATGCCGACCGGTTCATGGCCGACCTCAAGCGGACGCTGGAGTCGGTCTCGGCCTAGGATGCCACGCCTCCTGACGATCCACCGGACCCTCGTGCCCGCCGCCGACCGCCCCAGGTACGTCGAGAGGCTCAAGGGGAAGCAGGCGCACTTCACCGGGGCGGGATGCCGGTTCTGGGTCTTCGAGGAGCAGGCGATCCCGGGGGCGTTCGTCGAGTTCGTCGAGGCGCCCGACATCGCCACCCTCACCGCCGCGCATGCGGCCGCGCCGGAGAAGCTCCTCGACGCCGCGCGCATCTATTCCTCAGTGGAGTTCACCTGATGCCGACTCGTCGCGTGGAGATCGATGGCCGCACCTGGCAGGTCTACCCGAGCGGTTACGTGACGCAGTACGACGCCGACGAGTTCGGGCTCATCTTCGTGCACGGCGCCGCCGACCAGCGCGAGGTGCGCCTGACCCGCTATCGCCCGACCGCCACCACCTCGCGCGAGCAGTCGCTCGCTGAGCTCGGCGACGCCGAGTTGCGTCGGCTGTTCGCGATGTCCCAGCCGAGTGCGACCTCGCCCGAGGCCGGTTACGCCACGTGATCGCTGACCCGGGGTCGGCCACGGCCGCCCCCCACGTGGACCTGCACGCGCACTCCACGGCATCGGACGGGATCGCCACGCCGACGGACGCGGTACGCGCCGCGCACGCGGCCGGACTCGCGGCGTTCGCACTGACCGACCACGACACGCTCGCCGGCATCGGCGAGGCGCAGCGCACCGCCGACGAACTCGGGCTCCGGCTCGTCGCCGGCGTCGAGCTGAGCGTCCACCAGGATGCCACCGAACTGCACCTCCTCGGCCTGCACATCCGGGACGTGGAGCTCCTCCAGGGGCGGCTCGAAGTCTTCCGCGACCGACGGCGCGCCCGCGCGATCGCGATCGTCGAGCGGCTCGCGGCGATCGGCGTGCCCCTCGGCATGGACGCCGTGCTCGCCGCCGCCGGCGATGCCGCCCTCGGGCGACCGCATGTCGCCAAGGCCCTGATCGCCGGCGGACACGTCCGCGACTCGCGAGAGGCCTTCGACCGGTATCTCGCCGCCGGGCGACCCGCCTACGTGGAGAAGGAGCGATTGGAGGTGGGGGAGGGGATCGCGCTGATCCACGCATCCGGCGGGATCGCCGTCCTCGCGCACCCGGGCGCCGATGGGCGACGCGAGCGGATCGAGCCGCTGGTCGCGCACGGTCTCGACGGCCTCGAGGTCCGCCACCCGAGTCATTCCGCCGAGGACGTCGCGCGGCTCGGCGCGCTCGCGGACCACTTCGGGCTGGAGCGGAGCGGCGGCTCCGACTGGCACGGGGCGACCGGCGGGAGCCGCGTGCTGGGGGCGATGCGAGTGCCCGTCGACTGGCTCGAGCGGCAGGACGCCCGCGTCGCGGGGCGCCGCGCGGGACGCTGATGGCGTACGGCGACATCGTCGTCGTCGGGGGCGGGTGTTACGGCTCCTACTACGTCCGGCAGCTCCGGCGCGCGCGTGACGCGGGGGCGATCGCGTGGGAGCGGCTCGTCGTGGTGGATCGCGACCCCGCGTGCGCCGTCTCGCGGGATCCGGGCGACGCGACCCTGGTCACGCGCGACTGGCACCTCTTCTTCGGCGAGTACCTCGGCGCACTCGCGGATGCGTCGGCGGAGCCGCGCGCCCCGCACGCGATCGTCCCGTCGCCGCTGATGCCCCACCTGATGGCGGATTGGCTCGTCTCCCGCGCGCGGCGTCGGTGGCCCGGGCGCGACATCCGCGTCGGCCCGCTCGTCGGGGCGCTCGACGTGCCCTGGCAGCGGACCGGCGACGATGGCACCCGCTATGTGAGCTTCGCGACCTGGGAGTGTCCGATCAACTGCGTCGAGCCGCGGACCTGTCCGCACACGCGCGGACCACGGGCGTGGAGCCTTCCCCCGACCGTACGCGCGTTCGTCGAGACCGAGCGGTTGAGAGGACGGCGCTTGGAGGGACCCGCAGTGTTCCATTGCGCGCACCGGGCGTACGGCGTCGGGATGTTCGACGTCTCGGACGTTGTCGCGGCCGACCGACTCGTGACCGACGCCGCGGCGGGACGCGCCGCGGAGGTCCTCGTCGGGACCGTCTCACACTGCCACGGGGCCCTGGCCGTCCTCGCGATCGGGGACCCGGGGGCGACCCTCAGAGTTGGTGCAGCCAGCTGAGCTTCACGATCAGCGAGCGTGACCGCGTCATCGGACCGGCGTCGAGCGGCTGCTGGTCGTTGTACACGACGAAGAGGTAGGAGAGCGGGGTGAACTCCCAGCTGAACCGGGCGTTGAGCGAGCCCTGCTCGATCGCGGTGTTGTACTGGTAGAACGCGCTCCATTGCACGCGCGGGTTGAGGAATACCCGCAGTTCGGGCCCGGCGAGGTGCGTGACGAAGCTCGAGTCGACGGTCCCGAGCGCGCGGACCCGGTTCACCTCGTAGGTCGCGCGCGCGGAGAGGTAGGGGCTCGGGGACCAGCGGGCGTTCAGTGCGACGCGGTCGAGCCGTCCGTCGAAGAACTCCCCGCTCGAGAGGCCCGCGGCGATCGCGAGCCGCGCACTCTGGTCGCTCCGCAGGTCCACGCCGTACCGCCAGTGGTCGTGTTCCCCGGGGGCGACGGTGACGCCGGAGACGAGGATCCCGCTCTCGGGGCGCTGGAACTCGCGGGTAACGAAGGGCGACACCGCCGCGCCCGTCCGGCGCTGGACCTCGGTCGAGAGGGAGAGCGACCCCTCGTCGAACCGCCGGTCGCTCGCGCCGTGGAAGACGTTCACGACCGCCATCGGGCGGATCCACACCACACCCGGCAGCCGAGCCTGTGGACGGAACGCGTATGCGCCGTAGGCGCCACTGAAGAGCACGTCGGGTCGAGACACGAACCCGGTCCAGGGGAGGTAGTCGCTGCCGACGTAGGCGCCATTGAGGCCGAGCGCGACGTCCCGAGTGTTGTAGCCGATGCCGTAGGTCGCGGCGGCACCCGTCGCCACATCGGTGCTGGACGTCGAGATCATCGCCGCGACCTGCGTCTGCGGGCTCAGCCTCGCGTAGGCATCCACCGCGGAGACGACATTGCGTGAGCCGCCGGGGAGGTCGGCGTCGAGGTCGCGGAGCGCGAGGAGACCGCCGATCCGGGTGCTCTGACCCAGGAACCCGCTGGCGCGCGCGACGCCGAAGGTGCCGGCGTCGGTGTCGGACGCCCCCATCCCACCTTGGCGCATCGCCAGCGCGCCCGCGGCGAACCGTCCGCTGCGATAGCCGTATCGCACGCCGCCGTCGATCGGACGCGGGGTCCCGTCGCCACCCAGGCCGATCCGCCGGGTGAAGAACGGCTGGACGACGAAGGGCGCCGGTGGCCCGTTCATCCCGGCGAGGTTCACGCCCCCCGCACTGAGTAGGTCCGCGTTCTCCAGGAAGAACTGCCGTTGCTCCGGGAAGAAGACACTGAACCGCGTGAGGTTCACCACCTGCCGGTCGACGTCCGCCTGCGCGAAGTCGGTGTTGATCGTCGCCTCGAGGACGCTGTTGGCCGTCGGCGCCCAGATGACCTCCCCGCCGACCTCGCCGTCCGTCCTGAAGTCCGGGCCGGTCGCCGCGCTGCGCACCGACTCCGTGAGCCCGTAGAGCCTCGTGCGGACGTTGCGTCCGGGCGGCGGCGGCTGGAGGGAATCGAGGATCCCCGCGTAGTCGAGGCGCCAGGACGAGAACTGGGCCGGGAAGGGCATCCACGCGCTCCAGTGCAGGGCCCGCCGCGTGTTGCGCGTGAAGTTGATGTCCCAGCGCGTGGATCCCGGCGCGTACCGGATGGAACTCCACGGGATCTCGATCTCCGCGACCCATCCCGAGTCGCTCCGCGTCGTGCGCGCGCTCCAGCGGGTGTCCCACGAGAACGAGAAACTCGCCCCGCCATCGAAGGCCTGGATGTCGGTGAGCGACCCGAGCGGGGAGACCTGCATCGCGAACACCGTACGCCCATCCCCCATCGGGCCGAGCGTCACCGCGAAGACGTCGATGTCGCCCGGGTTGGCATCGCGTCGCAGGTCGGGGAGCCGGAGCTCGTCGAGCACACCGCTCGAATCGCGATTGTAGGCGCCGATGTAGAGCGCGGCGTCGGTGTAGAGGATCCGGACCTCGCTCTCGTACGGTGTCCGGCGCTCGAACGTCGGGCGCACCTTCGCGAAGCCGGTCGCGGGCGCGACGGTCCCCCACGCCGGCTCATCGAGTCGCCCGTCGAGCACGATGGGTCCGTTCGCGCGGCGAGCGACCATGACCTTCCGCTCCTGCGCCGAAGGCACCGGCACCGTGGCCTGTTGGGCACGCAACGGCCTCGATGCGCCGAGAGCGCCGGAGGCGGTGAGGGCGCCGAGAGCGGCGACGACGGCGCGGCGTGCGAGGGTCACCGACGCAGGCCGATGGCGGGAGCGGGAGCCGAGTGACACCGAGGAGTCGAGGGAGGGTGGGGGGACGGGCTGGCGGCGCCGCGGACGCGGAGCGTACGTAACAGCCTCCGCTCCGCTCCCACCACCCCCGTCGAGCCGCCCTACCGATGCTCCGCGCGCCCCGTCACGGTCTTCACGCGTTCCTTGCATTCGTCCTCGTCGCGGAGCCGCTGGCAGCGCAGCGGCGCCCCGCGGCGCCCGCGCCAACCGACACCCTGATCGCGAGCCGGCAGCGCGCAGAGCGACGGGAGGACCCGAATCCCGCACCCGCCCGCCGGGAGGGAGAGGGGCCGTTCGAGCGACTGATCATCCGGGGCGTGAACCTCATCGATGGTTACGGCAGCGCGCCCCGCGGCCCGGTGGATGTGGTGGTCGAGGGGAATCGGATCGTGCAGATCGCGAACGTGGGCTATCCGCGGGTCCGGATCGACGAGAGCCGACGCCCGCGCGGCGCCACCCGCGAGATCGACGCGAACGGGATGTACCTGATGCCCGGGCTGGTGGACCTCCACGTGCACCAGGGGACGCAGCAGAAGGCGCCGGAGAGCGAGTACTACAACAAGCTCTGGCTCGCGCACGGCATCACCACGGTGCGCGGGGTGCCATTCGGGAGCTTCGCCTACTCGACGAGCGAGCGTGAGCGGAGCGCGAGGAACGAGATCACCGCGCCGCGGTACGTGGTCTACCAGCGGCCGGGGACCGGATGGGGCCGCGGCGTCCCGCGCACGCCGGAGGATGCCCGCAGCTGGGTCCGCTGGGCGAAGGAGAACGGCGCCGATGGGCTCAAGCTCGGCGCGGAACGCCCCGACCTGATGGCCGCGTATCTCGACGAGGCCAAGCGACTCGGCCTCGGCACCACCGCGCACCTCCAGCAGAGCGGCGTGGCGCAGATGAACGTCGAGCACGCGACGAAGCTCGGCCTGGGCTCGGTCACCCACTTCTACGGCCTGTTCGAGGCGATGTACGACGAGCACCAGGTGCAGCCGTGGCCGAGCGACGCGAACCTCGCCGACGAGCAGGTGCGCTTCGGGCAGGTCGCGCGACAGTGGAGCCTGGTGACGCCGCGGA
This sequence comes from uncultured Gemmatimonas sp., assembly GCA_964650715.1. Taxonomy (GTDB): domain Bacteria; phylum Gemmatimonadota; class Gemmatimonadetes; order Gemmatimonadales; family Gemmatimonadaceae; genus Pseudogemmatithrix. Next base: position 9,973 of record CAZYUL010000023.1, on the reverse strand, counting down.
GCGAGAAGTGGAACGCGCTGCTCAAGAACCTGCTCGCGCGCGACGTCACCCTCGACCCGACGATGACGACGTACCTGACCGGCCGCGACGTCATGAAGCGGATGCGCGCACCCTGGCACGAGAAGTACACGATCCCGTCGCTCTGGGACTTCTACACACCCGACCGGAGCAACCACGGATCCTACTTCTTCGACTGGACCACCGAGGACGAGGTCGCGTGGCGGAACTTCTACCGCGTCTGGATGATTTTCCTCAACGACTACAAGAACCTCGGCGGACGGGTGACGGCGAGCTCGGATGCCGGGTTCATCTACAACACCCCCGGCTTCTCGACGATCGAGGAGCTCGAGCTGCTGCAGGAGGCGGGGTTCTACCCGGGGGAGGCGATCCGCGCGGGTACTTACCACGCGGCGCAGACGATCTTCAAGCCGGCCGGGAAGCCGATCGAGTACGGCGTGGTCGAGCCGGGGATGCTGGCGGACCTCGCGATCGTGGACGCGAACCCGTTCAAGAACCTCAAGGTGCTGTACGGGACCGGCTGGTTCCGCCTCAACGACGAGACCGGGAAGGTCGAGACCTACGGCGGGGTGCGGTGGACCATCAAGGACGGGATCGTCTACGACGCGAAGCGGCTGCTCGCCGATATCGAGGAGATGGGGAACGCGCAGCGTCGCGCCCGTGGAGCCGCGGTGGCGCCGCGCTAGATTGCGGACCGCAGCGCAACGGACGACGACGCGAACGGAGCACGAATTGGCGACGCACGACTACGAAGTGGTGATCATCGGGGCCGGTCCCGCGGGGATGTGCGCGGGTCTCTACGCCGGGCGCTCGATGCTGAAGGCGGTGGTGCTGGAGCGGGGCTTCCCCGGGGGCGAGCTCCTCAATACCGAGCTGGTCGAGGACTACATCGGCTTCGAGAGCATCCTCGGGCACGAGCTCGCGACGCGGTTCCAGTCGCATGCCGAGAAGTTCGGCGCGGAGATCCGCACCTCGACGCCGGTGGAGTCGGTGCGCCGGGCGGGGGATGGGACCTTCGAGACCACCGTCGAGAACGGGGACGTCTATCGCTCCCCCGCGGTGATCGTCACGGCCGGGGGCACCCCGGTGAAGCTCGAGGTCCCCGGGGAGTTCGAGTACGCCGGGAAGGGGGTCTCCTACTGCGCCATCTGCGACGGCGCCTTCTACAAGGGACACACGATCATCGTCGTCGGCGGCGGCGACGCGGCGCTCGAGGAGGCGGACTTCCTCACGCGGTACGCGCAGAAGGTGTTCCTGGTGCATCGGCGTGACACCTTCCGGGCCTCGAGACTCATCCAGCAGCGCACCTTCGCCAATCCCAAGATCGAGGTCATCACCGACACCGTGGTGGAGGAGATCGCCGGAAGGGATGGCCTCATGACGCACGCGCGGCTCCGCGACGTGCGCTCGGGTGCCGTCCGCGACCTCGAGGCGACCGGGATCTTCATCTTCGTCGGATTCAAGCCGAACTCGGGCATCGTCAAGGACCACGTCCGGCACGACGCGAGCGGTTACCTCATCACCGACGCGAACATGCAGACCTCGATCCCCGGGCTGTTCGCGGCGGGGGATCTCCGGGCGCAGTTGACGCGGCAGGTCACGACCGCCGTCGGCGATGCGACGACCGCGGCGATCGCGGTGGAGAAGTACCTCACCGCCAGGAAGAGCGGGCAGCCGGCCCCGGCGCCGCAGCCGATGCTCGCCGCCGCGGGATGAGGGTCGACGTCCGCGTCGTCGGGCCGTTCGAGGAGAACTGCTGGCTCCTCCACGACCCCGCGACGCGCGAGGGCGTGCTGATCGACCCGGGGGACGAGCCCGATGAGCTCGCGGGGATGGTGGAAGGGAGCGGGGCGGAGGTCCGCGCGATCTGGCTCACCCACGCCCACCTCGATCACATCGGGGCGATCGAGCCGCTGCGCCGTCGCTGGCCGGGGATCCCCGTGATGCTCCACGCGGCGGACCTCCCGGTGTACGCCTACGGCGCGCGCGCCGCCGGCGCCTACGGCATCCCCTTCGAACAGCCCGGCCCGCCGGACGGCTGGTTGGCGGAAGGCCAGGTGGTGCACGCCGGGCCACACGCGTTCGAGGTGTGGCACCTCCCCGGTCACGCCCCGGGGCACGTCGCCTTCATCGGCGGGGGGCACTGCTTCAGCGGCGACCTGCTCTTCGCCGGGTCGATCGGACGGTCCGACTTGCCGCTGGCGGATCCTTCGGCACTCGCACGATCCCTCGCACGCCTGGCCACGCTCCCACCCGAGACCGTCGTGCATCCCGGACACGGTCCAGCCACCACGATCGGCCGCGAACGCGCCACGAACCCGTTCCTGACCGGGGCTGCCCGGGTGCTCGGCGCGTAACATCCCATCGGGCGTCGGGGTATGTATCTTGGTCCCGTACGCCTGCTCCCGTCCTTCACACGCCCTTTCCATGCGTCTTCGACTGCTCGCGATGGCCGCGGTCCTCCCTGCCACCGTCGCCTGCCTTGACACCACCCTCGAGGCCCCGAATGGCCGCCTCGGGATGATCGTGATGGAGACTTACGAGTCCGCCGCGGACTTCGTGGCGAAGCCGCTCGCGACGTTCTACGACAAGACGAACGCCGGTTTCAACGTCGTCGCGACCGATACGTGCTTCATCTCGATATTCGGCCCGGTCGGCGGGACGAACATCGCGACGATGAGCGTCGGCGACGCGATCTCGATGCTCCTTCCCGGCCGGACCGAGTTGCTGACGCCGGACACCCTGGGCTCGTACATCTGGTACAAGACCGACCTCGCGACCGGCATCGAGTTCACGCCGGGCGACACCGTGCAGATGCAGATCCCCGGCAACGGGACCAACTATCCCGCGGTCAATGTCACCGTGCGCACCGCGGAGGCGTTCGACCACGATCCGGTCACCGTGCCCGCGGAAGGCGAGAACCTCGAACTCGTCTGGACCCCGGCTCCGGAACCGGGCTCGCTCATGAGCTTCTCGCTCCGCTACAGCGCGCCTGGTACCAACACCGGGCTGCTCAACCAGCAGGTCTTCTGCGGCCTGGTGGACGACGGCAGCCATCTGATCCCGGCGGGCCTGCTCGGGGGATGGCGTAACTCGGTCGGCGACCTCCGGGAGACCGAGGCGACCCGCCTCCGGCACACGAAGCTGGATGTGGACACCCGCACCCAGGTCGTGCTGGCCTCGACCTTCTCCCGGCCGATACAACCGCCGCCCGCGCCGTGACCGACCGGCCCCGCGTCGAGCATGACCCACTTGGCGCGGTCGAGGTGCCGTCGGACGCGTGGTACGGCGCCCAGACCGCTCGCGCGGTCGCCAACTTCCCGGTCAGCGGCATGCGGGTGCATCCGAGGATCGTCGACGCCGTGGTGCGCATCAAGCGCGCCGCGGCGTCGGTGCATCGGGGGACGGGACGCCTCGATGCGCAGCGCGCGGATGCGATCGTCGCCGCGGCCGACGAGGTCCTCGGTGGTGCGCATCGCGACCAGTTCGTCGTGGACGTGTTCCAGGCAGGCGCGGGCACGTCGCTCAACATGAACGTGAACGAGGTGCTCGCGAACCTCGCCAACCATCGGCTCGGCAGGCCGCGCGGGACGTACGACCCGGTGCACCCGAACGACCACGTCAACATGGCGCAGTCCACCAACGACGTGATCCCCACGGCGATCCGCCTCGCGGCGCTCGAGGCGCTCGTGCCGGCGCTCGCCTCGGTGGACGGCCTCGCTGCTTCCCTGAGGGAACGCGCCGCCGCCTTCGACGGATTCGTGAAGGCCGGCCGGACGCACCTGCAGGACGCGATGCCGATCCGCCTCGGGCAGGAGTTCGCCGGCTGGGCCGGGTCGCTCGAGCGGGGCGCGCGTCGGGTGCGGGAGGCCGCCGACTACCTGCTCGACCTCGGGATCGGAGGGACGGCGGTCGGGACCGGCGTCAATGCGGAGCCGGTGTACGCCGAGCGGATGGTGGCCGAGCTGCGGACGGTCGCGAGGCTCCCGCTCCGTTTGGGCGCCGATCGTGTCCAGCTGATGCAGAGCCTCGGCGATGCGGCGGGACTGAGCGCGGCGTGGAGGACGCTCGCCCTGGACCTCGGGAAGGTGGCGAGCGACCTCCGGCTCCTCGCGAGCGGTCCCCGGACGGGTCTCGATGAGTTGCGACTGCCCGCGGTGCAGCCCGGCTCGAGCATCATGCCGGGGAAGGTGAACCCGAGCGTCCCCGAGATGGTGAACCAGGTGGTGCTGCAGGTGATCGGGCACGATGCCACCGTCGCCGCCGCCGCCGAGCACGGCCAGCTCGAGCTCAACGTGATGATGCCGGTGCTCGCGCACAATCTCGTCTGGGAGATCGAGATCCTCGGGAACGCGTCGCGCGTCCTCGACGAGCGATGCGTCCGAGGGATCACGGCGAACCAGGGGATGCTCGCGCACTGGGTGGAGCGCTCGGCGGCGCTCGCGACGGCACTCGCGCCGCGGATCGGATACGCGCGCGCGGCGGAACTCACCAAGCGGTCGGTCACGGAGGGGATCCCCGTGCGCGATCTCGTCGTGCGGGAGGGCGTGCTCAGCCGCGAGGAGGCCGACGCCGTGCTCGACCTCCGGCGTCTCACCGAGCCCGGCGTCCCCGGCGACTGACGCGGCGCCCTTGTCCCTGCGGCAGGGGACCGGGCATCTTCCATCCATGCGCATCACCACCTGGGCCGAGTACGGCGTGATCTGCGCCCTGCACCTCGCGCGTCGGACCGACGAGGGTCCCGTCACCGGTCGCGACATCGCCGCCCGCGAACGCCTCCCCGGAGACTACGTCGAGCAGATCCTCCTCCGGCTGCGGCGTGCCGGCATCGTGCAGAGCACCCGAGGCGCGAAGGGTGGGTACGCGCTCGCGCGTCCCGCGGCGGACATCAGCGTCCGCGAGATCATCACCGCCGCCGAGCTGGTCACGTTCGACCTCCACTGCGAATCGCATCCGCTGGACGAGGAGCGGTGCGCGCAGTCGTGCGACTGCAGCATCCGACCGGTCTGGATGATGCTGCAGCGACGGATCGACGAGGTGCTCGAGGGTGTCCGACTCGGGGACCTGCTGGCGGCCGAGCCCACGGTGCGCGAGCGGGTGGGCCTCCCGGTGCTCCAGGCCTGAGTCGGCGCGATGCCGCTCCCGTTCACCCCGGAGTGGCGCGCGACGCGTGAGCGGCAGCGGCGCGTGCGCGCCGTCGTCCAGGGCTTCCGCCGGGAGCCCGATCCCGCGGATGTGGCGTGGCTCGCGGATGCCGCGGCGAGCGGCGATGAGGACCACGCCCGCTGGGAACTGCGGTACGCGCGCGCTGCCCTCGGACTGCTCGTGGCGCAGCGCGATGCGCTCGACGACCGGACGACCGCGGAGCTGACGGCGACGTTCCTCGAGTCGCTCGGGCAGGACGCGAACATCGCGGTGGACCGCCGGGAGCTGGCGGAGCGCCAGTTCAACGAGCGCCTGCTCGCCTACCGCGAGGCGATGCAGCTGCGCGGCGGTCCGCTGCCCGCCGCGGACCGGATCGGGCGGTGTCTGCTCGCCTTCGCGAGTGACGGCGCCAGGACCGCCGGGTCGCCGCTGGCATACGCGATCGAGTTGCTGCAGCGGTATGCCGACGAGGCCGCGGACCTGCTCCGCGACGCCTACGGGACGGCCACGCTGCCGGAGGACGTCAAGCCCTCCGTGATCCGCGGTCCGGCTGCGTAGGCCGGCCCGCCGGCCGCGGTCCGGGGGAAGATGCCGAAGGGGGGACTCGAACCCCCACGGGCTTGCGCCCACTGCGCCCTGAACGCAGCGCGTCTACCAATTCCACCACTTCGGCGAGACGCGAAGCTTAGGGTCGCTGGATACCCAAGTCAACGCTGAGTCGTCATTGTTCAGGGGCGATGTCCAAGGCCGCGCCCGACGACGCCATCGTCCCGATCGCTCGGAACAAGCGGGCCCGCCACGACTACGAGATACTCGAGACGTGGGAGGCCGGCATCGTGCTGAAGGGGACCGAGGTGAAGGCGCTGCGTGACGGGCGCGCGCAGATCGGCGACGCCTATGCCGTCGTCAAGGATGGCGAGGTGTGGCTGCTGAACGCGCACATCGCTCCCTACACCCACGGCAATGTCTGGAACCACGACCCGACTCGCAGCCGCAAGCTCCTGCTGCACCAGAAGGAGATCCGGGAGCTGATCGGGGCGGTCGAACGGAAGGGGCTCACGCTGGTGGCACTCGAACTCTACTTCAAGCACGGGCGCGCGAAGGTCCGGATCGGGCTCGCTCGTGGCAAGAAGCTCCACGACAAGCGCGCCGACCTCAAGGCGCGCGACGACGCGCGCGAGATGCAGCGCGCGCTGCGGGTGCGCTGATGCGCGCGATCCAGCGTCGCTTCCTCCCGGCGCGCGGGCGCGCGCTGGTCGCGCTGCTCGGGACCGCGGCACTCCTCGGGGCGGCCGACACCCCGCCCGGAGGGACCATCCGCGTGCGCGGTGTGGCCGGGGACACCGTGGTCACGCTGCTCCCCAGCGCATCTGGGGGCATGGTCCGCGCCGACCTCATGGCGCGACTCCTCGGCGGATCCCTCGACAGCACAGGCAACGGGCAGTGGCGACTCGGCCTCTACGGGGTGAGCCTGGACCTGCGCGACGGCGCCCCGTTCGCCGGCTACAATGGCTTCACCCTTCCGCTCGTGGAGCCGACGCGGAGCACTGATGGGGCGCCCCACGTCGCGCTCCAGCTCTTCACCGAGATCATCCCCCGCTTCGGCATCGGCATCATCTGGGACCGGGAGCGCACCGAGGTCCGCCTCTTCCAGGCGATCGCCCGTCGCGCGGCGCCGGCGGATCCGCTCGGGACCCCGCTCGCGACGGTGACGACGCCCGTGAGCACGGTCGCGGCGCGGCCGACGCCCGCGGCGACCGTTCCGTCCGGACCGGCCGCTCCGACCCGCCCGTCCGCCCCGGCCGGGCTCTCGCGCCGGTACACCGTCGTCGTGGACCCCGGCCACGGCGGGCGGGATCCCGGGATGCAGGGCGCGATCGTCAATGGTCGCCGGGTGACCGAGTCGCAGGTGACGCTCGCGATCTCCAAGCGACTCGAGCGCGAGCTGCAGGCGCTGGGGTTCGACGTGGTCATGACCCGCCGGACGGACACCCTCATCGCGCGCGATGACCGCGGGCCCATCGCCAACCGCGCCAAGGCCGACCTCTTCATCTCGGTCCACGTGAACTCGGCGAACCCCACCTGGCGGAACCCGACCGCCGTCCGCGGCTTCGAGACCTTCTTCCTCTCGACCGCGCGCACCGAGGACGAGAAGCACATCGAGGCGATGGAGAACGACGTCTCGAACGAAGGCGTGCGCGAGACGCCGAAGGGCGATCCCCTCGCGTTCATCATCAACGACATGGCGCGGAACGAGCACCTGCGCGAATCGAGCGAGCTCGCGGCCGTCATGCAGACGCACCTCGCGACCATCCACCCCGGCCCGAATCGGGGCGTGAAGCAGGGCGGACTGGCGGTCCTCTCGACCTCGTACATGCCGGCCGTGCTCGTCGAGATCGGGTTCGGCTCCAATCCGGCGGAGGCCCGCTGGATGGTGAGCGAGAAGGGACAGGCGGACGTCGCGCGCGCGATCGCCGAGGCCGCCTCGGCGTACGTCCTCCAGTACGACCGCCGCACGCGCGCGGGTCAGCGATGACCGACCTCCGGGTGAGCGCCGCGGGCCTCACCTTCGACAATCCCGTCCTCCTCGCTGCGGGCACTGCCGCCTACGGTCGCGAGCTCGCGGATGTGATGCCGCTCGAGGCCCTCGGCGGGTTCGTCACGAAGGCGGTGAGCCTCGAGCCGCGCGCGGGGGCGGCGGCGCCCCGTGTCGCCGAGTTCGACGGCGGGATGATCAACGCGGTGGGTCTCGCGAACCCGGGCGTGGAGGCGGTGCTGCGCGAGGACCTGCCCTGGATCGCGGCGCATGTGCGCGGCCCTCGGGTGCTCGTGAACGTCGTCGGGCGCGAAGCCCACGAGTTCGGCGAGGTGGTGTCCCGGCTCGATGCCGCGAGCGGGCATGACGCCTACGAGGTGAACGTGAGCTGCCCGAACGTGCGCCAGGGGGGGCTCGAGTTCGGCGCCGATGCGCAGGCCCTCGCGGAGGTCGTGCGCGGTGTGCGCGCCGCCACGACGCGCCCGGTCACGGTCAAGCTGTCCCCGACGCTGCTGAACCTCGCGGACGCCGCGCGGATCGCGGTGGACGCCGGCGCCGACGCGATCACGGTGGTGAACACCATGCCGGGGCTCGTCGTGGACGTCGAGCGACGGCGGCCCGTGCTCGGATTCGGCTCTGGCGGTGTCAGTGGTCCCGGGCTTCTCGCGGTCGGCGTGCTCGCCGTCTGGCGCGTGCGGAAGGCGGTCTCCGTGCCCGTGTTCGGGGCCGGAGGCGTCCAGCAGGCGACCGACGTGCTGCAGTACCTGATCGCCGGCGCGCGCGCGGTGATGGTCGGTACCGCCGCACTCGTGGATCCGAAGCTCCCGGCGCGGCTGGTGCGCGACCTCGGCCGGTGGTGTGCGCGGCACGACGTCGCGCGCGTCGAGGACCTCATCGGGACGCTCGAGTGGCCGTCGTGAGGGGGACCCGCGCGCAACCGATCATCGCGCTCGACGTCCCCTCGTGGGCCGAGTGCGAGGCGCTGCTGGACCGTGTCGGGCCGAAGGCGGACTTCGTGAAGGTCGGGCTCGAGCTCTTCACCGCCGAGGGGCCGCGGGTGGTCGAGCGCCTCCTGGGGCAGGGCCGTCGGGTGTTCCTCGACCTGAAGCTGCACGACATCCCCACCACGGTCCGCGGCGCGGCGCGGAGCGCTGCGCGCCTCGGGGTGTCGCTGCTGACGGTGCACGGCTACGGCGGCGCCGCGATGGTCGAGGCCGCGGTCGAGGGCGGTGGCGAGGCGACGGGGATCCTGGTCGTCACCGTGCTGACGAGCAGCGACCTGCGTGAACTCGGGCTGGCGCTCGGGCGCGAGGTGCCCGAGATGGGTGCCGAGGTGTTGCGCCTTGCCGGTGTGGCCAACGCGGCTCGCGCGAAGGGCGTCGTCTGCTCGGGCCACGAGGTCGCGGCGGTTCGCGCGACCTACCCCGCACTGGAGCCACTGGTGCCCGGTCTGCGCCTCGCCGGCGCGGCGACGCACGACCAGTCCCGCGTCGTGACCCCCGAGCGGGCGGCGGCGGACGGCGCGGCCTACCTGGTGTTGGGGCGCGCGGTGACCGCGGCCCCTGACCCCGCCGCGGTCCTCGAGGGGATCATCGCGTCGCTGCGCTGAACGCCGTTCGGGACCGAACGGTACACGTCGGTCACCCCACTTGTGTCAAGGGTCCCCGCCCACTATCCTGTGGGTCTGCCCGAAATCGGGCAGTTCCAAGCACTTCGACCGTTTTCCGGCCTTCTGGGGTCCCCGTGAAAGTTCGCAGCAGCGTGAAGCCGATCTGTGAGCACTGCAAGGTGGTCAAGCGTGCGGGCGTGACGCGGATCATCTGCAAGCGCAATCCCAAGCACAAGCAGCGGCAGGGTTAACCGACATGGCTCGTATTTCCGGCGTGGACCTCCCGCGCGACAAGCGCGTCGAGATCGGCCTTACCTACATCTACGGCATCGGGCGCGTGCTCGCGCGCCGCATCCTCGCGGCGACGGGCGTGAGCCCCGACATCCGCGTGCGGGACCTGACCGACGCGGACGTGAACAAGCTCCGGCAGGAGATCGAGAAGATGTATCGCGTCGAGGGCGCGCTGCGCACCGAGATCGCGATGAACGTGAAGCGCCTGATGGACATCGGCTCCTACCGCGGGATCCGGCATCGCCGTGGGCTCCCCGTGCGTGGCCAGCGCACCCATACGAACGCCCGCACCAAGAAGGGGCCGCGCCGCGCGATCGCGGGCAAGAAGTAGGTGACCTAGTATTGGCGATCGGGATGAAGACCTAGCGGGTCGT
>CAZYUL010000022.1:0-41536 GCA_964650715.1 uncultured Gemmatimonas sp. | reverse complement strand
GCGCCTCGCTCGCGCTCCTGCACGCGCACGCGCCGGTGCTGCCGCTGCCGCTCGGTGGCGGGGCGCCGGCGCGGGATCCCGCGCTCGAGCTCGCGGCCCGCGAGGAGCAATCGAAGTACGTCACGCGACTCGCGAAGCGGATTGCGAAGCAGTCGGGGCTCACCGTCGCACCGGTGCTCGCGGAGGGCGCGGCGGCGGAGGCGATCGTGGAGCGCGCGGGCACGGGGCGGAACGCGCTCATCGTGATGAGCACTCACGGCCGCGGTGGCTTCAAGCGGTTCTGGCTCGGCAGCGTGGCGGACCGCGTGACGCGGCTCGCGCACGTTCCCGTGCTGTTGCTCACGGGCAATCGCTCCACGGGGAAGCGGCTGGCCGGCACGCCGCTCTTCCGGCACGTGCTGGTGTCGCTCGACGGCTCGCCACGGGCCGAGGGCGCGCTGCGCGCGGCGGAGCGACTCGTGTCCGGCGCGCCGGCCAGCATCACCCTCGCGCACGTGGTCCACCCGATGACGGCGGTCGCGGCGCAGGCGGCGGCGCGGGACCCGGCGCGCGAGGTGATCGAGGGCTACCTCGAGCCGCTCATCGCGCGACACCGCCGGGAGGGGCTGAGGCTCGACCACGAGGTCACGGTGGACGGCGATGTCACCGGGGCGCTGCTCGCGATGGCCGCGCGGCACGAGGCCGGCGCGATCGCGATCACCAGCCAGGGCCTGGGTGGCGTGCAGCGTTTCGTCGTCGGCAGCGTCGCGGACAAGCTGATCCGGACGTCACCGGTGCCGGTGCTGGTTTGCCCGGGAGCGACGGCCCTCTGAGGCGCTCGGCCCTGCTCCTGCTCGCGGCGGCGGTGCCGTGTGCGCTCGCCGCGCAGGCACCGCGCGACACCGCCGCAGCGACGCATGGCGATCCGGCGCGGACGGTCTTCGCGGCAGAGCTCGGCGTGGACCTCGGCGCGATGCGCCGGTTGCCGAGCGGCGTCTACGTGCGCGACATCGAGGTGGGGTCGGGGGCCACAGCCGCGCCCGGACGTGAGGTCACCATCGGGTACATCCTCTACCTGGCCGACGGGCGCGAGGTGGAGCGCAGCGTGCCCACGGAGCCGCCGGTGCGATTCACGATCGGCGAGGGGCAGGTGATCAGGGGCTGGGACGTGGGGATGCGCGGGATGCGCGCCGGGGGCACGCGGCTGCTGGTGGTGCCGGCGCGGCTCGCCTACGGCAGCGAGGGCACCGAGAAGGTGCCCCCGCACGCGGTGCTGGTCTTCGTGATCTCGCTCGACGCCGTGCGCTGAGCGCGCCTCAGGGCGTCTTGGCGCGGATGCCGCTGAAGGTGGCGCCTCCCATCCCCGCGAAATCCACGACGCCCTTCACGGTGTCCTTGTCGAGGATCACGCCGATGAAGGTCATCGTCACGGCGTCAGGGCTCGCGGTGTTGGAGAGGGCGAAGCGCAACGAATCCCCCTTCACGCTGCCGGTGAGGGTGCGCTCGCCCAGCATCCGCGACGAGTAGGTGCCGGTGAGCTTCTCGCCGTCCTGCTTGAAGGTGATGGTCGGCGTGCCGGTGCCGTTCTCGGTGACGACCTCGAAGTCCCACTTGCCGGTGAGGTCGTGGGCGATGCCGGCCGCAGCCGCGAGGACGGCGATGACGGCGACGACGGCGGTGCGGGAGAGGCGACGGGCGATCCCGCGCGCAGGGAGTCGGACGGGCATGCGATGCTCCGGTTGGGAAAAGGCGAGGGGCGCGTCCCGGATGGAACGCGCCCCCGGCCGACCGTTGGAAGCTAACTAGGGCATCGTGATCGAGAGGCCCGACGGCCGCAGCGCGGTGTTCACCCCGCCGACCCGTCCGAGGACCGCCTCGGCCTCACGCATCGCGGCCTCGAGGGCCTGCGTGGCAGCCTGGACCTGCGCCACGCTTCCCGCGCTCGGCGTCTCCCAGACGTTGACGAGTTGACCCTTCACCTGACCGACACGCCCGAGCGCGTTGGCGAGGTTGGCGGCGCCACCGCCGCCGAAGCCACCGCCACCGCCCGGCCCGCCCTGCTGCGGCGTCGGCGCCGGGGCGCCCGGGGCGCGGCCCGCCGCCACGCCGAACTTCACGCGCACGTCGTTGAAGGCCTGCTCGAGCGCCCCGAAGCTCGTCTTGGCCGCCGCACTCACGTTCGACGTGCTGTCTATGCGCGAGCGCACCGTGGCCACCTGCGTCGCGAGTGCGGAGAGCCGTGACGCCATCGTCGCGCCGCGCTGCTGGATCGCGTGCAGGTCGTTGACGATGCGGTCATAGGCAACCCGCTGCGCGCGCGGGAAGTGCTTCTCGACCTCGGGATCCATCACGATCTCGAGTGGCTTGGAGTCCACCACACGGCCATCGGCGACGAGCGCGACGGTGTAGGTGCCAGGCGTGGCCCACGGACCCGCGTTGGCGCCGCCGCCGAAGCCGCCGAACCCTCCGCCGCCGCCACCGCCACCGCCAGGTCCACCAGCGGCGCAGGGGTTCTCGGCCATGTAGCCGGGCGAAGGGAGTGGCTGTGGGACGTCAGGCACGGCGCGTCCGCTCTGCTGGCCGCCACCGAACTGGCCGCCGCCGCCACCACCACCACCGCCGCCCCCGCCGCCCGGACCGCCGGTGGGTCCACCGGTGATCGGCGCGACGCGCTGGTCCCAGCAGATGGTCTGGATGCCGGCGCTGTTCTTCGACGCGGGCACCGGGAGCTCGCGGATCATCCGCTCGCCGCTCGAGATCCGCACCATGAGTTCGCGCGGCGGCGTCTTCACGTGGAACTGGATGACCGCCTCGAACGGCGGGTTCTCGCCGATGAAGGTCTGCTGGCCCCAGAACTCATCGTTGCGGTTGTCCTTGGCCTTCCACTGCAGTGCGGTCGGGACCGAGAAGAGCCGCACGTCGGCGGCCTGCGCGGCGGCGTACTCCTGGATCGGCGCGAGCTGGTCGAGCACCCAGAGTGAGCGGCCGTGCGAGGCCACGAGCATCGCATTGTCACGGTGATGGATCGTGATCTCGTCCACGCGCACGGTCGGGAGGTTCGCCTTGAGGCGGCGCCACGAGCGTCCGCGGTCCATCGAGAGCATGATGCCGGTCTCGGTGCCGATGTAGAGCACGTCCCGGTTGCGGTGATCCTCGGTGAGGGTGCGGACGACCTCCCCGGCGAGCCCGTCGTTGATGCGACGGAAGCTGGCGCCGAAGTCGGTGGTCACCCAGATGTGCGGCTCGTAGTCGTTCTGCCGGTGGTTGTCCACCGTGACGTACGCGGTGCCGGCGTCGAACCGCGACGGCACGACCTCGGAGACGAAGGCGCCGGCGGGGAAGCCGGGGAGTCGCGAGGTCACGTCGGTCCAGGTGCGGCCGCCATCGCGCGTCACCTGCACCACGCCGTCGTCGGTGCCGGCCCAGATCACGCCGGCCTGCCGGCCCGACTCGGCCAGCGAGACGATCGTCGGCCACGACTGGATGCCGTCGTTCCGCGCGAGGCGGATGTCGGTGTTCTTCACGCCCATCGTGACGATGTCGTTGCGATTGGCGTTGCGCGTGAGGTCGGGACTGATCGCGTCCCACGAGTCGCCGCGATCGGTGGAGCGGAAGACGCGGTTGCCGGCGACGATGAGCACGCCCGGGTCGTGCGGCGAGAGCACCATCGGCGAGTCCCAGTGGAAGCGGAAGGTCTCGCCCTGCGCGAGCGGGGTGCGGACGTTCGCCGGCGTCGGCCGGATGGAGCGGGACTCGCCGGTGACGACGTTGCGCCGCAGCATGTTGCCGTCCTGCGACTCGGTGTAGACCCAGCGGGAGTCGCGGAGGTCGGGCATCGCGACGAAGCCGTCGCCCCCCTGGATCTGGAACCAGTCGTAGTTCATGATCCCCGCGCCGTGCCGCGAGGCGCTGGGGCCGCACCAGTTGTAGTTGTCCTGCATCCCACCGCAGATGTTGTACGGCCGCTCCATGTCATAGCTCACGTGATAGAAGAGCCCGACGGGGAGGTTGGGGATGAACTGCCAGTTCTTCGCCTTGTCGTAGGAGACCGCGAGGCCGCCGTCGTTGCCGATCAGCAAGTGATCGGGATTGGCGGGGTTCACCCAGATCGCGTGGACGTCGTCGTGCGTGGAACGGGCGGCGTCGGTCTCGACACTGCGGCCGCCGTTGATGGACATCTGCAGGCCCACGCCGCCGTAGTACACGACATCGGGGTTGGTCGGGTCTATCACGAGCTTGCTGAAGTACATCGGGCGAGGATTGGTGTTGCTCACCTTCCGCCAGGTCGCGCCTTCGTCATCGGAACGCCAGAGGCCGGTGCCGCCGGAGTCGGCGGGGGCGCGCACGGGCGCCTCCACCGTCGAGTACACCACCTGCGGGTTCGACTTCGAGACATCCACGGCGATGCGGCCGAGGTCGCCGGTCGGATACCCGCCTCCGACCTTCGCCCAGGTCTCGCCGCCGTCGGTGGACTTGTAGAGGGCGGATCCGGCGCCGCCGCCGTTGAAGCAGCAGTTGGTGCGGCGCCGCTGGTACATCGTCGCGAACATCACGTTCGGGTCGGCCTTCGAGAAGACGACGTCGTTGGCGCCGGTGTCCTCGTCGCCGCGGAGCACGAGGCGCCAGGTGCGGCCGCCGTCGGTGGTCTTGAAGACCCCCCGTTCGCCGCCGGGACCCCAGAGCGGTCCGGTCGCCGCGACGTACACGATGTCGTGGTTCGTCGGGTGGATCTGGATCTCATTGATGTGCTTGGTGCCGCGGAGCCCCATGTGGGTCCACGTCTTCCCGCCGTCCGTGGACTTCCAGACGCCCTCTCCCCAGCTCGTGGACTGACGGTTGTTCGACTCGCCGGTGCCGACCCAGACGAGGTTCGGGTCGTTCTGCGCGATGGTCACGTCGCCGATGGACATGAGCCCCTCGTGCTGCAGCATCGGCGTCCACGTGGTGCCGTTGTTGGTCGTCTTCCAGACGCCGCCGTGGGCGGTGCCGACGTAGTAGACCGCGGGGTTCGCCTCCCACACGGCGAGGTCGGCGATGCGGCCGGACATCGTTGCGGGCCCGATCGACCGGAAGTGGAGGCCGTCGAACTCGGTGGCGACGGGGATGCGGGACTGGGCGGGGAGCGTCGCGCTGGCCGCGCCGAGCAGCGCGAGGGCGACGACGCGGTGGTGCAGGGGCTTCACGGAAGGTTCTCCACTCAGGGGTGGGGTACGCGGGAACTCCAGCAGGCGTAGAACGTACGGGCGGCGGTCTTCGCTGGGGAGGCGGCGCGGGGTCCCAGCCGCGCCGGCCGCCGGATGTGGTGTCAAACCACGCGCTTCGCGACGGTGTCGAAATCCAGACTCCTGCCCACACTCCCATGCGCTCGCGTTCCCTCCGGATGGTCCTGGCCCTGGCGGCGGCGATCCCCCTCGCCTCGCGCGTCGCCGTCGCGCAGGTCCCCCGTCCTTCGGCCGACGACCGGCGTGCCGACGTCGCCCAACTGCGCCGCCTCATGATGGATGTCGAGAAGTCCTGGACCGACGCGACGCGCCGCCTAGCGCTCGCGCGCCTCGACTCCCTCGACCGGGCGGCGGACACTGTCTCCGCCGCGGGATTCGAGCTGATGGTCGCGCGCATCGTGGCGACCGCGGACAACGGACACACGGTCACGCCCGCGGCGCGGCGCGCCAATCGCTTCAATCGCATCGGACTCCGTCTCGTGCCGATGGGCGGGGACTTCGTGGTGATGAGGGCGCGCCCCGCGTCCGCCGACCTGCTCGGCGCGAGGCTCGTCGCGGTGGACGGACGCCCGCTCGCGGCGATGCGCCCGGTGATGCACCAGCTCAATGGCGGCACCGAGGCATTCCGCGATCGGTTCGTCCCCTTCACGATCGAGAGTCCTGAGCAGCTCCACGCGCTCGGTCTTGCGAGGGCACCGGATGCCGCGAGTTATCGCTTCGAGCTCCTCGACGGTCGCGCGGTCGAGCGGCGGCTCGACGCCGAGCCCGCCGACACGAGCCGTCCGCGCCATGGGTCGCAGCGCTGGTTCTTCGGTGAACCGCTGGCGAACGACGGCTCCGAATGGCGCACGCTGCGCACGCCGTCGCAGCTGCCGTGGGCGCTCCAGGATGCCGGGGTCCCATTCCGGATCCGCGAGGCCCCCGAGGCCGAGGCGGTCGTGGTGGAGCTCCGGCAGAACTTCGATGCGCCCGGCCGACCCATCGCGCGGTTCCTCGATTCCGCGACGGAGACGATCCGGCGTGTGGCGCCGCGGAACGCCGTGCTCGACATGCGGTTCAATGGCGGCGGCGACCTCAACACCACACGGGACTTCATGCAGCGGTTGCCGACACTCGTCCCCGGCCGGATCTACGTGCTCACGAGCCCGTACACCTTCTCGGCGGCCATCTCGAGCGTCGGCTACCTGAAGCAGGCGGCGCCGGGGCGCGTCGTGATCGTCGGCGAGGAACTCGGGGACCGCCTCGAGTTCTGGGCCGAGGGGCGACCGATCATGCTCGAACGGAGCGGGATCCCGGTCGGGCTCGGGCGGGAGCGGCACGACTACGCGAACGGGTGCCGTGGCCATCGCGACTGTCACGGATCGGTGGTGCGGAACCCGATCGCCGTGCCCACCCTCGCGCCGGATGTCGCGGCGCCGTGGACGCGCGAGGCGTATCTCGCGGGGCGCGACCCTGGGATGGAGGCGATCGTCGCGCGAGTGGCCGCAGAGCGCCGGATGTGAGGCCGGGGGTCGGCGGCTTCACCAGCCCCCGCCTCCGCCTCCGCCGGAACTCCCGCCGCCACCGCCCCCACCCCCGCCGCCGCCGCCGGAATCGGAGCTCGGGCTCGGCACGCTCGCGGCCATCCCGCCGACGGCGGCCGCGAAGCTCGCGCTCGACCCTCCGCCAGCGAAGCCGCCGCCACCGCCGAAGCCGGTCCACGAGCTGCCGCCGCCGGAGCGCGAGGAGCCGCCGGACGAGCCCACGGCGTGGATCACCGACGCGGTGTCCGCGGTCGCCGCGCCACCGAACGCACGGAACCACCGATCCACCGTGCTGCCCAGGCCGAACGCGATGAGGTAGGGGAACCACTCGTCGCGGAGCGCGGGCTGCGGTTTCGCGAGCTCCTCGCGGAAGACCCGTCGGGCTGCCGCCAGTCGCTTCCGCAGCGCGATCCGTTCCGCGGAGTGACGGGACTTCGCGCTGTTCGCCACGCTGTTCAGCAGCGCGACGAGCCAGAGGGTGAGTCCGCCTATGACGAGCGGTGCCGTGCGGAACCGGTCCGCGCCGAGGATCACCACGGCGAAGGCGCCGATGTGCGCGAGGAGCGGTGCGAGACAGAGGAGGAGGACGGGCACGAGCACGAGACCGCTGACCCGCTGCCGCCAGACGACGGCGAGGATCGTCGTGATGAAGAAGGCCGGCAGCGAGGAGCCGATCGTGCCGAAGATCACGGGCAGGTCCACCGTTCGCCCGGGGAGCCCGAAGCCAATGACGACGAACGCGGTGAGCACCAGGAGCAGCGTGAGGCGCGCCGAGGGCTTCGCGCCCTTCGCGCCGGGGGTCGTGAGCTCGACGAGCTGCGTCAGCCGCTGGCGGATGAGCGCGGCGGGATCGAAGCCGCTGCTCTTGTAGCGTTCGCGCACCCGCTCTGTATCGGTCTCCGTCTCCCCCGACGCGAAGAGCGCGTCAATGAGGCTCCGCTCGTGGCCCTGCAGCTGCGACCGCGGCACCTCGAGTCGCAGCTCGAGCACCGGTCGCTTGAAGATCCAGAGCTCCCTCATCCGCACGGTGCTCGAGAGCTTCTTCTCCTGCACGAGCCGCGAGAGCGTGGCCGCGACCTCCGGGGCGGCGGTGTGGTCGTCCCACGCCGCGCCGACCACCTCGGGAAGGTGCGAGAGGACGTGCGCGTCGAGCCATTCCTTGGTGATCTCGCTCCGTGATGGCAGTGGCGCGAACCGGCCCAGTCGGCGCTCGCGGACGAGGAGCGCGACGAGGATGAGCGCCGCGGCCGCGGCGAGCCCGGCCAGGAGCGCGCGCCGCGTGGCGAGGTCGGTCCCGTAGATCACCGACGCTGGTCGTCCGGTGCCGGCGAAGGCGAGCGGCAGGGTGATGACGAATCCGCGTCCCGGCGGGAGCTCGGCGACGGACCACCGGCCGGTGAAGCCGTCCGGTGCGCGCCAGACCGGGTCGAACGTCAGCGTCAGGTCGAACCGGTCGATCGGCCCGCTACGGCGCGCGAACGCGAAGTCGTGCGAGAGCAGGAACGTCCCGTCGTCGCGCTGCTTGAGGATGTTCCCGAACTGCACCTCGATCAGATACGTGAGTTCGGTGCCGGCGAAGGGGGGATCGCTCGGCAGGCGGCTGCGCCAGCGGAGGGTCGTGACCCCGGGCCACGCGAAATCATCCACGCGCGCGAGGCCCTCGTCGAGCCGGAGGTCGTGCGCCGTGCCGGTGACGGGATCGAGCCGGGCGATCCGCCGAAGCGCGAACTCCTGCCCGAGCCGGACGTCGAAGTCGCGCTCGCCACCGTTCCAGTCGCCGGTGAAGCGCATCACGTGGCGCTCCGACACCTGCAGCCGTCCGGCGGAGTCGAGGTGGGCGGTGACCGTGAGCGAGGGCCACGAGAGCTCCCGTTCCTGAGCCAGCGCGTGGCCCGGTGTGGCCAGCGCGCCTGCGAGCGGCAGCGCGGCGACCAGCAGGAGCGCGGCGGTACTCGAGGCCGCGGCCCGCCGTCCACGCCGCGCCCCCTGCAGCCAACGATGCTCCACCTTGTGCATCAGCAGGTCCGCTGCCGTCTTGAGCAGCGCGAAGCCGAGCAGCGCGCCACTCCCGCCGACCTTGACGCCGAGTCCGATGGCGAGGTGCATGGGCACGACGCGCGCGTAGGGA
This sequence comes from uncultured Gemmatimonas sp., assembly GCA_964650715.1. Lineage (GTDB taxonomy): Bacteria > Gemmatimonadota > Gemmatimonadetes > Gemmatimonadales > Gemmatimonadaceae > Pseudogemmatithrix. The sequence goes on along the minus strand of CAZYUL010000022.1, from coordinate 32,684 downwards.
AGGAACATCAGCGATCCGATGTTGGGGATGCGGGCGAGGTCCGCGGCGACGTTCTCGCGATGCGACGACCGGTGCGAGAGCCAGAAGCTCACGGCAGCGATCGCGAGGAACGCCCAGTCCGCCACCGAGAGCGCGCCGCCGACGGTGCTCCGCGCGTCGCCGGAGAGGAGGAACGCCAGGTAGGCGAGGTGGAACACGCCATAATGGACGGCGAAGAAGTTCGCGGTGCTGCGCTGCGTCTCTGGCGTCGGGTCCACTGGCCGGTCGTTCACGAGGAGCCCGGCGGTCGAGAACTCCTTGAGCGCGAGCATCCGCTTCCGCGCGTACCACCCGATCACGACGCTCTGGATCCAGAAGACCCAGAGGAGGAAGAGGAAGCCCGCCTCGTCACGCATCGCGGCGAGGATCGCGAGGGCGTTGGAGCCGAGGATCCACCACGCGGCGTGATCGGGTGGGCGAGGGATCGGAGCCCCGTGCATGACGGGAGAGATACCGCGCGGCCGGTCGGTCCGCACCTCCCGAGGGCTCAGCGCGGCTGCCTCCGCTCGATCCGCTGCGCGAGCTGGAAGACCCCGGCCGGCAGGCTCGCAGGGTCGCGCGGGTCGTAGCAGACGTCGCAGACCCGGTTGAGCGCCCGGAAGCCGCGCAGCGTCACGCGCGGCGTACGATGTGTCGCGCGCACCGGTTCCTCGCGGAGCAGGTCGGTGCTCAGGTACTTCTTGTTGGAATCGGCGAAGACGGTGACGACCACCGAGCCGGGACCGAGCTCGTCGCCGGCCTCGAGGGCCGCGAGGAAGTTCGCGCCGCTCGAGATGCCGACGCCGAGCCCCAACTCGGCGGCGAGTTTCTGCGCCATCAGGATGGCGTCGCCGTCGTCCACCGCGATCACGCGGTCGAGCTCGCCGAGGTGCACGATCGGCGGGATGAACTCGTCGCTGATGCCCTGGATCCGGTGCTTGCCGACCTTGTGGCCCGTCGAGAGCGTCGGCGAGTTCGCCGGCTCGACGGGGTGCACCTTCACGCCGGGCACGTGCTCGCGCAGGTAGCGGCCCACGCCCATGATCGTGCCACCCGTGCCGACGCCGGCGACGAAGGCGTCGATGTCCAAGTGTTCGGCGAGCATCTGCGCGTGGATCTCGTGCGCGGTGGTGAGATAGTGCGCCTCGGAGTTCGCCTCGTTGGCGAACTGCCGCGGGAGGAAGCTCCCCGGCGTGGTCGCCGCGAGTTCCTCGGCCAACCGGATGGAGCCGAGGAACCCGCCCTCCTCCTTCGACACGAGCCGGATCTCGGCGCCGAACGAGCGGATGATCGCGATCCGCTCGGCGCTCATCCAGTCGGGCATGAAGATCGTCACCGGGTGAGCGAGGGCGCGGCCGATCGCGCAGAAGGAGATGCCGGTGTTGCCGCTCGTCGCCTCGATGATGCGTCCACCCGGCTGGAGCGCGCCCGACGCGATCGCCCGCCGGATGATGTGCAGCGCCATCCGGTCCTTGATGGAGCCCGTGAGGTTCAAGTGCTCGGCCTTGGCGTACACGTGCCGCGGCGGCCCGCCGTCCACGCTGCACTCGATGGCGAGGAGCGGTGTGTTGCCGACGAGGACGCGAAGGCCGCGGAGGCGGTCGGTCGGGGAGAGCTGCGGCACGGGATCCGGGGATCGGGGGACATCCCGAATTCCGCCCCGCCGGGGAGCGGGCGATAGCAGGGAGTGCCTGACACCGTGTGCGCGGATGGAGGACGCGCCCTCAGCGCGCGAGAACGATCCCCGCCATCCCCACGAGCGAAACGAGCAGCGCGCCCGGGACCGCGAACCGGAGCCAGCGCGTGTAGCTGACCTTCGCCGTGAGGAGCACGGCGAGGAGGGCGCCGTTGGTGGGCGTGATGAGGTCCATCAGTCCCGCACCCGTCTGGAAGGCGAACACCGCGGCGTCGCGGGAGATGCCGAGGAGGTCCGAGAGAGGCGCCATGATCGGCATCGTGAGCACGGCCTGGCCGCTCACCGAGGGGACGGGGATGTGCAGGATGGCCTGCACCGGCACCATCAGCAGCGCGGCGGCGACGCCGGGAACACCCTCGAGCGGGGTGGCCAAGCCGTGCACGATCGTGTCTATGATGCGACCGTCGGTCATCACGACGCTGATGGCGCGCGCGACGCCGACGAATAGCGACGCGGCGAGGACCGTCTCCATCGCCTTGAGGAAGGCGCTCGCGGTGTCGGAGACGTTGCGCCCGGAGAGGAGCCCGACCGCGAAGCCGGCGACGAGGAAGAGCGCCGAGAGCTCGTTGAATCCCCAGTCGAGCCGCAGCACGCCGTACACGTATGGGCCGAAGGGGAGGATCACGCAGGCGAGCATCAGTAGGTCGCGGGTGGTCGCGGGCTCGGTCGCGGGCGCGGCGACCTCGGGCCGCACGTCGTCGCGAGAGGTGGACCAGAGCACATACGCGATCCAGAGGGCGACGCCGATCGGCAGCAGCGCGAAGCGGAGCACCGGCTGCGAGAGGGGCGGGAGCTCGGCGAACCGCAGCGCGATGCCGGTCTGGAAGGGATTGGTCGGGCCGAAGACCGCGCCGACGGCGGCGGAGCCGGCGCTCATCGCCACGGCGGTGACGGCGCCGAAGCCGAGCCCGCGGCTCAGCACGAGGAGCACCGGGATCAGCGCGACGACCTCCTCCTGCATGTTCTCGAGCGCGCCAAGGGTGGCGAAGGCGAGGCAGACGCCGACGATGACGAGTCGCGGTCGTCGCGTGCGGCCGACGAGGGAACCGACGAGCCGCGAGAGCGCGCCGGTGGCGTCGAGCAGCGCGAAGGCGCCGCCGACGAGGAGGATCGTGAGGATGACGTCGGCACCGGCGACGATGCCGCGCGGCACACCCATCAACGCGTCCCACGCGCTGGCGGGGGCGGGTTCGACCTCGGTGTAGGTGCCCGGCACGACGAGCTCGCGTCCGCTGGCCTCGTCGGCGCGGCGTTCGTACTGGCCGGCGGGGAGCACCCAGGTGAGGAGTGCTGCGACCGCGACGCCGCCGAGGAGGAGGACCAGCGGGTGGGGGAGCTTGAGCCGCATGGGGCGCGAAGATGCAGCCCGGTGGGTGCCGCGGATAGGGCGCGATTATCGTTGAGGACGATGAACGCTTCGCACCTCCCTCCCGATCCCGCCACCCTGGAGCTCTCCCCCGCCACGATGCAGGCGATGGGTGAAGCCGTCGTCCGCCGCGCGGTGGACCACATCGCGAAGGCCGGCGAGATCCCGAGCCGCGGCGACCTCGACGTCACCGCGCTCCTGCGCTCGATGAAGGAGTCCGCACCGGAGCAGGGTGCGGCGCTCGAGCCGTTGCTCGACCAGCTCTTCGACGAGTACGCGCCGCGGTCGTTCACGACGATCGGACCCGGCTACCTCGCCTTCATCCCGGGTGGCGGGCTCTATCCGGCCGCGCTCGCCGACTTCATCGCCGACACCACCAACCGCTTCACCGGCATCTGGCAGGCGGCGCCGGCGCTCGTGCAGCTCGAGGCCAACGCCCTCGACTGGCTGCGTGACTGGATGCAGTTCCCGGCGACGACGCGAGGGCTCTTCACCACCGGGGGCTCGATGGCGAACCTCAACGCCATCCTCTGCGCGCGCGAGCGATTCCTCGGCACCGACATCCGCGCCGGCGTGCTCTACACGAGCGACCAGGTGCACCATTCGGTGGTGAAGTCGGCCAAGCTCGCCGCGATCGCGCACGACCGCGTGCGGTTGATCGCGACGGACGCGTCATACCGGATGCGCGTGGATGCGCTCGCGGACGCGATCGCGGCGGATCGCCGGGCGGGGTTGAAGCCCTTCCTCGTGGTGTCGAGTGCCGGCACGACGAACACCGGCGCCGTGGACCCGCTCGATGCGATCGCCGACCTCTGCGCTCGTGACGGACTCTGGCATCATATAGATGGCGCGTACGGCGCCTTCTTCCACCTGGTGCCCGAGCTGCGGCCGCTCCTCGCCGGTCTCCCGCGCGCCGACTCCCTCACGCTCGACCCGCACAAGGGGATGTTCCTGCCGTACGGCACCGGTGCGCTGCTCGTGCGCGACGGGGAGGCGCTGCGCGCGGTGCACTCCTCCACCGCCGGCTACCTGCCGCAGAACCAGGAGGAGTTCTACGACCCGGCGCAGTATGGGCCAGAGCTCTCGCGCGGGTTCCCGGGGCTCCGGGTCTGGCTCTCGGTGAAGCTCTACGGGGCGGCGCGCTTCCGCGCGGCGATCGCGGAGAAGCGGGCCCTCGCGACCTGGGGGGCCGAGCAGGTGCGGCGCATCCCGGGGATCGTGATGGACGCCGAGCCCCAGCTCTCCCTCTTCGCGTTCCATATGGAAGGGCCGGGGCTGGAGACGCGCGCGGCCCAGGACCGGGCCACGCGCGAACTCATGGAGAACGTCACCCGCCGCGGGCGTGTCATGCTCACCGGCGCCACCGTGAGGGACCGGTTCCTCGGGCGGGTGTGCGTGCTGAGCTTCCGCACGCGGATGCGGCAGATGGAGGAGTGCGTGGAGGACATCGCGGCGGAGGCGGCCGCTATCCTCGCGCGGGCGCGGGGCTGAGGACGGCGCGCTCGGCGGGGTGGGTCAGCTTCGACCGATGGCGTAGAGGACGCCGGGGTCCTCCTGCAGGAGGAGGGTGCTCGGGTCGCCGGTGAGGCGGCGCGCGAGCGGGAGGAGCACCCGGTCGCGCACCCAGCGGTGCGGCGCGCGCGTCTCTTCGGAGACGACGCCGAGCCGGTGCGCGAGACGCGCGACGCGCTCCACCGCCGGACGGCGGCGGCGCTCGTAGGCCGCGAGCGCTTGGTGGACGTCGGTCGCGCGCCGGAGCTCGTCGAGCAGGACGGCAGCATCCACGAGTGCGCTGTTGGCGCCCTGTCCGAGGTTGGGTGACATCGCGTGTGCGGCGTCGCCGAGGAGCGTGACGCGCCCGACGCTCCACCGGTCGCAGCGGACGTGTGTGACGCGGTTCACGAGCACGTGCTCCCAAGCGGCGATCGCGGAGAGGAGGGGCACGGAGGGCGGGTATGCCTCCGCCCAGATCCGGCGGAGCGTGGCGAGATCACCGGTGGCGACGGCGGCGCGCGTGGCGGGCGTGCCGGCGGAGGCGAAGAGATAGGTGCCGCCATCCACGGCGAAGCTGCCGAAGATGCCAGCGGCGGTCCACGCCTCCTCGTCGCGCGCCGGCGCGTCCACGAGCGCTCGGAGGTAATCGATGCCCGGCGTGGTCACACGGGCGCCGAAGTCGAGGGAGGCGCGCACCCGCGAGTGGACGCCGTCCGCGGCGACCACGAGGTCGCCCGCCAGACGATGCCGCGCCTCACCGTCGCTCCAGTGGACGCATCCGTCGGCGTCCACGGCCGTGACCTCGGAACCGAAGTGCGCGGTGACCCGCGGCTCGGCCATCACGGCATCGAGCAGGACGCGCTGGAGCGTGGAGCGGCGCAGGAGCCGCACATCGGCACCGGCGGGCGGGTCGAGCAGGAGCCGGCCCCGTCCGTCCACCACCCGGGCCCGTTCGGACCGGCGGGCCGCGCCGAGTGCGGGACCGAGTCCGAGGGACTCGAGCACGGCGAATCCGTTCGCGGCGATCGCGATCCCTGCGCCCGCCGGGGCGGCGGTGGGCGTCCGCTCGAACAACGTCACGTCGGCGCCAGCGCGTGCGAGCAACAGTGCCGTGCCGCATCCTCCGGTCGCTCCGCCCACCACGATCACCTGCAGTCCGTCGAGTCGCATCGGGTTCCTCGGTCAGGGGGTGCACCCGAACGATCCGTCGCGCCGGGCCGCCGCCCCATGACCGGAGTCGCCATCCTTGTGACCGCGGCCGCCACGCGGCGAGAATGGAGGCATGTCCCACAGCATCCTCGCGGCGATGGATGCCGCGCTGCTCGACGCGGCGACGGCCTGCGGCTACGATCGCGGGGCGCTGCTCGCCGCGTGGGGCGGTGACCCCGCCGTGCTCGACGACCCCGACGCACGCGTCCCGCTCGCCCAACACCTCGCCCTCTGGGCTGCGCTCTCCCGCGAACCGCGCGGCCTCGAGATCGGTGAACGGCTCGGCGTATCCGGGATGGGCGTGGTCGGCTACGCGATGCAGCACGGCGCGACCGTGCGGCACGCGCTCGAATGGCTCGAACGCTACCGGCGCGTGGTGCACCCCGAGGTGGTGCCGACCTTGGCGGAGCGCGCCGCCCCGGCTGGTCGCGTGATGCTCTTCTCGCGTCCGGTGCCGCCCCCGTTCGCGCAGCTCAAGGAGCCGGTGTACGCGCAGGCGGCGGCGATCCTCAGCGTGATGCGCAGTCTCGCCGGCCGCGACACCCGCGTGCGCTTCGTCGCGTATCCCCTGCCGCGACCCGCCGATCCCGGTCGCCACGAACGACACTTCGCCGCGCCGGTCACCTGGGGAACGCCGGTGCTCGAGGTCGCGTTCGACGCGGGGCTGCTCGCGCGCCCGTTGCAGCGATCGGATCCGGCGCTGTTCGGCTATCTCGCCGCCAAGGCTGACGCGCTGCTCGCGGCGCTGCCGCGGGAGCGGAGCGCCGCCGACCAGGTGCGCCACGAGATCGGGACGCTGCTGGCCGAGGGCGAGCCGCGCCTCGCGACGGTCGCATCACGGCTCGCCGTGTCGGAGCGCACGCTGCACCGGCGCCTCGCTGCGGCAGGAAGCACGTTCGCGACGTTGCTCGAGGAGGTCCGTCGCGAGCGGGCGCAACTCCTGCTCGGGGATCGCGGGCTGAGCTGCTCGGAGGTCGGATTCCTGCTCGGCTACGCGGAGCCGGCAGCGTTCTTCCGCGCCTTCAAGCGCTGGACGGGCGAGACACCGCAGACGTGGCGGGCCGCGCGGCGCTGACCGCTGGCGGCGGCGATGACGTCTTCGCCCGCTGCCTCACGCATCCCTGACGCCGACCCACCCTCCACTCGCTTGTATGCCGACGCTTCACAGGCGAACTTCACCGGCCATGTCCGGTCCCGCCGCTCCCGCCGCCCGACCCGCCCCCGGGAGCCCCCCGAAGGCCAAGTCCTTCGACCGCTCGATCGTCGAGGGACCGATCATCGGCGCGGTCTGGAAGATCGCGTGGCCGACCGTGTTGCAGAACGTGATCGGCGGCCTGCAGGGGATCATCGACCACGCGATGGTGGGCCACTACGTCGGCTTCACCGGGAACGCGGCGGTCGGCGTCGCGTTCCAGATCTTCCTCGTGGTCATCGTCTTCGTGATGAGCATCTACACGGGGATGGGGGTGCTCGTCGCGCGCTTCGCCGGCGCCAACGACCACGGCGCGGTGAACCGCACGGTGTACCAGGCGATCATCGCGACGATGGCGCTGTTCGGGTTGATCCTCGCGCCGGTGGGGTACTTCGCCGCGCCGTACCTCCTGATGCTCGTGAATGCCGCGCCGGCGGTGCAGGTGGAGGCGCTCGCGTACCTCCGCACGATGTTCGTCGGCGGGATCGGGATGATGCTCTTCTTCCTCCTCGGCGGGGCGCTCCGCGCTGCGGGCGACGCGCGCACCGGGATGCGCTACGGCATCGCGATGACGGTGATCAACATCGTCCTCAACGTCATCCTGATCCGCGGATGGGGACCGATCCCGGCGATGGGGGTGATGGGCGCGGCGCTCGGCACGGCGATCGCGGGGCTCGTCGTGAGCATCTACGGATTCACGCGGCTCATCGGCGGCCACCTCGTGATCCACTGGCCGCGCGGGATGGACTGGAGCTGGGACTGGACGACGATCCGCCAGCTCTTCCGCTTCGGCCTGCCGGCGGGGATCCAGGGGATCGCGATGAACGTCGCCGGCGTGCTCCTCCTGCGGTTCATCGGATCGCTCGAGAACAGCGCCGAGGCGCAGGCGGCGTACGCGGTGGGATACTCGGAGCTCTTCTCGTTCATCACCTGGACGAGCGTGGGGCTGATGGGCGCGGCGGCTGCGGTCGCCGGACAGAACCTCGGCGCCGGCAAGCCGGAGCGGTCGGTGCGCGCGGTGCAGATCGCGTCGCGGCTGGGGCTCGGGATCGCGGTGTTCATCGGGCTGCTCTTCCTCACGATCCCGCGCGCGCTGCTCGGACTCTTCGGGATGGAGGATCCGGTGGTGGTGGGGCTCGGCACGCAGCTCCTCACCTGGCTCAGCGTCTCGGGCCTCTTCATCACGGTCGCGCTCACGTACACCGGCGGACTCACCGGCACGGGCGACACGAAGGGCCCGCTCTACATCACGCTCGCGTCGCAGATCGCGGTGCCGCTCGGCCTGCTCACGGTGCTCTCGATGGTGCGTCCCCTCCAGTCGCACGACATCTGGCTCGCGATCCTGCTCGGGCACATGACGCGCGCGACGCTCACGGTGCGGCGGTTCCGCGCCGGGAAGTGGCGCGAGATCCGGATCGAGGCGCCGAAGGCGGCCTGATGGGCGAGCGGGCCGAAGCGCCGTTGGATGCCGCGATCATCGGCGGCGGTCCGGCGGGTGCGACGGTGGCGGCGCTCCTCGCGCAGTGGGGCCTGCGCGTCACGGTGCTGACGCGACCGTCGTCGGGACCGGCGCTCACGGAGTCGCTGCCGCCGAGCTGCGTGCGGCTCTTCGATCGGCTCGGCGTGCGCGCTGCGATGGACGCCGCGGGGTTCGTGCGCTCGACGGGGAACACCGTGCACTGGGCGGGCGCCGCGGCGCGGGTGGAGCCGTTCGGCGCGGGGCTCACCGGCTATCAGGTGCCGCGCGACCGGTTCGACGCGGTGCTGCTCGCGCACGCCGAGCGGCGGGGCGCGACCGTGGTGCGTGACGCGACGGTGCGCGAGGTGCACCATCGCGAGGGGGAGCCATCGGTGGTGCGGTACGAGCGGGGCGCGAGCGAGGCGACTGTCGCAGCGCACTGGGTGCTCGACTGCACCGGACGCACGGGCCTGCTCGCGCGCCGAGGGTGGCGTCGCGCCGAGGGCGGCCAACGGACGACCGCGATCGTCGCGGCGTGGGACCGCGCGGCGGGATGGGCCGGCGAGTCCGCGTCGCACACGGTGGTCGAGAGCTACGACGACGGGTGGGGCTGGTCGGTGCCGGTGACGGCGACGCGGCGGCTCGTCACGATGATGGTGGATCCGTCGCGCACGGAGCTCGGCGGCCGGTCGCGGCTCGCGGAGTGCTACGCCGAGGAACTCGGACGACTCCGGGCGCTGCCGGAGCTGGTGCGGGGAGCCGAGCGGAGCGGCGAGGTGTGGGCGCGCGACGCGTCGTCGTACGCGGCGGACTGCGTGGCGGCGCCCGGCGTGCTGCTCGTCGGTGACTCGGCGAGCTTCGTGGACCCGCTCTCGTCGTTCGGCGTGAAGAAGGCGCTCGCCTCGGCGTGGCTCGCGGCGGTGGTGGTGCGGTCGGCGCGCGAGGATCCGGGTGTGAGGGTGCATGCGCTCGAGCTGTACGAGCGGCGCGAGCGGGAGATCGTAGGCGCGCTCAGGCGGCGGCTCGCGGGGCTCGCGCGTGATGCGGCGTCGGGGCACGCGGCGGGGTTCTGGGATGCGCGGGAGGTGGAGGACGCGACGCTGGAGCAGCCGAGCGAGCCGGATGTGGCAGCGCTGCGCGAGGACCCGGCGGTGCGGGCGGCGTTCGAGGAGTTGCGGGCGCGGGAGACGGTGCGGTTCGCGGTGGGTCGAGCGTTCGAGCGGCGAGTGCGACCGACGGTGCGTGACGATCGCGTGGTGCTCGGCGAGCAGCTCGCGCTGCCGGGATTCGCGGAGGGGATCCGGCATCTTCGGCACGTGGACCTGATCCGTGTGATGGAGCTTGCGCCGGGATGCGGGGATGCCGGGGCCTTGTACGAGCGGTATGTGAGCGCGGTGGGGCCGGTGGCGCTGCCGGACTTCCTTGGCGTGGTGAGTGTGCTGGTGGCGCGCGGGGTGCTCGCGGTCGAGTAGGGCGGATTCGTGGAGGCGCGCCGGATGCCGCAAGCGGGTCCATCCGACCCGGACACCGCCAGTTGCGAGGAGGGGTGACGCCGGAGCGCCAAGCGAACCGACTCGACCTCCTCGCGAGCCGTCCCGAACGTCCAGCGAGCTGTCCCGAACGTCCAGCAAGCTGTCCCGAACGTCCAGCAAGCTGTCCGAGAATGCCAGCACGGAAGACGGTGGATCGAGCAGTCCGAGCCGCCGTTCTCGCAGACCGCACCGCAGAAGTTGCACACCAGCGCGCGGGACGAGCTTACTGTGCGGTGGAACCAGCGCAGTGGACGGCGGAACCGGCGGAGTGGACGGCGGAACCGGCGCAGTGGACGGCGGAACCGGCGGAGTCGACGGCGGAACCGGCGGAGTCGACGGCGGAACCAGCGGAGTGGACGGTGGAACCAGCGCAGTGGACGGCGGAACTCGCGCAGTGGACGGCGGAACCAGCGGATGGCGCGGCGGATCGAGCAGACCATCCCGCGGATCGAGCGAACCGTCGCGCGGACCCAGCGGAGCATCCGTCGGGACTGGGCGACTGACCGCTGCATCCAGCGGACTGGACGGCGGGACTGGCGAGGTCGCCCGCGCATCGGGCGAGCTGAACGACGGTCTGGGCGGAGTGTCCCGCGAGTCAGGCGGACCGAGCAGCGCATCGGGCGGACTGGACGCTGGGAGTGGCGGAGTGGCGTGCGGGTCGAGCAAGGTGACGCGCGGCGCTGGCGGAGTGGCTCGCGGGACGGGCGGAGTGACCGACGGCGCCAGCAGACGGTGCGGTGGAGCTGGCGGACCCGCGCGTGGCACCAGCAGAGCATCCCGAGGTTCAAGCAGAACATCGCGCGGTTCGAGCAGAGCACCGCGCGGTTCGAGCAGCGCTTCGCGCGAAAATAGCGGCAGCGCACTACGCCGCACCCTCGCGTGCTTGACACTTCGCCAGTGAAGGGAAGATTCCCGGCCATGCCCCGTCTGCTGTCGGCCGCCGCGCTCCTCCCCCTCACCGCGGCCGCGCTCCTCGCACAACCGCGCCCCCCGCGCGACACGACCCCAGGCTTCCCGATCAGCGAGCCGCTGGTCGCGGCCTACTGCTCCAGCTGCCACGTCCGCGACTCCGCCGGCGTCATGCAGCGGATCTCCTTCATCCGGAAGTCCGTCGAGGGTTGGGAGACCTCCGTCCGCCGCATGGTCGCGCTTCACGGCGTGAAGCTCGAGCCTACCCAGGCCCGCGCGATCGTCCGCTACCTCGCCAACCAGCAGGGACTCGCCCCCGCCGAGGCCAAGCCCGGCGCCTTCGAGTCCGAGCGGCGCATGACCGAGTTCAAGTACTCGGCGCACGAGCAGACCGAACGCACCTGCCGCGTCTGCCACTCGATGGGACGCGTGATCCTGCAGCGCCGCACCCGCGACGAATGGGAGCACCTCACCAACACGCACCGCGCTCTCTACCCGGTGGCGGACTTCCAGGCCTTCCGGCGCGGTGGACCCCCGCCCCCCGACAGCGCCGGCGCACCACAACCCGTTGACGTCGCGATCGGCCACCTCGCGCGCGCCTTCCCGCTCCGCACGAACGAGTGGGCGGCGTGGTCGGCGACGATGCGCGCGCCGCGCCTCGAGGGCACGTGGCTGCTCGCAGGCTACGAGCCGGGACGCGGCGCCTTCCACGGCAAGGTGACGGTCACGCGGTCGGGGACCGCCGAGGACGAGTTCACGACGCGCGCATCCTATAGATATGCGCAGGACGGCCGCACCGCCTCGCGCGAGGGTCGCTCGATCGTGTACACGGGTTTCCAGTGGCGCGGTCGCTCGGCGGCGCCCGGCGCCGGCCCCGACGCGCAGTGGCGCGAGGTGCTGCACGTGGAACCCGGCTGGCAGACGATGACCGGCCGCTGGTTCACCGGCGGCTACGACGAACTCGGGATGGACGTGACGCTCACGCGGATCTCGGGTGGGCCGGCGATCGCCGGTGTCACGCGGCGGGCGCTTCGGCGCGGCGCCGGCAGCGTGGACCTCGCGATCGTCGGCGCGAACCTCCCCCGCGCGGCGGCGACCGCCGTGGACTTCGGTCCCGGCATCCGCGTCGAACGCGTGGTGCGGACGACGCCGGACTCGCTCGTGGTGCGCGTCGCGGTGGACGAGAAGGCGACGATCGGCAGCCGTGATCTCTTCGTGGGGGGCGCCTCGCTCCGCGAGGCGGTGATCGTGTTCGACTCGGTGAGCCGCATCAAGGTGACGCCCCTCGCGGGGATGGCGCGCACGGGCGGGGTCAAGTATCCGAAGCAGCTCCAGCAGTTCGACGCCATCGCGTGGCACAACGGAGCCGACGGCAAGCCGGAGACGTCCGATGACATCGAGCTCGGGCGCGCCGAGGCGAGTTGGGCCCTGGAGGAGTACGGGGTCACCTACGACGACGACGACCTCAAGTACGTCGGCGCGATAGATGCGAAGGGGCTGTTCACGCCCACGGAGGAAGGCCCGAACCCCGCTCGCAGCGGCAACCGGAACAACATCGGTGATGTCTGGGTGGTGGCGACGTACCAGCCGGAGCAGGCCGGCGCGGCGCCGCTCAAGGCGCGGGCGCACCTGGTCTCGACGGTGCCGCTCTACATCCGGTTCGACCCGTGGCGGAGCCTGCCGTGACCGCGGTCGCCCCCTCGTTGCTCCTCCGCCGCGGCGAGTACCACGAGTTCGCCGGCGGCGACGCGAGCTTCCTCTACCTCGTCCCCTCGGCGGCGGTGTACCGGGTGGATGCCACCGCGCGCGCCGTGCTCTCCGCGCTCGAGGCCGGCGACGCCGAGGTCGTCGAGCTGGTGGACCGGCTCACGAACACCGGTCACGCGAGCGCGGAGGTGCACGAGACGATCCGCGACCTGATCCGCGTGCGCGCGGTGCAGCGGGTCGCGGCACCGATCGCCGCGCCTCGCCCGGAGCTCCCGCGCAAGCGGATCCCGCTCACGACCCTCGTCGTGAACGTCACCAGCAAGTGCAACCTGGCCTGCACCTACTGCTACGAGTACGGCGAGGACCGGATCGTCGAGCAGAGCACGAAGCCGCGGTTCATGACGGAGGAGACGGCGCGGCAGAGCGTGGACTTCCTCTTCGCCGAATCGGGCGCTCTTCCGAGGGTGAACCTCACGTTCTTCGGTGGCGAGACGTTGCTCAACTTCAAGGTCCTCCGCTCGGCGCTCGCCTACGCGAAGGAGAAGGGGGCCGAGACGGGGAAGACGGTCGCGACGAGCCTCACGACCAACGCGACGCTGCTCCGCGAGGAGGTCATCGACTGGATCGTCGAGAACGACATCGGCGTGACGGTCTCCATTGACGGCGACCGCGGCGCGCAGGATGCGCACCGGGTCTTCGCGAACGGGATGGGGACGTACGACACGATCCGTCCGAACATCGACCTCCTCCTGAAGAAGCACCGGCGGCGTCCGGTCGGCGCACGGGTGACGCTCACGAAGCAGAACCTCGACGTGGTCGGCATCTACCGGCACCTGTTCGAGGAGGTCGGCTTCTATGAAGTCGGCTTCGCGCCGGTGACGACCTCCTGGAAGCGGGAGTACGCGATCCAGGACGAGGGGTTCTTCACGATGCTCGGCGCCTTCAACACGCTCGCGGGCGAGTTCCTGGAGCACACGTTGGCCGGCAAGCGGCACGGCTTCTCGAACGTGCGGGACACGATCGAGGAGCTGCACAAGGGGATGAGCAAGGCGTATCCCTGCGGCGCAGGGCTCGGCTTGATGGGCGTCGCGACCGACGGGGACGTGGCGCTCTGCCATCGGTTCGCGGGCTCGGCGTCGCACTCGCTCGGCTCGGTGCGCGACGGCGTGAGTCACGAGCTGCAGGACGATTACCTCAAGCGGCACCACATAGACAACAAGACGGACTGCTCGCAGTGCTGGGCGCGTCCGCTCTGCGCGGGGGGCTGCTACCACGAGGCCAACACGCGCTACGGGTCCACCGAGCACGCGAACCTGCACTACTGTGAGTGGATCCGGAGCTGGACGCACACCTGTCTCGAGGTGTATGGCACGCTCGCCGAGCGGAAGCCGGAGTACCTCGCGCAGTTCGCATCCTAGGAGAGGCGGCATGGGTCAGTTGAGGGCGGTCAACCAGAAGGCGGCGCGGATAGATGCCGAGACGATTCCGGTGAGCGGGGACGCCGCGACCGGCGCGCCGGGATCCGACGACGTCGTCGCGCTGCAGGGGACGAACCCCGCGCTCGCGACGCAGGGTCCGCACATCCCGATGGGGTGCTCGTTCGCCTTCTCGCCGGGCTGGGAGGTGGACAGCCAGGGCGGCACCGCGGGACTCTGCCAGCCGGTGGAGCGGGACATCTTCGACTGCTACATCACCTGCTTCTGGCCGGCGCACGTGCCGGACCTCTACAACCACGCCAGCGACTGGCACTCGAAGTGCGCGCTCGCGCAGAAGGACTGGCGGAAGGTGGACCTGATCTTCCCGTGAGGTCGAGTCGAGCCCTCCTGGCTGCGGCGTGCGCGGCTGCCTTCGCCGCGGCTTCGCTCGCCTCGCCACTCGGTGCGCAGGCCCTCGCCGGGCGCGGCACGATCATCGCCGGCTCGTACGCCGACAAGCTCTTCGTGCTCGACGAGGCGACGCTCAGCGTGCAGGCGGAGATCCCCCTCTCGATCGGGGTCCCGCTGGGCATCCAACCGTCGTACGACAAGCGGACGCTCTACGTGGTCGACGCGCGTGAGGAGAACGTGGAGATCATCGACCTCGCCTCCCGGCGGGCGAAGGGGCGCTTCACGCTCTCGAAGGACAGCCTGCAGGTGCGGATCAACGGGATGAACGTGGACCCGCGGGAGCGCTTCGCGGTGCTGCTCGTCAACACGGTGCGGAAGCATCCCGACCGGTACGAGATCTCCCGCCCGGTGCTCCTCAAGTACGACCTCGCGACGCGCACGGTGACCGACACGATCCCGTGGCCGAAGGGAGAGGAACGCGACTTCGCGCAGATCATCTTCTCTCCCGACGGCGCGTCCATGTACTTCGTCGCGCAGGACGACGTGCTCATCTACGACACGGCGACGCTCAAGCAGGTGGATCGCTGGGAGCTCGGACGCACGCTCACGGTGGAAGGGATGGGGCGGCTCGGATTCGGATTCCCGGGTGACATCTACGAGGAACCGGGGTTCTACACCGGCCTCTTCCGCTCGACCGACCCGGTGAACCGTCGCACGATGATGGGCGTGGCGCGGATGGACCTCGCGAACCGGAAGGTGGACTTCTACCAACTCGGGCCCAGCGCGCCAGTGAGCTTCCGGCTGCTGCCGGGGAGGACGAAGGCGATCGGGATCCAGAGCCAGGTGGGGAACTACCATTTCTGGACCTTCGACCTGATGAACCGACGGGTGGAGTCGCGGCGGGAGTTCCGCGGGCGGCCGCGGATGGGGCTCACGGTGGGTTCGGGCGGCGACGTGTTCTACATCCACACGGCGGGGCACACGATCGACGTGTACGACGTGAACACGTTCCAGCTGATCCGGACGGTGGAGCTGCCCGCGGACATGATCGGGTTCGTGCTGATCCCGCCGGCCGCACCGCGGCCCGGGAACTGACCCGCCGGCAGGACCCGCGCCGATGAAGGCGCAGGGCGAGTTGCGCGCGGCCCTCCGGTATGTGGCGCCGTATTGGCGCGCGTTGCTCGTGGTGCTGGTGCTCTCGCTCGCGGGCACGGCGCTCGGACTGGCACTCCCGTACCTCACGAAGCTCCTCGTGGACCGCGCGCTGCTCGGGCGCGACGCGGGCGCGCTCGTCGGGATCCTCGCCGCGTTCCTCGGGATCACGCTGCTCACCTTCGCGCTCAACGTGGTGAGCGGGCTGCGCTACACGCGCGTCTCGGCCGACATCCTCTTCGACATGCGGCTCGAGCTGCTCCGGCACCTGCAGGGGCTCTCGCCGCGGTTCTATGCGCGGATGCCCCTCGGGCAGATCGCGAGCCGCATCAACAGCGACATCGGGGAGATCCAGCGCGTCGCCTCCGAACTCGTGCTCGCGTGGGTGGGGAACGTGCTCTTCCTGGTCGGGAGCGCGGCGATCCTCCTCTGGCTCGACCCGGTGCTCTTCACGGTGAGTCTCGCGCTGCTGCCGCCCGCGCTCTGGGCGCTGGTGCGCTACCGGCCGCGGCTGGAGGCAGCGGTGGCCGAGGTGCGGGAAGGGGGCGCGACGGTGGGGACGTTCCTGCTCGAAACGCTGCTCGGGATGCGGCTCGTGGTGTCGCTCAATGCGCAGGAGCGCGAGGCGGCGCGGTTCCGCGCGCGCAACGCCTCGTTCGTGGATGCGCTGATGCGGATGCGGCGGCTCACGTACCTCGCGGGCGGATTGCCGGGACTGCTCCTGACAGCCGGCGGGAGCGCGGTGTTCCTCGTCGGGGGATGGCGCGTGATCGAGGGGACGATCACGATGGGGACGCTCGTGGCGTTCCTCGCGTATCAGGCGCGGCTCGTCGCGCCGATCCAGGGGATGATGGGGCTGTACACGAACATCGCGACGATGCGGGTGTCGCTGCGGCGGGTGCGGGAGATCCTCGACACGCCACCCGAGGTGGTGGAGCGCGCCGACGCCGTCGCGTTGCCGAGCGCGCGGGGCGAGATCGCGTTCGAGGGCGTGACGCTCACGCACGCGCGCGGGGCTCCGGTGCTCGATGGCGTGTCGCTCACCGTCCGCGTGGGGGAGCGGGTGGCGCTCGTGGGGCGCAGTGGCGAAGGGAAGAGCACCATCGCCGACCTGCTCGTACGGCAACTCGATCCCGACGCCGGCCGAGTGACGCTCGATGGCCACGACCTCCGCGCGCTGCGGCTCGCGGACCTCCGTCGGCAGGTCGTGGTGGTGGACCAGGAGCCGGTGCTCTTCGACGCGCCGATGGACGAGAACATCCGCTACGCGTCGTCGGGCGCGACCGACGCGGCGGTGCGCGCGGCGGCGGAACAGGCGGGGCTCGGAGAGCTGATCTCGCGACTCCCCGATGGGATCCGCACGCCCGTGGGGGAGCGGGGCCGCGCCCTCTCGGCGGGGGAGCGGCAGCGCGTCGCACTCGCGAGGGCGATCCTCGCCGACCCGCGGGTGCTCGTGCTCGACGAGGCGACGTCGTCGCTCGACCCGGCGACGGAATCCAGCGTGGCGGAGGGCTACGGCGCGGTGATGCGCGGGCGCACGACGATCGTGATCACGCACCGGCGGGCGCTGGCGGAGCGCGCGGAGCGCGTGGTGGTGCTGGAGAACGGCCGGATCGTGGCGGAGGGAACACCGGCGGAGCTCCGGCGGGAGGGCGGCGCCTTCGCGCGGGTGTTCGGCGCGTGAGCGAGTCGCGGCGATTCACGCTCGACGCGCCGCCGTTCGCGGGCCGCACCGGTCGCGGCGTGCGCGTCGCGGTGGTGGACAGCGGCATCGCCGAGGGGCATCCGCACGTCGGTGCCGTCGCCGGGGCGATCGTCGTCGGGGGCGCCGAGTCGCCCGACGCGTTGGACCGGATCGGTCACGGCACGGCGGTCGCGGCGGCGATCCGCGAGAAGGCGCCCGATGCGGAGCTGATTGCGGTGAAGGTATTCCACGACCGGCTGGCGACCAACGCGGCATCGCTCGCGAACGCGATCGAGCGGGCGGCCGAGGCGGGGGCGCAGTTGATCAATCTCAGCCTCGGCACGGCGAACCCGGCGCACGAGGGGATGCTGGCGGGCGCCGTGGCGCGCGCGGCGGAGCGAGGGGCGATCGTGGTCTCGGCGCGCGAGGCGAACGGCGTGCGGTGGCTGCCGGGCGCGCTGCCGGGCGTGATCGGTGTGGTTGCGACGTGGGAAGGGGAACGGGACGCGATCGAGGTGCGGGGGGACGAGCGGGCGTTGGATCGGTTCGCCGCCGCGGATCTCGCGGGCGCGACCGGACGCGAGGGCTCGCCGGGTGCCGCGGTCGCCTCAGCAGGAGTCGGCATCACGATCGTCGCGAGTGCGTACCCGCGACCGATCCCCGGCGTGCCGGTGGAGCGGAACCTCGCGGGGGTGTCGTTCGCGGTGGCGAACGCGACGGGGTTCCTGGCGCGGCAGATGGAGGGGACGCCTCCGCCGCGACAGGCCTACCGGCGGTAGATTCCGTGAAATGTCCGAGGACTCGAAGGCTCAGCGACTGGAGTGGGTCCGCCAGTGGAAGGAGGCGGGCCAAGCGTTGGCGCGCGTGCGGGCGTCGGACGTGCGCGGTGCGAACCCGGACGAAGTCGCCTTATCGCTCG
Source organism: uncultured Gemmatimonas sp. (assembly GCA_964650715.1). Taxonomy (GTDB): domain Bacteria; phylum Gemmatimonadota; class Gemmatimonadetes; order Gemmatimonadales; family Gemmatimonadaceae; genus Pseudogemmatithrix. Next base: position 14,521 of record CAZYUL010000022.1, on the reverse strand, counting down.
AGGCAGCATTCCGTGTGTCGGTCGTCGAGCGAGCGAAGAGCACCGACAGCGGGCTCGTGAAGCAGCAGGCAATCCTTCATCGGCTTGCCAAGTGAGAGCATCTCGGGAGGGCGGCGAAGTGGTGCTCGGACGGTCCGACCGGACGTAGCTCCACGGGTCTTGGCTACGATGACGTCACCCCCCCGCTTCCACACCCTCTCCAAGAGCGACTTCAAGCTCGCGCGGAGCTGTCCCTCCAAACTCTACTACCGCGAGCTCGGCTATCCCGACAATCGCGACGAGGATCCGTACCTCGACTGGCTCGCCGAGGGCGGCTACATGGTGGAGGTCCTCGCGAAGCAGTTGTTCCCCGAGGGGATCACGCTCGACTATGGCGGCGACCCGCGTCCGGCTGCGGAACGCACCCTCGACACGCTCCGCGCGCACGACGAGGTCACGCTCTTCGAGGCGACGTTGCTCGACGGTCGCCGGCTCGCGCGCGTGGACATCCTGCGGAAGTCGGCGCGGGGGTTCGATCTCTACGAAGTGAAGTCGTCGTCGTTCGATCCCGAGGATGCGGCGAAGCGAATCGAGAAGACGGGGAGCCCGTTCCGCAGCATGAAGGCGCCGTTCGGCATCCACAGCGACTGGGCCGAGTACCTCGAGGACGTCACGTACCAGGTGTCGATCCTGCGGGACCTCTTCCCCAAGACGCTGATCCGCGCGCACCTGATCCTGATGGACAAGGGGAAGGTCGCGGCGCACGACGGGATGCCGTCGTGGTTCCGGGTGATCCGGCGGCCTGATGGGTCGTTGCACACGGCGGAGTTCGTCGGGGACGCGGAGTTGGCGCGGCGCGACCCGCTCACGATCGGGCTCGACGTCTCGGCGGAGGTGAACGAGCTGGAACCGGAGGTGCGGGCGGCGACGGCGACCTTCCTGGCCTCGCTCGATCCAGTGCCGCGCCGGATCCCCGCGCCGATCGGGAGCCAGTGCCGCACCTGCGAGTTCCGCGTGGCGCTCGACGAGGAGCGCAACGGGTTCCTCGAGTGCTGGGGCGAGCGCGGCCGCGTGGAGCCGCACGTGCTGGACCTCTACCGCGGCGGCGACCTGCGGGAGTCGCTGATCACGCGCGGCGTTGATGGGTGGCACCAGATCACCGAGGCGGACCTCTCGAAGCGGGGCGGCAAGGTCGCGGCCTGGCAGAAGCGACACGTGGAGCAGTCGCGCCGCGACGAGGAGTGGATCGGCGAGGGGCTCGCGCCAGTGCTCAGCGGTGCGCGGTACCCGCTGCACTTCATTGATTTCGAGGCGGCGCGGATCGCGGTGCCGCACCACAAGGGGATGCGGCCGTACGGGCAGGTCGCGTTCCAGTGGAGCTGCCACACGCTCGGCGCTCCGGGCGCCGCGCTCGAGCACCGCGAGTTCCTGAATCTCGATCCGGTCTGGCCCAACGAGGAGTTCGCGCGGAGGTTGCGCGAGGCGATCGGCGACGACGGGACGGTGCTGGTCTGGTCGCACTTCGAGCGGAGCGTGCTCGAGTCCATCGCCGAGGACCTCACGGCGCTCGGGAGCGGGGACCAGGCGCTGGCGAACTGGTTGCGTGCGTCGTCGCTGGCGGCGAGCGGGGGCGGGCGGCAGCTCGACATGCTCAAGCTTTGTCGCGACGAGTACTACCACCCCCGGATGCGGAGCAGCTACTCGATCAAGGCGGTGCTCGACGCGATCTGGCACTCGTCGCCCGAGGTGCGCGCGCGGTTCGCGGCGTTGGAGCGGCGCGCGGTGGGCGAAGGGGAGGGGCCGTACGCGTCACTGCCGCCGGCGATGATCGGCGGGGCGGAGGAGGCGGTGCGCGAGGGGACCGGCGCGATGCGGGCGTACTTCCGGATGGCGTACGGCGCAGAGCGTGAAGACGTCAACGCGGTGGCGGAGTGGTCGCGGCTGCTGCGGGACTACTGCCGGCTCGACACGCTGGCGATGGTGCTGATCTGGGAGCACTGGGGCCGGATCGCGCGGTGAGGACCGCGTTGGCGCGACGCCACTACGCCTCGTACGCCATCCGCCCCCCGACGACAGTCCGCACGACCTTGATGTCCTTGATCGCGTCCGGCGCGACATCGTGCGGGTCCTTCTCCAGCATCACGAAGTCGCCGAGCTTGCCCGCGGTGATCGTCCCCTTGGTGGCCTCCTCGTACGACGCGTAGGCGCCGTTCACCGTCGCGATCCTCAGCGCCTCGTCCACCGTGACCTTCTGGTTCGGGCCCCACTCGCGGCCACGATAGTCCTTCCGCGTGACCATGCTCTGGATCGCCATCAGCGGCTCGAACGGTCCCGGGCCGTAGTCGCTGGCACCGACGACGCGGATGCCGCTGTCGAGGAACGACCGGTGCGCGAACATCCAGCGCATCTTCTCGTCGCCGTACTGTGACCACTTCTCCCCGTGGAAGTACACGTACGTCCAGAAGGGCGTCGGGATCGTCCCGGTGCGGGCGATCCGGGCGAGCAGCGAGGGATTCACGAGCGAGCAGTGCTCGATCCGGTGCCGGCGGTCGGGATGCGGCCACTGCGCGAGCGCGCGCTCGTAGGCCTTCAGCACCATGTCAATGGTCACGTCGCCGTTGGCGTGGATGCCCACCTGCCAGTTGTGACTGTGGGCATCATCCACGGCCTCGTGGATCTCATCCTGTGTCATCGTAAGGATGCCGAGGTCGGTGGTGCCGACGTAGGGCGTGCTCATCCGCATCGTGCGCTCGGAGGCGGAGCCGTCGGCGCCGTACTTGACCCCGCCGATGCGGATCCACTCGTCGCCGAAGCCGGTGTACACACCGGCATCGCGGAGCTGCCGGTACGCGCCGCGCACCATCAGGTAGGCGCGGTGGCGGAGTTCGCCCGCGGCCCTCGCGTCCTCGTACGCGCGGATGGCGTCGCTGCCGGCGCCGGCGTCGTGCACCGTCGTGAGACCCGTCGCGGTCAGCAGCTTGGAGATGTGCGCCATCCCCTGGCGGCCGCGTTCACGCTGCTGTTCCGGCGTGTATCGCGTGCGCTGCCCCGCGCGGGTGACGACACCGCGCGCGGCCTCGGCCGCCCGGCCGGTGAGCTCGCCGCGCGCATCGCGGAAGAAGCGGCCGTGCTCGGGGTCGGGCGTGTCGCGCGTGACGTTCGCGAGCTCGAGCGCCTTGGAGTTGTACCAGCTCGTGTGCCCGCCTCGGTGATTCACCGCGATCGGATGTCGCGTGCTCACCGCATCGAGGTCGGCCCGCGTGAGTTCGCGGTCGAGCTTGGTGTCGTCGAACATCGCGCCGGTGATCCAGAACCCATCGGGGGTCGAGGCGACGCGTTCGCGGAGGTTCCGCTGCAGCTCGGCGACGGTCCGCACGTTCGCGTTCGCCTCGAAGAGCTCGGAGACGCCGCGCGGGTGGCAGTGGCAGTCGATGAACCCCGGGAGCACGGTGGCGCCCGCTGCATCGAGCACCCGCGTACGCGAGGTCGCGACGTTCCGGATGTCGGCGTTGCTCCCCACCGCCAGGAACCGGCCGTCCTTCACCGCGTGCGCCTCGGCGCGTGGCATCGCCGCGTCCTGCGTGAGCACGCGGGCGTTCACGACGACGAGGTCGGCCTCGATCCCCGTGCCGCGCTGCGGGAGCGCCGGGAGTCTCGACGCGCGCCAGGGCGTGAGCGAGGCGGGGAGCTTCGCGGCGCCGAGCGCGCCGGCGAGGATCGCGGAGAGGCCGAGGAACTCCTTGCGGGTGATGGGGGGCCGCGACATCGGGTACTCCGGGTGGCGAGGTGGGGCGGAGAACGTAGCACCGCCCGGTGCCGCGCGCCCCTGATGAGGAGAGCACGGCGGCGCTAGAATAGACCGCCCTGAGGAATCCCTTGGTAGGAGGTCCGATGCGAAGTCCACTCCCCGCGGCTGTCGCGCTCGCGGCGCTCGCGGCGCTCGCGGCGCTCGCGGCGCTCGCGGCGGGCTGCACCGCGGGCGGCTCCGACGCCGGCGCGATCACGGTGCGCGACTCGAGCGGCGTCGCGATCGTCACGAACGACCTGACTCAGCTCACCCGCGCGTGTACGATCGCCGGCGAGCCGTCGCTCTCGATCGGCGTCGAGGAGGGCGAGGAGGCGTACATGCTCGCGCGGCTCGCGGGCGCCGCCCGACTCAGCGACGGACGGATCATGATCGCCGAGCGGTCGACGCATTCGGTGCGCTACTACGACGCCACGGGCCGGCATCTCCTCTCCTCGGGCCGGCGCGGCGATGGTCCGGGGGAGTTCCGTGAACCGTTCTATCTGCACGTGATCCCCGGCGACACGGTGTACGTCGGGGACTTCCGCCCGTTCCGGTTCCTCGTCTTCGGCCCCGACGGGAAGTGGGTGCGCACGGTCACGCCGGACCCGATGGAGATCAACACGCCCGCGTCGCGCGGCGTGCTCGACGACGGGCGGTTCGTGATGTCGCGGTCGAACCCCCGCACAGGCGGATTCCTCCCCGATACGGTCGTGGTCCGCGGCTACGATCGCGACGGGCGCGAGCGCGACACGGTGACCGCGATGGCGCACGCGCGCTACGGCGTCGCGGGGGCGACGCCGAACTTCTACGTCTTCCCCTTCTTCGAGAGCTTCTCCTACATGCGGGCGGGCGGCGACCGGATCGTGATCGCCCACGGCTCGACGCCCGAGATCCGGGTGTATCGCGCGACCGCCGGCTATCCCCTCGCGGCGGTCGTCCGGTGGGAGGCCGGCGATCGCTCGATCCGGCCCGCCGATGTGGAGGCGGAGAAGGCGCGGATCCGCGCGTCGTATGCGAACGTCCCGCCGGCGATGCGAGACCGGATGCTCGACGCCGAGGTCGGTGATCGGCGACCGGTGGCCGAGCGGTTCCCGGCGTTCCAGTCACTCACTCTCGCCCGCGATGGCCGCCTCTGGATCCGTGACTTCGTGCGCCCGGGCGACGAGGGTCCGCATCGCTGGACGGCGTTCACGCCGGACGGTCGTTTCGATTGCCGGCTCGAGACGCCGCGGTTCGCCGAGTACCTGGAGTTCGGCGCCGACTACCTGCTGGTCCGTGAGCCGGACTCGCTCGACGTCGAGCGGGTGCGGCTCTATCCGATCACCCGTCGGTGAGAGTCCGCGATGCCGACGATCGATCCGCGGGTGGACGAGTTCATCGCCAAGGCGCAGCCCTTCGCACAGCCGATCCTCCGCCGCCTGCGCGCGACCGTCCACGAGGCGTGCCCGGCCGCCGTCGAGACGATGAAGTGGGGGATGCCGCACTTCGACTACAACGGTCGGATGATGGCGATGATGGCCGCCTTCAAGCAGCACGCGGTGTTCGGCTTCTGGCACGGCAGCACGCTGCTGCGCCGCTCGACGCGCAACGCCGAGGCGATGGGGGACTTCGGGCGGATCACTTCGGTCCGGGACCTGCCACCCAAGCGCGTCACGATCGCATTGATCCGCCAGGCGATGGCGCTGAACGAGTCCGGAGCGAGACCGATCGCCCGGAAGCCCTATAAGGCGAAGAAGGCGCCGCCGCGCACTCCGCGCGACCTGACGGCGGCGCTTAAGCAGAAGCCGAAGGCCGCCGCGCACTTCAAGGCATTCTCGCCGAGCCATCGCCGGGAGTACATCGAGTGGATCACCGAGGCGAAGACCGCCGCGACCCGTGCGAAGCGTGTGGCGCAGACTGTGGCGTGGGTGGCGCAGGGGAAGCACCGGAACTGGCGATACGAGCGCTGATCCACGGCGCCAGCCCGACAACCTGGCCCTCCTACGGCGTTCGTTCGGCCGCACGCTTTCATTAGAGTGTGGCACGCTTGTTGAACGCCCCGGACGGTGTGAACTTCCGGGCCAAGGGCCTCGAAGCGCCGCCCACCTAAGTCATTGCGGGGAAAGGATGTCGGAAGTGCAGTCGTTGCGCCCGGGTGACCCCACTGCTGCGCGGTCGCCCGGTTGATCGTCGTCTCGCGTCGCCTTCGGCGGTGGCGAGCGGCGCTGGTCACCCTCCTCGGTGCCGCGACGCTCTCCAACTGCCGGCTGGATGACCTCCTCTCGCCGGGGGAGTTCGGCGCGCTCGCCGTTGAGCCCCTCGAGCTCGTGGACTCCGCGCGGGTGGGGAGCCTCGCGACGCGCACGACGACGGCGACGCTCCAGATCGAGGGTCCCGGAACGCAGCTCGATTTCCGGGTTTCCGCGGAGCTCGCGAGCCCCTGGCTCGAGCTGAGCGACACCGCCGGCTCGGCGCCGGGGAGCTTCAGCGTCTCGCTCGATCCCGACGGGCTCGCCGTCGGCGAGTACCTCGACACCCTGCGCTTCACCGCTGACGGACCCGAGGAGGAGCCGGTCCGCGTCGCGGTGCGGTTCCGCGTCCTCCCCTGCGAGGTCACCGACCTCGGCACGATCCCGAGCACGACAGCCGGCGCGCTCACCACGGCGGACTGCGTCTCGGCGCTGCATCCGGACCGCTACGCCCGCCGCTATCGCTTCAGTGGCACGGCCGGCGACTCGGTCACGATCAACGTGAGTTCCGCCGCGATCGGCACCGCGCTCTCGCTCTGGGCGGATGGGGCGACGGCACCGATCGAGGAGAGCGAGGAGTGCGAGGCGACCGGCACGGGCGCCTGCCTGCGCTATCTCCTCCTGCCGGCGACCGGGGCGTACGAGATCGAGGCGACCTCGACGACCGCACGGGCGACGGGCGCCTTCGACCTCACGGTGGGATCGCCGCGCGCACCGGACGCGCCGACGACCCTCGAGCAACGGACGTCGGAAGGCGCGGGGACGGCGATCGCGGTGGGGGCGACGCATCCCGCGGCGAACCTCACGTTGCGCGCAGCGTTGAGTGACCCCGACCTCGACTCGATGCGACTCGAGGTCGAGATCCGCCCCACGGCGAGCGCGTTCACCGGCGTCGCGACCGGCACCAGCGCGCTCGGCCGCGGACCCACGTTCACCGTCCCGGTCGCGGGGCTCCTCGACAACACGACGTACCACTGGCGCGCGCGGGCGGTGGATGCGACGGGCCGCAGCAGCGCGTGGGTCTCGTTCGGCGGGAACGCCGCAGGGGCGACCGATGTCTCGATCGCGGTCCCGGAGCCGCCGGCCTCCCCGGCGACGCTGGTGCAGCGCCGCGCGGATGGCGTGACCGACATCGCCGCCGGCGCGCTGACCGACGAGACCGTCGTGCGGCTCGGCGCGACGCTGAGCGACCCCGACCCGAGCGACCAGGTGCGCCTCGAGGTCGAGTTGCGTCCGGTGGGCACGGCCTTCACGGGCGTCGCCTCGGCCAGCAGCGCGCTCCTCGCTTCGGGGAGCAGCGCGCTCGTGACCGTCGCGGGGCTGCTCGATGACACGGAGTACCGCTGGCAGGCGCGCACCGTGGACGCGACGGGGCGCAGCAGCGCGTGGGTGAGCTTCAGCCCCTCGGGTGCGGACCTCCGCACGGCGCTCCCGCCGGCCCAGCTCGGCGTGATCACCGAGCCGGTGAACACCGCCGCAGGCGCGGTGATCACTCCGTCGGTGCGGGTCGCGGCGCAGGACGGGTCCGGCAACACGCTCACGAGCTTCGCCGGCGACGTCACGATCGCGTTCGGCGTGAACCCCACAGGGGCGACGCTCAACGGCACGCTGACGGTGGCGGCGGTGGACGGCGTCGCGACCTTCGGCGACCTCTCGGTGACGCAGGTCGGCGCGGGGTACACGCTGACCGCGACGTCGGGCACGCTGAGCGCGACCACGGCGGCCTTCGACGTGACGGCGGCGACGGCGCAGTCGCTCGAGGTCGGGGCCGTGCCGGCGTCGGTGGTGGCGGGAGAGACGATCACGCCGCCGGTCGCGGTGACGGTGCGCGACGCGTTCGGCAATGTCGCCGCCGGGTTCGCGGGGACCGTCACGGTCGCCCTCGCCCCGAACGGCGCGGGCGCGACCCTCCTCGGCACCACGAGCGTGAGCGCCGTCGCGGGGATCGCGACGTTCAGCGACCTGCGCGTCGAACGCGCGGCGGGCGCGCTGACGCTCATCGCGAGCGCGACCGGCGTGCCGAACGCGAGCAGCGCGCCGTTCGCGGTCACGAACGCGGCGGCGGCCGCGCTGCGGCTCGCCACCCCGCCCTCGACGACCGCGAACAGCGGAGCCGCGTTCGCGCAGCAGCCGGTGGTGGTGGTCGAGGACGCGTTCGGCAACCCGGTGCGCACGGCCGGCACGGCGGTCACGGCATCGGTCGCGACTGGACCGGGGGGCGCGGTGCTGGCGAACGCCGGCGCGACGACCGACAGCGAGGGCTCCGCCGCCTTCGTCGGACTCGCGATCACCGGGACGAGCGGCGTCTACACCCTTGAGTTCGCGAGCGGCGCGTTGCCGCCGGTGGCGAGCGCCGGGATCACGCTCGGGGTCGGCGCGGCGTCGCGGCTCGTCCTCGTCAACGCCCCGTCGCCCTCGGTGGCGAACGGCGCGGTCCTCCTCTCGCAGCCCGAACTCCAGCTGCAGGACGCCGCCGGCAATGCGGTCGCGCAGGCTGGGGTCGAGGTGACCGCGCAGATCGCGACCGGTGGCGGCGTGCTCTCCGGCACGACCACGGTGCTCACGAGCAGCACCGGCTCGGCGATCTTCACCGACCTCGCGATCACCGGTCTCGTCGGGCCGCGCACCCTGGCGTTCGGTGGCACGGGTCTCACCGGCGCGAGCTCCGGCGCCATTGACGTCACCGCCGGCGCGGCGACGCAGCTCGCGCTCGAATCGGGCGATGGACAGTCCGCGGTCGCGGGGAGCCAGGTCCCGATCGCGCCGTCGGTGATCGCGCAGGACGTCAGCGGCAATCCGGTGGCCGGCGTCAGCGTCACCTTCACGGTGACGGCTGGTGGCGGCTCGACGGAGCCGCCGGGTGTCGTCGTGACGGGTCCCGATGGGATCGCCGCGCTCACCAGCTGGACGCTCGGCGCCGCGGTCGGCGTGAACACGCTCACGGCCGAGTCGGACGGGCTCGCCGGCAGTCCGGTCACCTTCACCGCGACCGCGACGGCGGGAGGTGCGTCACTCCTCACGATCACCGGTGGGCAGGATCTCACCGGCCCCGTCGAATCAACGCTCGGCACGCCGCACGAGGTGCGGGTCACCGACTCCAACGGGAACCCGGTGGCGGGGGTGACGATCACCTGGGCGCCGATCGGCGGCGGCTCGGTGGACCCGACCAGCAACGTGACCGACGCGGACGGACGCGCCGAGGCGGTGCGGACGCTGGGGCCGACGGCGGGCCCGCAGTCCACGACCGCGAGCGCGACACTCTCCGGCGGCCCGACGACGGTGACGTTCAACATCACGGCGAACGTCGGTGGCGCCACGCAGATGGCGCTCGCCGGCGGTGACGCGCAGGCCGATACCGTGGGCGCGACCCTCGCGACCCCGCTGTCGGTGCTCGTGCGCGATGCGTCGAACAACCCGGTGCCGGGTGTGCAGATCACGTGGAGCGTGATCGACGGCGGCGGACAGATGCTGCCGGCCACCTCGCTCACGGATGCGTCGGGGATCGCGACGACCTCGTGGCGACTCGGCACGGTGACGACGCCGACCGACAGCACGCAGCTGGCGCGCGCGAGCGGCGTGGGGAGTCCGGTGACCTTCGTCGCGACGTCGCGCCCGGGCACGGTGAGCGCGACGACGACGCAGGTGAGCGTGGCCCCGACGAGCATCGCGGCGTCCCGCACGACGCCGGCGACCGTGACGATCACCGCGCGCGACGGCTTCGGGAACCCGGTGCCGAACCAGCCGGTGACGATCGCGGCGACCGGGGCGGGCAACACGATCGTGCAGCCGGCGGCCCCGACGGCCGCCAATGGCGTGACGACGGGGAGCATCGGCGCGACGGTGATCGGCGCACGGACGATCGCGGCGACGGTGAACGGCGTGGTCGCGAACCAGCAGCCGACGCTCACCGTGGTGGCGGCGCCGGCCTTCCGGCTCGTGTTCAGCGTCCCGCCCACGGACGTGATCGCGGGCGCCGCGTTCGCCCCGGCGCCGGCGGTGAGCGCCCTCGACTCGCTCGACAACGCCAACACGACCTTCGCGGGGATGGTGAACCTCGCGATCGGGTCGAATGCGGGCGGTGGCGCGCTGAGCGGAACGATCGGACGCAACGCGATCGCCGGTGTCACGACCTTCCCCGGGGTGTCCATCGACCGCGCGGGAGCGGGCTACACGCTGACGGCGTCCTCGACCGGACTCGGGGTCGCGACGAGCGCGCCGTTCGCGGTGAATGCGGGCGGCGTGGCGGTCGCGCGATCGAGCATCGCCGCGGCGCCGGGCACGATCACGGCCGGTGGCGCGGCGGCGACGATCACGGTGACGGCGCGCGACGCGAACGACAACCCGGTCGCGGGGGCGACGGTCGCGCTGTCGGCGACGGGCACGGGCAACACGCTCACGCAACCGACGCTGGTGACGGACGCGAACGGCGAGGCGACGGGCACCCTCGCCTCCACGGTCACCGGGACGAAGACGATCTCGGCCACGATCAACGATGTCGCGGTCCCGACGACGACCGCGGTGACGGTGGTGCCGGGTGCGCCGAGCGCGACGCTCTCGAGCATCGCGGCGGATCCGGTGAGCATCGTCGCGGGGGGTGGGAGCAGCACGATCACGGTGACGGCGCGTGACGCGTTCGGGAACCCGATCCCCGGCGCCACGGTGGAGCTCGCGTCGAGTGGCACGGGGAACACGATCACGCAGCCCGCGGTGACGGACGCCAATGGTGTCGCGACCGGCACGCTCGCGTCCACGGTGGCGGAACCGAAGGTGCTGTCGGCGACGGTGGGGACCGTCGCGCTGACGCCGACGGTGAACGTGACGGTGACGCCGGGGGCGGTGTCGGCGGACCTCTCGACGGTGAGCGTGGAGCCGGCGACGATCACGGCAGGGGGGGCCGGCGCGACGGTGACCGTGACGGCGCGTGACGGGAACGGGAACGTGGTGCCGGGTGCGGCGGTGGTGCTGGGCGCGACGGGGAGCGGGAACACCTTCACGCCGCCGAACGGGCTGACGGACGCCGCGGGTCAACTCACGTCGGTCTTCACGTCCACGGCCGCCGGCGCGAAGACGCTCTCGGCGACGATCAACTTCGTCGCGATCACGCAGACGGCGGGCGTGACGGTCGAGGCCGGCGGCGCGAGTGCGGCCCAATCGCTGGTGAGCGTCGGGGCCGCGAGCGTCGCGTCGGGCGCGACGACGACGGTGACCCTGACGGCGCTCGACGCGAACGCGAATCCCGTCGGCGCCGGCGGCGCGACCGTGGCGTTCACGCTCGGCGCGGGGACGAGTGCCGGGACGTTCGGCGCGGTCACGGACAACGGCGACGGGACGTACACCGCCGTGTTCACGGCGACGACGGCTGGCACGCCGCGCGCGATCGGCGCGACGCTGGATGGAGAGACGGTCACCACCGCGTCACCCACGATCACCGTCACGCCTGGCGCCCCTTCGCTGGCGCAGTCCACGGTCGGCGTGCAGGCCGCGACGATCGCCTCGGGCAGCAGCACGACCGTGACGCTGACCGTGCGTGACGCGGCGGGGAACCAGCTGACCTCCGGCGGTCTCGTGGTCGCCTTCACGCTCGGCGGCGGGACGAGCGGCGGTTCATTCGGCACGGTGAGCGACAACGGGAACGGGACCTACTCCGCGTCGTTCACCGGGACCACGGCGGGGACGGCGCGGACCATCGGCGCGACGATCGGTGGCGAGGTGGTGACCTCCGTGCTGCCGACGATCACGGTGACGGCGAGCGGCACTCCGTCGCTCACGACCTCCACGGTGGGTCTCGGGAGCGGGAGCATCGTCTCGGGGGCGTCCACCACGGTGACGCTGACCGTCCGCGATGCCGCTGGGAACCAGCTGGCGTCGGGTGGTCTCGACGTGGAGTTCACGCTCGGCGCGGGGACCAGTGACGGGACGTTCGGGACCGTGACCGACAACGGGAACGGCACGTACACCGCGTCGTTCACCGGGACCACGGCGGGGACAGCGCGGTCGGTCGGCGCGACGATCGGCGGGAGCCCGGTCACGTCGGCGCTGCCGACGGTGACCGTCACGCCGGGCGCGGTCTCGCTCGCGACGTCGGTGGTGAGCGTCGGGAGCGGGAGTGTCGCCTCGGGTGCGGGGACGACGGTGACGCTGACGGCGCGCGACGCGGCGGGGAACCAGCTCGCCGTGGGTGGGCTCACGGTGGCCTTCTCGCTGGAGGGGGCCGGGACGAGTGACGGCACGATCGGCCCGGTGACTGACAACGGCAACGGGACGTACACGGCGACCTTCACCGGGACGACGGCGGGGACCGCGCGGGCGATCGGCGCGACGATCGAGGGGGAGGCGGTCACGTCGGCACTGCCGACGATCACCGTGACGTCGGGCGCGCCATCGCTCTCGCAGTCAACCGTGAGCGTGACGGACGCGGTGATCGCGTCGGGGACCGGCACGTCGGTGACGCTGACCGTCCGTGACGGCGTGGGGAACCAGCTCTCGGGCGGCGGACTCGCGGTGACCTTCACGCTCGGCGCGGGGACGAGTGCGGGGACCTTCGGTACGGTGACGGATCTGGGGAACGGCACGTACACCGCGACCTTCACGGGGACCACCGCCGGGACCGCTCGCGAGATCGGGGCGACGATCACCGGTGACCCGGTGACGTCCGTGGCGCCGACGATCACGGTGACGCCGGGCGTCGTGGACGCTGGCACATCCACCGTGAGTGCCACGCCGGGGACGATCACCGCGGGTGGCGCCGGGAGCACGATCACCGTGACCGCGCGTGACGCGGCCGGCAACGTCGTCCCCGGTGCCGATGTGGAGATGTCGGCGGTCGGCGCCGACACGGTCTTCGCTCCGGCGAGCGGCGCGACCGACGCGTCGGGCGTGTTCACGACGACGCTGACCTCGATCCGTGCCGGCGACAAGGTCGTCATCGCGACGATAGGCGAGGTGGTCGTCACGCAGCAGCCGACGGTGACGGTGGTGGCGGGCGCGGTGGACGCGGCGCAGTCCACCGTTCAGGCGGTGCCGGCGACGATCGAGGCGGGACTCGAGTCGAGCACGATCACCGTGACGGCGCGTGATGCGAACGGGAACGTGATCGCGGGCGCCGAGGTGGAGCTCGCCGCGACGGGCACGGACAACACGCTCGTGCCGACGACCGGGACCACCGATGCTGCGGGCCAGGTGACGGCGACCTTCTCGTCCACGCTGGCGGAGGCGAAGACGATCAGCGCGGTGATCGACGAGGTCGCGATCACGCAGACGGCGACGGTCACCGTGCAGGTGGGTGGCGTCTCGGGGATCCAGTCCACCGTGACGGCTGATCCGGCGAGCTTCGTCGCGGGCAGCGCGGGGACGACGATCACCGTGACCGCGCGTGATGCGAGCGGGAACACGATCGCGGGTGCGGCGGTGGAGCTCGCGGTCTCGGGCACGGCCAACGTGCTGGCGGCGGACGCGGGGGTGACGGATGCCAGCGGTGTGTTCACGACGACGTTGACGTCGACGCGCGCCGAGGTGAAGTCCGTGACGGCCACGATCAACGATCAGGCACTCGCGGTGGCGGCGAGCGTGACGGTGACGCCGGCGGTGGTTGACGCGGCGACCTCGTCGCTCAGCGCGTCGCCGGGAACGATCACCGCCGGTGGCGCCGGGAGCGTGATCACGGTGACGGCGCGGGACCAGTACTCGAATCTGGTCGCGGGCGCGGGGGTCCAGGTCTCGGCGACGGGCTCGGACAACACGCTGTCGGCGTCGGGGGCCGGGACGACGAACGCGTCGGGGCAGTTCACGACGACGTTGACGTCCACGGGTGCTGGGGTGAAGACGGTATCGGCGGTGGTCGGCGGCGTGGCGATCACTCCGACGGCGAATGTGACCGTGAATGCGAGCTCGACGGTCTCGGCGACGAACTCGACGATCGAGGCATCGCCGACATCGATGACGGCGGCGATAGACACGAGCACGATCACGGTGACGGCGCGTGATGCGTTCTCGAACGTGATCAGCGGGGCGAGCGTGATCCTGTTCGCGCAGTCGGGCGCGGAGATCACGCTGGTGCAGCCGTCGCCGGCGACGACGAATGCGTCGGGTGTTGCGACGGGCCGGTTGACGTCGCCGCGGGCGGGGGTGAAGACGATCTCGGCGCTGGTGGGCGGGGTGCAGTTGGCGACCCCGGTCGCGGTGACGGTCGTCCCCGGGGCGGTGAGCCTGGCGCAGTCCACGGTGAGCGTGGGGAGTGCGTCGGTGGTGTCGGGGAACCAGACGACCGTGACGCTGACGGCGCGGGACTCGACGGGGAATCAGCTCACGGGCAGCGATCTCGCGGTGGCGTTCGGTCTCGGGGCGGGGGTGAGCGCGGGGACGTTCGGGACCGTGACGCCCGGTGGTGATGGTACGTACACGGCGACGTTCACGGGGACGACGGCGGGATCGGCGCGGACGATCACGGCGACGATCGGGGGACAGGCGGTGACGAGCGTGCTGCCGACGATCACGGTGAGCGTGGGGGCGATCTCGGCGGCGCAGTCGC
>CAZYUL010000021.1:0-42636 GCA_964650715.1 uncultured Gemmatimonas sp. | reverse complement strand
TCGTGTCGCACTCCCAGCGGCTGCTGAACTACATCGTCCCCGACTTCGTGCATGTCCTCGCCGGCGGGCGGATCGTCCGCTCGGGCGGCAAGGAGCTCGCGCACGAGCTCGAGGCCAAGGGTTACGACTGGCTCCTGGAGCCGGTGGGCGCCTGACGTGACCACGCACTTCACCGACCAGTTCCGCGCCTTCAGCGCCAACGGCGGCAGCGAGGGACCGGCCTGGCTCCCGGAGCTGCGGAGGCAGGCCTTCGACCGGTTCCACACGCTGGGCTTCCCGACCACGCGCGACGAGGACTGGCACTTCACCTCGGTCACGCCGATCGCGGAGCGCACGTTCAGGTCGGTGCGGATCGCGCCGACCACGCTGACGACGGCTGACCTCGCGCCGCACCTCGTGGACGCGGAATGGCATCGCCTCGTGTTCGTGAACGGGCGCTTCGAACCCGCGCTCTCCCAGTTCTCCGGGCTGCCCGCCGAGGTGCATGTCAGCACGCTCTCGGAGGCGCTCAAGGCCGAGCCGGACTGGGTCCGCAAGCATCTTGGCAGCCTCGCGAGCTTCGATCGCGCGGCCTTCACCGCGCTCAACACCGCGTTCGTACAGGACGGCGTGGTCGTCCGCGTGCCGAAGGGGGTGGAAGTCGAGGTGCCGCTCCACATCCTCCACCTCACCGATGCGCACGCCACGGGGGCGGCGATGCATCCGCGCCTGCTCGTGGTGGCGGAGCCGCTCGCCCGCCTGACGCTGGTCGAGAGCTTCGTCGGCATCGGCGCCGGGTCCTACCTCGTGAACGCTGTCGCTGAGGTGACCGTCGGGAATGGCGCGCAGGTGGACCACTACAAGGTCCAGCGCGAGTCGCTGGAGGCGTACCACGTGGGGACCGTGCAAGTGACACAGGGGCGCGACGCGAACTACCACTCGTTCTCCTTCGCGGCGGGCGGCGCGCTCTCCCGGACGAACATCTACACGAAGCTCTCCGGCGCGGGCGGCGAGGCGCGCCTCAACGGTCTCTATGTCCTCGATGGCACCCAGCACGCCGACCACCAGACCTTCGTCGAGCACCTGGCCGAGGGGTGCGCGAGCCGCGAGCTGTACAAGGGGATCCTCGATGGCCAGGCCCACGGGGTCTTCAACGGCAAGGTCTACGTGGACCCGGTCGCCCAGAAGACCGACGGCAAGCAGACCAACAAGGCGCTGCTCCTCTCGGAGCAGGCGCGGGTGGACACCAAGCCGCAGCTCGAGATCTTCGCGGACGACGTGAAGTGCACGCACGGCGCGACGATCGGCCGGCTCGAGGAGCTGCCGCTCTTCTACCTGAAGAGCCGCGGGATCGGCGCGGAGAACGCGCGGACGCTGCTGACGTATGCGTTCGCCGCCGAGGTGCTGGAGACGATCGAGATCGATGCGCTTAGGCTCGAGTTGGAGCGCGCCGTCTTCGAGCGGTTCACCCACCTGCGACTGGAGTAGGTCCCAAGTGGCCGGTGATGCCGCGCTGGACGCGCTCTACCAGGAGGTCATCCTGGACCACAACCGGCGTCCGCGGAACTTCCACGACATGCCGGGCGCGACCTGCCACGCCGACGGGAAGAACCCGAACTGCGGCGACGCACTCACGGTGTGGCTGAAGCTCGAGGATGACCGCGTGGCGGACGTCTCGTTCCAGGGAGTGGGGTGCGCGATCTCCAAGGCCTCGGCGTCGCTCATGACGATGTCGGTGAAGGGGAAGTCGCGCGCCGAGGTGACCGAACTCTACGAGAAGGTGCATCGGCTCGTGACGGGCGCCGATCCCGGGCTGGCGCAGGACAAGGCGCTGGGCCCGATCCGCGCGCTCTCGGGGGTGTCGAGGTTCCCGATGCGGGTGAAGTGCGCGTCGCTCTCGTGGCACGCGATGAAGGCCGCGCTCGACGGCAGCGCGACGAGCGTGACGACCGATCCCTCCGGGGCCCCGGCGTGACGACCGCGACCGACGGCTTCGTGCGTTTGGCCCGGCTCAGCGCGGCCGACGTCGCGGAGGGCCAGCTCGTGCAAGGGGTGCTCCCCAACGGCACCAACCTCGTCATCGGGCGCCACCAAGGCGGGTTGTTCGCGGCCAAGGACAGCTGTCCGCACTCGGAGTTCCCCCTCTCCGAGGGGACGCTGTACCCTGACGGCGAGGTGGAGTGCTGCTGGCACGGTGCGCGATTCGACTGCCGGACCGGCGCGGTGCGCCGCGGTCCAGCGGACGAGCCCTGGGTGCGCTTCGAGATCGAGGAGCGTGACGGGGGACTCTGGGTGCGGAGGGCGCGATGAGCGCAGGTGAGGGTCGCGGACCGGCAGTCCACGGCGGCGCCGAGGAGGTGCTCGCGCCGCGCGCCGACTTCCCGCTGCTCGCGGGAGACCCGCGGCTCGTCTATCTCGATTCCGCGGCGACCACGCAGAAGCCACGGGTCGTGCTCGACGCCATACGCCGCTACTACGAGACGGCGAACGCGAACCCGCACCGCGGCGCCTACGCCCTCTCCGCGGCCGCCACGCAGGCGTACCACGACGCCCGCGCGCGGATCGCGCGGTTCATCGGAGTCGCCGACGCGGACACCCTGCTCTTCGTGCGCGGAACGACGGAGGGTCTGAACCTCGTCGCGTCCGCGTGGGGACGGGCCAACGTCGCCCGGGGCGACAACATCGTCGTCACGCGGATGGAGCATCACGCGAACTTCGTCCCGTGGCAGCAGCTCGCGCTCGCGACGGGTGCCGAGTTCCGGATCTGCGAACTCGACGGCCACGGCAACGTGGACCTCTCGATGCTCGCACGGCTCGTGGACGCGCGGACGAAGGTCGTCGCGTTCGGTTACGTGTCGAACGCGCTCGGGACGATCAATCCGGTGGGCGACATCGTGCGGATCGCGCGGGAACGTAGCGGCGGCTCGGTGACCGGCGGCACACCACGCACTGCATCACGCGGAGCGCACCGAGGAGCCCTCGTCGTCTGCGACGGCGCCCAGGCGGTGCCGCACCTCCGCGTGGACGTGGACGCCCTCGGCGTCGACGCCTTCACGTTCAGCGGCCACAAGCTCGGCGGCCCGATGGGGAGTGGCGGCGTGGTGATGCCGCGCGCGATCCTCGAGGCGATGCCGCCCTACCAGATGGGCGGTGACATGATCGAGTGGGTGAACGACCAGGACACGACGTGGAACGTGATCCCCCACAAGTTCGAGGCGGGGACCCCGAACGTGGAGGCGGCGGTGGGGCTCGCCGCCGCGTGCGACTATCTCGACGGGATCGGGATGGACCGCGTACGGGCGCATGAGGTGGCGCTCACCCAGTACGCGATGGACGCGCTCGTCGCGGTGCCGGGGGTGACGCTGCACGGCAGCGGCAGCGCCGATGCGCGGAGCGGCGTGGTGAGCTTCAGCCTGAAGGACATCCATCCGCACGATGTCTCGACCGCGCTTGATGTCGAGGGGGTCTGCGTGCGGGCCGGGCACCACTGCGCCCAGCCGCTGATGCGTGCTCTCGGCGTGCAGAGCACCGTGCGGGCGAGCTTCTGGGTGTACAACACCCGCGCGGACGTGGAGCGACTCGTGGCGGCGGTGCGCGCGGCGCAGGAGCGGTTCGCGGCGGTCTGACGGCGCGACGCGCCGAGGCTAGTCGCGGACCTTCGCGCCCTCGGCGATCGCCTCCGGGGGATAGACCACGACCCGGGTCCCTTCGTCGATCCCCTCGACCGCCGAGTCGTCGGCACCGCGCGCGAGCAGCGTGACGGCGCGACGCGAGACCCGGCCATCCTCGGCGACCACGAACACCGACCATGACGCGCCGTCGCGCACGAGCGCCCCCGTCGGCACGACCAACGCATCCTCGCGTCGCCCCAACACGATGCGCACGCGCACCTCGAAGTCGTGCCCGAGGCGCGCCGGCGGCAGGAGGTGACCGATCACGCGGACGCGCTGTTCGTCCACGCCGAGGGCCGACCGCACCGTTCGCGCCGACGGTTCGACGCGTAGCACCGTGCCCGCGATCGTATCGACGCCGGCCGTTATATGGAGCGCCGCACCGGGAGGGATCCGTCCGGCGTCGGAACTCAGCACGTCGATGACGACCTCGAGGTCGCCGAGCGAGCCGACCATGAGGAGCGGCGTCCCAGCGGGGACGACGCGCGCATGCTCCTCGTCGACCCTGAGCACGACACCGTCACCCGGTGACGCGACGCGCACGGCCGCCCCGTCCCCCGGCAGCTGCGCCCGCGCAGCGTCCCGCGCGAATAACCCTGCCGCGACGCGCGCGCGGGCCGCGTCCTGCTCGTGACGCCGCGCCTCCGCCTCGGCGCGGAGTCGGTCGAGCTGCTCCTCCGAGACGCCTCCGGCCGTGGTGAGCCGCTCGGCGCGGGCGAGTGCACGCTCGGCCTCGCTGAGCGCGGTCCGGGCGGCCGACTCCGCGGCGCGCGCGGCGACGAGTTCGGCGTCGGCCACGCCGAGCTGCGCGGCGAGCTGTCGCGTCATCGCGGGGTCGTGCGGGGCGGTGCGGAACGAGCCGAGCACGCGACCGGCGCGGATGCTGTCCCCCACCGCGAGCGCTTCCGGGCGCCACTCGCCGGTGACCGGCGCGGTGATATCCACGTGCCAGCTGGCGCGCGTCCGCCCGTCCTCGACCAGCACGTCCTCGAAATCGCGACGCGCGATGACGGCCGTCTCCACCGCGAGCCCCCCGTCACGGAACCGCCACCAGGCCACGGCCGCGAGGAGCGCCGCAGCGCCGACGATGATCCAGCGAGTCCTGGGCAGCCGCACGGTCACTCCCGCGTCTTGAGGACGCCGATAAGGTCGAGCCGGTCGAGCCGCCGTCGCAACGGCCAGGCGGCGAGGATCGCCGCGCCCGCCGGGATCAGGATCGCCCACGCGATCGTCCGCGGCCCGATCACCACCGGGAGCCGGAAGTACTCCGTCTCGAACGAGCGGATGATGGCCCACGAGAGGAGCGCGCCGAGCGCGAGGCCGACCGGAAGCCCGATCGTCGCGAGCAGGGAGAGCTCCCCGAAGAGGATGCGGGCGACCTCGCCGCGCGTGAAGCCAAGGACCCGCAAGCTCGCGAGGTCGCGCGAGCGCTCGGAGAGCGTCACCCGGCCGGCGTTGTAGATCGTCCCGGCGGCGAGGGCCGCGGAGAATGCCATCAGCGTGATCAGCACGATGAGGAAGTTCTCCTGCATCGTCGCGTCGAAGGCCTCGCGGATCGCGTCGCGGACGATCACAGACTGGACCATCGGGGCGCGGGAGAGTCGGCCATAGAGCGTGTCGAGCAGCGCCGGGTCCACGGCGAGGTCCGCGCCGGTGATCACCTCGCCGGCGCCGACCAGTCCGGGGAGCTCCGCGGCCGTGACGTAGGCGCCGAGTCCGGTGATGTCGTCGACGAGCGCGGCGACCCGGCGGGAGACGCGACGGCCGCGTCCGTCGAGGAACTCGAGGTCGACGGTGTCGCCGACATCCACGGCGAGGGCCTTCCCGAGCGTGACGCTGAGGACCAGCCCGCCTTCGCGGATCGAGATCGGTCGCGCATCGACGCCGACCACCTGACGCAGCCGCGCGCCCGGCTCGACACCGGTCAATGCGACCTGTCGCTGGCGGTGCTCGTGCCGCATCCGCACCGCGACGTTCCGCGCCGGCTCGACCCGGATCACGCCCGGCATCGCGGTGAGGGCCGTGAGCGCCGCCGTGCCCTGCGCCTCGGCGAAGGCGACGCTCACGTCGGCCCGCATCGCGACCTCGAAGACGATCCGCCGCATCAGCCGCACCGAGTCGAACCCGAAGGTGCCGAGGACCACGACCGCCGCGCCGAGGCCGATGCCGAGGGCGCTCAGCGCGGTGCGGATCGGTTGGTGCGCGAGGCTGCGTGCGATCATCCGCCAGACAGGGGAGCGGAGCCGCATCGTGAGCAACCGGTCGATCACGCCCCGCCCGAAGACCGCGGGAGGCTCGGGACGCATCGCGACCGCTGGAGCGAGAGACAGCAATCGGCGCAGCGCTCCCAGCGCGCCGACCACGGCAGCAGCCGCAGCGATCCCAACGGCGAACGCCATCTCGACCGGTGCGATGCGCAGCGCCAGCGAGGGGAACCGGAAGAAGTCCGCGTAGACCGACGCGAGGTACGTGGCGAACCAGACGCCGAGGAGCGCGCCGGCCGCCGTTCCGGCGAGCACGGGCACGAGCGCGAAGAGGACGTAGTGTCGGATCACCGAGGCGGACGGGACGCCGAACGCCTTCAGGGTACCGACCTGGTCGCGCTGCTGCGTCACCACGCGGCCGAGCACGAGGTGCACGAGGAACGCCGCGACCCCGAGGAAGATCACCGGCAGCATCAGGGCGAAGGTCTGGTTCTGGCGGATCTCCTCGGAGACGAATTTGTGCGAGGGATGCCGGTCGCGGTCGTAGGCGCCGAGGGTGCCGTAGCGCTCGAGGATGGCATCGACGTCGGCGATCACCGCGCGTGGATCGGCACCCGGTGCCAGGGTGAGCGCCGCATCGTTCCAGGCGCGATCGAAGCCGAGGGCATCCGCCGCAGCCTCGGCGTCGAGCCAGAGGATGCCGAACCGGCGGGGATCCGGGAGCACGTCGCCCGACCGGATCTCGTAGACGGCCTCGGCGGTGGTGCCGACCCCGACGATCCGCAGGGTGCGCCACCGGTCGCCGATTACGACGCCGAGCGTGTCGCCGAGGGCGAGCCCGTTGGCATCGGCGAAGCCGGCGCTCACCACGACGGCGTCGGACTCGCCGGGCAGCATCCGCCGGCCTCGCATGAGCACGAGGTGGTTCAGCGTGCCGGGACCCGGCTCGCGCGTGCCGACCACCCGGGCCGTCGCGGGCTCGCGGAGTCCCGCGACGCGGAGCACGACGTCACCGGTGGCCCGTGTCTCGACGCGCGCCACCCCGCGCACCTCCCTGAGCTCCCGCACGACCGCATCCGGCGCGCGGCGCACCTGCACGAAGACGTCGGGGAACCGCACCCGCGCGTAGTACTCGGCCTGTGTCTCGCGGAGCGTCCGCGCCATGGAGCGCATCGCGATGAACGAGGCCTCACCGCAGGCGACGACCACGCCGATCGCGATGAGCGAGCCGAGGTGCCGCTTCAGGTCGCGGCCGAGCTTGCGATCGAGGATGCGCTTCACCAGACGAGCGCCTCGGGCGCGATGGGCTTCGCGTTGCGCTCGTCGCCGACGATCCGCCCGTCGCGCAGGCGGAGCACACGATCGGCCATGTCCGCCACCGAGGCGTTGTGGGTGATGACGACGGTGAGCGTGCCGAACTCGCGGTTGGCCTTCTGGAGGGCGGCCAGCACGAGCTTTCCGGTCTCGACGTCGAGGGCCCCGGTGGGCTCGTCGCAGAGCAGGACGTCGGGGCGCTTGGCGACCGCGCGGGCGATCGCCACGCGCTGCTGCTCGCCGCCCGAGAGTTGTGCCGGGAAGTTGTCGAGGCGCTCGCCGAGTCCGACGAGTGCGAGCGTGGCTCCGGGGTCGGCGGGCGTGGTCCCGTGCGTCTCCTCCGCAAGCGTCGTCACGAGCGCGACGTTCTCGAGCGCGGTCAGGCTCGGGATCAGGTTGTAGAACTGGAACACGAACCCGACGTGCTCACGACGGTACTGCGTGAGCGCGCGTTCGTCGGCGCCGGTGAGGGTATGGTCGCGGAAGACGACGCTTCCGCTCGTCGGGGCATCGAGGCCGCCGAGGATGTTCAGTAGGGTCGACTTCCCGCTCCCCGACGGCCCGAGGATGACGACGAACTCGCCCGCGAAGAGGTCGAGGTCCACGCCGCGGAGGGCGTGCACGGCCACGTCGCCCTCGCCGTAGACCTTGGCGAGGCCCTGGGCGTGGAAGATCGGCTCGTTGCCCATGCGGATAAGGTCCGGCCCGTCCCGCGCGCGAGCCAGAGGCGCATCCCTTGCGTGCCGTCAGGTGGAGCCGGACCGCGGCGGCGGTTCGGGTGCCGTTCGTCCACCGTGGCTCCCGCTGCGACGGCGGTGCATCTTCCGAGGGTCCCTCACCCAGCTCCCATGCGCCTCGTCCGACCTTTCGCCGCGATCGTCGCGGTCGCCGTCGTCGCCGCCTCCCTCCCCGCCCAGCGCACCGAGCGCCCGCCCCTGCACGGCAAGCACTGGGTCGCCGTCACGGGCAAGCCGCTCGCCGCGACCGCCGGCGCGATGATCTTCCAGCAGGGAGGCAACGCGGTGGACGCCGCCGCCGCCATGCTCGCCGCGACCTGCACGATGTGGGACACGCTCGGCTGCGGCGGCGAGACCCAGGCGCTCGTGTACCACCCCGGCCTCAAGAAGGTCATCGGCATCAACGCACTCGGGGTCGCCCCGACCGGCGCGACCGCCGACTTCTACCAGTCGAAGGGCTATCGCTTCCCGCCGGAGTTCGGTCCGCTGGCCGCGGTGACGCCGGGGACGCCGGGCGGGCTCATGACGATGCTCGCCGAGTACGGGACGATGTCGCTCGCGCAGGTGCTCGCGCCCGCGATCCAGATGGCCGAGGAGGGCTACCCGATCGAGGCGCAGGCCGCGAACGGGCTCGAGAACGCGAAGGCCCGCCTCAAGCAATGGAAGTACTCGCCTGCCGTCTTCCTCCCGCACCTCGGCCAGGCGCGCGAGGCGCCGGTCGCCGGCGAGATCTTCAGGCAACCCGACCTCGCCGCGACGTTCAAGAAGCTCGTCGAGGCCGAGCGGCAGGCGCTCCGCCAGCGGAAGTCGCGGAAGGAGGCGATCTACGCCGCGTACGACCGCTTCTACAAGGGCGACATCGCCGACGAGATCGTGCGCAGTGTGCAGGAGATGGGCGGACTGTTCACCAAGAAGGACCTCGCCGACTGGAAGGTCCTCATCGAGGAGCCATACTCGACGAATTACCGCGGCATCGAGGTCTACAAGCTCCCGATCTGGCAGCAGGGCCCGGTGATGCTGCAGGCGCTGAACATCCTCGAGAACCTGGACATGAAGGCGCTGGGCTACAACAGCGCGCAGTACATCCACTCGATCTACCAGGCGATGAACCTCGCCTACGCGGACCGTGACTTCTACTACGGCGACCCGTACTTCCCGCCCGAGGAGCCGGTGCGCGGCCTGATGAGCAAGGAGTACGCGAAGGCGCGCTATGCCCAGATGAGCCAGGACCGCAACGATCCGGCGGTGAAGCCGGGCGACCCGTACCCGTACCAAGGCGGGACGAACCCCTTCGCCGAGTTGCTCCGCACCTGGTCCACGACGGGACCGCGCCCAGACAGCGCGCGGCGCGCATCCAGCGATGAGGAGTTCCACGACGCCTTCACGCGCGGCACGACGAGCATCCAGGCGGCCGACAAGAACGGCTGGCTGGTCTCGATCACGCCGAGCGGCGGCTGGACCCCGGCGGTGATCGCGGGGACCACCGGCATCGGGCTCTCGCAGCGCGCGCAGTCATTCGTCACGCGTGCCGAGGATGGTCCCTACAACGTGATCGAGCCGGGCAAGCGCCCGCGCGTCACGCTGACGCCGACGATCGCGATGAAGGACGGGGAGCCCTGGATGGCCTTCTCGGTGCAGGGGGGCGACACGCAGGACCAGGACCTCCTGCAGTTCTTCCTCGCGATGGTGGAGTTCGGCCAGACGGTGCAGCAGGCCGCCGAGCACCCGGGGTTCCACAGCTACCAGATGCGTACGAGCTTCGGCCAGCACGAGGCGCGCCCGGGACGCATCCAGTTGAACGAGCGGATCCCCGACTGGGTGCGCTCCGACCTGCAGCGCCGCGGCTACGCGCTCGAGTTCGCGCGCTACACGTCGGGGCCGATCACCGCGATCTGGATCGACCGGAAGAACGGGTCACTCTGGGGCGCGGCGAGCAACTTCGGCGAGGACTACGGGATCTCGTGGTGACCGCCCGTCGGTCGGTCACGGGGATCACGCGATGACCGGTGCGGTCGCCGGCCGCACACTCGTCATCCAGGTCCCCTGCCACAACGAGGAGGAGATCCTCCCGCGGGTCCTCGACGACCTCCCCGCGACGGTGCCGGGGATCGCGCGGATCATCAGGCTGGTGATCGACGACGGCAGCACCGACCGCACGGCCGCGATAGCCCGGGCCGCCGGCGCCGAGGTCGTCTCGCTCCCGGCGCAGCGCGGCCTCGCGCGGGCGTTCCTCGCGGGGCTGGACCGGGCGATCGCGCTCGGCGCGGACGTCGTGGTGAACACCGATGGCGACCACCAGTACCGCGGCGCGGACATCGCGCTGCTCGTCGCGCCGGTGCTCGAGGGACGCGCCGACCTCGTGGTGGGCGCGCGGCCGGTCTCCGCGATCGCCACCTTCTCGCCGCTCAAGAAGCTGCTGCAGCGGCTCGGCAGCGCGGCGACGCGGGTGCTGAGCGGCACCGACGTGGAGGACGCGCCGAGCGGGTTCCGCGCGATGAACCGCGAGGCGGCGATGCGGCTCCACGTCTTCAACCGCTACACGTACACCGTCGAGACGATCATCCAGGCGGGCCGGAAGGGGATGCGCGTGCTGTCGGTGCCGGTGCAGGTGAATCCCGTCACGCGCCCCTCCCGCCTGGTGCGTGGCACGGGGAGCTATGTCGCGCGCCAGCTGAACGTGATGGTGCGGGTCTTCATGACCTACAAGCCGTTCCGGTTCTTCGCCGTCCCGGGGGTCCTCGCCGGCGCGCTCGGCGCCATCCTGCTGCTGCGCTTCCTGTGGTTCTACATCACCGAGGGGGGCGCGGGGCACATCCAGTCGGTGATCATCGGCGCGCTGCTGGCCGGCGTCGGCCTCTTCCTCGTCGTGATCGGGCTGCTGGCGGACCTTATCGCGGTGAACCGGCAGCTGCTCGAGGACGTCGAGTGGCGGGTCAGGCGGATGGAGGAGCGGACGGAACCGCGTCGGCCGGGGCGCTCGGGCGAGACGCTCGGGCGATGAGCCAGATGAGCGTCACCGCGGCGTCCACCGAGAGCTGAACGAGTCGCGCGAGCGCGACGAAGAGGAGGGCGCGGGGCGGATCGAGCAGGGGCGCGAGCAGGGCGAGGAGGATGCCGTCGCGGACCCCCAGGCCCATCGGGACGATGAACGCCACGAACCCCGCGGCCCAGGCGAGCGCGACCGCGCGGACGATGAGCGGGATGTCCACGAGCGCGACGGGCGCGAGCGCCGCGACCACGGCGACGTGAGCGAGGCCGAAGTGGAGCCATCCGACCATCCCGGTCCACAGCGCCGGCAGCAGCACCCGGGGGTCGCGCGCCGGTGCCGCCCCTCCGAGGCGCCGCAGCAGGTCGCTCGCGGAGGGGCGCCGCCCCACGAGCACGACGATGCCCCAAACCGCCGCGGTCGCGCCGATGAGCCCCAGGGCCGCCTGGCGGGTCGCGCCGTCGCGTCCCACGAGCATCAGCAGCGCGATGAGCGCGGCCCCGGTTATCGCCAGGAGGATCTCCCAGATGATCGCGCCGGTCGTCGCGACGAGCGCGACGCCTGCGCGACGCGCGAGCGCGAGCCGCACCGCATTGGACCAGACCTTCCCGGGCACGTAGCGCGCGAGGAGCGCCGGCGCCCAGCTGTCCACCGCGTCGCGCCACGGGAGCGTGGACCCCACCGCCGCGAGCACCTGGCGCCAGATCACGAGCGCGGTGCCGGCGTGGAGGAGGAGCAGGACGGACGCGACCGCGATCCATCCCCAGGCGACCTCCGGCCGCGTCCCTCCGGCGCCCACCTCGGCCCAGCGCGCGAGGAACCAGCGGATCGCGAGGACGAGGAGCGGGACCGCGACGAGCGTGGGGAGCGCCCCGAGGACCCGGGATGCCACGCTGCGTCCGCCTGTCGTGGGGTTCGTCACCGTGCAGATGATAACCGCCGCGGCGTGCCCTGTCTTGGTCCCGAGCGGCCGGTCATATTCCGCGCATGACCGCACCCATCTCGCTCGTCACCGGCGCCGCCGGCTTCATCGGATCGCACGTCGCGGAGCACCTGCTCGCGCGCGGCCACCGCGTCGTCGCGTTGGACGACCTCTCCGGCGGCTACCGGGACAGCGTGCCGGACGGCTGCGAGTGGGTCGCGGGGTCCGTGAACGACGCCGCGCTCGTGGACCGCCTCTTCGCGCAGCATCGTTTCGACTACGTGTACCATCTCGCCGCCTACGCCGCCGAGGGACTGAGCCCCTTCATCCGGGGCTTCAACTACCGCAACAACCTCCTCGGCTCGATCACGCTGATCAACGCGTCGGTCACCGTCGGGAGCGTGAAGTGCTTCGTCTTCACCTCGTCGCTCGCAGTCTACGGGTCCGGCCAGGTGCCGATGCGCGAGGACATGGTCCCGGAGCCCGAGGACCCGTACGGGATCGCGAAGTACGCGGTGGAGCTGGACCTGAGGCAGGCGCACTCGATGTGGGGACTGCCGTACATCGTCTTCCGCCCGCACAACGTGTACGGGGAACGACAGAACATCGCCGACCGCTATCGCAACGTGATCGGGATCTTCATGAACCAGGCGATGCGCGGCGAGCCGATGAGCGTCTTCGGCGACGGCTTGCAGACCCGCGCCTTCAGCTACATCGCGGACGTGGCCCCGATCATCGCCGCGGCACCCGAGCGGCCCAAGGCGTACCAGCGTGTCATCAACGTCGGCGCCGACAAGCCGTACACGATCCTCGAGATGGCGCAGACCGTCGCGAGGGCGATGGGAGTGAGCCCGAAGGTGACGCACCTCGAGGCGCGGCACGAAGTGAAGCACGCCTGGACGACGCACGACGTCTGCGCCGAGCTCTTCGGTGACCTGATGCGGAACGTGTCGCTCGAGGAAGGGATCGGCCGGATGGCCGCGTGGGCCAAGGCGGTCGGCAAGCGCGAGCCGAGCCGGTTCGAGGCGATCGAGGTCGAGCGCGGGATGTACTCGTTCTGGAAGGAGGAGGTGGCGCGCTCGGCGCGCGGGGACCACTAGGGCGCTGCGCGTGAGGTGGCACCAGCGGAGCGCGGTCAGCGCCCTCCGCCGCGCACCTCGAACAGGTCGAACCCGGGCCCGATCACGCGATGGCCCGTGAGGCACCGTTCCCGGAACGCACGCAGCTCGTCGAGCCGGAACGCGCGCGCGTCGGCGCCGCGCGCCACGTAGTACTCGACCGATCCCGTGCCGACGAGGAGGTGCGTGATCCCCGTCCCCGCGAGGCAGTCCGTCACGGCGGGTGACTGCGCGAGGAAGCTCCAGTTGGAGAGCATGACGTCGGTGATCGCCTCGCGACCGAGCGGGAATCCGCGCGCCTCCCAGAGCATCAGGAGCTTCCCGTCCGGCGGCACCCTGAACCGGATGTTGGCGACCGCCGGCGCGTATCCGCGGGCGGTGCCGTCGGGATGGCGGAACCACACCTCCTCCGCCGACGCCGTCCCGATCGCGTGCCGCAGCAGGACGATGTGCGGGTCGAGGAAGCGCTGCCGAAGGGCCCCGGTGAGCGGGAGCAACGCGAACACCGCGACCAGCGCGACGGAGAGCCGTCGCATGGCGGGACTCGCGCGCGAGACCAGCCACTCTGCGGTGATCGCCACGGCCACCGCGAGCGCCGGCACCGCTGGCATCAGGTAGCGGAGGTTGATCCGGCCGAAGGGGACGACGACCAGCAGCGCGAAGACGACGCCGACGAGGAGCGACCCGCCGAGCGACCGGCGGGACCGCCAGGCGAGGAGGGCGAGGGGCAGGAGCAGCAGCGCGGGAGAGAGCGCGTAGAACGCGCCCTCTCCCTCGATCGTCAGCGCCCCCGGATCGAGGAATGCCGCGCGGAGATCGAACGCGGCGCGAGCCTCGGGGAGCGCTCCGAGGATCGACGCGTCCACGGAGGGCGGACGCACCCTGTCGCCGAAGAGGGCCGCGAGCCAGGGCTCGAACCATCCGGGAGCGCCCTTGGGGTAGAGCGGCGCGCCGACGAGCAGTTGATTCTTCAGGTACCACGGCGCGCTCACCGCCGTCGCGAGCAGGGCGGCCGGCCACGCCCTGCGCCATCCCCCCGCCGCGCGCCACCCGAGCGGGATGAGGGCGATGGCGTACGCCCCGGCCTGCGGCTTCACCGCGAGGGCGAAGCCGACCAGCAGTGCGCCGAGCGGAAGCGTCCGGTGGCGCCCCGCGGATCCAGCGCCTTCGATCAGCGCCATGTGGCCGGCGACGAGGAGGAGCACCAGCGCGACGTCCACCCGCGCGGTGACCGCGACAAGGGCGAACGCGGGACACCCGAGGACGGTCGCGATGGCGATCCAGCGGCCACCATCACCCGCGCCGGCATGCCGCGCGAGTTCCCACGTCGCGGCGACCAGCAGCGCGAACGATCCGACCTGCATCAACGCCGGCCCGTTCATGACGCCCGCCGCGAGGAGGGGCAGCGTCGCGAGGTGCCAGAGTCCGACGAGCGCGACGTGGAACGAGTCTGGTGGCACGGCCCAGCGCCCCTCCTCCATCAGCCAGAGGGGGATGCGCAGGTGGTACATCAACGAGTCCCACTCGGTGGGGGGCGCCAGCGCGCCCGCGACGAGGAGCAGGATGGCCACCA
Organism: uncultured Gemmatimonas sp.; assembly: GCA_964650715.1. Taxonomy (GTDB): domain Bacteria; phylum Gemmatimonadota; class Gemmatimonadetes; order Gemmatimonadales; family Gemmatimonadaceae; genus Pseudogemmatithrix. Next base: position 28,132 of record CAZYUL010000021.1, on the reverse strand, counting down.
GCAGGGCCGCGCGGGGGACGGCCCACGCCCCGGCCTGCCCGGCGCCGTCACCCGGACCGCGCGCCGTCGCGCGGAACTCCTGCGCGAGCTCGGCGACGAGCGCACGCAGTTGCCTCCGCGCGACGACCGCCAGCGCGGCGCAGGTCGAGAGCACGATCGGCGGCGTGAGTCCGCCGACGAGGGCCGCGATGAAGAACAGGCTCCCCAGCACGCCGGCGCCGAGCCCGGCGTCCACCGGCCAGCGCCACGTCCGGCGCGCGGGTGCCTCGGCGCCGAGTCCCTCCCGCAGCGTCGCGCCGATCGCGAGATGGAGCAGGAGCAGCGCCCCCGTCGCCCCGAGCGCGGCGAGGTGCGCCACGAGCAGCGCGAGGCCGGTGCGGGCGTCGTCGATCATGCCGGCCGCGTGCCCTCGAGGATGAACCCGTTCCCGAGCGAGCTTCCCGCGAACCACCGCTGGGTCGCGAACGCAGCGCGCATCGCGAGTCGCCCTGGGAACGACGCCATCATCGGATAGAGTCGCGTCTCCGCGCTCCGCCTGGTACCGCTCTCGCCGCTCCGTTCATCACGGGTCGCGCCACCGCGCATCTGCCGCCCGTGCGCCCACGCGTTGACCGGCTCGATCAGGTTCGCGAGGGGGAACCCATAGTTGTCGCATCGCTCGACACGGAGCCCGGCACGTTCGCCCAGCGCGATGAGGTCGCCACGGTCGTATCGCCGCACGTGTCCCGCCCAGGTGTCGGTCGCGGTCCAGCGCCTGGCATGCGCCGGCACCGAGAGGAGGGCGCGACCGCCCGGCCGGAGGCAACGCACCCACGACCGCAGCGCCCCGGTGTCGTCCTCGATGTGCTCGAGGACCTCGAACGCGAGTAGGTAGTCGAACCTCTCCGACCAGTCGTCCGGGATCGCCCGCTCGACCCGCGCGCGTGGATGGCCGGCCAGGAACCGCGCCGAGAGTGCCAGCGCCGACTCCGACGTCTCGACCGCGCAGCACTCGAACCCCAGCGCATCGAGCTCGGCGAGCAACGTCCCCGCGCCGCAGCCGACCTCGAGCACCGTCCCGCGCGGAAGCGACCGCAGCCGGCGGAGCACGACATCGCGACGCAGGAGGAAGCGGGGCGCCGGGACCCAACCGAGCGCGACCGCCACGGGCCCGAAGTCCCGGTCAACGGTCACGGCGGGATCGTGGGACGTCATGCGACGCCCTCGATCACGCGCAGGAACGCCTCACCCACCGCGCGCGGGCCGACCACCGGCATCGGTGGCGCCTCCGGCCAGCTCCCGCGCCGCACGATCGTCTCCACGGCGTTCGCGAGCGCGTCGGCGTCCCCCGGAGGGACGCGCACCACCCACGGATGCGCCGGGGCGAACTCGGCGAGCGCCGGGGTGTCGCCCGAGATGAGCGGCGTCTGCGTCGCTGCGATCTCATACGCCTTGTTCGGGACGACGGTGAGCGCCTTGGCCGAGGTGCCGAAGATCCCGAGCCCGACGTCCGCCTGACGGATGCGCGCAGGGATCCCGGCCGGATCCACCCATCCGACCTGACGGACCGACCGCACGCCGAGTCCGGCGATCAGCGCAGTGATGCGCGCGGACTCCTGCCCCGTGCCCGCGAGTTCCCACTCGACCGCCACGCCGCGCTGCTCGAGGCGAGCGGCGGCGCGGACGATGGACTCCATCCCGTGCAGTGGGATGTACTGTCCGTAGAAGAAGACCCGCAGCGGCGATCGCACCGTCGGCGGACCCGGCCGCGGCGGGAACCGCTCGGGATCGGTGCCCAAAGGCACGTGCCCGACGCGACCGCCCTCCAGCCCGAGGATCCCCTCGATCCGACGGGCGTGTGCCGCGGTGTCGATGAACAGCCGCGCCGCGAGCCGCGCCGCGAGCCACTCGCACGCGTACAACGCGATGGCCACCGGATTCCAGGGGGACAGCATGCGGCGGTCGTTCACCGCGGTGTCCCACGGCGAGATGAAGACCTGCCAGATGATGGGGTCGCGCCGCCAGCGCGCGAACGGTGCGAGCACCAGGAGGTCGAAGACACCGGGGTACGGGACCAGCACGGCAGCGTGCGCCGGCGCCCGGAGGTAAGCGCGCACGAGCCCGGGCATCGCCGTGACCCAGCGCCAGGCGGCGCGGAGCTGCTCGCCCGTCGTGAGCGTACCCTTGTCCCGCACACCGGCCCAGATGTCCGCGTGCACCTCGACGACCGCGAGCCCGACCTCGCGGATCCCGCGGAGGAGCATCCGGACGTTCGGCTTGGAGATGTCGTAGGTGCCCCAGACGAGCAGTGGCCCGTTCAGCACAGGTGTACCGCCATCGCCTTGAAGCTCGCGATCACCGCGAGGCCCGGCTCGAGCGACAGCTCGTGCGCCGATCGGGTGGTGAGCGCGGCGACGAGCGGCGTGCCGCGCACATCGAGCGTGATGCGGGTGAGCGCCCCGAGCGTCGCGACCTCGACGATCCGGCCGGCGAACCGGTTGCGCGCCGAGCTGTGCCCTTGGTCGCGGGAGACCGTGATCTCCTCGGCGCGGATCACGGCATGCCCCGCTCCGGGCGCGAAGTCCCCCACGGCGTAGAGCGTGAGTCCTTCGGTCTCGAAGGCGAAGGCGCGATGACCACGCGCGTACTCCCGGGGGTCGCCATCCACCCAGTCGGGTGCCGCCTCCCCGAGGTCGCGCGCCACGCCGGCGAAGACGTTCTCGGCGCCGAGGAACTCCGCGACGTACGGCGACGCGGGACGACGGAAGACCTCGGCCGGCGGACCCGACTGCAGCACCCGACCGCCGTCGATCAGCACCGCGAGGTCGCCGAGCATCCCGGCCTCGGCGAAGTCGTGCGTCACCTGCAGCGTGGTGAGCCCCCACGCGCGGTGGAGGGCGCGCACCTCGCGCCGCACGAGCATGCGGCGTCGCGGGTCGAGCGCGCTGAACGGCTCGTCGAGGAGGAGCAGGCGCGGCCGCCGGGCGAGCGCGCGGGCGAGAGCGACGAGCTGGCGCTCCCCTCCGGAGAGGCCGCGCACCTCACGATCGAGCAGCGCGGTGACTCCCATCCGCGCGACCGCTTCGTCCATCGCCGCCGGATCACCGGCGCCGTACCCGATGTTCTGCCGCACGGAAAGGTGCGGGAAGAGGAAGGCGTGCTGATACACGAGCCCGACGCCGCGCTCCTCCGGCGCGACGCCGCGCGCGTCGGCGCCGGCGAATGTGAGCGTACCCGTCTCGGCCGGCAGGAGCCCGGCCACGACCTCGAGGAGCGTCGTCTTCCCCGAGCCGGCGGGTCCGATGACGACGCCGTAGCTGCCGGCGTCGAGCGTGAAGGTGACGCCGGCGAGCGAGAAGCGCCCCTTGCGCGCGGCGATGCCCTCGAGCCGGATCACCGCTCGCCCGCCTGCTCGGTGCGGAGCGCCCGCAGCGCGGTGAGCGGGACCAGCGCGAGGATCGCGAGCGCCGCCGCGACGGGGAGCGCCTCGGACAATCCGAAGCTCGTGAAGCGGTCGTAGCTCAGGACGCTCGCCACCTTCGGGTTGTAGGTGAGGATGACGATGGCACCGAACTCGCTGACGGCGCGCGCCCACATCACGACCGCCGACGCGAGGAGCCCACGGCTCGCCAGCGGGAGGGTCACGCGGCGGAAGGCGCGCCACGGCGGGTCGCCGAGCGTGCGGGCGACCCCCTCGTAGCGCGGATCCACCTTCGCGAACGCTTCGCGCGCGCCGCTGACGAAGAGAGGCGCCGAGACGAAGAGCATCGCGGCCACGATCCCGATCGGCGAGCCGACCAGGCGAAGTCCGAACTCGAGCGCCGTGCCGCCGATCGCACTCTCGCGACCGAGGAGCAGGAGGAGCGCGATCCCGGCGACGGGATGCGGGATCAGGAGAGGGAGGTCCAGCACGGCTGAGAGCACGGCCCGACCCGGGAACTCGCGGCGGGCCAGCAGGTAGGCGAGCGGCGTGCCGCAGAGTGCGCCGAGCAGAGTCGCGATCGTCGCGGTGATCGCCGTGAGCGCCAGCGAACTCCGCAGTTCCCCGTCGGAACCGAGTCGCCGCAACCCTTCCACGCCGCCGGCCCCGACGAGTTCGACGATCGGCGCCGCGAGGAAGAGCAGGAGGAGTGACCCGGCGAGCGCAGCGACCACGCTCATCGCGCGGGCCAAGGCGCGCGACCCGGGTCTCGGCGTCACGGGACCGTTGATGGCGCCGGCGCCGTCGGCACTGCCGCAGGCATCCACATCGCCCTCACCCCGCGCGCCCTCGGCTCGTCCAGCGCATCGAGTCCCTCGCGCCGCAGGACCCGCCGGCCGTCGTCGGAGAGCAGGAAGCGGGCGAATCGCACCGCGACCTCGGCGTGAGGGGCGGAGCGTGGCACGGCGAACGCATAGACGATCGGTGCACCGCGAAAGGTGGCGGTCTCCCCCGTCGTCGCGCCGCGGACGCGGACCGAGGCGGCGGCGTAGCCGACGCTCACTGCCGTGTCGGATGAGGAGAGGTCGATCTCGGTGGGGAGCACGATGAACGGGAGACCGATCGCGCGGGCCATGGACTCGTACGACCAGATGTAGTCCATCTCCCCGGCCTCAAGGAGGCCCACGAGGTCGGCCTCCTTGGGGCGCGTGTTGCGCGCAGGACTCGCCGCCAGCAGGCGGTCGGCGAGGCCGGGCTGGGCGTAATGGCGCTCCGCGAGCTGCCAGACCAGCAGCGTCCGGTAGCCGTTGGGATCGAGTTCCGGGTCCGCTCGCCCCGTCTCGACGCCGGGGCGCAGCAGCACCTCGTACCAGGGGAGCGAGTCGAGGGCGGCGCGGTGGCGCGATCGCTCGGTGAAGACGATCACCATGCGGTTCCGTGCGAACTCGACGTAGCCGTCCACGTGCGTCGGCATGAGGAAGCGCGGGAACACCTCGGCGTCGGCGAGTGCGATGACGTCGGGGATCTTGCCGAGCTCGGTGAGCTTGCGCGCACTCTCGAGGGAACCTGCGCTCTCCTGCTCGATGCGCACGCCCTCGCGGGCGGCGAAGGTGTCGAGTGCGGCGCGGATGGGACGCGCGAGGCTCCCGGCGTTGTACACGACCAGCACGTCCGCCGACGCCTCGGGGGCGCGGCAGGCCACCCCGGCGAAGAGGCAAAGGGCGGCGCCGGCGAGCACGAGCGGGCGACCGTGGCGCAAGGCGCGATGAACCCGCATCCGCATGGTCCCGTAGTGTCGCGTCACGCCGCGCGACGCACCAGTCCCCTTGGGGTACATTTCCTGCCGACACTCGACCCGACACGCATGAGCGAGCTCGCGATCGACATCCGGGGTGCCACGAAACGCTTCGCCGCGCACGTGGCGGTTGATGACCTCTCACTGCAGGTGCCCCGGGGGACCGTGTACGGCCTCCTCGGCCCGAACGGCGCCGGCAAGACGACGACGATCCGGATGATCCTGAACATCATCATCCCGGATGCGGGGACGATCCGCCTCCTCGGTGGCGCGCACGGCGACCGCGGGCTCCTCGACCGCCTCGGCTACCTCCCCGAGGAACGCGGACTGTACAAGAAGATGGTCGTGCGCGACGTGCTGCTCTTCCTCGCGGAGCTCAAGGGTGTGGGGCGACGGACCGCGAACGCGCGGATCGACGAGTGGCTCGACCGCCTCTCGCTGCGGACCCCCGAGAAGGACTGGGGGAAGCAGAAGGTGGATGAGCTCTCGCGCGGGATGCAGCAGAAGGTCCAGTTCATCGGCGCCCTGGTGCACGACCCGGAACTCGTGATCCTCGACGAGCCCTTCAGCGGCCTCGACCCGATCAACGCGCAGGCGTTGAAGGACACGGTGGTCGAGCTGCGGCGGCGCGGGAAGACGGTCATCTTCTCGACGCACCTGATGGACAACGCCGAGCGGCTCTGCGACGCGGTCTGCATCATCGCCAAGGGCAAGAAGGTGCTCGACGGGACCGTGGCGGCGGTGAAGTCCGAGAACGCAGGCCGCACGGTCGCGCTCTCCCTCGAGGGGGGCGCCACCGAGGCGGTCGCGGCGGTGCTGCGGGACCGCGCGTTGGTGGAACGGGTGGACGAGAACAACCGGTTCTTCGAGATCGAGCTGGCGGCGGCTGCGGACCATCAGCTGCTCCTCCAGCGCGTCCTCGCGACCGGCGCGCGGATCGAGCGGTTCGAGCGCGTGCAGCCGTCGCTGCACCAGATCTTCCTGCAGCGCGTCGGCGCGACCGGCGTCGAAGAGGGGATGAGCGGCCATGGATAAGCTCGCTGCGGTCATCAAGCGCGAGTACCTCGAGCGCGTCCGCAACAAGTGGTTCGTGATCGTCACGATCTTCGGGCCGGTGTTCTTCGCGGCGATCATGATCCTGCCGGCGGTGCTCACCATCCGAGGCATCCGCGACGCCCAGGTGGATGCCGTGCGGATCGTCGACGCGACGGGGACCGACCTCGGTCTGCGGATCGCCGCGCGCCTCGCCCCCGCCCCGCGCGACTCGACGCCGGAGGCGCGTGCGCGCGCCGACTCGCTGGCGGCGGCGTTTCGGGCCAGCGTCAGCGTCGTCGCGGCGACGGACCTCGCGGCGGAGGAGGATCGCCTCACCGCCGCCGTCGCGGCACGCGAGATGACCGGGTTCCTCGTCCTCGACTCGGCGACGATCGCCACCGGGGCGGCGCGCTACGCGGGCCGGAATGCCGCGTCGGTGGGGGAGAACGAGCGCTACGAGTCTGCGCTGCGTGCCGCGGTGCTCGGCTACCGCCTCGAGCGTGCCGGAGTGGACAGCGCGACCGCGAGGGGCATCACGCAGGTCCGGGCGCGGGTGAGCACGGAGCGGATCACCGACCGCGGCCGCGGTGGCTCGGGCCTCGCGAGCGCGATCTTCGGGTTCATCATCGCCTTCTTCCTCTACATGGCGCTGATCCTGTACGGGCAGGCGATCCTCCGCGGGGTCCTCGAGGAGAAGACCACCCGCGTGGCCGAGGTCATCGTCGCCAGCGTCCGTCCCGAGGTGCTGCTCGCCGGGAAGGTGATCGGTGTCGGCGCGGTGGGCCTCACGCAGTTCGGGATCTGGATCGGGAGCGGGTTCTTCCTCTGGAGCGCGCGGATGCGCCTGATGGGCGCGGTCGGCGTGCCGCAGGGCCAGATGCCGACGGAGTTCGTCTTCCCCGTCATCGAGCCCTTCACGATCCTCGCCCTCCTCCTCTTCTTCCTCCTCGGCTACACCTTCTACGCCTCGCTCTTCGCCGCCGTGGGCTCGATGGTCTCCACGCAGGAGGAGGCCAACCAGGCGGTTCAGCCGGTCATGATGCTCCTCGTCGCGAGCATCATCTTCGTCCAGCCGGTGATGACCAACCCGACCGGCCGGCTCGCCGAGGTGATGAGTTGGCTCCCCTTCTCCGCGCCGATCATCATGCCGCTGCGGATGACCGCCACGCCGGTGCCGATGCTCGAGGTCGTGGCCTCGTTGCTGGGCCTCGCGCTCGCGTGCGCGGCCGCGATCTGGGTGGCGGCGCGGATCTACCGCGTGGGGCTGCTCATGTACGGGAAGCGTCCGTCGCTCAAGGAGCTGGGGCGATGGATCCGGCAGTCGTGATGCCTGGGTAAACGCCCGGGCACGCCGCGGCATCCCATCGTCGTCCGTGCCAGCCTCGTCCGCCCCCCTGCCCGAGGATCCCGCCGCGCCGTCCGACGTCCGGGCGGCACAGCGGGGGGATGCGGACGCGTTCGAGCGGCTCTACCGCGCCAACGTCGGCCGGGTGCACGCCCTCGCCCTCCGGCTCACCGGCGATCGCCAGCGGGCGGAGGAGCTCACGCAGGACGCGTGGGTGCGGGCGTGGGAGAAGCTCGGGAGCTTCCGCGGGGAGAGCAGCTTCTCCACCTGGATGCACCGGCTGACGGTGAACTGCTTCCTCGTCGGCGACCGGTCGCGGCGACGGCGATCGCTCCGCGAGGAACTGCGCGACGAGCTGCCGGAGCCGGCGCAGGAGCCACTGGAGCAGGGATTCTCGCGGGAGGGACGGATGGACCTCGAGGCGGCGATCGCGACACTCTCGCCGGGCGCTCGCACCGCCTTCGTCCTGCACGAACTCGAGGGGTATGCGCACGAGGAGATCGCCGCGATGTCCGGCGTCGCGGCGGCCACGATCCGGGCCCAGCTCTTCCGGGCCCGCCGCAAGCTGATGGAGGTGCTCGACCGATGACCGACGATTCGATCGACCGGCGGAGGGAAGACCGGTTGCGCGCGGCAGCCGCCGCGCTCCCGCGTGAGGTGCTGCCTGAACGCGACCTCTGGCCGGACATCCGCGCGCGGATCGAGGCGGGGCGGGTGCACGTGCTCGAGACCGGCGCATCGGCACCGCGGCGGCGCACGCTGGGCGTCGCCTACGCGCTCGCCGCGGCGGCAGGGATCCTGCTCGCCGTCGGCGTGACGGCCGAGGTGATGTCGCGCCGGAACGAGCGGGCGCTGGCCGACGCCGCCGCCACGCGCGCGTTCGCGACGGTCGCGGCGTTCGAGCGTTCGAGCGCCGAGCTCGCCGCGACCCTCGAGCGACGGGGGGCGACGCTCGACCCGCGGACGCGGGCCGTGCTCGAGCGGAGCCTCCGCACGATCGACGGCGCGATCGCCGAGGCGCGGCTGGCGCTCGAGGCCGAACCGACGAACCCCGCGGTGCAGGCGTTCGTCGCCGCGGCCTATCGCCAGAAGATCGACTTCCTCCGCCGCGCCAACGATGTCGCGGTCTCGCAGGGGCCCTGATGCGACACACGCACCGTCTCGCCGCGCTCGCGGCCGTCCTCGTCGCCCCGGCGCTCGTCGGCGCCCGGCAGGACACGCCTCCCGGGAAGCTGCTCGGCGGGTGGGCGCTCGATCGCGACGGCAACATCCGGATCCACAATCACGAGGGGAGCGTGCGGGTGATCGGCTGGGCGCGTGACAGCGTCGCCGTGCGCGGCACCGTCACCCCACGGGGTTCATTCTTCGGCGGCGGCACGCGGCGCGGAATCAAGCTCGGTGTCGAGATCCCTGGCGGGACGTCGGGGGCACCTTCGGAGCTCGTGGTCCAGGCGCCACGCGGTGCGACCATCGTCGTCCGCGGTGCGGCGACCGACATCCAACTGCGCGACCTCGTGGGGTCCGTGGATGCGAGCACGATCAGCGGACGGATGGAGGCGAACGTCGACTGCAGCGCGCTGGTGGCGGAGACGATGGAAGGTCCCCTCACACTCGCCGGGACGATCGGAGTGCTCCGGGCCAAGACGGCCGGCGGCCGGCTCGCGTGGCGCGGCCAGGCCGGCGACGCGGTGCTCGGGTCGGTGAGCGGGACCGTGGAAGTGCTCGGCGGCGCGCTCGCGCGCGCGCGGATCGAGACGATCACCGGCGACGTCGTGGTGGATGCACCGCTCCGCGAGGATGCGGATGTCACGGTCGAGTCGCACGCCGGTTCGGTCGAGTGGCGCTCCCCAGTGCTCGTCCCGACCCTCTTCCGCGCCGACGCCGCGAGGGTCAGCGGCGACTACATCGAGGCCACCTTCGGTGTCTCGAAGGAGGGGAAGCGCGAGCCGGTGCGGACGCTGCCCTTCGCCGGCGCACGAGAGGACCGTCCTGCGGCATCGGTGACGGTGCGCTCCTTCAAGGGCGCGTTCCGCATCCTGTCGCCGGTGGAGCCACCGGCGACGTCGAGGGTCCCCTAGGCCGCGCTGGTCGAGCCGCAGTGCTCGTCGAAGGCCGCGGTCAGGTCGGCCGCGATCGCCTCGACGGTGCGTCCCTCGATCTGCCAGCGCTCGAGCATGTGCACCAGCTTGCCGTCGCGCATGAGCGCGATGCTGGGCGAACTGGGCGCGTACCCCGTGAAGTAGCCGCGCGCCTGCCGCGTGGCGTCGGCATCGTTGCCGGCGAAGACCGTGTAGGACTTGTCGGGCGTCACCGGGTGCCGGAGCGCCACTGCGACCGCCGGCCGCATGTTCCGCGCGGCGCAGCCGCAGACGGAGTTCACGATGACGAGCTGCGTGCCGGTCGCGTCCTTGATGGCGGCATCCACTGCCGCGGCGGTCCGGAGTTCCTCGACACCGAGCTGGGTGAGCTCGGCACGCATCGGTGCGACAAGGCGATCGTCGTAGATCATTCGAGTGACGGCAGGGGGTCGGATGTCAGACTGCTGGGTGATCGGTGCTGTCAAGCGGGAGCGATTCAACCTTCACCCCTCAACCCTCGCTCCTCGCTCTTCGTTCCTCGCTCTTCGCTCCTCTACTTCCTCGCCAGCGCGAGAATCGCCGCCTGCGGCACCACGAGGAACCGCTCCTCCTCGAACGTGATCTCCACCGCGGCCTTCCTGAAGAACAGCGCGTAATCACCGACCTGCGCCTGCATCGGAACGTAACGTGTCTCCTTGCTGCCGGTGATCCGCCAGGGCTCGTCGAGGTGGTCGCTGACCTCGGGCAGGGGCTGTCCGGGACCGGTCGCGACGATCGTGCCACCCTGCACCGCCTGGTTGTCCACGGCGGTCGCCGGGAGGTAGAGCCCGACCTTCGAACGCTCCTCACCCTCCTCGAGCCGGATGAGGACGCGATCGCCGACGATGACCAGCTCCTTCTTCCCCTTCCGCATGGTATGGAAGGTATCCCTCAGCGGATGAGGAACAACCGGTCCTGCCGTCGCAGCGCCCAACGCGAACGACCATCGGACCCGACGATCGCGTCCTCCTCCTGCGCCATCCGCACCCGCTGGCCTCCCCACTCCGGCACCGGCGAGGTGGCCTGGAGCTCGATCGAGTACCACATGCTGGGGATCACCTTCGCGTCGCCGCGCCTGGGCACGCCATCCTGGTAGTCCCACAGTCCGATCGTCGGACCGGCGCCGTGGCCGTGCTTGCCGATCGGGTGCGAGTACACGGTGCCGTCGATCCGCTCGGCGCGCATCCGCGCGAGCGAGGCCGCGAGGATCTCGTTCCCCGTCCGGCCCGCCCGGAGTTCCTCCATCACGATGTCCTGCAGCCGGTTCGCGTTGCCCAGTGCGGCGCGCAGTCCGGCGGGCGCGTCCGTCTCCTCGGGAAGGAGGACGTAGCCGTTGTGCTGCGTGTCGGTCGTGAGGCCGAGGGCCGAGATGCCGACGTCGCAATGCAGCACGTCGCCACGCTGGATGACCGGGTCCTCCCCCAGCGCGCCGGCGGACGCGCCTCGGCGCTGCACGCTCACGCTCGGCTGGAACCAGGTGTCGAGCCCGAGGTCGTTGAGGCGCTGCCGCCACCACCAGACGAGGTCGCTCGTGCGCGTTACGCCGGGCGTGATCGTGCGCGCGGAGAACATCTCCTGCGTCAGCTGCCAGACGAGGTCCTGTAGCCGCGCGTAGAACGCCTCCTCCTCGGGGAGACGCGCGGCGATGAACTCGAGCGCGAGGTGCTCCGCTGGCCGGAACCGCGCCGCCCACTGCGGTCCGACGCCCTCGGTCATCCCGTCGCGCTCACCCGCGGTGAGGCCGTCGGAGAAGGCGAAGGTGCGAGAGACGTTGATCCCGACGACCCGCGGCTGGCGCTCATCGAGCACCTGCTTGAGCACCTGCCACTGTTGGTCCCCCCAGAGCTCGGCCTGCCGCCCCGTGAGGTCGCCAGCGGCCGCCACGGCTGCCCGACGCGCGTCGTAGAGGCCGCCCTGCGAGGTGCCGCCGAGCGCGATCCGCTCGACGCAGGAGCCGTCACCCGGGTCGGTCCGGCCGGCCGCCGCGCAGCGATCGAAGAACACGTAGATCGTGCGGCGGCGCGCGGCGAAGGTCGTCGGCGAGACGAGCGAGGAGAAGGTCGGGTCCTCCATGTACTCGCGCATCGGGATCACCCACGCGTCCACGCCGTGCTTGCGCATCAGCGCGGGGAGGATCGTGGTGAGCCGCTGCTCGAGCCACCTCTGCTGGGTCACGGCCTGTTCCCGGAGCGTGCCGAAGGGACGCGGTGGCGCACCGGGCTGGGCGGCGGGCACGGAGGCGACAGCGGCGAGAGCGAACGCCGCCACGGCGAGGGGGTGCGTCGAGCGGGGTCGGGGGAGTGGCGTCATGCGGTGTGCACCGGTTTGCGCGGCAGGAGCACCAGCCGCACGAGGGTGGAGACGAGGGCGAGCGCGAGGGCGAAGACCAGGATCCCGATCACGCGGGTGGCGCCCATCCGGATCGCCGAGCCCTGCCAGTCCTCGATCGTGGCCGTGAGGCTGCCGATGCGCTCGAGGCCGAGCAGCGTCAGGACGAGGGAGACCGTGACCTCGGTGAGGGCCTCGACCGCGGCGAACACCGGCGCGCGCCAGAGCCATGCCTTCACCGGATAGTTGCCGAGGTGGAGCGTGGCGATGATGAAGAGGAGCGCCGTCCCGACGACGAAGGTGCCGGCGATCCAGCTCCAGCTGTTGCTCCAGCCGAACTGGAGGATGGCCGCGCGATAGGTGCGGAGGAGGCCGCCGGCGAGCACCGCCATCAGGACCACGTTCAGCGAGAATCGGCGCGCCAACGGCGGCGGGGGTTCGTCCATCGCCCCGATCACGACCGTCGAGCGCAGGAGCGGCATCGCTCAGGCCTTCGCGATGCACTCGATCTCGACGCGTGCGCCGAGCGCGAGCCCGTTCGCGCCGAGCGCGCTCCGCGCCGGCAGCCGCCCCTCGCGGAAGTAGGTGCGATACACCCCGTTCATCCGCTCCCACTCCGCCATGTCGGCCATCATCACCGTGCACTTCACCACATCGTCCATCGAGCGGCCGATGCGCGTGAGGACGTCCTTGATGTTCTCGAGCGTCTGGCGGGTCTCGGCCTCGATGCCGCCGGGGACCACGCCGCCGCTCGCCGAGGCGTCGGTGCCGATCTGGCCCGAGAGGAAGATCAGGTCGCCGACCTGCACCGCCGGCGAGAAGGGGCGCGTCGGGGCCCCGAACGGCGTGTGGTAGATCGCCGAGTCGGCGCGCTGTGCGGTGCCGACCGCCGGCGCCCCGCGGCCCTCGGTGAGCGCCCAGGCGGCGGCGCCCGCGGCGGCGAGGGTCAGGCAGAGGATGAGCGCGAGTCGTGGGTTCACTTGAAGACGTGGCCGAGGCGTGACCAGCGGCCCCTCCAGAAGCAGTGGATCGGGAAGTCGCACGCTTCGTTGTCGTACGACCAGTAGACGAAGAGTGGTCGCCCCCGGACGTTCGCGCGAGGGACGAACCCGTAGTAGCGGCTGTCGTAGGAATCGTGGCGGTTGTCGCCCATCATCCAGAAGTGCCCCGGCGGCACGACCAGCGGGCCCCAGTCGTCGATCGTCGGCACCTCCGGGGGTTCCCCGAACCGTGAGCCCCTGAGCTCGGCGCGGCGCTGCCACGAGAAGATGGGGGCGGCGACCCCGCCGGCGATCGCGTTCCGCATCCCGGCGTCGAGCGCCGGCAGGGAGTCGCCGTTGCGGACTACCGTGCCCCCGCGCGAGAGGATGGTGTCGCCACCCATCGCGACGAGCCGCTTCACCACGGTGGGCGTCGGGTTCTCCGGATACTCCACCTGATAGGGGGAGACGAAGACGACGATGTCGTCGTAGGTCGGCTCCGCGTAGCCGGGGAGGTTGACGCGCGTGAACGGGAGGTTGGGTCCGAAGCGCAGCTTGTTCACGAACAGCATGTCGCCAACGAGCATCGTCGGCAGCATCGATCCGGAGGGGATCCGGTAGGCCTCGATGAGGAAGGTCCGCAGGACGAGGAAGATCGCGATCGTCACAAGGAGCGACTTCGTCCCTTCCCAGAGCCTGACGGGATCGATGGGCTTGCGGCCGGCGCCCTTGCGGAGGGCGGCGACGCTGCCGGCGGGGGGCGGCGCGGTGTCCCTGGCCTTCTGCTTCTTCTTCGTCGCCACGGATCTCGAGGGAGGGAGGTCACGGAAAATAACGTGGGGGGCGAGCCTCGCGGCGCGCCCCCCGGTGCCACCGGTGCGATGGCGACTACTTGAGGTTCTTCGAGACGAGCTTGGTCATGTCGAACATCGAGACCTGGCCGCGTCCGCCGAAGACGACCTTGAGCTTGTCGTCCGCATTGATCATGCGGCGGTTCTTCTTGTCCTGCAGGCCATGCCGCTTGATGTACGCCCAGAGCTTCTTCGTGAGCTCGGTGCGCGGGAGTGGCGATGCACCGACGACCGCCGCGAGCTTCTCGTTCGGCGTCACCGGCTTCATGAACGCCGCATTCGGCTTGCGCTTCTTCGCGGTCTTCTTCGTCGCCTTCTTCGCGGCCTTCTTCTTCTTGGCAGCCATTCGGACCCTCTCCTCGAAAGGATTGTTGGATCGCGCGGGCACGCCCGGTCGAGCTAGTTGCGCGATCTGCCCTCGAAAGTAAGTGTCTCCCTCTGGGGCGCAATAGGCGTTCCCCTCTGGGAACGGTCAGTCCGCCGAGAGGAATCCGTGCAGGAGCGCCACCATCCGCGCGTCGGCGGGATCGGCGCTCGGGTCATCCTCGACGACGGATGACCGCTCCGACGGGGTCTCGAGGATGAGGGGGATGCCGCCCGACCGGGCGTCCTGCAGCAGCCACCGGAACGGCTCCGCGCCGATAGCGCCCTCGCCGAGGAGGGCGTGACGGTCCTTGTTCGAGCCGAAGGGATGCTGGCTGTCGTTGAGGTGCAGGAAGGCAGGGGGCTCGCCGATGGTGCGCTCGAAGTGTTCGAGCACCGCGCGCTGCGCCTCCGGGGACCCGGCGATGTCGTGGCCGGCAGCGAAGAGGTGGCAGGTATCGAGGCCGTACCCGGTGCGGTGACGCAGGGCCGCCGGCACCTGCGCGAGCATCAGCGCGATCTCCTCGGCGCTCCGGCCCATCGTCCGCCCCGCGCCGGCGGTGTTCTCGATCAAGACGCGGGTGCCGTGCGCCGACTCGGGGACGCTCTCGAGGGCGTGGCGGATGGCGAGCCCGACGCGTACGGCGGCGTCGGTCGGGTCCGACTCACCGGCGGAGCCGGGGTGGAAGCAGCAACCGGCCGCGGCGAGGACGGTGCTCCGCTCGAGCTCCTTCGCGAGCCCTCCCTTCGCCTTGGTCGCCTTCGCCTCGTCGGGGGAGGCGGTGTTGAGCACGTAGGCGGCGTGCACGAGCACATACCGCCGCTCGATGCCCACGGAGTCGAGCGCCTCGTGGAAGCGCGCGGCACGGTCGGGCTTGAGCGTGACCTTCTCGTTGTAGTAGGTCGGGGGGGCCGTGAATACCTGGAGGGCGCGCGCGCCGGCCGCGGCGGCGCGACGCACCGCCATCGGCAGGCCACCGTCGTCGGCGGGGTGGACGCCGATCACGCGCGTCGCCATCAGGACCCCGTGCCGCCGGCGCCCGGTCCGAGGTCCACCATCCGCGAACCCTTCACGTACTCCACGCTCCGCGGGTCGGAGATCGAGTTGAGCCGCTTCACCACCTCGGCGATGCGACGCGCCTGCTCGTCGATCGTGGCGAGGGCGGCCTTCACCTCGTCCCCCGAGACGTATCCGCTCGTCACGAGGCTCGCGTTGGTGAGCAGCGCGGCGAGGGGATTGTTGATCTCGTGCTGGAGCGCGAGGGTGACCTCGCCGATGCCGGCGAGGTAGCGCGCCTTGCGCAGCCCATCCTCGGCGGTCCGGCGGGCGTCCTGGCCCTCGATGCGCCGTTCGGCGATGCGGAGCCGGGCCGCGATGTCGTCCGGGGTCACCGGCTTCGAGAGGTAGTCGTCGGCGCCGGCGTCGAGCACCGCCTCGAGGTTGCGCATCCCGCTCGCCGCGGTGATGACGAGGATGAACGTGTCGGCGCCCGCCGGATGCGCGCGGATCCGCCGGCAGACGTCGAGTCCATCGAGCACCGGCATCACCCAGTCGAGGACCACGAGCGGCGCCGGCTCGCGCTCCCACGCGGCCCAGACGCCCGCGCCATCAGGATAGGCGTGGGTCTCGTGACCGGCGGCCTGAAAGACCGCGTCGATCAGCTCCCGCATCAGGTCATCGTCATCGGCGATCAGGACCCGCATCAGCGCTCCTGCAGCGGTTGGATGGTGCCACTCCGGATCGAGGTGCGCGGCAGGGCGCCACCCCGCTGGGTGGCGGTCCACGCGACGACGATCCGACCGCCCCGCACCGCGACGCGCGGCGTGCGCGCCTCGCCGGTCTCGTCGGAGACCGCCGTGCGCCGCTCGAAAATGTGGCCCTGCGTCATCGAGAGGGCGAGTCCGAGGCGCGGGAGCCTCGAGTTGCGGTCCTCGAAGGCGACGGCGACGGTGTCGCCGCTGGAGGCGACGGCGGCCGCTTCCGGACGGTCGCCGTAGACGATCGGCACTGGCTCGTGGAAGAGCGCGCTGCCGTCCATCGAGTGGGCGAAGAAGATCCCCGCGCCCTCGCGACCGACGAGATGATGGACGACGTGCACGTAGCCACTGATGGAGTCCACGGAGACGAAGGGCGCGTGTCGCGCGCAGCCGGTGCGGCCGACGTCCGTGGAATCGGCGGTGACCGCCGGGCCCCACGTGGCGCCCCGATCGTCCGACCGCGCGACGAGACGCGGCGACATCCCGCCGTCGAACACGACGGTGAGGCTGTCCGCGACGGCGCCGTCGGACCGCTCGACCTCGGCGTCCCAGGCGACCGGCGACGGCACGCATGCGGCGAGCGCGACCGGGAGACAGAGGGCGAGCAACAGGACGCGGAGCGGCTTGGACCGGCGCATCGCTGAAGTATCGCCTCCGGGCGGTTTAGATTTCCACCGCGGCCCACTCACTCGCGAACCGACGATGACGACCTTCTCCCCCAGCGGCATCCGGCAACTCCCGCCGACCGTGAACGAACCGATCCGCCAGTACGCGCCGGGCTCCCCCGAGCGCGCCTCGCTGCAGGCGCGTCTGAAGGCGATGGAGGGCGAACGGCCGGAGATCCCGGTGGTGATCGGCGGCAGGGAGCTGCGGACCGGCGCGACGGCGCAGGCGGTGTCGCCCCACAAGCACGCGCACGTGACGGCGACCTACCACAAGGCGACGGCGGATGACGTCCGCGCGGCGATCGCCAACGGCAAGCAGGCGTGGCGCGAGTGGTCCGAGTGGACGTGGGAGGAACGCGCGTCGGTCTTCCTCAAGGCCGCCGATCTCCTCGCCGGACCCTGGCGCGACACCCTGAACGCGGCGACGATGCTCGGGCAGTCGAAGACCGTGTTCCAGTCGGAGATCGACGCCGCCTGCGAGATCATCGACTTCTTCCGGTTCAACGTGCGCTTCGCCCACGAGCTCTACACCGAGCAGCCGGTGAGCGCGCCGGGGATGTGGAACCAGCTCGAGTACCGGCCGCTCGAGGGATTCGTGTACGCGGTGACCCCGTTCAACTTCACCGCGATCGGCGCCAACCTGCCGACGTCGGCGGCGCTGATGGGCAACACCGTGCTCTGGAAGCCGGCCGCCAGCGCGATGCTCTCCGCCTGGCACACGCTCCGGCTCCTGCACGAGGCGGGACTCCCGCCGGGCGTCATCAACTTCCTCCCCGGCGACCCGGCGATGATCTCCGAGGTGGCGCTCAGCCACGAGGACCTCGCCGGCGTGCACTTCACCGGCAGCACCGGCGTGTTCAACTCGATGTGGAGCACGATCGGGAAGAACATGGGGAAGTACCGCTCCTACCCGCGCATCGTCGGCGAGACGGGGGGCAAGGACTTCATCATCGCGCACCCCTCGGCGGACGTGCAGGCCTTCGCGGTCGCCGTCATCCGCGGCGGATACGAGTACCAGGGGCAGAAGTGCTCCGCCGCGAGCCGCATCTACGTGCCGCGCTCCCTCTGGCCGCAGGTGAAGGAGCGCCTCGTCGCGATGATCGACGACATCAAGGTCGGCGACGTCGCCGACTTCCGGAACTTCATGGGCGCGGTGATCGACCAGCGCGCCTTCGACCGGATCAGCGAGTACCTCGCGGACGCGCGGAAGAACGCCTCGATCGTCGCCGGCGGCGACGCCGACGGGCGCACGGGTTGGTTCATCCGCCCGACGCTCGTCGAGACGAAGGACCCCGGCTACCGCCTGATGTGCGAGGAGATCTTCGGCCCCGTCGTCACCGCGTACGTGTACGATGACGCGAAGTGGGGCGAGACGCTCGAGGTGGTGGACCGCACCTCGCCCTACGCCCTCACCGGCGCGGTGTTCGCGCAGGACCGCGCCGCGGTGAAGGAGGCGCACGCGAGGCTGCGCCACGCCGCCGGCAACTTCTATGTGAACGACAAGTGCACCGGCGCGGTGGTCGGGCAGCAGCCCTTCGGCGGCGCGCGGGCCTCCGGGACCAACGACAAGGCGGGTTCGAAGCTGAACCTGACGCGGTGGGTGAGCGCGCGCACGGTGAAGGAGCTCTTCGTGCCGCCCCACGACTACCGATACCCGTTCATGGGCCAGTAGGGCCCCACCCTCACCGGCCGCCCCGATGCGCTACGTGACGCTGGATGTGTTCACGCCGACCCCGTTCGGTGGCAACCAGCTCGCGGTCTTCCCCGACGCGCGCGGGATCCCCGACGCGTCGCTGCTGGACATCACCCGGGAGTTCAACTACTCCGAGGTGACCTTCTGCTACCCGCCGGAGGACGCCGCGCACACCCGGCGCGTCCGCATCTTCACGCCGGGGGGTGAACTCCCGTTCGCCGGGCATCCCACGATCGGGACCGCGGCCGCGCTCGCGCTCCGGGAGGGAGCGCTCCCCGAGGGGACGGGGCGGTTCGTGCTCGAGATGGGTGTCGGGCCGGTCCGCGTGGACGTCCGCGTCGAGTCCCCGTCCCGCGCGTGGGCCGAGCTCTCGGTCGCGAAGCTCCCCGAGCTGGGTCCACACGCCCCGACGCTGAACACCCTCGCCGAGATCCTCTCCCTCGACGCCAAGGACCTCCTCGGCGGCGCCTTGTCGCCGCAAGCGGCATCCTGCGGCGTCCCGTTCCTCCTCATCCCCCTCCGCTCGCTCGACGCGCTCGCCCGGGCGAGGGTCCGGATGGACCGCTGGGACCAGACCCTCAAGCGGTTCTGGGCGCCGATGATGTTCCTCGCCGCGCGGGACGAGGAGCGCGGGCCGCATCACTGGAGGGCCCGGATGTTCGCCCCGGGGATCAACGTCCCCGAGGATCCGGCGACCGGCTCCGCCGTGGCGGCGTTCGGCGGCTGGCTCGCGATGAAGGACGCCAAGGCCGAGGGCGCCTTCGCGTGGACGGTGGATCAGGGGATCGAGATGGGGCGGCCGAGCCATCTCACGGTGAGCGTGGACAAGGCCGCGGGCGCGGTGACCGCGGTGCGCGTCGCCGGACAGGCCGTGCTCGTCAGCGAGGGCCGGCTGCTGCTCTGAGGCCCCCCTGGGGCGCCGGGATCAGGCCTTGGGAGGCGCGAATGCGCCCGGGGTGTTCCGCCCGCGGCCGCCGGTGCTGGAGCCATCGAACGCCCGCATCCCCGCGTGCCAGAGCACGGCGCGGTCCCGGCCGTTGCGCTTCGCCACGTAGAGGGCCTCGTCGGCGCGCGCCGCGAGCGTCTTCGCGACCTCGTCGTCGCGCGCCGGCGCCGCCGCGACCCCGACGCTCGTGGTGATGCGCCGGTCGGGCGGGAGGGACTTGAAGCGGTGGGCGCGGAAGGCCTGCAGCACGCGCTCGGCGAGGATCAGCGCCCCCTCGTCGTTCGAGTCGGGCGCGATCACGGTGAACTCCTCGCCACCGACCCGGGCCACGACATCGATCTCGCGCGCCGTCTCGCGGAGGAGGGCGCCCACCTCGCGGATCACCTCGTCCCCGGTGAGGTGGCCGAACTCGTCATTGATCGCCTTGAAGTGGTCCACGTCGATCGCGAGCACGGCGATCTGCAGCTTGCGTCGCACCGCCCGCGAGACCTCGCGCTCGGCGAGCTGATTGAGCCCGCGCCGGTTGAAGCACCCGGAGAGCGGGTCGGTCAACACGATCGCCTCGAGGTGCGACCGCATCTTGTTGTACGCCCGCCCGATCACCGTGACGGGATCCGGCATCTGGTCGGCGCTCTCGTCGTAGCGCGCCGAGAAATCCCCTTCCTGCGCCTTGTTGAAGATCTGCACGAGCCCGCGCATCCGCGTGGCGACGTGGCCCTGCAGGCCGACGTACACCAACACCCCGATCCCGTACAGCGCGAGGGTCCAGAGCTCCTCGGCGGGGGAGATCCGCGCTCCCGCATCCGCGGCGAGCGCGACGAGCGTCGTGAAGCCGATCGCGATGAACGCGAGGTTGGCGATCGTCGCCGTCCACCCGAAGAAGATCTGCGTGAACTGGACGGTGAAGATCGAGACGATCAGCACGCGACCGAAGTACTCGGGGGGCGTGATGAGCGCCACGGCGATGAAGATCGCGATCATGTCCGACGCGATCGCGCCGATCACCAGGCCCTGACCCGCACGCCCGCGACGCCGCAGGTACGCCGCGAGCAGGCGGTGCGCGCCGAGGTAGGCGAGGATCACCCCGACCGTCGCCAGCAGCAGTGGTCGCGTGCCGAAGCGCGGCGCGTACAGGGAGTTCCCCGAGATCACGCCGAACCACTTCAGCGTGACGGTCGAGAATCCCACGAGCGACATGAAGAGCGCACGGTACCGCGCCTGCCAGAGCAGGATCTCGGCGTTGTTGCTCTCTTCGGTCAGGGCCGGCTTCGCGTCGTCGGTCAGTGCGCGCTCGTGCTTGGGGCGGTAGCTGCGGCGTCATTGAATGAGCCGGTACCGCTGCCCCAGCGCAAGAGTCCCTGTCGTATCGCTACTCGGTGTCTCCGAGCTGGTCGCTAAGCCTAGAATCGCGCCTCGAAGTACAGGTCCAGACGGGTGTTCCAGCGAGGGTGGATCCCGCGCGCGAGATCCACGCGGAACATGCCATCGAGCATGCTCATCCCCACCCCGACGCCCGCCAGCGGACGCTGGTCCTGGCCCCAGCCCGTGCGCGCCCCTGCCCATCCGAGGTCACCGTAGACCACCGGGCGGAACGCCGCCTGGTTCAGGCCGACCTCGAGCCGCCCCAGCCAGAACGCCTCGCCGATCGCGGTGCCGGGCTCCTGGCCCCGGACGGTGTGCAGTCCGCCGATGAAGAACTGCCGCTGGGCCGGCAGTTCACCGGTGCTGCTCCCCACGGCCGCCGTGAGCGACGCCGCGAGCGGTCCGAGTCCGCGCGACATGGTCGTCTCGAGGAGCCCGCGCCCATACTCGAAATCCCCCCCCGCGCCCTCGAGGCGGACGTCGGCGTTGATGCGCCACCCCGCCGGGTCGAGTCCTCGTCCGCCGCGCCAGCGCAGGGCCGCGCCCGCGACCGCGCCGCGCTCCGCGACCACGTTCGGCCCGATGCGGTCATCGTGCGCGCCGCCGAGGAGGGACCAGTGGTTCTCGACCGACGCCGACCACTGCTCCTCGCCGAAGAGCCGCCACTCGAGGCCGCTCGCGCGCAGGAAGGTGCCGGTGAGGTCGAGGCCCCACGCGCGGTGGTAGAACCCCTCGTCGCGGGCGTAGAGGAGCGCGGCCGCCGAGGCGCCGAACGCGAAGGGGTCGCCGAAGTCGCTGCTCTGGACGAGGCGACGGTAGGCGGTGCCCTTCACCACCCTGCGACCGTTCGTCCGCTCGAGGGAGAACTCCCCGTTGAGCTGCGCGTCCGCGAGCGACGCGCGGCCGAGGAGCGTCGCGGTGTAACCCTTCCCGAGGTTCGACTGCGCCTGGATCCCGGACGAGAGCCCCTCGACGCGGTTGAAGCGCGTGAGGCCGAGCCCGTAGGTGATCGTCGGCGGCTTCGGTGACCACGCCGGCTGGAGACCGAAGTCCAGCATCTGCATCAGTTCCTCGCGTGCCGCCGATCCGAAGAGCTCCTCGCCCGGGTCGTAGATGCTCGGGGGCAACTCACTGGAGTGCTCGAGCTTGGCGCGGTCGCAGGGGATGCGCACCTCTGTCGGGACCCGCTTGTCGTCCACCTCGCGACGATACGTCGTGTAGTAGCCCGTCGCCTCGCACTGCGCGCGTCGCGAGCGAGCGGCCGTGGAATCGCGCTCGGCGTGGAACTCGCGCATCGCGCGCCGCACGGCGGCGGAATCGAGTCCGCTCGCGCGGAGACTGTCGCGCATCGCCGAGTCGGAGTGGGTGTCCTCAGCGGGGAGCGTGACGGCGTCGAAGCGCGCTCCGCTGTTGACCGCCTCGTACCGGTAGCGCTGCTCGATCCGGCCGGGCACGCGGAAGAGCCCGGCCCGCGCCCAGAAGTCCGCCGAGCGGCTGCGAGGGAGCCAGAAGCGCTGCTCGAACAGGCCGTACTCGACGGTGATCGCCGTCATCGTCGCCTGCATCGGCGTGATCATCCCGCGCACGATCCCCGGGACATCCTCGTCGAAATCCGGGTCCTCCTCCCGGGCGATCGCGAAGGGGTCCATCATCTCGCTGAAGCGGAATGCCGCCCGCACGAGGTAGGCGCGCTGCTCCTCGAACCAGAGGCTGCCGACCACCAGGTTCCAGCGCGCCACCCGCGGGATCACCCGGATCTCCCGCAGGTCGAGCCGCGTGCCGTCCGGGAGCGTCATCGCGATCGTCTCGCCGCTCTCGAACGTGAAGAACGCCTCCGACCCCTCGGCGATGGGATGCACGAGGATCTCCCCGTCGTCGGAGTCGCTCCCGAACATGTCGAGCAGCCAGAGCTCGTCGTTCCCGGGGACGTAAGGGATCGTGAAGAGTTCGTCCATGTCGGGATCGTCGCGGATGTCCTCCTCCGCCTCCCGGATCCCCTGCACGATCGGGACCGCCATCCGCGCGCCGAGCACCTCGACCCGCACGCCGTTGTCGCGGTGCCACTGCACGAGGCTCGCGTTCTCCGCCCGGAAGACGAGGCGGTCGCGCGCGGTCTCGCGCAGCTTGAGTCCCACCGATACCCGCATGTAGCTCTTGGCGTCGTAGCTGATCAGCGCCGAGTCCTGCTGGGTCCGCGTCACGCGGGCGCGCAGGATGATGTCGCGCGCGACGGGATCCTTGAACGCGGTGCGCCGGTGCTCGTCGGTGACGGGAACGGTGCGCGTCGTCGGGATCGAGATCGAGCCGCGGACCCGCGCCGTGTCGCGGTTCACTTCGACGGAGACCTGCAGCGCGAGCAGCAGCGAGGCGGTGAGGGACATCGCTCATCTAGTACGGTCCGCGCAGGGGCGTAGTTTCCCCCGCATGTCGTCTCCCGGGACCCTGCGGCCCGACCTCCCATCAGGCGATTCCCCACCCGGCGACCTCCCGACCGCCGAGTTCGCGCGGGTCGCCGGGAGGCTGTCCGCCTGGATCGCGGACTACCTCGACCACCCCGAGCGGCATCCGGTGCTCGCGCGCGTCGCGCCGGGCGACGTCGCCGCGTCGCTTCCCCTCCGCGCACCCACGGACGCCGAACCGCTCGACGCGATCCTCGACGACCTCGACCGCGTCGTGATGCCCGGCGTGACGCACTGGAACCACCCGGGGTTCCTCGCCTACTTCGCCAACACGGGCTCGGTGCCTGGGATCCTCGCCGCGCTCCTGATCGCCGCGCTCAACCAGGTGGGGATCCTCTGGCGTGCCTCACCGGTGCTCGCGGAGATGGAGGCGCGGACCACGGACTGGCTCCGCGACGCGATGGGGCTGCCCGCCGGGTGGTTCGGCATGATCACCGACACCGCGTCGGTCTCCACGCTGATCGCCCTCGCCGCGGCCCGTGAGCGGGACCCCGCGCTCGGCATCCGGCAGCGCGGGATGGCCGGCCGCGCCGACCTTCCCCGGCTGCGCGTGTACTGCTCCGACCAGGCGCACTCGAGCGTGGACAAGGCGGCGATCACCCTGGGGCTCGGCGCTGAGAACGTCGTGCGGATCAAGTCCGACGAGGCGTTCCGCCTCCTCCCCGAGGCGCTGGCCGCTGCCGTCGCCGCGGACCGTGCCGCCGGGATGCGGCCGCTCGCGGTCGTCGCCACTGTGGGCACGACCTCGACCGCGAGCGTGGACCCCGTGCCGGCGATCGCAGCGACCTGCCGCGCGGAGGGACTCTGGCTGCACGTGGACGCGGCCTACGCGGGCGTCCTCGGCCTCCTCCCGGAGCGGCGTGACGTGCTCGCTGGTTGCGACGCAGCGGACTCGTTCGTGGTGAATCCGCACAAGTGGCTCTTCACCCCGATGGACTGCTCGGTCCTCTGGACGGCGCATCCGCAGGTGCTGCGACGCGCCTTCTCCCTCACCCCCGCCTATCTCGAGACCGCCGAGCAACAGGTCGCGCTCTCGCTCTCGGACTACTCGTTCCACCTCGGTCGGCGATTCCGGGCGCTCAAGCTCTGGTTCGTCATGCGGGCGTTCGGCCTCGACGGGCTGGCCGCGCGGCTGCGTCATCACTGCGCGCTCGCGTCGCGCTTCGCGGCGTGGGTGCGCGCCGAGCCGGGGTGGGAGGTCGTCGCCCCCGTCGGGATGTCGGTCGTGTGCTTCCGCCACCGACCACCCGGAGACCCCGACGACGCGGCACTGGAGCGGCACAACGCCACTATCCTGGATCGGGTGAATGCCGACGGCCGGGTCTTCCTCTCGCACACGAAGCTCGGCGCGCACTACGTGTTGCGTGTCGCGGTGGGGAATATCCGGACGCAGGAGGCGCACCTCCGGACCGCGTGGGACCTGCTGCGGGCGGCCGCGACGTGACTCGGGTCACCGTGCGGAGGAATCCTCTCGTGACTGCGGCGGTATTAACGTCGGGAGGGTCCGGGCCTCCAACCCGTTGAACGCGCGGCGGACCCCACCCGACCCCGCGACAACCGGCCACGCGGCCGCACGGAGAGAAGAACGATGTTGCGCAAGACGATCGCCCCTGCCCTTGCAGCCTCGCTGTTCATCGGCGCCTGCTCCGATGCCTCGACCGCCCCGTCGGAGGCGGTGATGCAGTCCGACTATGCCCTGCTGATGTTCGGCGAGGCAGGATCGGCCCTGGAAGGGACAATGGGGCCCCAGCACGACGGACGCCCGTTCGACGGGCGCAGCGGCATCCGGCGGCTCCCGCCTGAGCTCGCCCTGACGGAGGAGCAGAAGGCGGAGATCAAGGCGCTCCGAGACGCCTTCATCGCCGGGCACGAGGAAGAGCTCTCGGCGCTCAAGGCCATCTTCCAGGAAGCGCGCGCTGCGCGGCTCGCCGGGGCGACGCGCGCGGAGGTCCGGGCGATCCTGCTCGAGGGGAGGGAGATCGCCATCGCCATGCGTCCGGCCGTGGTCGAGCTGCACGAGGCGATCCGCGCCGTGCTCACCGACGAGCAGCGCGCGTGGCTCGCGGAGCACCGCCCGCGGCGCTTCCCGCCCCCGATCGCCCCGTAGGCCCGCAGGCCGCGGGAGTACGCGACCCGCGCCTCAGCGCTGCGGGATCGCGTACTCCTCGGTCTTGGGCCGCTCGGGGAACTTGAACCACCCGCTGATCCGGAGCCGCCACTCGTCCATGATCTCGTAGACCGTCGGGATCACGAGCAGGGTCAGGAAGGTCGAGGTGATGGTCCCGCCGATGATCGCGCGGCCGAGCGGAGCCCGGAAGTCGGCCCCCTCGCCGATGCCGAGCGCGACGGGGATCATGCCGGCGATGAGAGCCATCGTCGTCATCAGGATCGGGCGCAACCGCACGCGGCCGGCCTCGATCAGCGCCTCACGGCGCGGCATCCCGCGCTCCTGACCCCATTTCGCGAAGTCGATCAGCAGGATGGCGTTCTTCGCGACGATGCCCATCAACAGGATCACGCCGATCATGGACATGATGTTCAGCGTGTCCCCCGTGATCAGGAGCGCGAGCACGACGCCGATGAGCGAGAGCGGCAGCGAGATCAGGATCGCGATCGGCTCGAGGAACGACCCGAACTGCATCACGAGGATGAGGTACATCAGGAGGAGGGCGATCCCGAGCGCGGCGAGGATGTCGCCGAAGACCTGGGCCTGGTCGCGCGCCTCGCCGCCGAACGACCAGCGGATCCCCTCGGGGATGCTCATCTGCCCCAGCTGCCGGGTGATCTCCGAGGTGACCTCGCCGAGCGAACGCCCGGAGACGTTCCCCTGCACCACGATCACGTTGTCGCGGTCGAGGTGCGAGATCTTGGCCGGTCCGACGCCCTGGGTCACCGTGGCGAGCTGGCCGAGCGGCATCATCCGCACGGGGCCGCCCCCCATCCCGCCGACGGCGATCGGGAGCCGCTCGATGTCCGAGATCTTGGTGCGCGCCTCGGGCGCGAGGCGCACGCGGACCTTCCGGTTCTCCCCCTGTGGGTCCAGCCAGTCCCCGGCGTCCACGCCGGCGAACGCCGGGCGCAGCGACTGCGCGATCTGCCCGACGGTCACGCCGAGCGAACCCGCGAGCGAGCGGTTGAGCGTGATCTCGAGCTCGGGCTTCTGTCCCTTGGTCGAGAGCCCGACGTCCACCGCGCCCGGCACATTGCGGACCATCTGGAGCACGGAGTCGGCGAAGCTCGCCAGCTGGCGCCCGTCGAAGCCGCGGAGCTCGAGCTGGACCTGCTTGATCGCGCCGCCGAAGCCGCTGGTGAACACGGCGACGGTCGCGCCTCCGATCTGCCTGACCTCCTCGCGCAGGCGCGCCCCGAACTGGTCCTGCGAGACCTCGCGGGTGGCCTTGGGCGTGAGCCGCACATAGACGCTGCCGAGGTCCACCGCGCCGAGCGCCTCGGAGGGATCCATCCCCTGCCCGGCGCCGATCGTCGTGAAGGTGTAGCGCACCTCGGGGTGCGCGCGCGCCAGCCGCGCGGCCTCCTCGGTCTTGAGCCGCGTGTACTCGAGGTTGGAGCCCGGCGGGGTCTCCACCTGGACCACGAGCTCGGAGTTGTCGCTCACCGGGACGAACCCGAACCCGCCGAACGTCGCCTGGAGCCAGAGCGCGCCGACGAGCGAGCCGAGCGCCAGGCCGATCATCGCGAGGCGGTGGTCGAGCGCCCAGCCGATCACCTTCGTGTAGTCGCCGGCCCGGCGGTCGAACCACTGGTTGAAACGCACCAGCACGCGCGAGATCCAGCTCCGGTGCTCGTGCGACTCGATCTCCGGGTCCGGCCAGTACGCCGAGAGCATCGGGTCGAGCGAGAACGAGACGAAGAGCGAGACGAGCACCGCGCAGGCGATCGTGAGCGCGAAGGGCTTGAACCACTGCCCGGAGAGGCCGTACATGAACGCGATCGGCACGAAGACCGCGACGATCGAGAAGGTCGTCGCCGCCACCGCGAGCCCGATCTCGTCGGTCCCCTCGTGCGCCGCCTTGAAGTGGTCCTTCCCCATCTCCACGTGCCGCACGATGTTCTCGCGCACCACGATCGCGTCGTCGATGAGGATGCCGATGGCGAGCGACAGTCCCATCAGCGACATGATGTTGAGCGTGAAACCGAACGCGTACAGGGGGACGAAGGCGGCCAGCACCGAGACCGGGAGCGCCAGCCCGGTGATGACCGTCGAGCGCCACGAGTTCAGGAAGAGGAAGACCACCAGCACGGTCAGCAGCGCGCCCTCCACGAGCGTCTCCTCGACGTTGTGGACCGAGTTGCGCACTCGCGTTCCGCCATCGCGCACATTCTCCAGCTGGACCCCCGCCGGGAGCGAGGCCCGCAGCTGCACGAGCCGCCCCCGCACGGCATCGCTGACCGCGGTCGTGCTGGCCTCGCGCGACTTGATGATATCGAGGCCGATGGCCGGGACGCCATTGAACAGGGCGGCCGACGTCGGTTCCGCCGCCCCAGCTGCAACGTCGGCCAGCTCGCCGAGTCGGATGCCCTGTCCCCGGCGCGTGGCGACCACGATATCGGCAAACTCCTCGGCCCGCTCGAGCCGTCCCTCGAGTCGAATGGCGCGCTGCTCGAGTGGAGTGTTCACGCGGCCGACAGGCGCGGCCAGGTTCTGGGTGCGGACCGCGTTCACCACCTGATCGATGCCGACGCCGGCAGCGGCCAGCGCGCCCGGCCGCACGTAGACGTTGAGCTGCGCGCTGTCACCGCCGACCACGTTGACCTGGGCGACCCCCGGCACCGACCGCAGCTCGCCGCCAATCCGCGACTCGGCGATCTGGGTGAGCTGCGGCGTCGTGAAGGCGTTCGACGTGAGCGCCAGTGAGATGATCGGCAGCTGCGACGGGTCGAAACGATTGATGACCGGCTCGATCATCTCCGCCG
This sequence comes from uncultured Gemmatimonas sp., assembly GCA_964650715.1. Taxonomy (GTDB): domain Bacteria; phylum Gemmatimonadota; class Gemmatimonadetes; order Gemmatimonadales; family Gemmatimonadaceae; genus Pseudogemmatithrix. The sequence continues at coordinate 100 of CAZYUL010000021.1, read as the reverse complement.
GGAGCTGCCCCCGCACCGACGAGATCGCGTCACGCACGTCCTGCATGGCCTGGTCGACGTCCTTCTCAAGGCCTGGGAGTTCACCGACTGGGCACCAGGG
>CAZYUL010000020.1:0-43826 GCA_964650715.1 uncultured Gemmatimonas sp. | reverse complement strand
AGCGCCTTGAGGACCGCCTGGCGCACCCACCACACGGCGTAGGAGATGAACTTCACGCCCTGGTCGGGATCGAACTTGCGGACCGCCTTGAGGAGGCCCTCGTTGCCGATGGCGACGAGCTCGGAGAGGTCGAGACCATGGCCCTGGTACTTCTTCACGTAGCTGATCACGAACCGGAGGTTCGCGGTCACGAGCCGCTCGGCGGCGGCCTCATCTCCCTTCTGCGCGAGTCGCGCGAGTCGCCGCTCTTCGGCGGCGTCGGGGATCAGCGGGAGCTTCTGGATGTCCTGCAGGTACTGGTCGAACGCCGAGGATGGCGCGGTGCGGAAATAGCCCTTCGATCGTGACTCGCTCGCTTGATGCATACCCACCCCGAAACCGCGTGTTGGAGGGAGGTGGCACCCGCAACGCCACCTGGGACGCAATTCGCACAGGAGCTGCTGTTCGGGCCTCACCGCTGGAACGAGCCCGGGACCGCAAGGCTAGTCGCGGGGGATGAAAAAGGTCAACAGCCAAGTTCCATGCCAAGGCGACACCACAACGTCGGCAAGGCGCCATCCCGTTGTGCTGCAACGGGATACGATCCGTCACAATTGTTCGAGAGCGCGCAACACGTCAGGGTCGGAGACCCGGATACCGTAAGCGGATTCGGCCCCGGCCATCTCCCCGAGTGCACTGGGGAGGGCGTACTCGACGTGGCCGGCGCGCGCCTTCTTGTCGGTCCGCGTCGCGCTCACGACCTCGGCAGGACTCACGCCCTCCGGGAGGGTCACCGGGAGGCCCGCCGCGTCGCAAACGGTGGCGATGGCGTCGGCGACTCCAGGCTCGGCGAGGCGCAGTCCCTCGGCGATGCGCGCCTCGGCGACCATCCCGATCGCGACCGCGTCGCCATGTGAGACGCCGAACCCCGAGACGAGTTCGACGGCGTGGCCGATGGTGTGGCCGAAGTTGAGGATCTTGCGGAGGCCGCTCTCGCGCTCGTCGATGCGCACCACCTGGACCTTGATCTCGACCGAGCGGCGCACGAGGTGGAGCGAGGTGGCGTCGTCGGGCTCGTCGGCGTGGAGGATCTGGCGCAGCTGCGTGGCGATCCACGCGAAGTAGGCGGCGTCGGCGATGACGCCATGCTTGATCGCCTCGGCGAGCCCGGCGCGGAGCTCGGCCGGAGGGAGCGTCGCGAGCAGTCTCGGGTCGGTGAGGACGAGAACCGGGTGATGGAACGCGCCGACGAGGTTCTTTCCGGCGGGGGTGTCCACGCCGGTCTTCCCTCCGATCGAGGAGTCGATCATCGCGAGGAGCGTCGTGGGCACCTGGACCAGCGGGACGCCGCGGAGGAAGGTCGCGGCGACGAAACCCGCGAGGTCGCCGGTGACGCCGCCGCCCAGTGCGACGATGGCGGAGTCGCGGCCGAAGCCTGCGGCGACGAGCTGGTCGGTGAGGGTGCCCCAGGTGGCGCGCGTCTTGTTCCGCTCGCCGACCGGGAAGGTGAGGAGCTGTGGCGGGACCGAGGTCGTGGTGAAGGAGGCGAGCGCGCGTTCGCCGAAGAGGTGCGCGACGGTCTGGTCGGCGATGACGGCGATCCGGCGTCCGGCGAGCCGGGCGACGACGCGTGGCCCGAGGGTGTCGAGCGCGCCGGGGACGATCTCGATCGCCGCGCCCTCGAGGGAGAGCGGGAGGTGCACCGGCGCGCCGTCTACCAGGTGACCTCACCGGCGCCGGCGCGGCGCGTGGCGACGCGTGCGAGGACGAAGAGGAGGTCGCTCAGCCGGTTGAGGTAGACGACGACGATCGGCGGGATCTCGGCCTCGCGCTGCAGCGTGATGACCGCGCGCTCGGCGCGGCGACAGACGGTACGGGCGACGTGGAGGGCGGCGGCCTTGGGCGTGCCGCCGGGGAGGATGAACGCCTTCAGCGGCTCGAGTTCAGCCTCGCCGTCGTCGATCGCCTGCTCGAGCTGCCGGATGCGGGCGTCGGAGATGCGGGCCTTCTCGAGTTGCTCCTGCATCTTCGCGAGGTCGGGGGTCGCGAGGAGGGCGCCGAGGGAGAAGAGGTCGCGCTGGACGGGGGCGAGGACCTCGTCGATGCGGGGCATGACCTCGGCCGAGCGGGCCATGCCGATGACGGCGTTGAGCTCGTCCACGTCGCCGTAGGCGGCGACGCGCGGGTGGTCCTTGGGGACGCGGCCGCCGCCGAAGAGCCCGGTGTCGCCGGCGTCGCCGGTCTTCGTGTAGATCTTCAGCGTCATGGGGGGAATCTAGCGCCGGCCGGTCGGGTCGGGCCGCACGACCGGCACATCGGTCGTCGGCCGCGTCGCCGGACGGAACTGATCCGGGAAGAGCTCGGCAAGGTGTGCCTGCAAGCGGTCGGGCGAGCCCGGCGTCCCCCGCGCGGAGCACCAGTCGTCGAGGGCGCGGCCCAGGGTCGCCGCGTTGGGCCGCTCCTCCGGGTCCTTCGAGATCGCGAGCGAGATCAGCCCCTGCATCCCCTTGTCCACCGCCGGGAGGCGCATCTGCAGGTCGGGGCTCGGCCCGAGAACCACCTCGTCTATCGCAGCGAGGGTCTCATCCTCGGTGAAGAGGGAGCGCAACGCGAAGAGCTCGAAGAGCACCACTCCCATCGCGAAGATGTCGGTGCGCGGGTCCACCGGCTTCCCGAGCAGCTGCTCGGGGCTCATGTAGTGCTTCTTCCCAAGGAGGACGGCACGGTTGGCCGACGGATCGATCATCGTCCGCGCCTTCGCGATCCCGAAGTCACCGAGCTTCACGTGACCGTCCCAGGTCAGCATCACGTTCCCGGGCGAGACGTCGCGATGGACGATGTCGAGGCGACGGCCATCCTCCGCGACGTAATGATGCGCGAAGTCGAGCGCCCGGCAGATGCGGCTCGCGCAGTAGGCGGCGATGTCGCCGGGGAGGGGGATGCGCCGCGCCCGGTGCGTGTTGATCAGCGTGCGCAGCGTGAGCCCCTTGATGAGCTCCATCGCGATGAAGAGCTGGCCGTCGGAGTCCCCGAGCTGGTAGATCTGCACGATGTTGCCGTGCACGAGGTCGGCGGAGAGCTTGGCCTCGTCAATGAAGAGCTGGCGCCACTCGTCGTGCTGGCCGAAGCGGTCGTGGATGATCTTGACCGCCATCCGCTTGGTGAAGCCCGCGGCGCCGACCTGTTCGGCTTCGTAGACGGTCGCCATCCCGCCGCGAGCGATCTCGCGGATCAGGCGCAGCTGGCTCGTGCTGTTGAGGGAGCGCAGGGTCGGCATCGCACGTCGGAGGAGTGAGGTCCGAAGGTTGCTCGTCGGGGGGCGGCCCGGCGAACTTAATAGGATGGCAACGCACGACCTACGCGACATCACGATCATCGGGGCCGGTCCGACCGGTCTCTTCGCCCTCTTCTACGCTGGCATGCGTGGCGCGACCGCGCAAATCGTGGACGCTCTCCCCCAGCCGGGAGGGCAGCTCGCGGCGTTGTACCCCGAGAAGCTCATCTTCGACGTCGGCGGGTTCCCCCGGGTCCTCGCGAAGCAGCTGGTCGCCGACCTCGTCGCGCAAGCCGCGCAGTTCCACCAGCCGATCCACTGCGGCCAGCGCGTAACGGGGCTCGAGCACGCCGACGGCGTGTTCACCCTCGTCACCGAGACCGACCGGTTCCCGTCGCGGTCGGTGGTCATCGCGGCCGGCATCGGGGCCTTCACGCCGCGCCGGCTGCCGCAGGCCTGCGCCGTACCGTGGTACGGGAAGGGGGTCCACGAGACGGTGCTCGACCCGCAGGCGTTCCGCGGCCAGCGGATCGTCATCATCGGCGGTGGCGACACGGCGTTCGACTGGGCGCACCAGCTCGAGGGGGTCGCGAAGGAGATCACGCTCGTGCACCGCAGCGACCGGTTCCGCGCGCACCAGGCGACGGTGGACGCGGTGATGGCCTCGGCCGCCGCCGGGCGGGTCGCGGTGCACACCTTCCACGAGCTCGCCGACGTGATCGCCGAGGACGGCCGGCTCACGGCGATAGACCTCAAGGACATCAAGGCGAAGACGACCCGGCGTGTCGCGTGCGACGCGGTCCTCCCGATGCTCGGCTACGTCAGCGACATCGGCCCGCTCGCCGAGTGGGGGCTCACTCTCGAGAAGGACGAGATCGTCGTGAACCAGCTGATGGAGACGGGGCGCGCGGGGATCTGGGCGGCGGGGGACATCAACACCTACCCGGGGAAGCTCAAGCTCATCGCGACGGGCTTCGGCGAGGCGGCGATCGCCGTGAACCAGGCGGTGCACTGGGTGTACCCCGAGAAGAAGGTCAATCCCGGCCACTCCTCGAACCTCGCCATCTTCGGCCAGAAGGACGACTGAACCCGTGACGCCGCGCCGCGCCCGCCTCGCCGGACTGGCGCTGCTCCTCGCGGCGGCGCCGTCGCTAAGTGCGCAGGAGACGCGCTGCGATCCGGGGGACACCGAGGTGCGGCGGCTGGCGTTCCGCGGCAACGAGGCGTTCAACGACGCGACGCTCGCGGCGGGGATCGTCACCACGCCCTCCTCCTGGGCGCGACGCGCATTCCGCATCGTCGGCACGCGGCGCTGCCTCGACCGCGCCCAGTTCCCGGCGGACGTCGCCCGCCTCCGCATCTGGTACCGCAACCACGGCTTCGTGGACGCGACGGTGGACACGGTCGTGACGACGCTCGCGCCGAACCGGATCGCGGTGCGGTTCGACATCACCGAGGGGACGCCGGTGCTCGTGGACAGCGTGGTGGTGACCGGCCTCGATGGCGTCCCCGAGCGCGCGACGATCCTCGCGAACCTCCCGACGCGCGTCGGCCGCCCGTTCGACCGCTACGCGATGAGCGCGACGCGGGACACGATCGCGCGCCGCCTCCGCGACAACGGCTATCCCGATGCCGAGGCGTTCCGCGGATACGAGTCGCGCAGCGCGACGAAGCGCGCGACGGTGCGGTTCGATGTGCTCACGGGTCCCCGCCGGACGATCGGCCGCATCGCGGTCACGCGCCGCGGCCGCGACGGGAGGGAACCCGAGGTGCCGGAGGGGGCGGTGCGCCGCCTCGCCGGCCTCGAGGAGGGAGAGCTCTACCGCGAGCGGCTGCTCGAGCGCGCCAAGCGGACCCTCTACCAGTCGGAGGCCTTCGCGCAGGTGGACGTCGTGCCGATCCCCGGCAACGGCGACTCGCTGCTCACCGTCGGCGTGGACGTCACCGAGGGGTACCTGCGCTCCGCGCGTGTCGGTGGCGGCTGGGGCACGCTCGACTGCTTCCGCGGCACGGCCGAGTACAACGAGAACAACCTCTTCCGCTCGGCGACGCGGCTCGAGCTCCGCGGCCGCGTGTCGAAGATCGGCGTCGGCGCGCCGTTCGGCGGCGCGAGCAACCTCTGCTCCGAGGCCGTCCGCGACGACATCTACAGCGACACGCTGAACTTCTACGGGAGCGCGACGATCACGCAGGCGTCGCTGCTGCGGGCGACGTTCGTGCCCTCGCTGACGCTCTACTCGGAGCGGCGCTCGGAGTTCGGCGCGTACCTCCGGGACACCTACATCGGTGCGAGCCTCGGACTCTCGCGAGCGCTCCCGCGCCGCACGCACGTCTTCGGCTACAGCATCGAGTACGGCCGCACGACGGCGCAGCCCGCGCTCTACTGTGCCGTGTTCAACACGTGCGTCGCCGAGGACCAGGCCGCCCTGCGGAGCAAGCAGCGGATCGCCGTGCTCAGCGCTGCGTCGAGCTACGAGCGGACCGACAACCCGCTCGACCCGACGACCGGCGTGAACGGTCGGGTGGAGGCGCGCTACGGCTCGCGGTTCGTCGGCGCCGATCCCTCGCTCGAGTTCTCCCGACTCTCCCTCGACGGCGCGGTGTACCGCCCGATCGGCCGCGACCTCGTGCTCGCGGCGCGCGTGCGACTCGGCGCGGTGCTCGGGCCGACCCTCACCTTCCTCGGCTCCGACCGCTACGTCCCGGCGCAGGAGCGGTTGCTCGCCGGCGGGCCGACGTCCATCCGCGGTTACCGGCAGAACGAACTCGGGCCGGCGGTCTACATCCCGACGGTCTATGACACGGTCTGGGTGACGCCCCCCTCGGCCGACGGCATCATCCGCGCGACCGACACGGTGTACGTGCGCGCCGACCCGGACTCGGGCCAGCGCGCGGTGCCGACCGGCGGCGACGCGCTCGTCGTGGCCAATGTCGAGCTGCGCATCGTGAGTCCCTTCCTGCCCGACCGTCTCAAGTGGACGGTCTTCGCGGACGTCGGCGAGGTGTGGAACCGCGGCGCCGACTCCCGGCTGCTCCGGTTCAGCACGCTCAAGGTGACGCCGGGGATCGGGATCCGGATCCGCACGCCGATCGGGTTCCTCCGCGCGGACCTCGCGTACAATCCGTATGACCGACCCACCGGCGCTGCGTACTTCGACGGGCCGATCAACCAGGGGGCGCGCCTGTACTGCGTGAGCCCCGGGAACACGCTCCCGGCGACCGGGGAACTCGTGGCCGGCCAGTGGCAACTCGCGCAGGTGTCGGGAGAGTGTCCGGGGTCGTACACGCCGCGCCCGATCACGGGCAGCTGGCTGCGGCGGCTCACGCCGACGATCGCGATCGGGCAGGCGTTCTGAGGATGGGTCGCCGCCGCCTCGTCGTCCTCATCAGCGCCCTCCTGATGATCGCGCTCGGAGCCGGGATCGTCGGGATCCTCGTCGCGGCGACGCAGGGGGAGCGGGGGCGCGATTGGATCCGTCGCGTCGTGCAGGCGCAGCTCTCGCGGTCCGTTCGCGGGACCGTGCGGCTCGGCACCATCAGCGGGAGCCTCATCACGGACCTCCGCGTGGAATCGGTGGAGATCCGCGGGCTCGACGATTCGCTCTTCCTGTCGACGGGGCCGGTGAGCCTGAGCTTCGATCCCCGCGACATCCTCGACGGCCGGTTCTTCATCCGGTCGCTCGTGGTCGAGCGACCGCACGTCGCGCTGCGCCGCGCTCGGGACGGGAGCTGGGCGCACCAACGGATCCTGCCACGCCGTGACGGTCCGGCGCGGCCCCGCGGGCGCTCCTTCGGGAGCGTGGTCGTCCTCGAGCAGGTCGTCGTGGGCGGCGGCGCGGTGGATCTCACGCTGCCGCGCGCCGAACCCGACTCGCTCGGCAATGCGAGCTTCACCTACCGCTGGCGCGACCTCGCGGCCGAAGCGCCGCGCGTGCGGGTCGCGTATCCCGACTCGACCGGCCTCCTGATCGACCTCGCGCGACTCGACGTGGTCGAGTCCACGCCGCCGTTCACCGTGAGCGACGCGCGGGGGAGCGTCCGCATCCTCGGGGACTCGGTGTTCCTCGACATCCCGCACTTCCGGCTCCCGGGATCGGTGGGGAGCGCCGAGGGGAAGGTCTGGTGGGACGGGGAGCTGCCGACGCGCTACCGCATCCGCGTGGATTCCGACACGATGGCGCTGGCCGACGTCGCGTGGATCAGTCCGGTGCTCCCGACCGAGGGGGGCGGACGGATGGCGCTCGACATCCGGAATGCGCGCGGGGTGCCCGATGCGCTGGAGTACGCGATCAGCGGGATGGATGTGCGGAGCCACCAGTCGAGGATCCGCGGCCGGATGAGCTGGGTGGTCGGTGGTCCGGTGCTGATGCTCCGTGACGTGGACCTCGAGGGGACGCCGCTCGACTTCCGGCTGATCGAGCGCTTCACGCAGGAGCCGCTGCCGTACCCGTTCGCGGGGCGGATCGTCGGGCGGCTGCGGGCGCGCGGCGGGCCGATGGACCGCTTCGTGGTGGACGACGTCACGATGCGCTGGCTCGACGCGAATGTGCCGGGCGCGGAATCGCGCGCGCGCGGGCGCGGCGAGCTCGACATCCTCGACCCGGCGAACACGGTGTTCCGCGGCTTCGACCTCGACCTCGAGACCTTCGACCTGCGCACGATGCAGGCGCTGAACCCCGACTTCCCCAAGCTCAACGGGACGGTCGCGGGTCGCGCGCGGCTCGACTCGTCGTGGCGCGACCTCCGCTTCACCGGGGTGGACCTGCGGCACCGCGATGGGGAGACGGGGGACTCGCACCTCGCCGGCAGCGCCCGCCTGACCTCCGGCGATGCGATGCGCTACGAGCTCGACGCGACCGCGGAGCCGCTCGCGATGACGACACTCGCGCGCTCGTTCGGCGCGATCCCGCTGCGGGGCGACTGGACCGGCCCGCTCAAGGTGAACGGCACCCTCGCCGACCTGGCGGTCGAGACGGACCTCTCGAGTGACGCGGGACGTCTCGATGCCCAATTGCGCCTCGACCAGGAGGCGCCGGAGCTCAGGGTGTCGGGACGGGTGCGGATCACGCAGCTCGACCCGCGCACCGCGCTCGAGGACCGGCGCGCGCCCAACGCCGAACTCACGGCGCGGCTCACGCTGGACGTCGGCTTCGATTCCCTCGCCAACCTCGAGGGGATCGGCACCCTCGCGCTCGATCGTTCGGTCGTCGAGGGGGTGCGGATCTTCGCGGGCGACGCACGCGTCCGGTTCACCGACGGGCTCGCGTTCGTGGACACGATCGGTCTCGAGACGACCGCGCTCGCGCTCACCGGCCGCGGCGCGCTCGGCCTCCATGCCGGTCGGAGCGACTCCGTGCAGTTCGAGGTCCGCGTGGACTCGCTCGGCGGGTTGCGCCGCTGGCTGGCCGAGGCCCCGACGGACTCGGTCATCGGCCAGGCGACGATGGTCGGCACGCTGTCGGGATGGGTGCGCGACCTCGGACTCTACGCGGGACTCGAGGGCGAGGGACTGCGCACGCCGACGCTGCAGGTCGGACGGCTCAGCGGGTCCGCGGAATTCACCCGTTTGCCGGCGACGCCGACGGGTTCGCTGACCCTCGCCGCCGACACGATGCGCGCGGCGGGCCTCTCGATCGCGCGCGCCTTCGCCCGCGCCAGCCTCGACGGCGACGGCGCCACCGGGATCACGGTCGAGGCGCGCGGGCCGAGCGGCGCCGAGGCCCGGGTGGCCGCGAACCTCTCGCGGCACGAGGACACCCTCGCGGTGCGCGTGGACAGCGCCGTCCTCACGACCGCGCTGCAGCAGTGGCGACTCGAGTCGCCGGCGCGGATCGCGACCGGCGCGGCGGGGCTCGCCGTGGATTCGCTCGTCCTGCGCGGCTCCGGGCAGTCGTTGGTCGACATCCGCGGGAGCGTGCCGACGGACGACGCGATCGCATTCTCGGTCCGGGCCCGCGGCCTCCCGGTCGAGGACATCGCCGAGCTCCTCCAGGTGGCGGGGGCGCAGCGCGGTCGGATCGACGCCGACGTCGCGATCGCCGGGACCCGCGTGGTGCCGCGCGTCACGTCGAGCGCGACGCTCACGAACGGCCTGGTGCGCGGACTCCGGCTCGATACGCTCGTCGCGCGCGCGACGACCTCGGCCGACGCCCTGGAGTTCGCGGCGACGCTCGGTCGTCCCACGAACCCGGCGCTCCGCGCCGAGGGGACGCTCCCCTTCCGGTTCGCACTCGCGAACGGGGGCTCCCGGATGCTCGAGGACGGTCCGGTGCGCGCGACGATCCGCGGCGACACCATCGGCCTCGGCGTCTTCGAACAGCTCACCAACCGCGCCAACGGCGACCCGGGGAACTTCGGCATCGCGCTCGACGTCGGCGGCACCTGGCGTCGGCCGCGCCTCGACGGTCAGCTGGTCGTGCGCGACGGCAACATCCGCTTCGAGCAGTTCGGGAGCACGCGCTGGCGGGACGTCGCCGCCGACATCGGCTTCGCCGGTGACAGCATCGCCATCCGCCGCTTCGCCGCCGCGACCGGCAGCAACGGGCGTTCCGGTCGCGCCTCGGCGAGCGGATGGGTGCGGATGGCGGACCGCACCGACCCGCGGTTCGACATCACGGTCCGCGCGAACACGTTCAACGTCTACAACGTCCCCAACGTCGCCGACATCGACGTCTCCGACAGCGTCCGGATCTCGGGGTCGTTGCGCAATCCGGTGCTTCGGGGCGCGCTGACGGCAGACCGGGCGATCATCCGGATCCCGGAGCTCGCGACCAAGGACGTGATCGCGCTCGAGGAGTACGACGGCTTCGGGATCCAGGACTCGTCGCGGCTGGTCATCGAGGGCTACCAGCCGCGACGCCCGACCGCGTTCGAGGAGAACCTCGTCGTGCGGAACCTGCCGATCCGGATGGGTCGCGACGTCTGGCTGCGCTCGGAGGAGGCCAACATCAACCTCGGCGGCTCGATCTCGATCACCCGCGGCGAGGCCACCCGGGGCAGTGACGCGGGCCGCCCGCAGCTCGCGCTCTCCGGGGCGCTGCAGACGGTCCGTGGCACCTATCGGCTCAACCTGGGCCCCGTCCAGCGCACCTTCGAGGTCGAGTCGGGGGAGGTGCAGTTCTTCGGCGATCCCGACTTCACGAGCGCGGGTCTCGACATCAACGCGCTCCACACCGTCCGCCAGTACAACAAGCAGGGCTCGCAGCCGGACGTCCGCGTGCGCGTGCACCTCGGGGGCTCGATCGCCCAGCCGACAGCCCTCCTCTCGACGCCCGACTCGGCGCGCGTCAAGAACGCCGACCTCATCAGTTACCTCGTCACCGGTGGCCCCAGCTTCGAGGTCGCAGGGCAGTCGTCGGGCTACTACACGACCACCGCGCTCAACGTGCTCGTGTCGTCGCTCGGCAGCTATCTCGGCCGTCGGGCCGCCGGCGGCGTCTGCGACGACGTGCAGTTCACCACGTCCGGGGTCCAGCGCGGCGGCGTGGACGTGCGCGGCGGCGCCGAGTCGTTGCTCTCCGGCACGCGGTTCAACTGCGCGCGACAGCTCAGCGACCGAGCGTTCATGCGACTCGATGCCGGACTCTGCCAGGTGGGACAGTTCGTCGGATCGAGCCAGGACCTGAACGCCTCCGAGATCGCCAACTCGATCGGGATCAAGGTCGACTACATCCTCCGCCCCGGACTGACGCTCTCGGGGGGCATCGAGCCGCCGACCAGCGCGGTGCTCTGCACCTCGACCGGCGGCGCGCGCGGGTTCGTGCCGACGCCGCAGCAGCTCGGGTTCGACCTCTACCGCGCCTGGCGCTTCTAGGGTGGGACGGGACGGACTGGGCGCGGAGCCGCTGCGGCGCATCCTCGACGGCGCGGAGGACGCCATCCACCTGACCGACGCACGGGGCACGTTCGTGGGCGGGAACCGCGCGACCGCCGACCTGCTCGGGGTCGAGCCGACGTCGCTCGTCGGCCGCAGTCTCTGGCCGTTCGTGGATCCCGCCGACCACCATCGTGTCGAGGCGGCGGTGCGGGAGGTCCTCGGCGGCGCACGGCGCCGCTACGAGTGCGCGATCATCCGAGCCGACGGCGCGCGGCGGATCGTCTCGGTCGCGTGCAGCCCCGTCGCGACCGAGGGAGACGCGCCGCACGTACTCGGCGTCGCCCGCGACGTCACGGAGGAGCGCGCGAAGGCCTCGGCGCTCGAGCACGCGGAGGCCCGCTACGCACGGCTCGTGGAGTCGGCCGAGGACGCGATCGTGACGATGGATGAGGAGGGGAACCTCACCTCGGTGAACCAGGCCTTCGAGCGGATCACCGGCCGGACGCGCGAGGAGCTGCTCGGCGCGCACTTCATCGAGTTCGTGGATGCGGCCGAGCGCACCGGGATGTGGCAGATGTTCGCGGCGACGCTCGCCGGCACGCGGCAACGCCGGGACACGCGCTACACGTCGGCCGCCGCCGGCCCGGGCGTGGCCACGGTGATCACCGCGCCGATCATGGAGGGCGGGCGCGTGACCGGCGTCCTCGCGATCGCCCGCGACGTCACCGAGGAGCACCGGCTCGTCGAGCAGGTCGTGCGGCGCGAGAAGCTGGCGGCGCTGGGCGAGCTCGTGGGCGGCGTCTCGCACGAGATCAACACGCCGCTCACGGGGATCCTCGCCTTCTCGCAACTCCTGCTCGCCCAGGGCGCGCTCGGGCCGGAGGGACGGCACGCGGCAGAGTCCATCGCCAACGAGGCCAAGCGCGCGGCGCGGATCGTCGGGAAGCTCCTCAGCTTCGCACGGCAGTCCCCGCCCGAGCGGCTCCCCACCGACATCAACCAGGTGCTGCAGGACACGATCGAGCTGCGGCGCTACCCGCACCGCGTACAGGGGATCACGGTGGAGGTGGACCTGGATCCGCGCCTGCCGGTGACGTGGGCGGACCCGTCGCAGCTGCAGCAGGTCTTCCTCAACCTGATCTCCAACGCCGAGCAGGCGGTGGTGGAGGGGGCCGGTGAGCGCCGGATCACGATCCGCACCCGCGGGGACGGGGACTCCCTCGTGATCTCGGTGGGGGACAGCGGGCGCGGCATTGCGCCGGAGCATCTCCCGCACATCTTCAATCCATTCTTCACCACCAAGCCGCGCGGGATCGGGACGGGCCTCGGCCTCTCCATATCCGACGGACTGGTCCGGGAGCACGACGGGACCCTCCGTGTGCACTCGGCGCCGGGGCAGGGAGCCCTCTTCGAGGTCCACCTGCCCCGGCTCACACCACGGGTCCCCACCCCACCCTGACGGCATGGCCAGCATCCTGATCATCGACGACGAAGTCGCGATCGCCACCGCGTTCGCGATGTTCTTCCGTCACGACGGGGCGCACACGGTGACCGAGGCGTACACGGGGCAGGAGGGGATCGAGGCCTACCGGCGGATCCGGCCCGACCTCGTGCTGCTCGATGTCCGGCTCCCCGACATGACCGGGTTCGACGTGCTCGCGGCGATCCGCGAGGACCACCCGGTGGTGATCATGGTGACCGCGTACGGCGACGTGCCGATGGCGGTGGATGCGCTGCACAAGGGCGCCGAGAACTTCCTGACGAAGCCGGTGGACCTGAGCCATCTCGCGGCCGCCGCCGAGCGGGCCCTCGAGAAGGCGCAGCTCCGCCGCCTCAGCCGCTGGCTCACCGACAAGCGCGGCAGCGGGAAGGACCTCGTCTTCGGCAACACGGTGCCGATGCGCGAGCTGCAGGCGCAGATCACGCTCCTCGCGGGCAGCGACCGCACCACCGCGCTCATCCTCGGCGAGAGCGGCGCGGGGAAGGGACGGGTGGCCGAGCTGCTCCACTCCCTGAGCCCGCGGAAGAACAAGCCCTTCGTCGAGATCAACTGCGCCACGCTGCGCCCGGAGTCGCTCGACTCCGAGCTCTTCGGCGTCGAGGGGACCGAGTCCACCGGCGGCCGCTCGACGAGCGGGGCCTTCGAGATCGCCGACGGCGGCACCCTCTTCCTCGACGAGATCAGCGACCTCGATCCGCAGCTGCAGCCCAAGCTGCTGCGGGTGCTCGAGGGGAAGGGGTTCCGGCGCGTGGGAGGGACGCTCGAGATCACGCCGAACGTGCGGGTGATCGCCGCCTCGTCGAAGGACCTGGCCGCCGAGGTCGCGGCCGGCAGGTTCCGCGAGGACCTCTACTACCGGCTCGCGGTCATGCCGATCGCGCTCACGCCGCTCCGGGCGCGGGCGCGGGAGGACCTCGTCGAGCTCGTCGCGAACGTGCAGGACTCGCTGCAGGCCTCGGTGCCGGGGGCGCCGACGACGCTCTCGGACGATGCCCTCGACGCGATCCTCCGCTATGGATGGCCGGGGAACATCCGCGAGCTGCGGAACGTGCTGGAGCGCGCGATGCTGATGGCGCGCGGGCTGCCGGCGGTCGAGCTCGAGCACCTGCCGCGCGAGGTCCAGGGGGCGACCGGTTCGGCGGTCACGCACCACGAGCCCAAATCCCTGAGCGAGGTGGAGCGCGCGCACATCGACCGGACGCTGCGGGCGCACGCGCACAACCGGACGCACGCGGCGCGCGAGCTCGGCATCTCGCGCGCGACGCTCATCAAGAAGATCCGCGAGTACGACCTCGCGGAGAAGCCGCGCTGATGCCGCGACGCACCGCGACGGGGCGCGAGGGAGGCCGGAATGGGTGAACGCGATTCGATGGTCTGCCGGGCGTGCGGGAAGGAGGAGCGCGCGTCCGAGGGGTATCCCTGCGAGCGGTGCGGGACGTTCATCTGCCAGATCTGTTCGATGCGCGGTGTGACGCTCTGCAAGAAGTGCGAGGCCGAGGAGGCCGCCGGCACTCCCGCGCCGCCGCCGGCGTGACGGTCTCGCTGGAGCGTTTCGGGCTCGCCATCGGCCACGCGACCGACACGGCGGGCGCCACCGGATGCACCGTGGTGCGCGGGATCAGCGGTCCGCATCGCGCCGCCCACGCGATCATCGGACGGGCGACCGCCACGCGGGAGGTCGCGCTCCTCGAACCCGGCCATCTCGTCGAACGCGTGGACGGGATCCTCATCACGGGGGGCTCGGCATACGGTCTCGATGCGGCGGCCGGCGTGATGCGGTGGATGGAGTCGCGGGGCCGCGGATTCCCGGTCGGCGCGGGGGTCGTGCCGATCGTCCCCGCGGCGGCGCTCTTCGACCTCGGTCCCCTCGGGCGGTTCGATGCCCGACCCACGCCGGCGATGGCCGAGGCGGCGTGCGAGACGGCGGTGAGCCGCGACGTGGCCGAGGGGTCGGTCGGCGCAGGCACGGGCCTGACCGTGGGCAAGGTGATGGGACGAGCCGGCGCGACGAAGGGGGGGATCGGGCTGGCGGTGCGCGCGGTGGGGGATCGCGCGGCGATGGCGCTCGCGGCCGTCAATGCGTTCGGCGACGTGCGCGCCTCCGACGGCCGGATCATCGCCGGCGCGCGCCTTGCCGACGGGTCGTTCGCGGACACGGTCCGCCTGCTCGCCGCCGGGGGGCCCGAGCGCGCGTTCGGCGGCGCCGCGGCACCCAACACGACGATCGCCGTCGTCGCGGTGGATGGCGCCCTCTCGCGTCTCGAGCTGCAGCGCGTCGCGCGCGCCGCGACGGGCGCGCTCCACCGGCGGCTCTCGCCCGCGGGGTCGGCGTTCGATGGCGACCTGGTGTTCGCGCTCGCGCCGATGGAGGGTCCGGCGATGTCGCTCCCGCAGGCCGAGGCGCTCGCGGCCGAGGCGCTCGAGGAAGCGATCGAACGGGCGGTGCGGCTCGCGAAAGGCCGCGACGGCGTGCCGGGACTCGCCGACTAGCTGACCATCCCTCCCATCGCCGGGAGGGTCGGCGCGCCCGCCCGCACGTGGAGGAGGAGCTCGGCGCAAAGGTCGCCGTCGAGGATCACCCGCATCACGTGCGTCCCCGACTGCTGGATCGGCAAGTCCACCGCGGCGATCACCGGGACATCGAGCTCCGTCGCGCCGACGGGCGGGGTCCCGACCTCGAGTTCCCCCGACGACGACCAGATCTCGTCGCCGTTCGGTCCCGTCCAGCTGAAGGCGAGCGTATGACGGCCGGCATCGTCGGGGTGCGCCTTGATCCGCACGACCATAGTCGCCCGGGGGTGCACCGCCGGGATGGACTGGACCTGCAGCGCATCGAACACGCCCAGGATGTTGAGCTTCCCTTCCTGGGAGATGTTGGCGGAGTCGGCGAAGAGCGCGAAGGAGACGTGCACGGGCAGAGGGGCAGAGGGCGACCGGCTTGCCGAAGTAATGATACGGGATGCGGGACGTCGGGGCGAACGCGGGGCGGAGGCGGGATGCGGGTCGTGGTGGGCGGCGTCCCGCTAACTTTCCCGTGGATGGATCGCCCCGAGACCGCACCGCGCACGTCGTCAACGCACACCACCGAGGCGCTGCTGGTGGTGATGGCGATGATCTGGGGCGTCAACTTCTCCGTCGTGAAGTACGGCACGCAGGTGATGCCGCCGCTGGCGTACAACGCGCTCCGGATGCTCCTCGGCTGCGCGGTGCTGCTGGCGATCGCGCAGTGGCGGCCGGGCCGGACGCTCGAGCGCGGCGACCGCTGGCGCCTGATGTCACTCGGGGTGCTCGGGCACTGCGTGTACCAGATCCTCTTCATCAACGGGATCGCCCTCACCCGTGCGGGGACCGCATCGCTGGTGGTCGCGGCGAGTCCGGCGGTCGTCGCGCTCGTCGCGCGCGCCGGTGGCCACGAGAAGCTGCCACTCAAGGCCGTGCTCGGGATCGCGCTCTCGATCGGCGGCGTCTTCCTCGTGCTCGGCGGGAGCATCGCGTCGGACGGCCCGGCGCACCTCGCCGGCGACCTGATGATCCTCGCGGCGGTGGTCTGCTGGGCGTTCTACACGACGGGACTGATCCCGCTCACCAAGCGCGCCGACGCCATCCAGGTCGCGGCGTGGACGCTCGTCGGCGGCGTGATCCCCCTCGCCCTGATCGCCACGCCGGCGATCCTGCGGGTGGACTGGGGCGCCGTCGCGCCCCTGACCTGGGCGGCGATCACCTACTCCGGCCTCGGGGCGATGGGGATCGCGTACGTGATCTGGTACCACGGCGTGCACCGGCTCGGCCCGACGCGGACCTCGATGTTCGGGAACCTCCAGCCGATCGTCGCGATCGCGGTCGCGTGGGTGATGCTCGGCGAGGTCCCGACGGTGTTCCAGGGGCTCGGCGTGGGCAGCGTCGTCGGCGGCCTCTACCTTTCGCGGCGATGAGGGTCGTGCTCTTCGACATAGACGGGACGCTGCTCCTGAGCGGCGGCGCTGGGCGCGTCGCGATGGAAGGGGCGCTGCGCGAGGTGTTCGGCACCGCGGGGCCGCGCGAATACCGCTACGACGGGAAGACCGACAAGCTGATCGTGCGCGAGACGATGCGGCTCTCGGGATTCGCCGACGCGGAGATAGACGCTCGGATGGACGCGGTGCTCGAGCTCTACGTGGCGCGCCTCCGCGAGGCGCTCGCCGAGGGGACGCGTCGCGCCTACGCGCTCCCCGGGGTGCGCGCGATCGTGGACGCGGTGGACGCCGCCGACGACCTCGTGCTCGGGCTGCTCACCGGCAACCTCGTGGTGGGGGCCGAGGCCAAGCTCCGCGCGGTGGCGCTCGAGCCGGCGCGGTTCCGCGTGGGGGCGTTCGGATCGGATCACGAGGAGCGTCCGCGGCTCCCGCCGATCGCGCGGGAGCGGGCGAGCGCGCTGCTCGGCTACGAGGTCCCCGGCGAGCGGCTGGTGATCATCGGCGACACCCCCGCCGACGTGCAGTGCGGGCGCGGCGTCGGCGCGCGGGCGATCGGCGTGGCGACGGGCGGCTTCTCGGTGGAGGAGCTCTGGGCGCACGAGCCGTCGGCGGCGTTCGCCGACCTGACCGACACCACGCGCGTCCTGGAGGCGATCCGCGATGCGTGAGGTGGAGCTCAAGGCGGCGGTGGATGCGCCCGACGCCGCGCGGGCGTCGCTCCTCGCCGCCGGCGCGGTGCTGACCTACCGCGGCCGGCTCGAGGACCGCCGGTACGACACCCCCGATCGCGGGCTCGCGCTGAGGGACCACGTGCTGCGGCTGCGGGTGTACCGCGGCACCGAGGTGCGCGCACTGCTCGACTGGAAGGGGCCGACCGGGTACGCCGACGGCTACAAGGTGCGCGAGGAGCACTCGGTGCCGACCGGCGATCCCGAGCAGCTCGCGACGATCCTCGAGCGACTGGGCTACGTGGTGACGCGGGAGATCGACCGCGAGATCGAGCAGTACGCGCTCGGGGGCGCCACCGTCCGGTTCGAGCGCTATCCGCGGATGGACGTGCTCGTCGAGGTCGAGGGGGAGCCGCCGGCGATCGAGCGCGCGATCACCGCGCTGGGGATCGCGCGGACGGCGTTCACGACGCAGCGCCTCCCGGATTTCGTCCGGCTGTACGAGGCGCGCACCGGCGCGCGCGCGGCGATCTGCGACCGCGAGCTCGACGGCGACTACCGGTATTCGGCGACCGATGCCTGAGTTCGTGCTCCCCGAGTTCACGCGCTCGCTGCGGGCGCTGGCGATGCCGTCGGCGCCGGGTTCCGACCACGACCGGATCTTCGCGCCGCTGCTCCAGGCGCGGACGACGGCGCACCGCGTGGCGGGCGCCGATGCGCAGGCCGCGGCGTTCGACGCGGCGCGACTGGAGCGCGACTGGCGCGCGGCGATCGGCGCCCTCGCCCTCGCGCGCCACCCGAAGTCGGCGCCGGACCGCCGCGCGCTCGAGGCGGAGCTCGATGAACTGGGGCGTCCGCTCTGGGCCGCGCTGGCGCGGATGCAGGCCGCAGCCTCCGCGCTCCGTCTCGCGACGCCGGAGGGCAAGCGCGCGGCATGGGAGCGGTGGGTGCCCACCGTGCAGGAGGTCTTCGACCGGGCCGACGACTGGTGGCGGCTCTCGCTCCCGGTGCTCGGCGATCCGCGCGGTCGCCGTGGCGCGCTCTGGCGCCGCATCCTCGGGAGGAAGCGATGATCGTCGGGATCGGGTTCGACCTCGTCTCGATCGCGCGGGTGGAGAAGATGCTCCAGGCGAAGGAGCAGCGGGCGCTCGACCGCCTCTTCACCGCGCACGAGCAGGAGTATGCGTTGGCGCGCGCGCGGCCGGCGATGCACCTCGCCGCCCGCCTCGCGGCCAAGGAGGCCGCGTTCAAGGCATTGACGGGCTCCGACGAGGCGAAGCTGATCGGATGGAAGGAGGCGGAGGTGCGGCGCGGGGAGGAGGGGCCGCCGGTGCTGCATTTCACGGGCCGCGCTGCCGCGCGCGCCACCGAGCTGCGCGTGCGGACGGTGTTCCTGACGCTCTCGCACACCGATGAGACTGCGGGTGCGGTGGTGATACTGGAGTCCTAGGGTACACCTAGCGAAAGAGTCGGGATTCCATGTAATTGCGTTCGTATGTCTTTGAGAGTCATTCTCAACTGCGCCGTAGCGGGTCTGCTCGCGATCCACGCCCCGATCGCGCCCGCGCAGGAGAGCCCCGCCAAGCGCATCGCCTCGATCGCCGGCGTGGCGGTCGAGGAGTACGCCAAGGGCGTTGACGCCTTGGGTCGCGTGTTCGCCCAGCTCGAGTACGAGGAAGCCACGACCTTCCTCGCCGACGCGCGGCTGATCGCCGATCGCGTGGATGACGGCCGCTCCGAACCGCTCGGTGAGACGCTCGATGCGATGCGCGCGGCTGTCGCGGCGAAGGTCTCTCCAGACTCACTCGCCGCGCTGCACGCCTCGCTCGTCGCGATCCTCGGCCCCGACGCCGCGCTCGACCTCCCGACGACGCCGGTGGACCTCGACGCAGGGGGCCGCCTCTACGCCCAGCGCTGCGCGTCCTGCCACGGCGAGACCGGGCGGGGCGATGGCTTCGCCGCGGCGGGGATGAACCCGCCGCCACCGGCCTTCGCCGACGCCGACCTCATGAAGGACGTGACGCCGGCGCTGATGTACCGGATCGTCACGGTCGGCATCCAGGGGACGGCGATGACCGGCTTCAGCGACCTCACGCCGGCCCAGCGGTGGGATGTCGTCACCTACGTGAACACGCTCCGCGCCGGTGAGGCCGAGCGTGAGCGCGGAGCGGCGCTGCTCGCGACGCGCTGCGCCGGCTGCACGGCGACCGCGGTGCCGGCCGGCCACACCTTCGGCTGGCTCGCCGAGCGGCATGACGAGCAGGTGCTCGCGGCGCTCCGCGCGGGGGACGCGGTGCTCGGGTTCGAGTCGCATCCGCAGCTCGCAGCCGAGGACGCGCGCGCCGTGCTCGCGGCGCTGCGGGCGGCGCCGGTGGTGGAGGCGACGCCGATGCGGACGCCCGCCGCGGTGGCGGCTGACGTGATGCGACTGCTCGATGAGTCACTGGCGCGCGCGCGCTCGAACGACCACGCGACGGCCTCCGACCTCGCTTTCGACGCGTACATCGCGTTCGAGCCGATCGAGGCGAATGTGCGGACGCGCGACCCGGGGCTGGTCTCGGTGCTCGAGCGGCACTTCGCGGACTTCAAGGGAGCCGTGCAGCACGGCGACGTCGCCGCGGCCACCGCGGTCCGCGCGCGGATAGACGCCGGACTCCCGCAGGTGATCGCCCTCGCGTCGCGGCCGGCGACCGGCTGGGGCGCGTTCTTCGAGTCGCTGCTCATCATCATCCGCGAAGGATTCGAGGCGATCCTGATCATCGGCGCAGTGGTGGCGTTCCTGGTCAAGACGGGGAACGGGAGGCGCGTGCGCGAGGTGTGGACCGGCGCGGCGCTCGGGCTCGCCGCGAGCGCGGTGCTGGCGGTCGCGCTGCGCACGGCGCTCGCCAACGCGCCGGCGAGCCGCGAGGTGATCGAGGGGGCGACGATGCTCGTCGCGGTGGTGGTGCTCTTCTCGGTCAGCTACTGGCTCGTCTCCAAGGTCGAGTCGGCCCGCTGGCAGGCGTTCATCCGCGAGAAGGTCGGGAGCGCGCTCTCCTCGGGGTCCACGCACGCGCTGGCCCTGGTCGCCTTCCTCGCGGTCTTCCGCGAGGGGGCGGAGACGGCGCTCTTCTATCAGGCGCTGCTCGCTCGCGGTCCGCAGGTGGCGAGCCCGGTGATCGCGGGGTTCGTCTTCGGCGCGGTCGCACTCGGCGCGATCTGGGTCGGCTTCCACCGCTTCGGGCTGCGGCTCCCGCTGCGGGCGTTCTTCGCGACGACGAGCGCGATGCTCTATGCCCTCGCCTTCATCTTCATGGGGAAGGGACTGCGCGAGCTGCAGGAGGGGAACGCCCTGCCGATCACGCCGCTCGACGGCTGGCCGTACCTGGACGTGCTCGGGGTGTACCCGAGCGTGGAGACGCTCGCCGGGCAGGGTGTGCTGGTGGCGCTGGCGCTCTTCGCGGCGTGGAGGGCGCTCCTCGCGCGCCGGCCGATGGCGAGCCCGACCGCGCTCTCGCTCGAGAGCGAGCCCGAGCGCAGCGCCTAGCCGACTCGGGCAGCCGGGCTCAGGCGGCGGCGGCCGCCGGCCGGCGCCGCGACGCCATCCACGCCAGGCCTGCCGTCACGAAGAGCACCGCGATCACCTGCGCGATCGTGAACGGCCCGAAGATCCGGTCGTCCTTCGCGCGGAAGACCTCGACGATGATCCGCTCGACGCCCTGCAGCGCGCAGTAGGCGCCGAAGAGCCACCCCGCTTGGTGCCGGTGTCCGCGCAGCCGCCAGAGGATCGCGAACATCACGAGCGCCATCGCCACCTCGTAGAGCTGCGTCGGATGCACCGCCATCACCTGCGTCGGCGGCAGCTCGTCGAGGCCGCCCAGCCCGAACTGGCGGGTGAGGTTGGCGACCGTGCTCGGCGGCGCGCCGTCGGGGAACATCACCGCCAGCGGGCCATCCCAGGGCCGGCCGTAGTCGTCCCCCACCGCCCAGCAGCCGGTGCGCCCGATGGCGTACGCGGCGGCGAGGCCCGGCGCGACCGCGTCGGTGACCTCGGTGAAGCGGCGCTTCTTGAGCATCACCACGAGCGCGCAGCCCGCGATCCCGCCGATCAGCCCGCCCCAGAAGACGAACCCCGAGCGGCTGAACATCGCGCTGATGTCGCCCACGAGGATCGCATAGTACAGCTTCGCGCCGAACAGCCCGCCGATGACCGACGCGACGGTGACGTCGCTGATGATCTCGGACTCCTGGCCGCGTTGCTCCATCACCTCGGTCGAGACGATCTGGCCGATGATGAACGCGAGCAGCATCGCGATGCCGAACCCGGTGAGCTGCAGCGGCCCGAGCTCATACGCGAAGGGGACGTGTTCGATGGGGGTCATGGGCAGGGAGTCTACACCGGCGGGGTGGTGGCCGCGACGAGTCCGGGGAGGGGGAACGAGGCGTGCGCGTTGAGCGCATCGTCGCTCCGCTCGCCGCGCGCGACGCGGAAGAGCCCGGCGGCCGCGATCATCGCCGCGTTGTCGGTCGCGAGCCGCACCGACGGGGCGAAGACGCGCGCTCCCGCCGGCGCCGCGGCCTCCATCGCCCCGACGAGCGTCCGGTTGCAGGCCACGCCGCCGCCGAGCACGATGCGCCCGCGGGAGAAGGCCCGCGCCGCCCGCACCGTCTTCGCGACGAGCGTCTCGACGAGCGCATCCTGGAAGCCGCGCGCGAGGTCCGCCTTGTCGCGCTCGAGGTCGGCGCTCCCCCGCACGGCGTGCAGCACGGCGGTCTTGAGGCCGCTGAAGGAGACGTCGTAGTAGTCGGCGTCCCCCTCGCGCTGTCCGCCGTGGAGCATCGGCCGCGCGAAGCGGAACCGCGCCGGGTCGCCCCCCTTCGCGAGCGCCTCCACGTGCCGTCCGCCGGGATAGGGCAGACCGAGGAGCTTGGCGGTCTTGTCGAACGCCTCGCCCGCGGCGTCGTCCCGCGTCTCGCCGAGGAGGCGGTACTCGCCCCACGCCGGCACGTCGAGGAGCATCGTGTGGCCCCCGGAGACGAGCAGCGCGGTGAAGGGGGGTGTCGCCTCGGGATCCTCGAGCGCGGTCGCGAAGAGGTGCCCCTCCATGTGGTGCACGCCGATCACCGGGAGCCCGAGCGCCGCGGCGAGGGCCTTGGCGTAGCTCACCCCCACGAGGAGCGCGCCGACGAGCCCCGGGGCGTGGGTGACGGCGATCGCGTCGAGGTCCCGCGCCGCGACTCCGGCCTGCGCGAGGGCGGCCCGCGTCACCGGCACGACCGCAGTGAGGTGCTCGCGCGAGGCGATCTCGGGGACGACCCCGCCGAAGATCCGGTGCACGTCCTGCGAGAGGATGACGAGGGACTCGATCCGCGGCGCGTCGGCGGTGCCGCTCACCACGGCGGCCGACGTCTCGTCGCAGGAACTCTCGATCCCCAGCACGCGCAGCGCGCGGGCCGCCGCGGCGCCCGGCATCAGGGGGCCGGCTCGGCGAGCAGGCGCTCGAGGTAGGCGACGTTCGCGGTGCTCGACCAGTCGTCGGCGCCGATGATCCAGCGGCGGATCGCGCCGTCGCGTCCGATGATGAAGGTCTCCGGCACGCCGGTGGTCCGGTACTGGCGGCGGATCGCGCCCGGCGCATCGTGGAGGATCTCGAAGGTGAGGCCGAGCTCGTCCACGAACGCCTCGATCTTCTGCTCCATCCCCGGGTCGTCCACGCTCACCGCGACGATCCGGAGCCCCTTGGGGCCCAGCTGCTGCTGCAGGCGCTGCATCGAAGGCATCTCGATCCGGCAGGGGGCGCACCAGGTGGCCCAGATGTTCAGCAGCACGACGTCACCGCGATAGTCGCCGATCCCCTTGGTGCGCACGGGACCCTCGGCCGACGGCATGGTCACGGCCGCGAAGTCGGGGGCGCGCGAGCCGATCCTGAGCGGGAAGAGTTCGTCGCCGAGTCGGGTCATCGTGACCGCCATCGTCACCGCCAGGGCGGCGACGATCCCGCCGATCAACAGCCACTGCGAGCGCGTCGTCACGCCTGCTCCGCGCAGAGCGCGCGCAGGGCCGCGACCTCCGCGCGCGGATCCCTCGCCGAGAAGACCGCGTTGCCGGCGACGAAGGTGTCGGCGCCCGCGCGCCAGCAGGCGGTGATGGTGTCGCGGGCGATCCCCCCGTCCACCTCGAGCGTGGCGCCGCTCCCGACCGCGTCGAGCATCGCCCGCGCCCGCGCGACCTTCCCCACCGACGAGGGGATGAACCGCTGGCCGCCGAATCCGGGATTGACGCTCATCACGAGCAGGAGGTCCACGTCGGGGAGTACCTCGCGCACCGTCTCGAGCGGTGTCGCCGGGTTGAGCGTGACGCCGGCCTGCGCGCCGAGCTCCTTGATGCGCATCACCTGCCGGTGCAGGTGCGGCGCCGCCTCGACGTGGATGGTGAGCGTGGCGGCCCCCGCCTTCACGAAGCTCTCGAAGTACTTCTCGGGCTCGACCACCATCAGGTGCACGTCGAGCGGGAGGCGGGTGAGGCGCTTGCAGGTCTCGATCACCTTGGCGCCGAAGGTGAGGTTCGGCACGAACACGCCATCCATGACGTCCACGTGCAGCCAGTCGGCGCCGGCGGCCTCGAGCATCGTGAGCTCGTCGGCGAGCTTCGCGAAGTCGGCCGAGAGCAGCGACGGCGCGATGCGGACGGGGCGCCGTGGCGTCACGCGGGGCCCCGGCGCAGCCGCGCAGCGAACGAGCCGTCGGTGCCGTGCCGCTGCGGGAGGACGCGCAGCCGACCGGCGTCGAGCACGGTCGCCGGGACGGCGCCCTCGGGCGGGGGCTCGAGCACCCAGTCCGGATGCTCGGCGAGGAAGGCCTCGACCTGCGAGTCGTTCTCCTCAGGTTCGAGGGAGCAGGTCGCGTAGATGAGGAGCCCGCCGGGGGCCACCGCCTCGGCGGCGGCGCGGAGGATCGTGCGCTGCGTCGCCGCCATCACCGCGATGTCCGAGGTGCGGAGCCGCCAGCGCGCATCGGGGTGGCGGCGGAAGGTGCCGGTGCCGGTGCAGGGAGCATCCACGAGCACGGCATCGAAGGTGCCGAGGCGTTCCGCTTCGCGCGCATCGAGCACCACCGCCGAGACGTGGTCGAGCTCGAGACGCGCGATCGTCTCCTCCAGCCGGCGCAGGCGGTTCTCGCTCGCGTCGGCGGCGATCACCGACGACGCCGTGCGCGCGAGTTCCACCGCCTTGCCACCCGGCGCCGCGCAGAGGTCGGCCACGCGCGCACCGTCGGGGATCGCCGCGTACTGCGTGACGAGCGTCGCCGCGGGGTCCTGCACGAAGCACCGTCCCTGCTGGAACGCGCCGAGGGACGTGAGCACGGTGCCGGCGCCGAGCTGCAGCGAATCGCCGACGAGCGGCGCATCGGCGACCTCGACGCCGCTGGCCTCGAGCATCGCCTCGAGCTGCTCGCGCACGATGCCCCAGGGCCGCACGATGAGCGGGGCCTCGCGGTTGTTCGCCTCGAGCAGCGCCCGCGTCTCCTCCTCGCCCCACCGCGCCACCCAGCGGGCGACGAGCCAGCGAGGATGCGAGTGCGCGATCGAGAGCGCCTCGACCGGGTCGGCGGGGAGGGGTGCGGCGAGCATCTCCCGCTCGCGGTCCATCCGGCGCAGCACGGCGTTCGCGAGCTTGCTGGCGCCGAGCCCGTGCCGCTGCTTGGCGAGCTCGACGGTCTGCGCGATCGCGGCGTATGCCGGCACGCTCCCCATGTAGAGGAGCTGGTGGACCCCCAGGCGGAGGAGGTCGGCGAGGTCGGCGTCGAGCCGGGCGATGCCCCCGCGGACCCGCGGCGCGAGGAGGTGGTCGAGCCAGGCGCGCCGACGGAGCATCCCCCAGACGAGCTCCTGCGTCCACCGCCGGTCGCGCGCATCCAGCGCGGCGACGCGCCTGTCGAAGGCGGCGTCGAGCAGCACCCCTGCGCGCAGGTCGGCGAGGGTGTCCGCGGCGGCGACACGGGAGTCGGTCACGAGGGAGAGCGCGGAGGGCATCACCCGTAAGATAGCGGGGGGCGCTCCGTGGGTCGTCAGGCGCTCTCCCAGTGGTCGTCGAGCGCGATGCCGCGCCCCTGCGCCCAGTCGAGAGCCGCGAGCCGTCGCTTCCCCGCGGGATGCACGCTCTCGACCGCGACGGCCCCGGTGCCGCAGGCGATCACCATCCCCATCTCGCCGAGCTCGAGCACGGCGCCCGGGTCGCCGCGCCGGTCGGCGAGCACGCGCGCGCCGAAGAGCCGGACCTCGGTGCCGTTGACCATGCTCCACGCGCCGGGCTTGGGGTCGTACGCGCGGATCTCGCGAGCGACGAGCTCGGCCGGCTCCGTGAAGTCGAGCCGCGCCTGCTGCCGATCGATCTTCGGCGCGTAGGTCGCGAGGGCGTGATCCTGCGGCTGCTCCTCGATCCCGCCCAGTCCGAGGAGCGTGATCGCCTCGACGATCGCCTCGGCGCCCATCTCGGCGAGCCGCTCGGTGAGTTCGCCGGCGGTCTCGTCGGGGGCGATCGGGGTGCGCAACGCGAGGAGCACCGGCCCGGCGTCGAGCTCGAGCACCATCCGCATGATGCTGATCCCGGTCTCGGCGTCGCCGGCGAGCATCGCCGCCTGGATCGGCGCGGCGCCGCGCCAGCGCGGGAGGAGCGAGGCGTGGATGTTCACGGTGCCGAGGCGCGGCAGGTCTATGACCTCCTGCCGGAGGATGTGGCCATAGGCGACGACCACGCTGAGGTCGGGCTCAAGCGCGCGCAGCCGGCCGATGAACTCCCCGTCGCGCGGCCGCTCCGGCTGGAGGACCGGGATCCCCTCTTCGAGCGCGACGACCTTCACCGGCGGCGGCACGAGCTCCGAGCGCGAGCGGCCCTGCGGGCGGTCGGGCTGCGTCACGACCGCGACGACGTCGTGCCCCTCCCCGATCAGCGCGCGGAGCGCGGGCGCAGCGAACTCCGGGGTGCCGAAGAAGAGGAGGCGCAAGACGACCGAGGGGAGATGGACGAAGGAGGAGTGGAGCGCCTCCTCATCTTACATCCCGCGCTCCGCCGACGCCTGCTCCGTGTCGCCGGGCTGGAGGATCCGCTGTAGCCCGGGGTACTTCGCCTTCTCCTCCTCCCACTTCGCGAGGGCGGCGCGGCGCTTGAGGAAGCTCAGGTGGTCGAGGAAGAGGCGGCCGTGGAGATGGTCGATCTCGTGCTGCAGGCAGACGGCGAGCAGGTCGCGTCCCTCGACCTCGATCGGGTCGCCGGCGCGGTCGAGGGCGCGGACCTTCACCCACTGGGAGCGTTCGACCCAGCCGAAGACCTCGGGGATCGAGAGACACCCCTCCTCCCACTTGATCGTGCCTTCGCGCGCGACGACCTCCGGATTGAAGAGGGTGAACGCCTGGCCCTCGACCTCCACGACGCAGAGCCGTTCGGTTCGCCCGACCTGCGGCGCCGCGAGCCCGATCCCCTCGGCGGCGTGCATCGTCTCGATCATGTCATCGGCGAGGCGGCGCAGCTCGTCGGTGACCGTCGCCACGGGCACCGTCTCCTGCCGGAGGATCGGTGCGCCGAGGACGGTGATGGGGAGGATCGCCATCAGTTCGCGCCGGTGTCCTCGGTCCCGACCACGGCGATGCGGCCGCGGGTGACGATGAGGCGCGACTCGCCGCTCCGGATCGTGAGGTGGTCGGACATCCCCGGCTTCGCGGTACCGTCCTTCTGCCCTTCCTTGATGTGGACGACCTCGCCCACGATCCCGCCGGCGGTGATGACCTGGTCGCCCTTCTTGATGGCGAGGATGGCCGCCTGATGCGCCTTCCGCTGCTTCTGCTGCGGCCGGATCATGAGGAAGTAGAAGATCGCGAAGATGATGCCGATCTGGAACAGGAAGGGCGCGAGCGCGCTGCCGCCTCCTGTGCCGGTGGCGGGGGCGGTCGTCTGCGCGAGGATCGTCGTGAGGGCGGTCATGGGTCGGTCTCGGGGGAGGCGCCGGCGTGGAAGCGCGCGAGCCATTCGCGGCTCCACGTGGCGAACGTCCCGGCGCGGATCGCCTCGCGGGCGCGGCGCATCAGGGCGATGAGGAAATGTACATTGTGCAGGCTGAGGAGACGGAGGCCCAACACCTCCTCCGCCGACACCAGATGGCGGATGTAGGCGCGCGAGAAGCGCCGGCAGGTGGCGCAGGCGCAGCCCTCGTCGAGCGGACGGGCGTCGCGGCGGAACTCGGCGCGCTTGAGGTTCATGCGGCCGTCGCGGGTGAGCGCGGCGCCGGTGCGCCCGAACCGGGTGGGGGCGACGCAGTCGAACAGGTCCACGCCGCGCGCGACCGCCTCGAGGAGGTCCTCGGGGTAGCCGACGCCCATCAGGTAGCGCGGCCGGTCGCGGGGGATCGCCGCATCGCAGGCCTCGATCATCGCGTACATCTCGGGCTTCTCCTCGCCCACCGAGAGCCCGCCGATCGCCCACCCCGGCCAGCCCCCGTCGCCGTCCGCGGCGCCGAGGTCGCCGATGGCGGCCGCGGCCTCGCGCCGCAGGTCGCCGTGGATCCCGCCCTGGACGATCGGGAAGAGGGCCTGTCGCGGCGCGCCCTCCACCGCGTGCAGGCGAGCGAACTCCGCGCGGCAGCGCGCGAGCCACCGGATGCTGCGCTCGCTCGCATCGCGCGCGGCGGCGTGCGCCGACTGGCCGGGGATCACGTGGTCGAACTGCATGATCACGTCGGCGCCGAGGTTCGTCTCGATCGCCATCACCGACTCGGGGGTGAAGCGGCGGAGCGACCCGTCGAGGTGGCTGCGGAACTCGACGCCCTCCTCGGAGACGGTGTTGAGCTGCGCGAGCGAGAAGACCTGGAACCCGCCCGAGTCGGTGAGCATCGGACCTTCCCACCCCGAGAACCGCTGCACGCCGCCGAGGTCGCGGATCAGCTCGTCGCCGGGCCGCAAGTGGAGGTGATAGGCGTTGGCGAGGATCATCTGCGCGCCCATCGCGCGGAGCTCGGCGGGGTCGAGGGACTTCACCGTCGCGTTGGTCCCGACGGGCATGAAGGCCGGCGTCTCGACGAGCCCGCGCGGCGTCGCGAAGGCGCCGGCGCGGGCGCGCCCCTCGCTGGCGGCGATGGAGAACGAGAAGCCGGTCATCGGATGAGCATCGCGTCGCCGTACGAGTAGAAACGGTAGCGCTCGCGCACGGCGGTCCCGTAAGCGCGCATCGTGAGGTCGTAACCGGCCATCGCCGCCACGAGCATGAGGAGCGTCGAGCGCGGGAGGTGGAAGTTGGTCACGAGCAGGTCGGCGGCGCGCACCCGCATCGGGGGCCGGATGAAGATCCGCGTCTCGCCGCTCCCGGCGACGAACCGGCCGTCGGGACCGAGCGCGCTCTCGAGCGTGCGGAGGCTCGTCGTCCCCACGGCGCAGATCCGGCCGCCACCGGCTCGGGTCGCGTTCAGCAGGTCCGCCGTCGCCGCGGGGACATCGTACCACTCCTCGTGCATAACGTGCGCGGCGGGGTCATCGGACTCCACCGGCCTGAAGGTCCCGGCCCCGACGTGCAGGAGGACCTCGGCGCGCGCGACGCCCTGCGCGGCGAGCGCGTCGAGCAACCCGGGCGTGAAGTGGAGGCCGGCCGTCGGCGCCGCCACCGACCCCGCCTCGCGCGCGAACACCGTCTGGTAGCGCTCGGCGTCGGCGGCCGCGTCCGCGCGCGTGATGTACGGCGGGAGCGGGACGTGGCCGTACGAATCGATGGCGGCGTGCACGCCGTCCGGCGCGTGGGTCCGCACGAGCCGCGTCCCGCGCCCGGTGGTGCCGAGCATCTCGACCTCGAAGCCGTCGGCGACGTGCACGCGGCGACCCGGCTTGAGCTTCGCCCCCGGCTGCACCATCGCCTCCCAGGTGCCGTCGCCGAGGTCGCGCAGCAGCAGCACCTCGGCGGGCGCGCCGGACCCGTCGCGCGTGCCGAGGAGCCGGGCCTTGAAGACGCGCGTGGTGTTCAGCACGAGGGCGTCGCCGCGCCGGAGGAACGAAGGGAGGTCGCGGAAGGCGTGGTGCACGATCCCGCCACTCGCGCGGTCCACGACCATCAACCGGCTCTCGTCCCGCTGCGCCGCCGGCGCCTGCGCGATGAGCTCGGCCGGCAGCGCGTAGTCGTAGTCGGAGGTGCGGAGGCCGGTGCGCGTCATCGCGTCGCCGGGGACGGCGGGGTCAGAAGAGGTCGGGCTGCGCCGTGCTGCCGGCCGCGCGCTCGGGGGCCGGGTAGCCGAGGTGCCGGTATGCCTGCGCCGTGGCGACGCGGCCGCGCGGCGTCCGTTGGAGGAGGCCATTCTGCACGAGGAAGGGTTCGTACACCTCCTCGAGGGTGTCGGCGTCCTCGCCGACCGCGGCGGCGATCGTGCCGACCCCCACCGGGCCGCCATCGAACTTCTCGATGATCGCCCTCAGGACGCGCACGTCCATCTCGTCGAGCCCGAACTCGTCCACGTCGAGCATCGCGAGCGCCTCGCGCGCGACGGCGCGCGAGATGTGTCCCTGCGCCTTCACCTGGGCGAAGTCGCGCACGCGCCGCAGCAGGCGGTTGGCGACGCGCGGGGTCCCGCGCGCCCGGCGGGCGAGCTCCCGCGCGCCCTCGGCGTCCATTCCGGCGCCGATCACCGCGGCGGTCCGGTGCACGATCTCCTCGATCTCCTCGGTCGGATAGTAGTTGAGCCGGAGCTCGATGCCGAACCGCGCGCGCAGCGGCGCGGTGAGCATCCCGAGGCGCGTCGTCGCGCCGATGAGCGTGAAGCGCTCGATCGGCATCGTGATCGTCTGGGCCTTGGGACCCTCGCTCAGCCGGATGTCGATCCGCCAGTCCTCCATCGCCGGATAGAGGAACTCGTCTATCACCGGCCGGAGGCGGTGGATCTCGTCTATGAAGAGGATGTCACCCGCGCGAAGGTTGGTGAGCGTGCCCACGAGGTCGCCGGGCTTCTCGAGGGCGGGCCCGGAGGTCGTATGGATGTTCACGCCCATCTCCCGCGCGATCAGCTCGGCGAGCGTGGTCTTGCCGAGTCCGGGCGGGCCGAAGAGCAGGGTGTGGTCGAGGGGCTCGCGGCGGGCGCTGGCGGCATCCACGTAGATGCGGAGCGCGTCCTTCACCTTGGCCTGGCCGATGAACTCCGCGAGCCGCTGCGGGCGCAGCGAGAGCTCGACCACCGACTCGTCGGTCAGGACCTCGGGCGTGGTGATCTCGGCGCGGGACACGCCGGGAATCTATCGCGCGAGCGCCGAGAGGGAGCGCCGCACCAGGTCGGCGGTGGACTCGCCCTTGGGGGCGTCGGCGATGACGGCGCGCACCGCGCGCTCGGCGTCGGCGTCGGCGTATCCGAGGGCGACGAGGGCGCGGACGGCGTCGGCTCCCGGCCCGCCGGCCGGCGTGGCCCTCGCTGCGGCGGCGTCGGCGCCGGCGCCGTCGAGCTTGTCGCGCAGTTCGAGCACGAGCCGCTCGGCGAGCTTCTTCCCCACGCGCGGCACCTGCGTGAGGGTCGCGAGGTCCCCGGCGCGGACGGCGCGGACGAGCCGCTCCCCGGTGAGCGTCGAGAGGAGGTTCATCGCGAGCGCGGGGCCGACGCCGGTCGTCCCCATCAGCCGCTGGAAGAGCCGCCGCTCCTCCGCGGTCGCGAAGCCGAAGAGGAGCCAGGCATCCTCGCGCACGACCATCGCCGTGTGGAGCGACACCTCGCCGCCGATGCGCGGGAGGGACTCGAGGACGCCGAGGGGGACGAGCAGTTCGTAGGCGATCCCTCCGGCGGTCATCACCTCG
The DNA here is from genome assembly GCA_964650715.1 of uncultured Gemmatimonas sp. Lineage (GTDB taxonomy): Bacteria > Gemmatimonadota > Gemmatimonadetes > Gemmatimonadales > Gemmatimonadaceae > Pseudogemmatithrix. Next base: position 12,851 of record CAZYUL010000020.1, on the reverse strand, counting down.
ATCCGGTCGAGCGACTGCGCGACCAGCGTCCCGTGCACGCGCGCGATCATCGGCGGGCGGCCGCGAGGGCGCGGGTGAGCGGCGCGCGCATCGCGCAGGTCAGCGCCACCGCGACGCCGTCGGCGGCGTCGCTCGGCTGCGGCGCGCTCCGCAGTCGCAGCAGCTTCTGTACCATGAACTGCAGCTGCACCTTGGTCGCGGCGCCGGTGCCGGTGATCGCCTTCTTGACCTCGGCCGGCGGGTATTCGTGCATCGCGAGCCCCGCCTCCTGGCCGGCGAGGAGGATCACGCCGCGGGCGTGGCCCAGGACGAGCGAGGTGCGGACGTTGCGGGCGTAGAAGACGTCCTCCACCGCCATCGCATCCGGGCGGTGCCGCGCGATCAGCTCGCGCACTCCCTCGGCGATGTCGTGGAGGCGCTCGGCGAGCGGGCGGTCGGGGCGCGTGCGGATCACGCCGCACTCGACGAGCTCGTGGGTGGTGCCGGCGCGCAGCACGCCGTAGCCGGTGACCGCGGTGCCGGGGTCGATGCCGAGGATCAGCACCCGCGGTGAGGTCCCGTCACCCCGCGGCGATCCCCGAGACGTCCATGTCGAAGTTGGCGTCCACCTTCTGCACGTCGTCGAGGTCCTCGAGCACCTCGAGGAGCTTGATCAGCTGCTCGGCGGCGGCGCCCTCGACGCGCACGGTGCTCTTCGGGATCCAGGCGAGCTCCGCCTCCGTGGCGACGAGGCCGGCGCGCTCCAGCGACGCCTTCACCGCGTGCAGGTCGGCGGGCGCGGTCGTGATGACGAACTGCTCGTCCTCGCGCACGAAGTCCTCGGCGCCGGCCTCGAGCGCGCGCTCCATCACGTCGTCCTCGTCGCGGCCGGCGACGGGGACGTAGATCTGGCCCTTGCGGTCGAAGAGGAAGGAGACCGAGTTGGTGGTGCCGAGGTTGCCGCCGCCGCGGGAGAGCTTGGCGCGGATCTCGGCGACGGTGCGGGTCGCATTGTCGGTCAGCGCCTGGATCATCAGGGCCACGCCGCCGGGGCCGTACGCCTCGTAGAGCACCTCGACGTAGTCCACGCCCTCGAGCTCGCCGGTGCCCTTCTTGATGGCGCGTTCGATGTTGTCCTTGGGGCACGACTGCGCGCGCGCGTTCTCGATCGCGGTGCGGAGCCGCGGATTCCCGTCAGGGTCGCCGCCGCCCGCCTTGGCCGCGACGGTGATCTCGCGCAGGAGCTTCGTGAACATCGCCCCGCGCTTCGCATCCGCAGCGGCCTTGTAGTGCTTGATCTGCTTCCACTTGGAATGGCCGGCCATGCGGGAAAGCTACTGACCGCAGGGGGCCGACGGCAGACGGTCTAGCGCCACCTCACCGTGAGGCTGCCTCGGAGTCCGCTCGCGTCCTGCTCGGTGCCGTCCTCGGTGCTGTAGATGGTGCCGATGCTGTACCCCGCCTGCGGGTAGAGCGCGAAGTCGCCGATCGTCCAGCGCACGCGCACGCCGAGGTTGACGAGGTTGCCGGCGCGGATGCCACCCTGCTGCCAGAGGCGCATCTCGACGCTGGGCTGCACGAGGAGGCTCGCGACGTCGAAGCTGAGCGCGCCGCTCGCGTTGAAGACGTTCTCGTTCGGCGCGGTGCCGTCGAGCCGCTCGCCCTCGAGGCGGTAGAGGTTCCACGCCGACAGGAAGAGGTCGGTGGCGCCGAGCGGGCGCGACCAGGAGCCGTTCACGATGATCCGGTCGCCGGTGCTGTAGGACGTGGTCTCCGCGACATCCGCCCCGAAGGCCGAGTAAGAGAGCCCGAACGCGACCTGACCATCCCCCACGGGGCGATCGAGGCCGAGGCGGACGCGGATCTCGTCGGCCGGCGTGAACCGCACCTCCTCGCTCGCGACGCTGAACGGGGAGAACTCGGCGCCCTTCCTGAAGCTCAGCCCGGTCCCGAGGTTCCAGTCGCCCAGGGGCCGCGCGTACGCCACGCCGCCGGTCGCGCCGAAGCCATTGCCCATCGAGGAGATGGGGAAGTTCAGGAAGTCGTTGCCGATCTGACCCGCGGCCTCCTGCTGCGCCTCGGGGATGGTGTACTGGCCCGTCGGGAGGTTGATGCCGACGGTGAAGACCATGTTCTCGAGCCCGGCCTGGATGTTGGCGCGGAGCTGTGTGTCGGTCAGTCCCTTGATCGCGCTCACCGACTGCCCGCCGGTGATGACGTCGGAGATCGCGTAGGCGGTCGTCACGTCCATCGAGATCCGGTCGGAGACCGGGATGACGAAGACGAAGGGGATCGCGGTCTGTGCCACGATCCGCTCGGCGGCGCCGCTCCCGAGCCGGTACATCGTCGAATGCGGGGCGACGATGACGGCGGTCTCCCGCCAGCCCTGGGCGAGTCCCGCGGTGGGAAGGCTGGCGAGGAGCGCGAGGGGGAGGAGTCGGCGCATGGCGTGGTGTCCCTGGCTCACGGGCGGCGCACGTTGATCGTCACCGTGCCGGTCCGCGAGAGGTTGTCGATCGAGGTGGTCGAGGTCGAGCCATCGCGCTGCGGGGTCGGGCTCGCGGCCGGCGCCGTCTCGGTCGTCGCCGCGGTGGTGACGGTGGAGGGGTTGAGCTCACGCGCGGCGGTGGTGAGCGTGGTGGTGAGCCCGCCGCCGACCGGCGCGACGTTGCCGGCGGCCGCGGCCTGCACCGCCTGTCCCTCGGCGCTGTTCCCGAGGTTGGACTCGATCGTGGTCGCCGAGACCTGGGCGCCCTGCGCGGCCGCCTGGGCGGCCTGGAGCCGCGCACCCGCGGCGCCGAACCCGGGGTCGAGCGTGCGCGCATTCTCGAAGAACCGCGCGGCATCCTCGAAGCGTCCGTCGTCGGCCGCCATCAGGCCGCGGCTGTAGGCGAGGAAGGCGTCGAGGCTCTGCGTGGGCCGGCGGTCCACGAGCTGCCGCTCGGCCGGCGTGAGGGTGACCTCGAGCCGCTCGAAGATCTCGAAGACGAGCTGCTTCTCCATCGCGAAGAGCTGCTCGAGGGTGTTGTTCACGCTGGCGGGGTCGCTGACCCGGCCACTGGCGACGTCAACGATCGCGGCGTTCATGATCAGTCCGTTGCCGGCCTGGATGAGTTGGCCGTTCACCAGGCGGCCGGCCTGCATGAGCCGGCCGGCGCGCACGGCGGTCGCCGAGTCCACCCGGCCCGACTGCGAGAGCTGGATCTCGTCGGCGAGGGCCTGCATCCGGTCGCGCTCGACGATCGTGAGTTGCGAGGAGCGGCTGAGGTCGGTGATCAGGAGCTCGGCCATGCCGCGCTCGAGTGGACGGAGCGAGCTGTCGGCGCCGGAGAAGGTGAGCGGCGGGACGGCGACCACGCGCCGCTCGCCCGGCGTCTGCGAGAGCCGGGCCTCGTTGGCGACGGCCGCCTTGGCCGCGGCGAGTGCCTCGGCGTGGGTGAGCGCCACGAGCCGCGCGCGGATGTCGTCCTTCACCCGCCGCGTGCGGCCGTAGCGCAGGTAGTCGTCGTAGGCGCGTCGCGCGCTGGTGAGGTCGCCGAGCGCCTCGGCGCTGAGGCCGGTGTAGAGGGCGCTCACGCCGTCGCGCGGATTAATCCGCCGCGCCTGGTCGAGCACGTTGAACGCGTCGCTGTGCCGCTCGGCCTTGAAGTACGCGACTCCGAGGGCCCGGAGCGCCGCGACGTTCCGCGGGTTGCGCGCCCGCGCCGCCTCGAGCTTGGCGATCGCATCGCCGCCCTGCGCGGGCGCCGGCGCCGCCGAGAGCGCGATGAGGGTCAGCAGCACGAGTGGTCGGATGGATCGCATCATCGCTCCTAGCGGTCGGGGTCGAGCATGTCTTCGAACCGCAGCCATTGCTTGTAGAAGTACAGGTCCACGTACCCGGTGGCCCCGTTCCGGTTCTTGCGCACGAGCAACTCGGTGGCGCCCTCGACGCCACTCGCGCTCGCGTACATCTCCTCACGATACAGCGCGAGCACGACATCCGCCGAGTGCTTGAGGGCGCCCTGTGCGCCGAGGTCGTCGAGGAGCGGGCGGGGGTCGCTGCGGCGGTCGAGCCCCGGCAGCTGCGAGGTCACGAGGACGCAGAGGTCGCGCTCGACCGCGAACGCCTTGAGCGCGCGCACCGCCGCGCCGAGCTCCTCGTCCTGTGTGCGCGAACTCCAGGCGAGCGCTTGCAGGGGGTCGATCACCAGCACCTGCAGGTCGAGTTCGCGGACGCGGGCCAGGAGGTCGCCGACGCCGCCCGACGGCAGCACCTCGAACCGTGGCGCGCGATCGCGCAGCCGCACTGCCGCCGCGCCGACCCCCGCGCGGGCGAGATCGTCGAGTTTCCCGAGCCGGAGGTCATCCACCCGGACGCGCCCCTCGAGGGCGAGGGCGCGTTCCATCACGCGCTCCACGCTCATCTCGCCGGAGAGGAAGGCGACGCGGGTGCCCGCCTGGGCCATGCGGATCGCCATCGCGAGGGCGAGCGCCGACTTCCCGCTGCCCACGTCACCGGCGAGCACCACGAGGTCGCCGGCGCGCACCCCGCCGCCCAGCCAGCGGTCCACACTCGGGAAGCCCGTCAGCGACGCATCCCCGGAGAGGGAACCGTCGGCGACGAGATCCACGCGGCGCATCACGCGCGAGATCGGTGAGATGTCAGTCGGTCGCAGGGATCCCTCGGGACCACGGGAGGACGCTCATCCTATTCTACTGGTCGCTCGCCGGACCCGGCAAGCCGACGGGAGCGCGACGGATCGCCGCGATCACGCGCAGCAACTCGGAACGTGCGGGCCGGTCGAGGTGCGGCGCGGTGACGTCCATCACCGCCTCGAGCGCGTCGGCGCCGACGTGAGCGTCGTCACCGGCGCTCGCGGCGACGGCGCGGAGGATCGCCGCGCGGGTGCGGGCCGGGAGGGTCAGGGCGCCGAGCCACCCGCGGGCGCCCTCGGCGCGGGCGGCCCGCACGGCGGGATCGAGCGACCCCGGCACACCCAGCGCGCCCACGAGCCGCACCGCCATCACCGCGCCGAGGAGGCTCTCCCGCGCCCCGCCGAGGCTCGAGCGGGCCGCCAGCGCCAGGAGCGCCGGACAGGGGAACGCCGCGCGCACGGGGGCAAAGGGGGGCGAGGCATCGGCCACGGGCGGAAAGTGCGCGCGGGGCCGGTCGCTCCGGAAGGGGCGACGATGGAACGCCCATCTGGAGGGGACTATCTTGCGACGATATGTCCGCACCGGTGCCAGCGCGCCCCGCCGCTCCCTGATGCGCGTCTATCGGCGCCTCCTCGGCTTCCTCCGCCCGCACGCGTGGCGGATGGGCGGCAACGTCGCGTTCAACATCGTCGCGGCGGCGCTCGACGGGCTCGCGTTCACGCTGCTCATCCCCTTCCTGAACACGCTCTTCGGGCTCGAGTCGCCGCTCCCGGCGGCGATGGGCTGGATCACGCGGTTCCAGGAGGCGCTGATCGGCGGGTTCCTCGACCCCGCCGACCCGATGGCATCGCTGCGCGCGGTGATCCTCGTGATCATCGCGATGGTGACACTGAAGAACCTCTTCCTCTGGGCCGGCGGGCAGCTCGGCGCCTCGCTGCAGGAGGTCATCACGCGGGACCTGCGGCACGCCGTGTTCTCACACATGCAGCGGCTGCCCCTCACGTGGTTCGGGCGCACCCGCACGGGCCAGCTGATCTCGAGGCTCCTCGCCGACACCGAGCAGACCAAGGTGATCATCGCCGAGGTGGCGACGCGGACGGTGCAGAACGCGGCGACCATCCTCGTGACCGTGGTGATCCTCTTCCGGATGTCGCCGCGCCTGACGCTGGTCTCGCTGATCATCGCGCCGCTGGTGATGGCGCTGCTGCAGCCGCTCCTGAAGCGGCTGCGCGCGGGCCACCGGCGGCTCCGCCACGAGTACGGCGAGATGACGAGCATCCTGCAGGAGGTCGTGAGCGGGATCCGCCTCGTGAAGTCGTTCCGCGGGGAGCCATACGAGGAGTCGCGGTTCCTCGGTTCGTCGGCGCGCTACGCCCGCGGGATGACGCGGATGCAGCGGCTCGCCCTCCTCTCGGGCCCGCTGACGGAGGTCCTCGGCACCATCATCGCGGTGGGCGTGCTCTGGATCGGGGCGCGCGAGGTGCTGCAGGGCGGGACGATGGGGGGCGGCGAACTCATCACCTTCATGATCCTGGTGATGCGGCTCCTGCAGCCGATCAAGCAGCTGTCGCAGGCGCCGGCCACGGCCCAGCTCTCGCTCGCCGCGGCGGAGCGGCTCTTCGAGGTGCTCGACGCGACCGCCGAGACGCAGCTCGACCGCGGCACCAAGCAGGTGACGGGACTCCGCGAGGCGATCGCGTTCGAGGGCGTCTCGTTCTCCTACGGCGACGCCCCGGTGCTCACCGACATAGACCTGGTGGCCCGCCGCGGCGACGTCATCGCGCTGGTGGGCGCGAGCGGGGCGGGGAAGAGCACGCTGGTGGACCTGATCCCGCGGTTCATCGAGCCGACGCGCGGGCGGATCCTGCTCGACGGCACCGACACCCGCGAGATCACGCTTGGGTCGCTCCGGGCGCTCACCGGGATCGTGAGCCAGGACACGGTGCTCTTCAACGACACAGCGCGGGCGAACATCGCCTACGGCGCGGGCGACCGGTACACGCAGGCGCAGGTCGAGGCGGCGGCGCGCGCGGCGAACGCGCACGACTTCATCGCGGCGCTGCCGCAGGGCTACGACACGATGCTCGGCGAACGCGGCACTCGGCTCTCCGGAGGGCAGCGGCAGCGCCTCGCCATCGCGCGGGCGCTGCTCACGGATCCGCCGATCCTGATCCTCGACGAGGCGACCTCCGCGCTCGACACCGAGAGCGAGCGTCTGGTGCAGGAGGCGGTGGACCGGCTGCTCGCGGGGCGCACCGTCTTCGTCATCGCGCACCGTCTCTCGACCATCCAGCACGCGACGCGGATCCTCGTGCTCGAGCAGGGGCGCATCGTCGAAGAGGGGACACACGCCGAGCTCCTGGCGCGCGACGGCGCGTACGCGCGCCTCCACGCGATGCAGCACCGCACGGCCCGCGCCGGCGATGCCGGCTGAGGCCGGGCGCGCGACGCCGGTCCCCAGCCTCGTCCAGCGCGCCGAGTACGCGGCGCTGCGCGCGGTCTCGGCGGCGTCACGCCCCTTCGGCTGGCGGGCCGCGTCGGCAGTCGGGGCGTTCGTCGGCGGGCTCGCCTGGCGTCCCCTCGCGATCCGCGCCGCGCGCGTCGAGCGCACCATCCGCGCTTGCTTCCCGGAGTTCGACGACGCGACCGTGCGCCGCGTGGCGCGCGAGTCGTACCGCGGGCTGGGACGGGTCGCGATCGAGAGCATCGCGCTCTCGCGGGGCGGGCCCGCGGCGATCCTCGACGCGTTCGTCGAACCCGACGGCTGGGAGGTGCTCGAGCGCGCCTTCGCCGAGGGGAGGGGGGTCGTGCTCGTCTCGGGGCACCTCGGCAACTGGGAGCTCTGCGCGGCGTACATCGCGGCGCGCGGGCGCCCCGTCGACGCGATCGCGATGCACATGATGAACCCCCTCTCTGACGACTTCTTCCGTCGCACGCGCGAGCGCCTCGGGATCCACGTGGTGTTCGACGACGAGGCGGTGCGGCGCATCCCGCGGGCGCTCCGGGAGGGGCGGGCGGTCGGGTTCCTCTCCGACCAGGCGGGGAAGGGGCTCGCCTCGACCTTTGTGCCCTTCTTCGGTCGCCCCGCGCGCACGCCGCGCGGCGCTGCGGTCTTCGCGCTCCGCAACGAGCTACCGATCATCTTCACCGTCGCCATCCGGCAGGGCGACGGACGCTACCGCAGCCACTTCGAGCGCATCGAGCCGGTGCGCACGGGCGATCGCGAACAGGACGTGGATGCGACGGTGCGGCGGTACACCGAGGTGCTGGAGGGGTGGGTGCGGAGGCATCCGGGGCAGTACTTCTGGCAGCACCGGAGGTGGAAGGGGCAGCCGAAGGGGACGGCTGAACACCTCAGGGAGCCGTGAGGAGAAGGAGGAGCGAGGAGCGAGGAGCGAGGAGAAGGAGCGAGGGGTGAGGGGAAGGGGTGAGGGGTGAGGGGGAGGGGGAGGGGGAGGGAGACCAACCGCGCTTCACGTGGATTCACATCGGACAATCCGGCTATCACTTCCATGATCCAACCGTACGACCTCGACACTCTGCGCGCGCGTGAGTACCCGTGGGAGGCGCGCGGGGAGGCGACGCATTTCGATCACGCGGCGGTCGGACCGCTGCCGCAGCGGACGCGCGATGCGTTGGAGGCCTACGGCCTGAAGAGGGCCGAGCCGCACCGACTGGGGGCCGAGGACTTCTTCCCTGTGCTCGATCGGGGGCGGGAGCTCGCGGGCCGACTGATCGGCGCGAGTGCGGCCGAGATCGTGCTCACGACGAACACCAGCTGGGGGGTGAACCTCGCCGCCTACGCGCTCCCGCTCGGGCCGGGTGACATCGTGCTCGGCAGCGCGGGAGAGTTCCCCGCGAATGTCTATCCGTGGATGGCAGCCGCGCGGGCGAGGGGGTTCGCGTTCGAGCTGATCCCGATGCGCGACCACGCCGTGGACGAGGAGGCGCTGCTGCGCCGGCTCGAGCGGGATGGGCGGGTGAAGGGAGTCGCGCTCTCGTGGGTCTCCTTCTTCAGCGGCGCGCGCATCGACCTCGACCGGATCGGCGCGGCCTGTCGCGCGCGGGGGAGCTGGTTCGCCGTTGACGCGATCCAGGGGCTCGGCGCGGTCGAGCTCGACGTCGCGCGGACGCCGATCGACATCCTCTCCTGCGGCGCGCAGAAGTGGCTCTGCTCACCGTGGGGGAGCGGCTTCGCGTACGTGCGCTCGGCGCTGGTCCCGCAGCTCGAGCCACCGGCCGCGGGGTGGCTCTCGCAGGCGAGCTCGGGCGACTTCGGCCGCTTCCTCGACTACGATCCCGCCTGGCACGCCGAGGCGCGGAAGTTCGAGGTGGGAACGATCCCCTACCAGGATATCGTCGGGATGAACGCCAGCCTCGAGCTGCTGCTCGAACTCGGCGCGTCGCGGATCGAGGCGCACGTGCGCGCGCTGGCGGACCGGATGGTCGCATGGGCGTCCTCGCGCGGGAAGGGGGTGCGCCTGCTGACGCCGCGCGACGCAGGGCGCCGCGCTGGGATCGTCGCGGTCGTCACGCGCGACGTCGAGGGGGACTCGCGCCGCCTGCGCGCCGAGCGCGTCACGCACTCGGTGCGCGAGGGGGCGATCCGGCTGGCGCCCCACTTCCACAACACCCTCGACGAGGTGGATCGGGTGCTCGAGGTGCTCAGCGCGTGATCGAACGTCGCCGCACCTTCGCCATCATCTCGCATCCCGACGCCGGCAAGACGACCCTCACCGAGAAGCTGCTGCTCTACGGCGGGGCGATCCACCAGGCCGGCGCGGTCAAGGCCCGCAAGTCGCAGCGCCACGCGACCTCCGACTGGATGGCGCTCGAGCAGGAGCGCGGCATCTCGGTCACCTCGTCGGTGCTCCAGTTCGAGTATGCCGGCTTCCAGGTGAACCTCCTCGACACCCCGGGCCACGCCGACTTCGGCGAGGACACCTACCGCACGCTGGTCGCCGCCGACAGTGCGGTGATGCTGCTCGACAATCGCAAGGGCGTCGAGGAGCGCACCCGACAGCTCTTCGACGTCTGCCGCCGCCGGCGGATGCCGATCTTCACGGTCGTCAACAAGTGCGACCGCGTCGGAGAGGACCCGCTCAAGCTGGTGAGCGACCTCGAGGCGGAGCTGGGGATCACCGCCGTGGCCGCGCACTGGCCGATCCACATGGACACCGACGAGCAGGGGAGCGTCTTCGTCGGGGTGTATGACCGCCGACGCAGGCGAGCCTTCCTCTTCGAGCGCGGAGAGCACCACGGGGCGCAGCGCGTCGCGACCGAGACGATCGCGCTCGAGGGACCCGCCGATGCGCGGCTGGTCGCGGCGCTCGGCGGGCACGCCGCGGCGCGGCACGCCGTGGACAAGCTCGCCCACGACGTCGAGCTCCTCGACCTCGCGGGCCACGAGTTCGACGCCGACGCGATCCGCGCGGGCGAGCAGACGCCGGTGTACTTCGCCTCGGCGCTCACGAACTTCGGCGTCGAGCCCTTCCTCGAGGACTTCCTGCCCCTCGCGCCGTCCCCGGTGGCGCGCGAGAGCTCGGCGGGCCTCGTGCCCCCGACGCTCGACGCCTTCACGGGGTTCGTCTTCAAGGTGCAGGCGAACATGGATCCGCGGCACCGCGACCGCGTCGCCTTCGTGCGGGTCTGCTCGGGACGCTACGTCGCCGGGCTCGAGGTCACGCACGTGCGCACCGGTCGCACCTTCAAGCTCGCCCCGCCGCAGCAGTTCCTCGGTCGCGAGCGGGCGTTCGCCGAGGAGGCCTGGCCGGGGGACGTCGTCGGCGTGCACGACCGGGGTTCGCTGCGCATCGGCGACACCCTCGCCTCGGCCGACGCGCCACGCGATGCCGCCGGCAAGCTGCTCGAGTTCGTCGGCATCCCGCGCTTCGCGCCCGAGCACTTCGCGCGGATCGTCCCGCGGGACCCGCTGCGGCGCAAGGCGCTCGACAAGGGGCTGCGGGAGCTCACCGAGGAGGGCGCCGCGCAGGTGTTCTACGCGGAATCCATGATGGGCCCGGTCCCGGTCATCGGCGCGGTCGGACTGCTGCAGTTCGACGTGATGCTGCACCGGCTGGAGCACGAGTACGGCGCGCCCGCGACGCTCGAGAAGCTGGCGTACCGGTATCCGCGATGGGTCACCGGGCCGGCCGAGGAGGTGCGGAAGCTGGCTGAGGCGCAGGACCTCTCGCTGCTGTACGACGCGAAGAACCAGCCGGTCGTCGTCTTCCGCGACGAGTGGCGGCTACGCTGGGCGCTCGAGCGCGCGGGCTCACTGACCTTCCACGACGCGGCGCCCTGAGGTGGGGTGACGCGGCACGCCGGGCCGCCGCGTCATCCCCTCACGCTACGGCCGTCGCGGCAGGTCCACCCGCTGGGCGTATCGGAAGTCGTCCTCGTCGGTGCGGGCGGTGTACACCGCCGACATCCCGACCCCGACGACTGTGGTCTTGGGCGGGAGCCGCCAACGCGCGACGAGCCGGCCGCCGGGATCGAGCACATCCCACTGCTCGCGACCGAGGCGCACCGGGACGGCGCGACGCACCCAGAGGTCGCCGTTCGCCGCGGCGAAGACACCGAGGGGCGCGACCGCAGGATAGGTGTCCGGCCACTCCGCGGGGGGGAGGAGCTCGAATTCCATCGTCACGTTCGCCGGCATCATCTTCTGCACCGACTGCGCCTGCTCCTTCATCATGCGCTGGGCCTCCTCCATCTCCGCCGCGCGGTCCGCGGCGGTGACTGGGATCCGGTCGAACGCGACGCGGACCGGCGGGGTGCGCCGGCCATCGGGCATGATGAACTCGACGGCGTAGGTGCTGCCGCGCACGATCGCCACGCGTCCATCGGGGAAGACCGACCAGGCGTCGGCCGCGACGAGCCCCGGGAAGGCCATCGTGTACTTGAACGCACCGGGGCCCAGCTGCTTCATCTCCGGGCGGCCGCTGGTCGGGAATCGCACCTTGGCGAGCTCGGCGCGTGACTTCTCATCGCGGGGGTCACGCCGCACCACGGTGACGCTGTCAGGGATCGCCATCTGCATGTTGCCACCCTGCTGGCCCATGCTCATGACCATCGCGCTCGCATAGATGCGGCCGCTCCGGTCGCCCATCATCGGCGCCGTGAGGGCAGTCCCGGTGGACTGATCGAACACCATGAAGGGGATCGTCGGCCCCGGCTTGAGGTCGGGCGTGAACCCGGTGACCCGCATCTGCGCGGCGTCCACGATCCAGATCGTGTCACCGGGACCGCGGATCATCGCGCCGGGCGCGCGGTACTCGCCGGGGCCGCTCCCCTTCCGGCCGATGACGGTACGGGTGCCGGCGTCGAAGTCCACGAGCACGAGGTCGAGTTCGGCCGCATCCAGCATCAGGACGCGACTGCCGCCGAGCTCGAGCGCGCCGGTGATCATCGAAAAGGGATCATCGATGACCTTCGCCGGCGCCGGGAGGTCGCGGACCTGTGGTGCCTGGGCCGTCGCGGCGGGAGCCGCGAGCAGGACCGCGATCGCGAGGGCGGGCGCGAAGGCGGGCGCGAAGGCGGGCGCGAAGAACGGAGCTGAGCGGGAGGGGGATCGCATGGCGGCGGGGGGTGTGGGGGGATGCCCTGACCCTACGAGCCGCGCGGAGTGGTCGTTTCGCGGTCGCCACGCTCGCCGACCGCCCCTTAACGTTGGTCGCCCCGGCCTCGTAACTCCGCTGCGGGCACGGGCGTGGTAGGGCGACCTCTCGGCAGTAGCCGCAACCCTTGCGGCCGGCGGTGGGTCTCAACGATGTCCCGGATACCGCGCCACGGCTCCCTTCCGCCCCCGACCGAGACCGCACGTGACGGCCCGCCGCCTCGCCAAGTTGATCGCGCCCCTGGCGCTCATCGCGCTCACCCTCGGGAGCGCCCGCGCCGCGGGCGCGCAGGGCGCCGACATCATCCGTGGACGGGTGATCGGTCCCGACTCGACGCCGATCGAGCGTGTCACCGTCACCGCGACCTCCATCAGCGGCAACGTGAGCCGGCAGGCGCGCACCGACCGCAACGGCCGATTCACGATCGTCTTCCCCGGCGGAGACGGCGACTACATGGTGAGCTTCCAGGCGCTCGGGTACGGTGTCCGCCGCTTCCAGGTGAAGCGCACCGCCGACCAGGAGGTCCTCGTCGCCGACGCGCGGCTGCAGTTCGCCGCGCAGGAGCTCGATGCCGTGCAGATCGCCGGCGAGCGGAACCGGGTCAACCGGAACGAC
>CAZYUL010000019.1:0-45668 GCA_964650715.1 uncultured Gemmatimonas sp. | reverse complement strand
CACAGCGCGTACGCGCAGGTGATCGTGCTCGTGATCTTCCTCGGCGGGATGTCCGCCGGGGCCGCGATCGCGGCGCGGCGCTCGGCGTCGGTGCGGGAACCGCTCCACTGGTACGCCGGCATCGAGGCGGTCGTCGGCGTGATGGGACTCGCGTTCCACGCGGTGCATGGCGCGGTCACGGACTTCGCCTACGCGACGATCTTCCCCGCCCTCGCCGATGGCGCGCTCCTCGGCCCGGCCAAGTGGCTGATCGCCGCGCTCCTGATCCTCCCGCAGTCCATCCTGCTCGGCGCGACCTTCCCGCTGATGAGCGCCGGGGTCCTGCGGCGCGTCGCCGGCGGCGCGGACGGCCGATCGCACACCCGGTCGAGCGGCCGGATCCTGGCGATCCTCTACTTCGCGAACTCGCTCGGGGCGGCGCTCGGCGTGCTCCTCGCCGGGTTCGTGCTCATCCGCGACGTGGGATTGCCGGGCACGCTCACCACCGCGGCGGTGCTCAACCTCGTGGTCGCTGCCGTCACCTTCCTGGCGGTGCGCTTCAGCCCTGACGAGGAGGACGACATCGCGGCGGCGATGGACGTCGCGCTGGAGGGGGAGCCGGTGACGGCGCCGGCGGCGCCGGGGCCCGACGACCCTCGCGACCCGACGAGCGCCGAACTCGACCCACGCGCGCTCTGGCGGCTGCTCATCGCGGTGAGCTTCGGCACCGCGGTCGCCTCGTTCATCTACGAGATCGCGTGGGTCCGGATGCTCTCGCTCGTGCTGGGGAGCGCGACGCACGCCTTCGAACTGATGCTCTCGGCGTTCATCCTCGGGCTCGCGCTCGGCGCCTTCTGGGTGCGCAAGCGCGCGGACCGCGTGCGCGACCCCCTGCGGATGCTGGGGATCGTGCAGTTCGCGATGGGGACCCTCGCCATCGCCACGCTCGCGGTGTACGTGGACTCCTTCCACTGGATGGCATCGCTGATCGCGGCGCTCGACGAGACCGACGCCGGGTACCGTGTGTTCAACCTCGCGCGCTACGGGATCTCGCTGGCGGTGATGCTCCCGGCGACGTTCTGCGCCGGCATCACGCTGCCGCTGATCACCCGGATGCTGCTCGCCGCCGGACACGGCGAGCGCGCGATCGGCTCCGTGTACGCGTGGAACACACTCGGGTCGATCCTCGGGGTCTCCGCGGCGGCGCTCTGGCTGATGCCGATGCTCGGCCTGCGCGGACTCCTCATCCTCGGCGGCGCGCTCGACATCGCCCTCGGCGTGTGGGTGATCTGGGCGCGTGCGGGCCGCGCCGCGCCGCTGCGGCAGACCGCGCTCCTCGCGACGATCGCCGGCGCGGCGGTGGTCGGCGTGACGGCCATCTCCCCCGGACTGGATCCCGGGATCCTCACGAGCGGCGTCTTCCGCTACGGCACGGTGCCGGAGCGGGGCGAGCGGCAGGTGGTCTTCTACGAGGACGGGCGCACCGCGAGCGTGAGCGTCCGCATGGGCGGCGACAGCGCCTACTCCCTCGCGACAAACGGCAAGCCGGACGCCTCGATGTCCGCGGTCTGGTTCGGCGACCCCCCGCCGGAGCCGGATCGCCGGCCGCTGCGCGGGGACGAGTCCACGCAGATCCTGCTGCCGATGATCACGCTCGCGCACGCGCCCGGGGCGCGCGAGGGTGCCGTGATCGGCCACGGCTCGGGGCTCTCCTCGCACATGCTGCTCGGGAGCCCGTCCCTCGAGCGGCTGGTCACGATCGACATCGAGCCGCAGATGATCGAGGCGGCGCGCCTCTTCCTCCCGGCGAACCTGCGCGCCTATGACGACCCACGCTCGCGCTTCGTCCACGACGACGCGCGGTCCTACTTCGCGGCGACCGACCGGCGCTACGACCTGATCCTCTCGGAACCCTCGAATCCGTGGGTGAGCGGCGTCTCCGGGCTCTTCACCGACGAGTTCTATCGGCGCGTCTCGGGCTACCTCTCGGAGCGCGGCGTGTTCGGGCAGTGGCTGCACCTCTACGAGATCGACGACGACCTCGTCCTGACGGTGCTCGCGGCGCTGCACCGGAACTTCCGCTCGTACGCCATCTACCTCACCAACGACGTGGACATCCTCGTCGTCGCCTCGAACCTCCCGCAGCTGCCCCGCCCCGATTGGTCGGTGTTCGGCCACGAGGACGTCCGCCTGGACCTCGAGCGGTTCGCGCCGCTCGACGCCGAGGCGCTCGACCGCACGCTGATGGTGACTCGCGCCGAGCTCGCGCCCCTGCTCGATTCCGCGGCCGCCGTGAACTCGGATTTCGCGCCGGTGCTGGATCTCGGGGCCGAGCGGACGCGGTTCCTGCGGCACTCGGCACTCGGGTTCCTCGGTCTCACGCGGGACCGGTTCGATGTCGCGGCTGCGCTCGGCGACCGGCGGGTGCCGCTCGCGGCGGCCCGGACGCCGTCGCTCAGCCTGCCGCGCATCGAGAAGCAGGCGATGGCGGCGCGGCTGCGCGCGGGGGAGCGGCTGGCTCCCGACGACACGACGATCGCCAACCGCGACTTCCAGCGCGCGCGCCTCCGCGTGGAGCGGCTCGACCGCGAGCTGCGGTCGGGCCGCCCTCCCGCCGACTGGTTCCACTGGTTCACCGAGATGCTCGCCGTCGAGGACGACCTGCACGCCGGCACGATGGGCACGGTGGACTCCGCATGGTACGCGGCGGTCGAGCGGTACATGGTCGCGCAGGGGGCACCCGCGGACGGGGTGTCGGCGGTGCGACTGCTGCGCGCGGTGATGTCGTACGACTGGACCACGGGGGCGCGGGAGACCCAGGTGCTGATCGACGCGCGGAACCGCGGGCGTCACTGGCTCCCGCAGGACCTGTTCCTCGACGCGACGGTGGTGTCGCGTCTCAAGGTCGGCGACTTCAACGGCGCGCGCGCGCTCTACGCGAGGCTCTCGAGTGGCGCGGGGCGGAGCGCGAACGACGTGCGCCTCCGACTGCTGGAGGCGCACGTCGCGCGGGTGGAGGCGGCGCTCACCCGGTAGCCACCCGGGCGAGCACCGCGGTCGTCCAGGCCTATGGCCGCGTCGGCAGCGGCACCGGCGGCTTGTTCTTGAAGTCGCCCGCCTTGACGGTCGAGATCTTCGACAGCGAGACGTGCCTCTTCAGGGCCGCGTTCACCTGCTCGACCGTGAGGGCACGGAGCCGCTGGTCGAACTGGGTCTCGAACTGCATGCTGCGACCCGTCAGCGCCTGATTCGAGAGCATCGCGGCGATGCTGCCGTCGTTCGAACGCGTCTGCTCGCGCTGCTGCAGCATCGCCGAGCGCGCGGCGTCGAGTTCGGCCTGCGTGATGCCCTCGTTCAGGATCCGTCCCATCTCCTCGCCGAACGCGGACTCGAGGCGGAGGATGTTCTCCGGGGCGTAGATCGCCTGGGCGGTGATCGACGCCACGCTGTCGAGCTGCTGGGCGCTCACGAACGAGCCGACCCCGTAGCTGATGCCGTCGCGCTGCCGGATGCGCGTCGCGAGGCGCGAGTTCAGGAATCCGCCGCCAAGGACGAAGTTGCCCATCACGATCGCGGGCCACTCCGGGCTGTCATCGCGGACCTTGAGGTTCTGGCCGGCGAGGAAGACCGCGTTCGCCTTGTCAGGCGTCTCGATGCTCTCATTGAATTGCGCGATGTCCTGGAACCGCCGCTCCAGGCGGCGGAACGGACGGGGCGAACGCCAGCTGTCGAAGGCCGTCCTGGCCCACTGCCGCACCGCATTCGCGTCGAAGTCGCCCACGACGGCGACGTCGCCGTAGGTCGCGCCGACCAGCTCGGTGTAGACACGCTTCGCGTCGTCGACCGTGAGGGCCTTCGTCTCCTCGATCTGCTCGTCGATCGACAGCGTCGCGAGTGGATGGCCCTTCGGGTACGGGGTCATCCTCTGGCTGAACGCGACCGACGCGAGGAACCCAGGCTCGGACCGCTGGGACTCGAGGCTCGTGAGCTGCTGGCGGCGGAGCTCCTCCCACTCGGCCGCCGGGAAGCTCGGCTCCTTGAGGACCTCGGCCGCCAGCGCGAGGGCGGGCATGAGGTTCTCGCGGGTGCTCGTGAGCGTCGCGACGATCGCGTTGCCCGAGCTCGAGAACCCGTAGGTGGTCTTGAGCCGTTCGAACCCCTCGCGGATCTGCTGGCGGCTCTTGGTGCGCGTGCCCTTGTCGAGCATCGCCCCCATCGCCTGCGCGGCGCGGCTGCGTCCCGTGAGGGAGCGCTCATCGCCGAAGCGGAGCGTGATCCGGGCGACCACGACATCGCCTCGGGTCTCCTTCGGCAACAGCGCCAGCTTCATCCCGCCGGGGAGCGTGCTGCGCATCGTCCGGCTGTCGATGTTCGCCGGCGAGGGGTCGAACGCCTCGCCCTCGGCGACCGCGGCGCGTCCCTTGTACTCGGACGTGAGCTTCGCGAACTCCGACGCGACGACGACCGGGATCGTCACCCGATCCGGCCGCTCCGTCGGGATGAACCGGCCGATCGTCCGGTTGTCAGGCTTGAAGTAGCTGGTCGCGACGCGACGGACGTCCGCCGGCGTGACCGCCTCGATCCGGTCGCGGTGGATGAAGATCATCCGCCAGTCGCCCATCGACGCCCACTCGGAGAGGTTGAGCGCGACGTTCTGCGTGTTGGCGAGCTGCAGCTCGATGTTCCGGAGCAGGAAGGTCTTCGCCTGGTTCACCTCCTCCGCGGTGGGCGGCGCATCCCCGAGCTTCTCGACGACGCCGAGGAGCGCGTCGCGCGCCGCGTCGATCGACTGCTCCTTCCGCATCGAGGACTGGATCATCATCCCGCCGGGCTCGCGGAACTGCATCACGCTGGCGCCGACGTTGGCGACCATCCCGGGGACCACGAGCGCCGTGTGCAACCGTCCGCCGGGCGCCCGCGAGAGGATCTGCCCGAGGACCACGAGCGGCGCGTGATCGGGATGCGTGCCGGCCACCGTCTTGTAGAACACGTTGAGGATCTGCGTGTCGCCCACGCGACGGACCGTCACCTCGCGCTCCCCGTCCTGGTCCGGGTCGCGGGTGTAGGTCTCGAAGAGGAGGTTCCCGGTCGCGAGCGAGCGCTGCGGCCGTGGGATCGTCCCGAACTTCTGGGCGATCAGGTTCAGCGTCCTCGGCACGTCGAACTTGCCGGCGACCACGAGGATCGCGTTGTCCGGCTGGTAGTACTTGCGATAGAACGCCTGCAGCCGCTCGATCGGCACGTTCTCGAGGTCGGCGCGGTTGCCGATCGTCGTCTTGCCGTAGTTGTGCCACTCGAACGCCGTCGCGAGCGTCCGCTGGTACGTCACGTTGAACGGCGAGTTCTCCCCCGACTCGAACTCGTTCCGCACCACCGTGAACTCGCTCTCGAGGTCCTTCTTCGCGATGAAGGAGTTCACCATCCGGTCGGACTCGAGGTCGAGCGCCCACTCGAGGTTCACGTCCGTCGCCGGCATCGTCTCGAAGTAGTTCGTGCGGTCGTACCAGGTGGTGCCGTTCGGGAAGGCACCGTGCTCGGTCAGCTCCTGGGGGATGTTCGGGTGCTTGGGCGTCCCCTTGAAGACGAGGTGCTCGAGGAGGTGCGCCATCCCCGTCTCGCCGTACCCTTCGTGGCGCGAGCCGACGAGGTACGTGATGTTCACGGTGACCGTCGGCTTGGACTGGTCGGGGAAGAGGAGCACGCGGAGCCCGTTGGCGAGCGAGTACTCGGTGATCCCTTCCACCGTGGCGCCGCGCGTGACCCCCGCGGGAAGGGGCGCCTGGGCGGCCGTGGGTTGCTGCGCGCTGAGTGAAGCAGCGGCCGTGAGGGCGAGCGCCAGCGCGAGCGACGCTCCGCGGCCGCGCACGCCCCGAAGGCGTGCCGGGTCGGTCCTGGACATCGACTGCTCCTGCTGTAGGGGGTGACGGCGGGGGCTTGCCCTGCGATGACATCCAACCTGTGGTGAGAGCCGCGGACGCGCCATAGGGTTGGTCCCTTGACGAGTCGCTCACGCAGCGGGAGCGTTGGACCCAAGCGGCGGGTGCTCCGTGTCATCCCGCGACGCCGACCACCGATCCCCGCCACCGCCCCCCGAACCGAACCCCGGAGTCATCGATGAAGCCCCAGCGCCACACCGTTCGCATCTGGCCGGCTATCACACGGTTGCTCTGCGCCGTGCTCGTCCTCGCAACGGGACTCGGAGCCCAGACGGCGTACCGGCAGCCCCCGGCGGCGATCGCGCAGATCCTCGACGCGCCGGCGGTCCCGACGATCCTGGTGAGCCCCGATCGGCAACGGATGGTGCTGCTCGAGCGGCCTGGCCTCCCGCCGATCTCCGAGATCGCCGCGCCCGAGTATCGACTCGCCGGCCTCCGGTTCGATCCGCAGACGAGCGGGCCCTCGCGGCAGAACCCGTCACGGGGGATGTCGGTCCGCCCGCTCCAGGGCGGCGCGATCACGCCGATCGCGATGACGCTGCCTCCGGGGGGAGGGATCAGCAACACCACATGGTCGCCGGACGGCAAGCTCCTCGCGTTCGTCGTGAGCACCGACGACGCCCTGACGCTCTGGGTCGCGGACGTCGCCGCGGGCACGGCGCGCCAGGTCACGACGCGCCGGCTCAATGCCGTGCTCGGCGCTCCCTGCGACTGGGCGGGGAACGCCTCGATGGTATGCACCTTCATCCCCGACTCGCGTGGCGCGGCCCCCGCAGCCCCCACGACACCGACCGGCCCGATCGTGCAGGAGGCGCTCACGGGGAGCGCGGACCGCGCCGCGACCTACCAGGACCTGCTCAAGAGCCCGCACGACGAGGCGATCTTCGCCCACTACGCCGCGAGCCAACTCGCCCGCGTATCACTCAGCGGCGAGATCACCGAGTACGGCGAGCCGGCGATCATCTCGAGCACGTCGGTGAGCCCTGATGGCGCCTGGGTGCTCCACTCGCGGATCGCGAAGCCGTTCTCGTACACCGTCCCCCTCAACTACTTCCCCACGACCACCGCGGTCCTCCACCTGCCGTCGCAGGCCCTGCGGACGCTCCACTCGCGCCCCCTCATCGAGCGCGTGCCGTGGGGCGGCGACGGCGCGCTCACCGGCCCGCGGTCCTACAGCTGGCGCGCGGATGCCCCGGCGACGTTGGTCTGGGTGGAGGCGCTCGACAACGGCGACCCGCAGCGTCAGGTCCCGAAGCGGGATCGCGTGCTGACGCTCGACGCGCCGTTCACCGGCTCGCCGGCGACCCTCCTCGAGACTGAGTGGCGGTTCCGCGGCATCACCTGGGGCCGCGCGGACCTCGCCATCGCCAACGAGGGCCAGTCGCGCGCCCGGCGTGCGCGCAGTTGGATCATCGATCCGAGCGGACGGACGCCGCCGCGCATGCTCTGGGAGCGCTCGACCGAGGACCGCTACAACGATCCAGGCGGCTTCCACACGGTGCGCGACGCCCGGGGCCAGAACCTCCTCGCGTTCACGCCGGACGGGCGCTCGGCGTTCCTCAAGGGGAACGGCGCCTCGCCCGAGGGGGACCGCCCCTTCCTCGACCGCATCGAACTCGCGACCGGGAGGACCGAACGCCTCTTCCGCTCGGCGGCGCCCTACTACGAAGTCGTGATGGACCTCCTCGACGACCGTGGGCAGCGGATCCTCACGCGACGGGAGTCGGTGGACGAGCCGCCGAACTACTGGAGCCGCGACCTCGTGCGTCGCATCGCGCCGATGCGGCTCACCGACCTCAAGGACCCGGCGCCGCAGTTCGCCGGCGTGAAGCGAGAACGTGTGAGCTACACGCGCAAGGATGGCGTCACGCTGCACGCGACGGTCTACCTGCCCCCCGGCTACGACAAGGCGCGCGATGGCGCGATCCCCTTCCTCCTCTGGGCATACCCGATCGAGTTCAACGACGCGAGCATGGCCTCGCAGGTGACGGGATCCCCCTACCGGTTCACGCGCCCCGGCGGCTCGTCGCACCTCTTCGCGCTGCTGGAGGGCTACGGGGTGATGGACGACCCGACGATGCCGATCGTGGCACTCGACGGGAAGCAGTCGAATGACACCTACGTCGAGCAGCTGGTGGCGAGCGCCGAGGCGGCGGTGGAGCACATCGTGGGGATGGGCGTCGCCGACCGCGACCGGATCGCGGTGGGCGGACATTCATACGGCGCCTTCATGACGGCCAACCTCCTCGCGCACACGCGGCTCTTCAAGGCCGGGATCGCGCGCTCAGGGGCGTACAACCGCACCCTCACCCCCTTCGGCTTCCAGGGGGAGGAGCGGAGCTACTGGCAGGCCCAGGACCTCTACGAGCGGATGTCCCCCTTCACCTACGCCGACCGGATCAAGACGCCGATCCTGCTGGTGCACGGGATGGCCGACAACAATACCGGCACCTATCCCATCCAGTCTGAGCGGATGTACGCGGCGCTCAAGGGGAACGGCGGCACGGTGCGGTACGTGCAGTTGCCGTCCGAGTCGCACGGATACGCCGCGCGCGAGAGCGTGGGGCACACGCTGTTCGAGATGATGGCGTGGCTGGACCAGTGGGTGAAGCCCAAGCCCCGCATGTAGGTCGCGGGGGACCGGCCGGGACGGGGCGGGCGACTACGCGATCGCCCCGTCCTCGGCGTGGTGCTTGATGGACTTCCCCTCGACGACGTAGACGACCCCCTCGGCGATGTTCGTCGCGAGGTCGGCGACGCGCTCGAGGTTGCGGGCGACGAGCACGAGCTCCATCCCGACGCCGACCATCTGCGGGTCCTTCGACATCTGGGAGAGCACCGCCCGGAAGACCGACCGGTTGAGCGCGTCCACCGAGTCGTCACGCCGGCAGACCTCGCGCGCGGCGCCCGCGTCCCCGCGGATGAACGCATCGATCGCATCGGAGAGCATCGCCCGGGCCATCCGCGCCATCTCGGCGATCTCCGGCTCCGGGAGGTTCGTGGGCGACGCCGCGAGCCGCTTGGCCGCGCCGGCGATGTTCACCGCGTGGTCCCCGACGCGCTCCAGCGCGCTGGCGATGTTCATCACCGACAGCAGCATCCGCAGGTCCTTGGCCATCGGTTGCTGCAACGCGATGAGGGCGACGCAGCGCTCCTCGATCTCGACCTCGCGCCGGTCGATGTCCCGGTCGCCGGCGATCACCCGCGCCGCGCGCTCGCCGTCGCGTGCGACGAGCGCGTCGGCGGCGAGCCCGAGCGCGGACTCGGCCGCCCCTGACATCGTGAGCAGGCGCTCGCGGACCTCGCCGAGCTCCTCGTGGAAGTGCCGTTGCGTCCCACCGGTCATCCGAATCTCCCTGTGATGTAGGCCTCGGTGCGCGCCTCGGCCGGCGCGGTGAAGATCCGCTCCGTCCGGTCGTACTCCACGAGCCGGCCCGACTCGAAGAAGGCGGTCCGGTCGGCGATGCGCGCCGCCTGCTGCATGTTGTGCGTGACGATCACGATGGTGTAGTCCTTCTTCAGCTCGACGATGAGCTCCTCGATCCGCTGCGTCGCGATCGGGTCGAGCGCCGAGCAGGGTTCGTCCATCAGGAGGATCTCCGGCGCGTTCGCGAGGGCGCGCGCGATCGAGAGCCGCTGCTGCTGGCCGCCGGAGAGCCCCGCCGCCGGCTGCTGCAGGCGGTCCTTCACCTCATCCCACAGGGCCGCCCGTCGCAGCGACCGCTCGACGACCTCGGGCACCTCATGCCGGCGCACGAGCGCGTTCAGCACCGGCCCATACGCGACGTTCTGATAGATGGAGCCGGGGAAGACGTTCGAGCGCTGGAACACCATCCCCACCCGCTGGCGATGCGCGACGAGGTCCAGCGAGGGGTCGTACACCGCGCGCCCGTCCACCAGGAGTTCCCCCGCGACGCGCACACCGAGCACGAGGTCGTTCATCCGGTTGATGCTCCGGAGGAAGGTGCTCTTGCCGCACCCCGAGGGCCCGATGATCGCGGTGACCGCCCGAGGCTCGAAGGCGAGCGAGATGTCGAAGAGCGCCTGGCGCTCCCCGTACCAGAGCGAGAAGCCGCGCGCCTCGATCGCGGCGGCTGCCGGGGCCACGGCGTCGGCGGGACGTGGGGCGACGGCGGTCACCCGAACCTCCCGGTCACGTACGCCTCGGTGCGGGAGTCGTGCGGCGCGGTGAAGATCTGCTTCGTCTCGCCGTGCTCGACCATCGCCCCCATGTAGAAGAAGCTCGTCGTGTCGGCCACGCGACCCGCCTGCTGCATGTTGTGCGTGACCATCACGATCGTGAACTCGCGCTTGAGCTCGTACACCAGCTCCTCGATCCGTTGCGTCCCCTGCGGGTCGAGCGAGGCCGTCGGCTCGTCGAGGAGCACGACCTCCGGGCGTGGGGCGATCGTCCGTGCGATGCAGAGCCGCTGCTGCTGTCCGCCGGAGAGCCCGCGGGCGTCGGCGCCGAGGCGGTCCTTCACCTCGTCCCAGAGGGCGGCGCGGCGCAGCGACTCCTCGACGCGCTCGGCGACGTCGGCCTTGCGCAGCCCGCGCTCCGTCACGAGTCCCGCCGCGACGTTCTGCGCGATGCTCATGAAGGGGAAGGGCGTCGGCTTCTGGAACACCATCCCGACCCGGCGCCGGAGCCGCATCGGCGAGACCTCCGGCGCGTAGATGTCCTCACCGTGGACGAACACCCGGCCCTTCACCCACGCCCCCGGCGTCACCTCGTGCAGGCGGTTCAGCGACCGGAGGAACGTGCTCTTGCCGCAGCCGGACGGCCCGATGAGCGCGTGTACGCGGTTCGGCATCAGGTCGAGCGAGACCTCGTAGACCGCACGGAGGTCCCCGTACGCGGCGGTGAGCCGCTCGGTGCGCACCGCCGGCGTCGGCATCGTCGAGCCGGTCGGGAGGCGCTCGGGGGCGGTGGCGGTCACTTGTTCTCCCCGAGCCGCTGCCGCGTGACCACCCGCGCGAGGAGCCCGAGGGCGAGGACCACGAGGATCAGCACCAGCGAAGCGGTCCACGCCAGCTGGTGCCATTCCGGGTACGGACCCGTCGCGTACTTGAAGACCACGAGCGGGAGCGCCGCCATCGGGCGGTCCATGTCGAGGACGAAGTACTCGGAGCCGAGTGCGGTGAAGAGGAGCGGCGCCGTCTCCCCCGAGACGCGGGCCACGGCGAGCAACGCCCCGGTCACGATGCCGGGGAGGGCCGTGCGCAGCACGACCACCATCGTCGTCCGCCACCGCGGGTACCCGAGGGCGAGCGCCGCCTCGCGCAACTCGTTGGGCACGAGCGCGATCAGCTCCTCGGTGGTCCGCATCACCATCGGGATCATCAGGACGCCGAGTGCGAACGAGCCGGCGAGCGCCGAGAAGTGCCCCTGCACCGCGACCACCCAGGTCCACGCGAGGATGCCGACGACGATCGACGGCGTCCCGTTCATCACGTCGGCGACGAACCGCGTGACCTTCGCCATCACGGTGCCCCGGTACTCGCTCGCGTAGATCCCCGCGGCGATGCCGATCGGCACCGCCACGAGCGACCCGACGCCCACGATCATGAGGGTGCCGAGGATCGCGTGGGCGACGCCGCCGCCGGTCTCTCCGACGGGCGCCGGCCGGTTCACGAAGAACTCCCACGAGAGCGACTGCGCGCCGCGCAGCACCAGCGAGCCGAGGATGAGCACCAGCGGCAGGACCGCGACCACGACCGCCACGGCCATCAGCGCGACCATCGCGTTCGACTTCACCCGGCGGAAGGCGCGGCGATCCATCACTTCCCCCCGGCCCTCGAGACGCGCCAGATCAGCAGCCGCGCGGCACCGTTGACGAGCACCGTCACCCCGAAGAGGAGGAGCGCGAGGTAGATCAACGCCGACTCGTGCAACGGACCGCCGGCGGCATCGGCGAACTCGTTGGCGATCACCGCCGCCATCGAGTATCCCGGCGCGAAGAGGGACGCCGCGATCTCGTGCCGGTTCCCGATCAGCATCGTCACCGCCATCGTCTCGCCCAGCGCGCGCCCGAGCCCGAGGATCACCGCGCCGATGATCCCCGACTTCGCGTAGGGCAGGATGACCGTGCTGACCGCCTCCCACCGCGTCGCGCCGAGCGCGAGGGCCGCCTCCCGCTGCCCGCTCGGCACCGCGAGCAGCACCTCGCGCGAGACCGACATGATGAACGGCACGATCATCACGGTCAGGATGAGCGAGGCCGAGAGCACTGACGGCCCGTAAACGGGTCCGGCGAAGAAGGGCAGCCATCCGAGCCACGACTGCACCACCGGATACACCCACGCCCTGAGGAAGGGGATCAGCACGAAGATCCCCCAGAGACCGTACACGACCGACGGGATCGCGGCGAGGAGCTCGATCACCGTCGCGATCGGGCGTCGGATGCGGAGCGGCGCGAACTCGGTGAGGTAGATGGCCACGCCGAGCGCGAGCGGCACGGCGAGCAGCAGCGCGAGGAACGAGGTCAGGAGGGTGCCGAAGACCGCTGGCCAGGCGCCGAACTGTCCGGCGACGGGATCCCACCCGGTGGAGGTGATGAACCCGACGCCGAAACGCTCCAGCGCGAGGCGCGACCCGCGAACGAGCTCGACCACGAGCGCCCCGAGCAGCAGGGGGATCGTGCTCGCCGCCAGCAACAGCAACGCCTTGAAGACCGCATCGCCTCGCGCCCTGCCCGCGAGGCGGCCAACCGTGTTCACTCGCCGCCCGTGATCGCCGCGCCACCCGACGTGATCGTCGCGACCTTCGCCTTCACGAGCGCCGCGACGCTCGCCGGCAGCGGCGAGTAGTGGAGGTCAGCCGCCATCTTCGCGGCCTCGCTCCCGGTCATCCAGTCCATGAACTCGCGCATCGCGCGCGCCTTCGCGGCGTCGGCGATGTCGGGCCGGACCAGCAGCCAGGTGAACGAGGAGACCGGGTACGCGTCGGCGCCGGCGGCATCCACGATCGAGACGCGGAAATCGGTGTCCGCGGGGAGATCCACCCCGGCCGCCGCCGCGGTCACGCTCTCGAGGGTCGGCGAGACGAAGTTCCCGGCCTTGTTCCGGATCGCACCGTAGGGGAGTCCGTTCGCGATCGCGTACACGAGCTCGACGTAGCCGATCGCCCCCTCCAGCTGCTTCACCTGCTGCGTGACCCCTTCGTTCCCCTTGCCACCGAGGCCGGTGGGCCAGTTCACGGACTTGCCGCGGCCCACCTTCTCGCTCCACTCCGGCGAGACGGTGCTGAGGTAGTCGGTCCAGATGTACGTCGTCCCCGACCCGTCGGAACGGTGGACCACGAGGATGTCGCGGTCAGGGAGCGCCACCCCCGGATTGAGCGCCACGAGGCGCGGATCGTCCCACTTCTTGACCTTGCCGAGGAAGATGTCGGCGAGCACGGCGCCGTCGAACTTGAGCTGGGTCGCACCCAGCGTCGGCAGGTTCCAGGTCACCACGTCGGCGCCGAGCACGGTCGGGATGTGGATCACCGCGCCGTTCACCGCCGCGATCTCCGCGTCGGTCATCGGGCCGTCGGTCGCCCCGAAGTCCACGGTGCCCTCGGAGAACTGCTTGACGCCCGCGCCCGAGCCGACCGACTGGTAGTTCACCTGGTGGCCGGTGGCGTTGTAGAAGGCGTCGAACCACTTCGAGTAGATCGGATAGGGGAAGGTCGCGCCGGCGCCGGTGAGCTGCACGGTGGCGCGTTCGCCGCCACCGCACGCCACGACGGCGCCGGCGGAGAGCGTGAGGAGTGCGATGCGGAATCGGGTCATGGTCAGAACTTGAACTCGGTGTGGAGGAAGATCGCGCGATTCGCGGCTTGGAAGGCGTTGGGCGCGGTGCCCTGCGTGGAGACGAGGTCGGCGTCGAGCAGGAGGCGCGCATTGGCCGAGAGCCGGTACGACACGCCGGTGATCACGCGCGTCTGCCGGCTCGAGAGGGGATCGAAGGCGCCGGACGACACTGCGGTGTTCGGGTCCCACTGGTCCACGCGGAGGATGAATCCGAGCGGCGATCCCTCGCGCTGGGTCGTCGCGAAGGCGCTGAGGATGCGGCCCTCCGTCGTCGCATCGGCGGCGGTGGAATCCACGGTGTGCGCGTACTCGGCGCCGAGGGTCAACGTCTTCGTCTGGTACGTGAGGAGCGCGAGGAAACGGTCGCGCGCACCGCCGGTGTTCATCGCGCCGAGCGAGACGAAGCCCGTCAGCCGCAGCCCGCCGGTGCGGCTCGTGTTGTCGGTCGCGAGCAGCCGCACGCTCACGCGCGCCGCGACATCCTTGCGATGGTCACCTGGCTGGGCGCTGTAACCCTCTCCGTTGAAGATCCCGGCGTGGGCCGTGACGGCCTGCGACTTCCAGGCGCCCTCGGCGGCGAAGCCGATGTCGGACGACGACTGGTAGCGATAGCGGTCGAGGGGCACCGTCCCCTGCATCCGGTATCCCCAGACGTCCTCGATGTAGCCGACCACGGGAGTGTTCTGCATGCCGAGCCGCCAGGTGATGGAGCTCCCCTCGGGAGTCCAGTCGGCGTACGCGTACTTGAGGCGAAAGGTCTGTTGGTTGGTCGAGGCGCGCCGGCTGTCCACGTCCACTGTCACACGCGTCGCGATCGCGCCCGATCGGTTGCGCACGGTGAGGTACGCGCGGTCGACCTCGAAGTTGTTCGGTCGGGCGTCCGGCGTCAGGGCCTCGTCCTTCACGAGTCCGTAACGGAAGCTCGTGTAGATCAGGCCGTCCACGGTCGTCTGCGCGCCGAGGGGCGCCGCGAGCACTGCTCCGATTGACGCGAATGTGACGATTCGCGCGAAACTGGAAGTCGTTGTCATGCGTGAAGTTTCGGCGCACCGGGGCGCGGGGGCCATCCGGGGAGTGGCCACCAGTCGGTCACGCGAATGTCACGGACGCGTCACGGAGCCGGCCGCCGGAGGTCCCCCGGCGGCCCATCCCCTACCGAGGACCGCCGACGCCTGCGTGGGGGAATCCGCTCTTGCGGCCCCGGACCGCCGGTTGAGTATTCGGCCTGCGTCCACGCGACGGCTGGTGCGTGGACGGATCCCTTCCGCGGGACGCTGTCGAAGGGAATGTCCGTCGGCCGTTCGAATCCGATGGACCGGTCACCGGGTCGCTGGTGGTGACCGTCGTCATCCGGCAGGATGACACCCCGTGCCGGCCGTCCGGCACGGAGAAGGGGACGGACCCGGCCACTACGGTGGCGCCGAACCGGGTATCCGCACTCCGCCAGCGGAATGGAGCAGCCCCCGTGACCGATGGTCACCGGGGGCTGTTCTACTTGCGGCGCAACACCCGGCCGCCGCGGGCGGCCGTGAACCGCCCGCCGTCCACCGTCACCACACCGTTCACGATCACGAACGGGATGCCGACCGCGTACTGGTGCGGCTCGGTGAAGGTCGCGGGGCTCCCCACCGTGTTCGCGTCGAAGACGGTGATGTCGGCGAAGCACCCGACCGCCAGGCAGCCGCGCTCCCCGGCCAGTCCCATCCGCGCGGCGGGCATCCCCGTCATCTTCCGGATCGCGGTCTCCAGGGTGAGGACCTTCTCGTCGCGCACGTAGTGGCCGAGCACGCGCGGGAAGGTGCCGTACGCGCGAGGGTGCGGAACCCCTTCGCCGGGATCGGTGAGCCGGCCGTCGCTCGCCACCATCGACTGCGGGTGCTGCATGATGCGCCGCACGTCCCCTTCGTCGATGATGTGATAGACCATCGAGGCGCCACCGTTGAGCTCGCCCTCGATCACGAGCTTGGCCGCTGCCTCGAGGCTCGGGCCCACGCCGCGCCGCACCGCCCAGTCGTGGAGCGTCTTCCCCTCGAGCGACCGGTCCCAGCTCACGCTGCCGAACTGCACGCGTCGCGTGTCACCACCGCCGCGGTCGGTGCGGAGCAGTTCCACGATCCCGCGCTCGATCGAGTCCCGCAGTGCCGGGTCGTTGATGCGCTCGCGGAAGGCGCGCGCGCCGCCGGCCAGCGCCCAGGGTGGGATGAGGACCGCGAGGCCGGTCGAGCTCGCCGTGTACGGGTACTGGTCCACCATCACGTCGAGCCCCGCGGCGCGTGCCGAGTCCACCATCGCGAGGGTGACGACGCTCTTCCCCCACATCGGCTGGCCGACCGCCTTGTGGTGCGTGAGCACGACGGGGATGCGCGCCTCGCGCGCGATGCGGATCGCCTCGGCCACGCCCTCGAGCAGGCCGAGACCCTCCTCGCGCAGGTGCGAGGTGTAGAACCCACCCGAGTCGGCCGCGGCGCGCGAGAGCGCGATGACCTCTTCGGTCTTGGAGTAGTAGCCCGGCACGTAGCGGAGCCCGGTGCTGATGCCGAAGGCGCCTTCGCCCATCCCCTGACGGATCAGCTGGACCATGCGCGCGAGCTCGTCCGGCGTCGGAGCACGGTTCTCCGTGCCCATGACCGTGCGCCGGATGGTGTTGTGCCCGACGAGGTAGGCGACGTTCATCCCGAGGCCCGACTTCTGCGCCGTGTCGAGGTACTGCCGGAGCGGCCAGGGACCGCTGCCGTCGGGTCCGCCGAGCGAGGTCGTGACGCCCTGCGTGACCGCGCTCTTCGCGTGGGGCTTGGAGAGGAGCGGCTCGATGTGCGCGTGCAGGTCGATGAACCCTGGCGCGACGATGAGGCCCCGCGCGTCGATCACCCGCGCCGCGCGTGCGGCATCGAGCGGCGTCCGCGAGACGGCGACGATGCGGTCCCCCCGCACCGCCACATCGGCAGCGTATCGCGCCCCGCCGGTGCCGTCCACCACGGTGCCGTTGCGGATCAGCAGCGTCCACTCCGGCTGCTGCGCGCTCGACACCCCCGCGGTCGCGACGACGAGCGCTGCGAGTGCGATGGCGTTCCGGATGAGTCGAACCGCGGCCTGCGTCATGTCCACTCCCGCATCGAGGTTCCTTTCACCGTTCATCTTCCACCTTCCACCTGTTGTCGAGCGATCCTCGCCCGCTTGCGCTTCGTGAGGTACGGTAGCACCCAGAGGTACAGCCCGGTCAGCCAGAGTCCGAAGAGCACGAGCCCCGCCGGCAGGAAGATCGCGAGCTTCGCCGCGTCGCCGTAGAACGAGCCGTCGTGCAACTGCTCGATCAGGTCCGACCTCCGGTACTCGACCTGCAAGACCTCCCCGGTGGCGAGGGCGAGCTGCACCTCCCAGCGCGAGGTGGTGATGATCTTGAGGATCCCCTTCGCCGGACGGACATCCACGCGGTCGATGTCCTCCCAGCCGTCCACCCCCGCCCCCGGCACCCCCTTCGCCGCGGCGAGGATGAGCCCCCAGTCCACGGACGGGATCCCCTGGTCCGTCCGCTGCTCCACCGGCTGGACCCACGGCACCTGCTTCTTCACCTGCAGGAGGATCCCGGAGGCGATCACGCTCAGCAGCGGGAGGCCGATGACGACCGCTCCCCATCGGTGGAGCTTCCGCGAGAGGATGGACAGGCGCATAAGGCGTGTACGTGCGGGACTCTATGGATGTTGTCGGTCGTCGTCGCGACACGCGTGGTGCGCTGTGGGCGTTGCGCCGCGGGCCTCAAGATGGTCCCTTTCGCCCAACCCCGGAACGTCCCCCCGCGTAGCTGGGGCGGCATGATACCCCACTGGAGGAACCGCTCGATGCACCGGAAGAAGCTCATCCTCGCGGCCGTTGCCCTCACCTTCGGACCGCTCGCGCTCGGCGCGCAGGCCCCCGACTCGGCGCGGATCGAGCGCCTCAAGGTCGAGGCCCTCACCAAGGTGCAGGCCCGCGCCAAGCTCGTGCAGGAGATCGTGGACCACCTCTTCTCGTTCAGCGAACTCGGCATGCAGGAGTTCGAGACGCAGAAGTACCTGACCGGCCTGCTCGAGCAGAACGGCTTCCAGGTCACGCGCGGCTACGCGGGGATGCCGAGCGCGTGGGTCGCGAAGTGGGTGAGCCCGGCGGGCGCCAAGCCCGAGATCTCCCTCGGGTCGGACATCGACGGGATCCCCCAGGCGAACAGCAAGCCGGGGATCGGCTTCCGCGACCAGCTCGTGACCGGCGCGCCGGGCCACGGCGAGGGCCACAACTCGGGCCAGGCGGTGAACATCGCCGCGGCGCTCGTGGTGAAGGAACTGATGATCCGCGAGCGGATCCCGGGCACGCTCGTCCTGTGGCCCGGCGTCGCGGAGGAGCAGATGGCGGGCAAGGCGTTCCTCGTCCGCGAGGGACTCTTCAAGAACACCGACGTCGCGCTCTTCACGCACGTGTCGAGCGACTTCGGCGTGAGCTGGGGCCAGAGCGGCCAGTCGGCGCTCATCTCGGCGATCTTCCGCTTCAAGGGAGAGAGCGCGCACGCGGCCGGCTCGCCGTGGCGCGGCCGCTCGGCGCTCGATGCGGCGATGCTGATGGGCCAGGGCTGGGAGTACCAGCGCGAGCACAACGCGCTCCCCACGCGCTCGCACTACGTGATCCTCGACGGCGGTGACCAGCCCAACGTCGTGCCGCAGTCGGCGAGCATCTGGTTCTACTTCCGCGAGCGGAACTACGAGCTCACCAAGGAGCTCTTCGAGCGCGGGGTGCGGATCGCGAAGGGCGCGGCGATGATGGCGAACGTCGAGGTCGACACCGTGATGATGGTGGGCTCGGGGTGGAGCGGTCACTTCAACAAGACGATCGCCGAGGTGACGTTCGAGAACATCAAGCGGGTGGGCATGCCCGAGTGGGACGACTCCGACCAGATCCTCGCCCGGGGCCTGCAGAAGGAGGTCGGCGTGCGCGAGTTCGGGCTCCAGTCGCGCACCACGTTCAACCTCAGCGGTCCGGTGCCCGAGAGCCAGCGGATGGGCGGCGGGTCGGACGACATCGGAGACGTCTCCTGGAACGTGCCGACGGTGACGCTGCGGTATCCGTCGAACATCCAGGCCGGCCCTGGGCACAACTGGGCCAACACGATCGCGATGGCGACGCCGATCGCGCACAAGGGCGCGCTGCAGGGAGCGAAGGTGCAGGCGCTCACGATGCTCGACATCCTGCTGAAGCCGCAGGTCGTGGCCGACGCCTGGACCTATTTCCGCGACGTGCAGACCAAGGACACCAAGTACACGCCGTTCATCGCGCCCACCGACCAGCCGCCGATCTGGATGAACGCCGAGATCATGGCGCGCTACAAGCCCGAGCTGCAGAAGTACTACTACGACGCGAAGAAGTACAAGAACTACCTCGAACAGCTCGGGATCGCGTATCCGACGACGCGCGACACGCGGACGCGGATGGAGGACCAGGAGCCCTGAGCTGGCGCGGTACCGACTGATCGCGGCCGACGGATCCGTCGTCGAGAGCGGGACTCCGGGCGCATTCGGGGGACACCGCGGGACGCGGATCTTCGGCCGGCTGGACTGTTCGAGTGCACGTCGCGCCCTCGCGAAGGGACCATCCTACGCGAGGGCGCGCGTGTTCTTCCGGGACGAGGCGACGGCGCGCGCGGCGGGGTACCGCCCGTGCGCCGTCTGCATGCCCGACGCGTACCGGGCGTGGAAGGCGCGACCATGAACGGGCGCGTTGCGGCACCACGCACGGTGCCCGGCCGCATCGGGGATTCCCGTGCGGCGACTCAAGGCTCGCCCGACTGACGCGGTCTGGCAGCTCCGTCAGGCTTCGTGTGGAGCCCATCAGGAGTGCCGATGACCCGCCGTCCGCTCACGCTCACTGCCGTCGCGATCGTCCTCG
This sequence comes from uncultured Gemmatimonas sp., assembly GCA_964650715.1. GTDB lineage: Bacteria > Gemmatimonadota > Gemmatimonadetes > Gemmatimonadales > Gemmatimonadaceae > Pseudogemmatithrix. The sequence continues at coordinate 26,050 of CAZYUL010000019.1, read as the reverse complement.
CGCCTGCCCTTGCCCTTGCCCGGCAGGGCACGACGCCCCAAGCCACCATCCCCGACGGCGAGACCACGTTCGAGACCGTCTGCGCGACCTGCCACACGATGGACCCGCCGCCGAACAAGGCGCCGCCGATGACGCACGTCGCGCGCCGCTACCGGATGATGTTCAAGACCGAGGCCGAGGGCGTGGAGGCGATCACCGCGTGGATCGCGCATCCGGACACCTCACGGTCGAAGATGCCACCGATGGCCATCCAGCGGTTCGGCCTGATGGCGCCCCTCCCGCTACCGGAAGCGCAGCGCCGCGAGGTCGCGCGGTACGTCTGGCGGCTCGGCGCCACCGACACCGCCCACGTTCATCCCCCGCGGTAGAGCCCGATCGACACCGAGAGCGGATCCTCGATCGCGTCCTCGATCGTCACGCGCACGGCGCGGAGCGGCGTCGGCGCGAAGCGGTCGAGCTTGCGATAGCCGATCGTCGTGCCCCGCGAGAGCTCGCGCCACGCGCCACCGGAGAGCCCCTCGACACGGTAGCGAGCCACGCGCTGGCCCTGCCAGATGTCCTCGCGCAGGTCGATAAGCCCCGCGACGACCTCGCGCGGGAGCTCGAGGGTGCCCACCGCGGCCGTCGCTGACGTCGCCGACCACCGCGCCTCGCCATCACGCGCCAGGTCGTCAGCGAAGATCGCGTCGAGTCGCGCCCGCATCCCCCGCAATCGCTCGGCATCCACCGAGTGGATCAGTCCCTCGCGCGTCGGCGGGACGTTCAGCAGCAGCTTCGAGTTCCGCCCGACGCTCGTGAAGTAGATCTCGACCAGCGTCTCCACGCTCTTCACCCGCGCGTCCTCCGCGGGGTGGTAGAACCAGCCGGGACGGATCGAGGTGTCGGTCTCGCCGGGTCGCCAGACGATGCCGTTCCGGTCCCCCTGCGTCAGCGACCGCATCACCTCGTCGCCGCTCATCCCCGGCACCGGCACGATCCGCGGGTCCACGAGGGACCAGTTGGTCTCACCGGCGACGCCGCGCTCGTTGCCGATCCAGCGAACGTCCGGACCGGCGTCGGAGAAGATCACCGAGTCGGGCTGCAGTTCCTTCACCGTGTTCCAGGTGCGGCTCCAGTCGTACTCCTGCCGCTTCCCGTTCGGCCCCTCGCCATTGGCGCCGTCGAACCAGACCTCGTGGATGTCGCCGTAGCGCGTCAGCAGCTCGGTGAGCTGCGCGATGTACTTGTCGTTGTAGCGCGGCGAATCACCGTACACCGGCGAGTTGCGGTCCCAGGGCGAGAGGTAGAGTCCCACCCGCAGGCGCTCGGCGCGACACGCATCCACGAACTCGCGCACCACGTCGCCGTTCCCGCCGCGGAACGGTGACGAGCGCACGGAGTGCGTGGTCGTGGCCGTGGGCCAGAGGCAGAAGCCATCGTGATGCTTGGCGGTGAGCACCATCGCCTTGAAACCCGCCTCGCGCGCGACGCGTGCCCACTGACGGCAGTCGAGCGCCGAGGGCGCGAAGATCGAGGGCGACTCCGTGCCGTCACCCCACTCGCGATCGGTGAAGGTGTTCACGCCGAAGTGGATGAACATCGCGAGTTCGTCCTGCTGCCACGCGAGCTGCGCGCGCGACGGGCGTGGTCGCCGCGGGGCCTGCTGCGCGCCGGCGAACCGCGGGGCGAGGGCGACTGAGGCGGTGGCCGCAGCGAGCGCGAGGAACCGGCGGCGATCGAGGCGTGGATCGGTCATCGGACGACGAGGTCTCCCCGGAGGCGGATGTCCCTGGACGAGGCGCCCACGAGGAGCCGGAAGAGCCCCGGCTCCACGGTCCAGCGCATATCGGCGTCGAGCATCCGAAGATGCTCGCGGGTGAGCGTGAAGGCGACCTCGCGCGACTCCCCCGGGGTGAGACGCACGCGGGTGAACCCGCGCAGCATCATCACCGGGCGCGCGACGGTCGCGAGGACGTCGCGCACGTAGAGCTGCACGACCTCGTCGCCGGCGCGGGAGCCGGCGTTCGTGACGGTGGCGCGCACGGTGACGCTCCCGTCGCCGAAGCTCGACACCGGCGCCGTCGGAGTCGTTGGCCGCGAGAGCCGCCGTTCCGCGGGGCCCGCCATCGCCACCGTGTCCGGCGTGATCCGCAGGTCCGAGTACGCGAACGTCGTGTAGGAGAGGCCGTATCCGAACGGGAAGAGCGGATGTCCGGTGAGGTCGAGGTAGTCGTCGCCGCGTCCGGTCGGCTTGTGGTCGTAGGTGAGCGGGAGCTGGCCCTCGCTCACGGGGAAGGTGATCGGCAGGCGGCCGCCGGGAACCTCGTCGCCGAAGAGCGCGTCGGCGACCGCGTGCCCGCCCTCCTCGCCGGGATACCACGCCATGAGCACCGCGCCGACCCGGTCGAGCCAGGGCGACATCGTCACCGCGCTCCCGCCGACGATGACGACGATGGTCGGCGTCCCGGTGGCGGCGATGGCGGCGATGAGCGCCTCCTGGTCGCCGGGGAGCCGCAGGAATGCGCGGTCGCGGAACTCCCCTTCCTCGAGGCCCACGACGACCACCGCGGCCTCGCTCGAGCGCGCGAGGGCGGCCGCGCTGTCGATGGCGGCGAGCCGGTCGGCAGCCGTGGGCACGCCGACGTCCCACACCAGCTTCACACGCGCATTGCCCGTGCTCTCGAAGTACTCGAGTCGCAGCTCGTGGCGCGATCCCGGGGCGAGCCGCACCTCCGCGAGCCGCGCGCCGTACGACCGCTTCTCCCAGTTGTCCACGAGGAGGGCACCGTCGAGCCAGAGCCGGTAGCCGTCGTTCCCCTCGACGCCGAGCCGCGTGATGCCCGAGCCGGGAGCGGTGATCGTGCCCGTCCAGCGCACGCTGTACCAGTCGAACGGGATGCCGCGCGCCGGCGAGTTCAGCGTCCAGCCGAAGTCCACGCGCGCATCGGGGCGTGCGATCACCGGCGCGCCGGCGAGACGGTTGTTCGCGAAGTATTCGCCACGAAGGCCCGCTACCCGCGCGCCGCCTCCCGGCGGCATGTGTGAGAGCGCGGCGGCGTCCACCACCGCGTGCGACGGCGCGAGACGACCGGGGCCCGGCGCATACCGCACGCGCTCCGCACCGATCGCGGCGCGGATCCCATCCAGCATCGAGACCTTCCGGACCCCCGGCCCGCTGTACCCGCCGAGTCGCGCCTCGACGGCATCGGTGCCGATCACCGCGACGCTCGACACCGACTTCGGGAGGGGGAGGGTCGAACGCACGGTGGCACCCCGCGGCGCGTTCCGCAGCAGCACCAGCGACTTGCGCGCGACCTCACGCGCCAGCATCCGGCGTTCGGGGTCTCCCGCCTCCCGCGCCGCGGCGTCCGCGTCCACGAACGGCCGCTCGAACAGTCCCATCTCGAACTTCGCCCGCAGCACGCGCGCGACCGCGGCATCCATCACCGAGTCGCTGACGAGCCCGCGGCGGAACGCCTCGAGGTACGGCCGGTGCTGGGGCCACTCCGACTGGAACGCCACGTCGAGGCCACCGGCGAACGCACGCTGCGTCGCCGTCGCCGTGCTCGCCTCGGTGTGATGCAATACCGTCGCTCCGCCGGTCGCCGCGGCATCCGAGATGACGAAGCCCGTGAAGTCCCAGTCGCGCTTGAGCGTCCCGTTCATCAGCGGACCGTTCTGCGTCGCGGGGAGCCCGTCCACCGAGTTGTACGCCGTCATCACTGACCGGGCGCCGGCATCGCGCACGAGCGACTCGAACGGGGGGAAGTGCCGCTCCTCCAGCTGCCGCGCGCTGATGTCGATCGGATAGCTGTCGCGACCACCCTCACCCACGTTCGCGACGAAGTGCTTGGGTGTCGTGACGATGTCAGCGCTCTCGAACGCGCGCACGAAGGCGCGCCCCATCACCGACGTGAGGTACGGGTCCTCGCCGTACGTCTCCTCGACTCGTCCCCACCGGACATCGGTGGCGAGGTTCACGACCGGCGAGAGCACTTGGCGGATGCCGCGCGCGCGCACCTCCCGCGCCACCGACGCGCTCGCGCGCGCCACCAGCGCCGAGTCGAACGTCGCCGCCATCGCGATCGCCTGCGGGAACACCGTCGCCCCCTCGCGCATCAGGCCGTGCAGCGCCTCGTCGAAGGGGATCATCGGGATGCCGAGCCGCGTGCGCTCCGTGAGGTAGCGCTGGATGCCGTTGATCCGCGTCGCGTGCGCGCGCGCCGACTCCGTCGGCGGCAGCGTCGCGTCGGCGCCGACCTGGAGCCCGAAGACGCCATTGGAGTAGTCGTGCGCAGGGTCGTCGAGCGAGCCCGGCAGCATGAAGAGCTGCCAGAACTTCTCCTCGAGCGTCATGCGCGGGATGAGGTCGGCGACGCGGCGATCCACGGGGAGCCGGGCGTCGCGGTAGGGAGCGTCCCGAGGCGCAGGAGGCGCGGTCGGGACGGCCTGCGCGCCGAGCGGGACGACAACGAGCGCGACCGGGAGCCCGACGGCGAGGAGGATCCGCATCGTGAGGGCTGAATCTCCCCCGGTGCGGAGGGGATGTCAAAGCGCGCCGTGCTCCCCGACGGGGCATGCAACCATCCGCCGCCGGTCCCGCACTCATCGCATCGGCGTGCCGCACCGGCGCGCCGCACCGAACGCCGCCGCACACCACTGTCCTCGGAGCCTCCGATGTCCCGCACGACGCTCGTGATCGCACTGGCCCTCCTTCCCCTGGCGTCCCGCGCGCAGGAGGTCAGCGGGCCGCCGGGCCCGCGACTGACCCTCGAACGGGAGCACGAGGTCCGCCTCGCGCGCAGCGCCGCCCCTCGCGCGATCAGCGACTCGGCCACCGTGTGGGTCTTCGAGCGCGGCACGTACGTCGTCGCGTCACGCGGGAGCTCCGGCGTGGAGTGCTACGTCAGCCGGAGCTGGCCGGAGTCCATCGAACCACACTGCTTCGACGCCGAGGGCGCGCACACGATCATGCGACTCCACATGCGGGGCGTCGAGCTCGCGCACGCCGGCGTGGACGCGGACGAGGCGCGACGCCAGCTCGCCGCCGCCATCGCCGACGGTACCTTCAGGCTGCCGCAACGCCCGGCGATGAGCTGGATGATGTCCGCGGCGCAGGTGCTCTACAGCGACTCCGGCCAGCGCGTCGGCGCGTGGCGACCGCACCTCATGATCTATGTCCCCTATCTCACGCCCGCGATGATCGGCACGACGATGTCCACCGATCCGACCGCGGGGATGGTCGTGGACGCGGGGAAGCCGACGGCGAACCTCATGATCGTCGTCCCGACGGCCGTCCCACTCGGTCCTGCGGCGGGCGCCCCCTGAGCGCAGCCGACGAGGCCGCGCTCGTCGCCGCGCTCCGGCGCGGTGACGAGCGCGCGTTCACGACGATGTACGATCGCCACACCCCGATGCTCTACCGCGTCGCGCGCCGCGTGCTCGACGGTGATCCCGACGCGGCCGAGGACGCCGTGCAGGAGGCCTGGGTCCGTGCGATCGAAGGCCTCGGTGCGTTCCGCGGTGAAGGCGCGTTCCGCACGTGGCTCACGGGGTTCGTCATCCGGATCGCCCGCGAGCAGTGGCGTCGACCGCCACGCGCCAGCGACGGGGACGCGCCCGACGCATCCGGGCCGGCACCGCACGACGATCCGGTGCGCGGGGCCATCGCGCGCCTCGACCTTGAGCGCGCATTGGCCGCGCTGGCCCCGGGGTTCCGGCAGGTGATCTGGATGCACGACGTCGAGGGGTTCACGCACGACGAGATCGCCACGCTCCTCGGCATCGTGCCGGGGACGTCGAAGAGCCAACTCGCCCGCGCGCGGGCCGCCCTGCGCCGCGCGCTGCACGATGGAGGATGAGATGCACCACGAGGATCCCTTCGCCCCCCTGCGGGATGAGCGTCCCGCCGCCGCACTCCGCGATCGGGTGCGCGACGAGCTCCGTGGACGCGGACTGCTGCGCGCGCCGCGCCACTGGTCCCGACATCCTGGCCTACTCGCCGCGGCGGCGGCCCTGCTCTTCCTCGCCGGGCTGTGGACCGGCGCGCGGGACGATGCGACGCCGTCCGCGCCGCAGTTCGCGCTCCTGCTCTACGAGCCCGCCGGATTCGACACCACACGTTCCCATGCCGAGCTCGCGCGGGAGTACGGGGCGTGGGCCGCGAGCCTCGGCGCGATGTTCGTCGGAGGCGAGGCCCTCGGCGCGGAGCGGATCGTCACGCCGGACGGGCGTCCAGCCCCGTCAGCCGGCGATCGTCCCACCGGCTACTTCCTCCTCCGCGCCGACAGCTGGGACGCTGCGCTCGCACTCGCGGCCGCGTGCCCGCACGTCCGGCATGGTGGGACGATCGCCGTCCGCGAGATCCTCACGGGCTGACCCTGCCGCAGGTGTGCTCATCGGTCGCTCGCGGGGTAGTGTGTGTGCCCCCGGAACCCTCACCGAGCCCACCCCCATGGATCTGCACTCCGCATCCCGCCCGCGCGCCGTTCGTCCCCTGCTCGGCATCGCACTCACCGGCCTCCTGCTCGCCTCCTGCGCCGAGGCCCCCACCGGTCCCGAGCCCGGCGCGAACGAGGTCCGCGTCGGGAACAACTTCTTCACTCCCTCCACGCGCACCGTGGCGGCCGGCACGACCGTCACCTGGACCTGGAATTCGGGGGCCAACGATCACAACGTCGTCTTCACCGACGGGCCGGCCTCCGCGATCCAGAGCAGTGGGACGTTCACCCGGACCTTCGATGACGCCGGGACCTTCCCGTACCAGTGCACCGTGCACGGGCCATCCATGTCGGGGACGGTCGTGGTGGAGTGATCACCCCGCGCTCAGCGGCGGATCGCCTCCACCACCTGGAGCTTCGCCGCGCGGCGCGCCGGGAAGAACCCTCCCAGCATCCCCATGACCATCGCGAAGATCACGCCGGCCAGCAGCAGGCCCGGCGTGATCCGGAACGCGAAGGCGATCTCGCTGAAGCTCGCCCAGTTCGTGGTATTCGCCACCACGCCGTTCACCGGCAGCGCGATGAGGCACCCGATGAGGCCGCCGACGGTCGCGATCAGCGTGGACTCGGCGAGGAAGCTCGTGAGGATGCTCCGCGGCTTGAAACCGAGGGTGAGCAGCACCGCGATCTCCGGTCCGCGTGAGGCGACCGCCGCCTGCATCGTGTTGACCGCGCCGAAGGTGGCCCCGACGGCCATGATCCCCGTGATCAGCACCGCGAGGACCTGCAGCATCCCCCCGAGCAGTCGCGACTGCTGCGCATAGAACTCGGCCTCGCGGTAGACGTCCACCGTCACCCGCTTGTCCTCCTCGAGGAGCCGCTTCACCTCGTCGAACGCCCCGGGGTCGGCGAGCCGGAAGGTGAACGACTGGAACGCCTCGCCGCGCATCGCCGGCATGACCTGCTCGTTGAGTCCCCAGATCTCGGACTCGAACGCCGAACCCGCGGCGGTGAAGTGGCAGACGACGTCCCACTCCCGTCCGGCGAAGCGGATCGTCCCGCCCACCGCGGTGCGCGGGAAGCGGTCCACGAGCTTCACGCCGATGCAGACCTCGTTGCGGCCGGTCTCGGGGCGGCGCCCCGTCGCGACCTGCACGCCCTTGCGGACGATCCACGCCCGCTCGCTGACGCCGCGGAGGACGACGTTGGCGTTCTGCGTCGTGTCCGCGAGGCGCCCGAGCGGGATCACGACGTAGACCTCCGGGCTCGCCAGCGGGAGTCCCTCGGCGTCGCGTGCGACATGCGGATTCGCGCCGAGCACGCTCGCGGCGGCGCGGTCGAGGCTGCTCGACATCTCCGAGTCCGCTCCCTTCCGCAGGACGAGGACGTTGTCGGGAGAACCGGTCGTGGTGAGCGCCTGTGCGAACCCGTTCGCGAGCGCGAGCATCGCGACGAAGACCGCGACGACGAGTCCGATGCCGAGCGCGGTGAAGGCCGTCGAGACGGGTCGCCCGGCCAGGCTCCGCAGGTTGTAGACGATCGGGATCCTCATTCGACGTTCCTCAGCGCGGTGACGACCGGGAGCCGCGCGGCCTGCAGCGCCGGCACGAGTCCGCTCGCCAGCATCAGCAGGAGCGCGATCCCAGTCCCGAGCACGAGGGTCTCGGTCGTCACGCGGAAGCCGGGGAGGAAGCCCCCGGCGTTGAAGTTGGTCGCCTGGTAGAGGAGCTTCGCGCCGCCGAGCCCGAGCGCCGCCCCGACGAGCGTGATGCCCCCCGCCTCGGCGAGCACCAGGGCGAAGAGGCGGCGATCGGTGAAGCCGACGGTCTTCAGCACCGCGTATTCGCGGCCCCGCTCGCGGGTGCTCATCATCATCGCGTTCGCGGTGATCAGCAGGATCGCGAACACCACCGCCGTGCCGATCGCGTTCAGCAGCAACGAGACGTTGCCGAACATCGTCGCGAAGCTCGCGTTGAACGCCTGCTCCGTCCCCGACTTGGTCGGCACCGGGGAGTTGCGGAACTGCTCGTCGATCCGCGTCGAGACCTCGGCGGCGCGGTCGGAGTGTGCGACCTGCACGATGTACCAGCCGACATCGCCTCGACGTCCGAGGCGCTCGTCGAGGTACGACCAATGGAACATCATCGCGTCGTCGTTGATCGCGGGGTCGGTGGGCGTGTAGATGCCGCGGATCGTGAAGGGCCACTCGCCGGGGTAGATCGTCCCCTGCAGGGTCACGTTCTGTCCCACACGCCAGCCGAAGATGTCCATCAGCCGCGCGCCGATGAGCGCCCCGCCCCGGTCGGCGAGGAACGCCTCCAGCTGGTCGGGAGGCACCGTCATCTCGGGATACACGTCGAGATAGCTCTCGGCGTCGATCGCGAAGTTCGCGAAGAAGCGTGTCCCGTCGCCGTACTGGCCGCCGAACCAGTTGGCCCAGGTCACCTTCGTGACACCCTCGATCGCCTCGATGCGGTTCGCATACGCGACGGGGAGCGGGAAGACGAAGCCGGTGGAGTTGGTCGTGACCAGCCGGAGTGCGCTCCCGAACTGCGCCGAGTTGGCGAGCGTGGTCAGCACCGTCCGGAGCGACGCGAAGAGGAAGAGCGCGAGCGCGACGCTCGCGATCGTGAGCACCGTGCGGAGCTTGTATCGCGCCAGGTTCGCGCGGATCAGGCCGAGGAACCTCATCGGACCGCCTCGGCTTGCTCGACGAAGACCCCCTTCTCGAGGTGGAGGATCTTCGTGGCGTGCTGGGCCGCCTGGGCGTCGTGCGTCACCATCAGGATCGTCTTCCCGAACTCGGCGTTGAGCCGCCCGAGCAGGGAGAGCACCTCCTGCGAGCTCTTCGCGTCGAGCTGTCCGGTCGGTTCGTCGAGGAGCACGAGCGTCGGGTCGGCGACGATCGCGCGGGCGATCGCGACCCGCTGCTCCTGGCCGCCCGAGAGTTGCCGCGGGTAGTGCGACATCCGGTCCTCGAGGCCGACGACGCCGAGCGCGACCTTCACCCGTTCAGCGCGCTCGGACTTCGAGAGCCGGGTGAGCAGGAGCGGGAGCTCGACGTTCTGGTACGCGGTGAGGACGGGGAGGAGGTTGAACGACTGGAAGACGAAGCCGACGTGCTCCGCGCGCCAGCCGGCGAGGGCGGCCGCCGACATCGAGCTCACCTCCGCGTCGCGCACCCTCACGCGCCCCGACGTCGGCCGGTCGAGGCCGGCGATCAGGTTGAGCAGCGTGGACTTCCCCGACCCCGAGGGTCCCATCAGCGCCGTGAAGGTGCCCTGCTCCACGTCCATCGTGAGGCCGGTGAAGACGTCGATGCGCTCGGCGCCGCGCTGGAACGACTTGTGGACGTCTCGGATCTCGACGAGGGCCATGGGGACTCGCGGTGGTGGGAGGTGATCAGGGTTGGCGGGGAGCGACCTGCACGCGCATCCCGGCTGCGGGCTCCGCCACGCCCGAGAGGAGGACCTGCTCGCCGCCGGAGAGCCCGCGGCGGATCTCGCGGAAGCCGGCGCTCACCGGACCGGCATCCACCTCACGCGACTCGAGCCGCCCGTCGCGGACGAGCCAGACGACGGTGGAGCCGCCGAACGTGCGCACGGCATCCACCGGGAGGCGGAAGCGAGGCGCGACCGAAGCAGCGGACGGCGCCGCGGCGCCGGACACGGAGCGCGGGACCGGCGCGATGAAGTCCACGCGCGACCCCATCTCGGGGAGGATCCGCGCATCGCGATCGGTGATCGAGACCTTCACCTGCACGGTCGCGCGCTGGCGGTCCGCGGTCGGCACCACCTGGCGCACCGCGCCGCGGAACGCCGTGTCGGGATACGCGTCGAGGGTGATCCGCGACTCCTGCCCCCGCGTGACGCGACCGATGTACGCCTCGTTCACGTCCACCTCGACCTCGAGGGTCGAGAGGTCCGCCATCGTGACGACCGCGCCGCGCGTGAGCCCACCGCCGACCGACGGCGCGACGACCTCGCCGAGTTCGGCCTCCTTGCGCAACACCGTCCCCGTGAACGGCGCGCGGATGATCGTGTTCTCGAGGTTCGCCTCCGCGAGCCGGAGCGCGGCCTCGGCAGCGGTCACGCGGGCACTCGCGGCGGCGACGCGGGCCACCGCCTGCGCCGCACGGCTCTCGGCCGCATCCACCTCCTGCTCCGACGTGAGGTTCGGATTCTCGGCGCGGATGCGCAGCAGGCGGTCCGCCTCCCGCCGCAGGAGGTCGCGATCGGCCTCGGACTCGATGAGCTGCGCGCGCGCCGTCGCGACGTTCGCCCGTGCCTGCTCCACCGAGGCGGCGTAGTCGGCGTTCTCGAGCTCGGCGAGGACCTCTCCGGCTCGAATGAACGAGCCCTCGTCCACGTTGAGCTTCGCGAGCCGGCCGGCGATCTTCGCTGAGACGGCCGCCCGCGTGCGCGCGACGACGTAACCGTTGGCGGTGACCGCGATCGGACCCGCGGAGGTCTCGCCTCCCACCGTTCCCTGGTCGAGCGGCGTCGCGACGACGACCTGCACCTCCACGGCGGAGCCGGTGACCACGCGATAGCCGACGAAGCCCGCGAGGGCGAGGACCACGACGATCACGGTCGCGAGGAACAGCCCAGGGCGGTTGCTCGGCGGCGCGGCGTTCCGGTCGATCCGGAGCTTGGAGAGGTCGTGAGCGCTGGCGGACATCACCCGAAGATATCGCGAAGGGTCTCTCGGAGCCAATACGTTCTGCCCCTGCCGACGTCGCGGCAAGGGCGCGACCTTGAATCTCCGGTCATCGGCACCCGTAACGCTCATTGTCCATGCAACCACGGCTCGGCCTCATCCCGCTCGCACTGGCGGTCGCCGTGCTGCGCCTCCCGGCGCAGTCAGCCGCCCCCGCGCCCATCACCACCGCCGAGATCGAGGCGCACATCCGATTCCTCTCGAGCGACCTGCTCGAGGGCCGCGGACCCGCATCCCGCGGCGGAGAGCTCACCGAGCAGTACATCGCCGCGCAGCTCCGCTCCTACGGCGTCGCGCCGGCCCACAACGGCAGCTACTTCCAGCGCGTGCCGATCGACATCGTCGCCGCCGACCGCGCGACGATGCGCGCTGTCGCCGCCGTGAAGGGCAGCGAGATCACCCTCCGCCACCCTGACGACATCGTCATCTGGGCCGGCTCCACCACGGCGCAGTCCGGCGCCAAGGCCCCGCTCGTCTTCGTCGGCTACGGCAGCACCGCTCCCGAGTACCGCTGGGACGACTTCAAGAACGTGGACGTGAAAGGGAAGATCCTCCTCGTCCTGGTGAACGATCCGCCCGCGCCAGCCGCCGAGCCCAACCTCTTCGGCGGGCGCGCGATGACCTACTATGGCCGCTGGACCTACAAGTTCGAGGAGGCCGAGCGCCGCGGCGCCGCCGGGATGCTCATCATCCACGACACCGAGCGCGCCGGCTACGGATGGGCGACGGTGACCGGCAGCTGGGCCACGCCGCAGCGCATGCTCCCGCGCGACGAGAAGCTCCCTCCGCCGCTCGGATTCCGCGGCTGGATCACCGGCCCGATGACCGAGACGCTGCTCAAGTCGGCCGGACTCGACCTCGCCACCCTCCGGCGGCAGGCGGAGTCGCGGAGCTTCCGCCCCGTCGAGACCGGGATCACGCTCGACGTGGCCTTCACCAACACCGTCGCCAACCTCTCCTCGAACAACGTGGTCGGCGTGGTGGAGGGAAGCGACCCCGAGGCGCGGCGCGAGCACATCCTCCTCACGGCGCACTGGGACCACCTGGGCATCGGTCCCGTCGTCAACGGCGACTCGATCTACAACGGCGCCCTCGACAACGCCTCCGGCGTGGCCGACCTCCTCGCCGTCGCCCGCCAGCTCGCGCAGGGACCGAAGCCGAGGCGCTCGGTGCTCTTCGCCTTCGTCACCGCCGAGGAGAGTGGGCTCCTCGGCTCCGAGTTCCTCGGGCTGAACCCACTCGTGCCGAGCGAGGACCTCGTCGCGAACCTCAACGTGGATGGTGGGAACATCCTCGGGGAGTCGCGCGACCTGCGCATCCTCGGCGACACGAAGAGCTCGCTCGGCCCGAGCATCGCCGAGATGGTGCGTCCGCGCGGGATGACGCTCTCGCCGGACGCCTTCCCCGAACGGGGTTTCTTCTACCGCTCCGACCACTTCTCACTCGCGAAGGCGGGGATCCCCGCGATCAGCATCGGCGCAGGCAACCGGTTCGTCGGCCGCAGCGACGCGTGGGGTGTCGAGCAGGCGAACGACTACAACGTGAAGCGCTATCACCAGCCGGGGGACGAGTTCGACCCCACCTGGGACCTCCGCGGCGCGGTGCAGCTCTCGACGATCGTGCTCGAGTTCACGCGGCGGCTCGCCGAGTCGCGCGAGTGGCCCACCTGGAACGCCGACGCCGAGTTCAAGCGGCCCGCGCGCCGGCCGGCGATGTGACGATGTCAAACGACCCGCGCCGCGTGGGCCTCTTCATCGTGATCATCGCGTTCGCGCTGCTCACGCTGAATTCCTGGGGCCAGTTCGTGATGGCCGCCCTCGGCCAGATGCGACAGCCGCGCCTGCTGACCGTCCTTCACCTCGTCGGCGGCGCCGCGGCGTATGCCGCCGCGTACGGCACCTGGCGCCGGCGACGGTGGGCCGCGTGGGCCTCGGCCGCCTGGGGGGTCATCCTCGCCGTGCTCATCTTCGCGGTCGGCCCCACTTCAGGCATGCCGCCCGAGGAGCGACGCGGGCTGATCCCCGGCGCGCTGTCGGTGCTGATGATCGGAGGCGGACTCGCCCTCTACCTCAGGAACGCGATCCGCCCGCCGACGCGTTGAGGGGGCTGTGAGGCCCTTCGCCACCGCGGTCGCCCTGCTCGCCGCACCCTTCGTTCTCGCCGCGCACGCCACGCTCGCGCCCGCCGCGCACGCGCAGCATCTCCTCCTCGACTCTCTTCGTCCAGCCGCCGAGCTCGCGGTCACGCGCGCCGACTGGGGAACCGTCGAGCGCGCCGCCGAGCGCCTGCGGGGCGCGATCGCGTCGGCACCCGACGACCCCTGGCTCCACTACGACCTCGCCTACCTCCTCCACCGGCGCGGCAGCGCATTGATCGTCGCTGATTCCGTGGACCGGGCCGAGGCGCCGCTGACGGAGTCGGAGCGGATGGCGGCGCGCGCCCAGGAGCTCGGCGCCGGCGCGAGCGCGCTCGCGCTCCGCGGGACGGTGACCGGGCAGCTCGCCGGCGTGCGTGGCGCGCTGGCCGCGATCCGGCTCGGACCCCGCGCCTTCCGCCAGCTCGACGACGCGGTCGCGCAAGCGCCGGCCGACCCGCGCGTCGCGCTCCTCAACGGCATCACCCGCCTCAACGCGCCGCGCGCCTTCGGCGGCGGCCCCGCGAAGGGAGAACCTGAGCTCCGTCGCGCCATCGCGCTCTTCGCGAACGACACCGCGCGCTCGCCACGGCCCACCTGGGGCGCCGCCGACGCGCACATCTGGCTGGCCATCGCGCTCCATCGACAGGAGCGCGTCACCGAGGCGCGCGCGGAGCTGGAGCGCGCGCTGGCCCTCGCGCCGGGCCACGCGTGGGTGACCCGCGACCTGCTCCCCGCCCTCGATCGGCCCGCCCGCTAGGGAAACCGGCGCGGCGCGGTGCTCGTAGGGACCATCAGTCCCGGACCTCGGAGTCCCGCCATGTGGGCCATGCTCAAGACCCTGCTCGTGCAGGGGATCCTCGCGAAGACGTTGCTGCGATCGTTCGGGTGGCTCGCCTGGCTGCTCCCCGCCGGCTTCCTGCTCAAGTGGGTCGGCCTGCCCCTGCTCTCGGTGCTCGGCGTGCTGGCGCTGCCTGTGCTCGTCCTGCTCTTCGTGATCGGGCTCCCGGTGTTCCTGGTGCTCGCCGTCGGCGCCCTGCTGATGTCGCTCGTGGGCATCGTGCTCACGGTGGGGATCGCCCTCGCGAAGGTCCTCATCCCGATCGCGATCATCGTCTGGCTCGTGCGCTGGCTCCTGAAGCCGCGCGCCTCGGTGGAGCCGACGACGCCGGTGGAGCCGACCGCCGCGTAGGCGCGGCCTGGCCGCCCCTCAGGGGGCGGGACGCTCCACCGTACGCCCGATGATGATCGTGATGTTGTCGGTGCCGCCGCCGTCCAGCGCTTCCTGGAGGAGCGTCTCGCACGCCTGCTTGGCACCCGTCATCGTCCGGAGCACCTCGGCGATCCGGTCGTCGCTCACGTGCTTCGTGAGCCCGTCGGTGCAGAGGAGGTGCACGTTGGGCCACTCGGAACGGAGCCGCGTCACCACCGGCATCGCCTCGTCGGCCCCGATCGCGGAGGAGAGGACGTCCGAGAGCCGCGAGCGCTCGGCGACCGCGCGCGTGAACACCCCCTTCTCCACGAGGTCCTGCGCGATCGTCTGGTCCCGCGAGACCTGCGTCAGCCGGCCTTCGCGGTAGAGATAGTAGCGCGAATCGCCGACCTGCAGGATGTAGTACCAGGGCCAGACCCCGAACCAGAGCGTCAGGGTCGTGGCCATCGAGCGCCCCTCGGCCTCGCGCTTCGCCCGCTCGCGCACCGCCTCGTGCGAGCGGAGCGCCACGTCCTGGAGCGTCTGGATGAACCGATCCTCGCTCGTGTCGGCCGTGAGGAAGCAGTCGCTGCTGGCGCCGACGTACTCGGCGATCACCGACAGGGCCGTCGCGCTCGCCCTCTGCCCGCCGAACCCTCCCCCGACGCCGTCGGCGACCATCCCGAGGAACCCCACGCGCTGGTCGCCGAACATCGGGAGGTCGCCATCTCCCAGGCTCGTCAGCTTCACCTGCATCCGCTTGTGGATGGTCGCGAGGAGGAACTGGTCCTGGTTCTCCCTGCGGACCTTTCCCGGGTGGGTGACGCCGAAGACGTCGATCTCGTCATCGCGCGGCTTGCGGTTCCCGTCCATGACGCCTCCGGCAAGAGGTGCGAAAGGGCGCGCCCGGGAGCGCGCCCTCGTCCACGATTCTCGGGTCTGGGGCGGCGGTGCGCAATGCCCCGGGGTGTGCATCGGCGGCCGTTCCGGGGTAGCATTGAGGACCACCGAGGAGGACCGCGATGTCCCGACTGGACGACAAGTCCATCCAGAACCTGGTCAAGAAGATGCAGAAGCAGGCGAAGCCCCGGAACCTCGAGGCCAAGACCTACGATGCGACCGCGCCGAAGCGCGTCACCGGCGATGACCGGGATGAGGAGCGGGAGAAGATGTTCAAGGAGATGAAGCGGCGTGAGTTCTGAGGCCCGCGCGGCGCCCCGCGCGGCGCCGCGCGGGTGGTGGCTGATGGCGGCGCTCGCCGTCGCCATCGCGGGATACGCGATCAGCTACCAGTTCCGCGGCATTGATGCCTTCGGCATCGAGTTGCTCGCGTCCTTCTACCGGCGGCCGTGGGCGATCTGGGCCCACATGATGTTCGGCGCCGTCGCGCTCGTCAGTGGCGCGCTGAACTTCCGCCACGCGATCCGCCGGGCGCGCCCCGCGCTCCATCGCCGCGTCGGCGAGGCATACGTGATCGCCGCGCTCGGCACCGGACTCGCCGGCGGCTGGCTCGCCGTCTTCGCCTACGGTGGCCTGGCCAACCGCCTCGGCTTCGGCGGCCTCGCGCTCGCCACGGTGGTCACCACCGGCGCCGCGTGGCGGTACGCGGTGCAGCGCGACCTCAAGCGCCACCGCCAGTGGATGCTCCGCAGCTACGCGATGATCCTCGCTGCGGTCACGCTGCGGCTCCAGCTGCCGTTCCTCGCGGGCTGGCTCCAGGGGTTCGCACCCGCCTATGCGATCGTCGCGTGGAGCTGCTGGGTCCCGAACCTCGCGGTCGCCGAGTGGCTCGCGCGGACGACGAAGTACCCGGGCTGAGCGCCTCCCCGACATCGTCCGAGGTCACACCCCTCGTCGACCGGCTCTTCCGCGACGAGGCGGGCCGGTTGATCGCGCTGCTCACGCGACTCCTCGGTCCCTCCCATCTGGCGCTCGCCGAGGATGTCACGCAGGAGGCCTTCATCGCCGCGCTGCGGAAGTGGCCGCACGACGGCATCCCGGGGAATCCCTCCGGATGGCTGCTGCAGGTGGCGCGGCGACGGGCGCTCGATGCCCTGCGACGCGAGCGCGCCCTCGAGGAACGCCTCCCTGAGGTGAGCGCGGAGTTCGCGCGGATCGCCGACGCCGCCGAGGGATCCGATGCCGTCACCGCCGAGCCCGGTGGCGCCGCGTCCGGCGGTGCCGCGTCCGGCTCCCCGACGGACCCCTTCGCCGACGACCGCCTCCGGATGATCCTCCTCTGCTGTCACCCCGCGGTCAGCGAGGATTCCCGGGTCGCCCTCACGCTCAAGCTGGTGAGCGGCTTCAGCGTCGGGGAGATCGCGCGCGCGTTCCTGGCGGACGAGGCGGCGGTCGCCCAGCGGTTGGTCCGCGCCAAGCGCGCGCTGCGCGATGCCGACGTGCGCTTCGAGATGCCGGTCGGACGCGAGCTCGCCGAGCGGCTCGACAGCGTGTTGCTGGTGCTCTACCTGATGTTCAACGAGGGGCACACGGCGCACGCCGGCGACGCGCTGCTGCGCCGCGACCTCTGCGAGGAGGCGCTGCGCCTCGCCGAGCGGCTCACCGCGCACGACGCCACGCGCACGCCCGAGGGACACGCCCTTGCCGCGCTCTTCGCGTTCCACGCCTCGCGGCTCGATGCGCGCACCGACGCGCAAGGGGACCTGGTCACGCTCGCGCGGCAGGACCGCTCGCGCTGGGATGCCACGCTCGTCGCGCGCGGGTTCCAGCACCTCGAACGCGCGCTCGACGGCGCGCGCGAGTCCGCCTACCACGTCGAGGCGCAGATCGCCTCGCTCCACGCGATGGCGCCGTCGTGGGAGGAGACCGACTGGGGTGCGATCATCGCCGCGTACGACCGGCTCGTCGCACTCACCGGTTCTCCCGTCGCGCGCCTCAACCGTGCGGTCGCCGTCCGCGGATCGCGTGGGGCGCTCGACGCGCTGCGCGAGGTGGAGGCGATCCGACGCGGCGGCGCGCTCGACGATTACCACCTGTTGCATGCGGTGCGCGCCGAGCTCCTCGAGACCCTCGGCCGGCAGCGGGAGGCGAAGGAGTCGTGGGAGCGCGCGCGGGCGCTCACCCGCTCGGCGCCCGTGCAACGCCATATCTCCCAACGACTTGCCGGACTCGGCGCGTCGGATGTCGATTCCGCGGCGCTCCGTCCGTCATAGGCCAAGAGGGCCGGACGCACCGGCCCGATCAACCCGCGCACGAGGATCCGACGATGGCGAAGTTCATGCTCCTGCTCCACGACCACATGCCCACGCTGTCGAAGATGTCCCCGGCCGAGATGCAGCGGATCGTCGCGAAGTACAACGCGTGGGGCGGGAAGCTCGGCAAGGCGGGCCGGATCGTCGTCGGTGAGAAGCTCGGCGAGGAGGGCGGCAAGCACCTCACTGCCAAGAACGGGAAGATGGTCGTGAAGGACGGTCCGTACGCCGAGGCGAAGGAGGTCATCGGCGGATTCTGGATCATCAAGGCGAAGGACTACGCCGAGGCCATCGCGACCTGCGAGGATTGCCCGCACCTCGAGCTCGGCGGACGGATCGAACTGCGCAAGGTGGACGAGATGTGAGCCGTCCGCCGAGCCGTCGCGTCGGGCGGCTCAGCGCAGGATCGCGCGGACCGAGTCGAGGGAGCCGTCGTTCGGCGCGGGCCGCAGGCGCAGGAGCGCCGCCATGAGTTCGTACACGTGGACGTTGCGGAAGGGCGGCACGACGCGCCCTTCCGCGACGCCCGGTCCCGCGGCGATGAAGACCGCACCCATCGAGACGAGATCCGGATCGTAGCCGTGCGCCGCGCCGGTGACCCCGGCGGGTCCGCCGCGCCGGCGCAGCGATTCGCGATCGGTGATCACCCACCCCTGGTCGGCCACGGCGACGATCGGCGTGATCCGCGGATGCGCGTTGAAGTGGTATCGCGCCGGGACCTCGCCCTTCCGGTACACCTGCAAGTGGGGATGCCGTCCCGCGAGCGCCTGGTACACGCGTAAGGCGTCGCCGTCGCGCGGCGCGATCGCCGCCACCGGAGTCCAGTCCACGATGTCCACGGTGCGCAGGTCGAGGTAGTCGTCGAGGAGGATCACGCGGTCCCCGGCGACGTCGGCCATCCCGTGGTCAGCGGTGACGACGAGGTTCACCACCTCGCGCAGCCCGAGCGAGTCGATGGCGCGGACGATCGCGCCGACCGCGGAGTCGACGCGCGCGATGGCGCTGTCCACCTGCGGCGCCTCCGTCCCGAAGCGGTGCCCCGCGTCGTCCGCGTCCGAGAAGTAGAGCGTGATCACCGCGGGCGCCGAGTCGGCCGGGAGCGCGAGCCACTCGATCACCTGCCGCACCCGCGCGTCGCGCGGGAGATCGTGGTCGTAGCGCCACCACCAGGCCTGCCGTGCGCCGCCGATCGGTGCCTCGCTCCCCGGCCAGAAGAGTGATGCCGCGCGGCGCCCCTGGCGCTCGGCGGTCCGCCAGATGGGTTCCCCGCCCCACCAGCGCGCGTCCTGCTGGGCCACGGAGTCACTCGTGCGGAAGAGTCCGAGCGCCGAGTCGCGCATCGCGTTGGCCACGATGCCGTGGTGCTCGGGAGTGAGCCCGGTGACCAGCGTGTAGTGATTCGGGAACGTCTTCGAGGGGAACGCGGGGATCATCCGCTCGGCGCGGACGCCGCGCGCGGCGAGGGCGCGCAGGTGTGCCGCGCCCGGCCGGTCGAGGTAGTCCCAGCGGAAGGCGTCGAGCGAGATGAGGAGGACGCGCGGCGGTGGCGTCGGCGCGCACCACAGGAGCATCGCCGCGACGACGACGGCGAGGCCCGCGCCGCGCACGCTCACGCCTTGGCCTTCTCCTCCTCGGTCAGGAACCGCCGCAGGATCTTCCCGATCATGCTCTTGGGCAACTCCTGCTTGAACACCACCCGCGCCGGCACCTTGAACGGCGCGAGGTGCTCCTTGCACCAGTTCCGGATGTCGGTGTCGGTGACCGCCTGCCCGGTGCGTCGCACGACGAACGCCACCGCCACCTCGCCGCGCGCTGCGTCGGGGAATCCGCGCACGCCGACCTCGGCGACGGCCGGGTGCTTCGCGATCGCCTCCTCGATCTCGCGCGGCCAGACCTGCATGCCCCCCATCTTGATCAGGTCCTTCTTGCGATCCACGATGAAGAGGTACCCATCCTCGTCGAGGTAGCCGAGGTCGGCGGTGTGCAGCCATCGCCGTCCGTCGGCGTGCGTGTGGAGGATCTGGTCCGTCCCTTCGGGTGCATTGTAGTAGCCGCGCATGATCTGCGGCCCGGTGAGGAGGATCTCCCCGACCTCGCCCGATGCCAGCTCCTTGGTCGGGTCGTCGGCATCCACGATCCGCACCTCGCAATCGGGGAGCGGCACCCCCACCGAGCCGATCTTCTCTGGCCCGCGGAGCGGCCAGAGCGTCGCGGCGAGGAGCGACTCGGTGAGCGCGTACCCCTCGATCACGCGGGCGCCGGTGACCTCGCGGAAGCGCTTGTGCGTCTCGGCCATCATCGGCGCCGCGCCGGAGACGCACGCCTGCATCGAGCGGAAGTCCACCTTCCCCTGCTGCACCCGCGGCTGGTTGAGCAGCGCGTTGTAGAGCGTCGGCACGCCGCAGAACACGGTCGGCTTGGTCTGCTCGATCGTCTTGATGAGGTCCGCGAAGTCGCGGGGGTTGGGCACGAGCGCCATCGCGTTGTGGCCGGTGATGCAGGCGCTCTGCACCCCGCAGGCGGCGAAGCTGTGGAAGAGCGGGAGCGGGAGGCAATAGATGCCGGTCCACTCCGGGAGCACCGACGACAGCCACGCGCGGACCTGCATCCCCGTCTGCACGAGTCCGCCGTGGTGCACGCGCACCGCCTTCGGCGTGCCCGTCGTGCCGCCGCTCATCAGCAGGATGGCGTCGTCATCCACGCCCGGCCGGTCCTCCTTCGGCTTGATCCCGCGGTGCGCGTCCACCAGCGCGCCGAGCCAGGGATCGCCGTCCCGTGCCGACGCGCGATGACCCATCTTCTTCTCCACGGCGATCGTGAAGACCAGCTTGAGGAGCGTCGGGAACCACTCCTTGATGTTCGTGAGCACGACCGTCCGGAGTCCGGTGCGCTTCTGCACCGCCTTCACCCGCTCGTAGAAGGCGGAGAGCGTGATGATGAGCGTCGGCGTCGTGGTCCGGATCGGCCCGACGAGCTCGTCCTCGGTATAGACCGGGTTCAGCGGGACGAGCACGGCGCCGAGCTTCCAGACGGCGAACTCGACGACGAAGAACTGCGGGCAGTTCGGGAGGAGGACGGCCACGCGATCGCCGCGCTTGACGCCGAACCCCGCGAGCGCGGCCGCGCACGCGTCGCTCGCCTCGGCGAGCGCGCCCCACGAGATGCGACGCCCCTTGAAGAAGAGCGCGGTCGCGCCGGGGCGGGCGCGGATCCCGTCGTCGAGGTAGTCGAGGAGGGTCCGGGCGGGGTAGGTGCCGAGCGTGGCCGGGACATCCGGATCGTAGTGCTTGAGCCAGGGATGGGCGGTCATGAGTGGTCCGGGGTAGATTGCGAATATGCACCGCATACCCGCCTCCCACAGCCCGCGGCGCGCCACCTTTCGGCGCCTCTGCGGTTCCCTCGCGATCGCGCTCCTCCCGCTCGCCGTCGCCGCCCAGGACGCGAAGCTCCCCCTCGACGACCCCGCGATCGTGCGCGCGATGGAGCAGATGCGCACGCTGCAGGCGTGGACCCTCGACCAGCAGGTCTCGATCTGCGAGGTGCCTGCCCCGCCGTTCAAGGAGGATCGCCGCGCCGAGGAGTTCCGGAAGCGTCTCGTCGGGTTCGGCTACGACAACACGCGGATAGACACCGAGGGGAACGTGATCGCGGAGATCGGCCGTGGGCAGGGACCGACGGTGATGATCGCCGGGCACCTGGACACGGTGTTCCCCGAGGAGACGGACGTCCGCACCACCCGGATCGGCGACCGCGTGAACGGCCCGGGCATCGGCGACGACTGCCGCGGACTCGCGGTGGTGCTCACGCTCGCGCGCGTCCTCAACGAGTCGCGCGTCGAGCCGGCGGGACGCGTGTACCTGGTGGGGAACGTCGGCGAGGAGGGCCCGGGGAACCTCCGCGGCGTGCGGCACCTCCTCACCAAGGAGTTCCCGGGGCGCATCGACTTCTTCATCTCGGTGGATGGCGCCGGACTCGGGAGCATCACGTCGCGAGCCGTCGGGAGCCACCGCTACACCGTGTCATTCGAAGGTCCCGGTGGGCACAGCTACGGCGCCTTCGGCATGGCGAACCCGATGCACGCGATGGGGCGCGCGATCGCGAAGATCGCGGACCTGCAGGTCAGCACGCGCCCGCGCGTGACCTACAACGTCGGGATCGTCCGCGGGGGCACGAGCGTGAACACCATCACGCCCCTGGCGCAGATGGACGTGGACATGCGCTCGGAGGACGCTGCGGCGCTCGCCGACATAGACAAGCGGATCCGCGCGGCGATCGAGGCCGGCGCCGCCGAGGAACGGGCAAGGTGGCCCAACTCGCGCGCGGGGATCACGGTGAAGTACGACACGATCGGCATCCGCCCGACCGGCGGGCAGAGCGACGACGCCCCGATCGTGCGCACCGCCTGGGCCGCGGTCGAGGCGATCGGCTGGATCCCGAGCACGAACGCCTCGAGCACCGACGCCAACCTGCCGATCTCGCTGGGGATCCCGGCGATCACGATCAATGGCGGCGGCCGGAGCACGGGCGCGCACGGGACGGAGGAGTCGTATCAGGAGCTGCCGGACTCGTACAAGGGGCCGCAGCTGGCGCTGCTGATCGTGGCGGCGTTGGCGGGCATCGCTCGGTGAATGCGGCGAGGATCGGAACGGCGGTGAATGGTGGAAGGTGGAAGGTGAACGGAACCGCGATGCCGGAGAGAGACCATGGATCGGCGTGACTTCATCCTGATGTCCGTTGGCGCCGCTGGAGTCCCGCTCGTCGCCGCGCGCACGACGGCCGCGCAGCAGGCGCTGCCGCCGATGACCGTGTACAAGGACCCCAACTGCGGGTGCTGCTCGCTCTGGGTGGAGCACGCGCAGAAGGCGGGCTTCACCGTGCGCGTCGCCGACACCCACGACCTCGCGGGCGTGAAGCGCGATCTCGGCGTGCCGGCGCGCCTCGCCTCCTGCCACACGGTCGTCATCGGCCAGTTCCTCGTCGAGGGCCACGTCCCCGCCGACGACGTGAAGCGGCTCCTGCGCGAACGTCCCGCTGGGGTGCGAGGCATCGCGGTGCCCGGAATGCCGATCGGCTCGCCCGGGATGGAGCAAGGCCCCCCCTCGGGCTACCAGCGCTACGACGTGATCGCCTTCACCGCGACAGGGCAGACGAGCGTCTTCGCGAAGCACTAGGACTACGGATGGAGGAGGGACGAAGGAGGGTGGACGGGCCCTGGCCCCTCCACCCTCCTCCCCCTTCCCCTTCCCCTCACCCCTTCCCCCTCCCCCTCTCTTCCCTCGCTCCTTCCCCTCGCTCCTCGCTCCTCACTCTGGTCTGATGATCGCCTGCAGCGCCTCCCGCACCTCCGGGCTGTCGTGCCGCTCGAGCGCGCTGATCGCGCGCCGCCGCAGCGTCGGCGTCTCCGTGGACTTCGCGATCGCCATCAACTTCTCCCGCGCCGGCCGCGACCCCTCGGTCGCGAGCGCGCTGATCACCGCGCCACGGGTCTCGGTGTCGGTCATGTCGTCGTAGAGCGCGGACAGGTCCTCCCCGCTCGCCCCGGCGCGCTCCGCCAACTGCACCGACTTCCGTCGCAACGCCGGCGTCTCCCGCGTGTCGCGGGCGACCGTCATCAGCCAGTCCGCGTTCGCCTTGCCGCCGATCCCCGCCACCGACGAGAGCACCGCGTCCTTCACCTTGTCCGCATTGAGCGTCCGATAGGTGTCGCGCAGCAGCCGCGCATCGGCCCCGGTCGCCATCTCGCCGCCGAGTCCCGCGATCGCCGCCGCCCGCAGCTCCTCGGGCCGCCGCGAGTCGGCCACCACCTCGCGCAGGAACTCCCGCGCCCGGGGATCGCCGCTCCGTGCCAGCGAGCGCGTCGCCTCCCGCGCCAGCCACGGGTCGTCCGACGCCTGGGCGAGCTGCGTGAGCGCGGTCAGGCCGGCGCCGCGTGGCACGCGGAGCAGCGCGGTCACCGCGCTCTGCCGGACTGCCGGGGCGTCATCCGCGTTCCGCGCGAGGTCGGCGAGCGTGCGCACCGCCTGCGTCTCCTGTCCCTCGCTCACGCGCGGGAGCCAGCTGATGGCGCTCCGTCGCGTGTCGCGGGCCCGGTCGGTATCGCGCGCCACATTCACCAAGCCGAGCGTCGCCTCCGCGTCGCGGGCGAGCACCGCGGGGAGGATCGCATCCCGCGCCGGGCGGCCGTCGAGCCGCGCCGCGAGCGAGAGGAGCCACGCCGACGCCTCGCGCGCGCTCACCTCGCCGAGATCCGTCGCATCCTCGGCGCGCTGCAGGGGTCCGATGAAGGTCTCGATCCGCACGATCTCGCGGTCGGCGACGGTCACCAGCACCCGCACCGGGCCGCGTTCGCACTCGGCGCGGACGCTCGATGACGTGAAGCTCCCGCTCATCTCGCTCCAGTTCCCGTACCACGAGTCGTCCGAGTACCGGAAGAACCGGGCGCCATCGCCGCAGGTCTCGGCGCGCGAGGGGAAGTTGAGTTCGGCCCTGCCATTGCCCACCGCGGCCACGCGGCGGTCGATCGCGCTCCCCTGGGCCAGCAGCGACCCGGCGGCGACGAGCGCGGCCAGTCCGGTGGCGAGGAGCGTCGTGCCGGGGCGCGGCCGGACGGGCGCGCCCCCTGGGGTCCTCCGAGTCGTGGTCACCGGTCGATCAGCTCCAGCAGGAGTTGGGTCGTGCGCGGGTCCTTCTTGTTGTTCAGGGCGGTGATCGCCGAGCGCCGCAGTTGCGGGTCGGTGCCACGGCGCACGATCTCGATGAGCTTGTCAGTGGCCTCGGGCTCCTTGCGGTCGCCGAGGACGTCGATGATCTGCGAGCGCACGGTGCGGCTCGAGGCGCCGTCGTAGAGCCGGTTGAGCTGCGGGATCGGGAGCTCGCGCCCGAGGCGCGAGAGCACCGTCGCGCGCACGTCGGTGGGCTCCTCCTCCTGCTGGATCAGCTCCATCAGCCACATCAGCGTGCCCTCGTCCGTCGCGCGGGAGAGCACCGCGACCGCGCGCGACTTGAGTCGCGTCGTCTCGAGGCGCGGGTACACCCCGCGCAGCCACTGCGCGTCCTCGGGGGAGATCCGCCGCTCCGACTCCGCGTTCGCGAACCGGATCGCGTCGAGGGTCGAGGCATCCACGACCATCGCCTGGCCCGCGCGGCCGGCCGGCAGGGGGGCGACCGCGGGGCGCGCCGGCGCTGGCGGCGTCGGCGGCACCGCGGGGCGCGCTGTCGTCACCGACACGGCCTGTCCCGCGAGGGCCGCCGGCGTGCAGTCGTTGGCGTTGCAGCTGTAGACGTAGCCGAAGCTCCCGGCGTTCCGGTCGAATGTCGAGATCGCCTCGAGCCGAAGGCGCTCGGGCGCCGAGGTGCGCTCGACGAGCGAGCGGATCGCGCTGCGCGCCCGCGTGCTCTCGTGCGAACCCAACGCGCGCACCGCCGCCAGCTGCACGCTCTGCTGCTCCTCGGGATTGCGGATCACCGCTTCCAGCGCGCTCACCACCTCGTCGCCGGAGACCCGCGCGAGATAGCCGATCGCGTCGCCGCGCACGCTCGGCGACGGGTCGGAGCGCGCCACCTCGGCGAGCTTCGCCTTCGACTGGTCGTCCCCCTTGGTCCCGATCAGCATCACCGCGTTCTTGCGCAGCGAGACCGAGCACTCGTCCTTGCGGTCGAGCACGCGCACGAGCAGCGGCATCGCCGCGTCGGGATCGTTGCGCATCAGCACGCTGAGCGCCGAGGCGCGCACCTGCGCCTCCTCGGTGTCGCACGCGGTCGCGGCGGCGCTGGCCGCCTGGCTCACGCGGCTGGAGGCGCGGGTGTCCCCGCGCGCGGCGAGCGCACCACCGATCCGCGTCGCGAGCGCATCCGCCTCCTCCGGGTTCCGGGCCCGTGGGAAGCGGGCCTTCCGGTCGTCGAGCGCGGCGAGCCCTTCGCGCAGCTCGCTCACGCCGCCGATGCGGTAGAGCGCGAACGCCTGGTAGTAGAGCGCCTCCGGGGCGTACGCCGAGGCCGGCGTCCGGTTCGCGACCTGCGCGAAGAGCGTGGCCGCGCGACGCCACTCGCCGCGGTTGAACAAAGTGCGCGCCTCGCGGTAGATCGAGTCCGCGGGATCCTGCGGGAAGCGCGTCGTCGAACTGAGCAGCGACGGCTGCGAGCGCAGGTGCGCCGTCAGCGGCTCGAAGTCGAAGGCGTGCTCGAACTCCCGCCCGAACTCCCGCCCGAACTCCCGCCCGAACTCGCGATCGAACATCTCGTCGAAGCGGAAGTCGAAGTCGTGGAACTCGTCGAACGCCCAGTGCTCCGGCGGCAGCGGCGGCTCCGGCGGCAGCGGCGCCAGCGGCGCCAGCGGCGCCAGCGGCGGCTCGGGTGGCAGCGGCGCCAGCGGCGG
>CAZYUL010000018.1:0-45889 GCA_964650715.1 uncultured Gemmatimonas sp. | reverse complement strand
TGAAGTTCATCTCCTACGCCGTGTGGTGGGTGCGCCAGGCGGTCCTCAAGGCGCTCGCCGAGCAGACCCGCTCGGTCCGCATCCCGCTCAACCAGAACTCGCAGCTCATCCGGCTCTCGCGCGCCGAGACGGTCCTCGCACAGGTGCTCAAGCGCGACCCGACCGACAGCGAGATCGGCCGCCTCCTCGACGAGACCCCCGAGCAGATCCGCTCCTCCAAGCAGATGTCGAGCACCGAGCTCTCGCTCGACGCGCCGGTGGATCGCTCCGACCGCGAGGCCTGCACCCTCGGCGAGCGCTTCGCCGGCGGCGACGGCGTCGAGATCGAGGAGCGCACCGACTTCAAGCTCATGCGCGAGTGCATCGACAAGGTGTTCCGCAACTACCTCACGCCGCGCGAGCGCAAGATCCTCAATCTCTACTACGGTCTCGACGAAGGGGCCGAGGCGATGACGCTCGAGAAGATCGGCGCCCTGATGGGCGTCACCCGCGAGCGGATCCGCCAGATCCGAGAGCGCGCCTTCGACAAGCTCCGTTCCGCCCCCGAGGGCCGGGCCCTCGCCGGGTTCTGGTCGGTGACCTGACAAGTTCATCGCGCGCCCGGTGAACGCGCGGTGACAGCGAAGGGGGTCCGGATGCGAATCCGGGCCCCCTTCGTGTAGCTTCGAGGCGTGAGCCACCTTGCTGGCCCCCTGGCGGAGCAGCTCGCGCGGATCGTCGGCGAGGCGCACGTACTGACGCGACCCTCGTCGCTCCTGGTCTACCGCTCCGACGGGCTCCCCGGGCACGCGCGGCATCCCTCGCTCGCCGTCTTCCCCGGCACGCGCGACGAGCTGATCGCCGTGGTCCGCGCCCTCGCCGCCGCCGACGCCCCATTCGTGGCCCGCGGCGCCGGCACCGGCCTCTCCGGCGGCGCCCTCGCCGACGGCATCACCTTGCTCGGGCTCCAGCGCCTCAAGCGGATCATCGCGATCGACCCCGAGGCCCGCACCGCGACGGTCGAGCCGGGGGTCGTGAACACCTCGCTCACCAAGGCCGCCGCGCCCCACCGGCTCCACTACGCCCCCGATCCCTCCTCGCAGAGCGCCTGCACGATCGGCGGCAACGTCGCCGAGAACGCCGGCGGTCCGCACTGCCTCAAGTACGGTGTCACGCTCAACCACGTCGTGCGCGCCACCGTGATCCTCCCCGATGGCGACCTCGTCACGCTCGACCGTGGCGACGATCCCCACGCCGCGGCCGCCGGCTACGACCTCCTCGGCGCCTTCATCGGGAGCGAGGGCTGCTTCGGCGTCGTCGCCGACGTCACGGTGCGCCTGACGCCGGACCCCGAACGCATCATCACCCTCCTCGCGGACTACACGACCGTGCGCGCCGCCGCCGAGTCGGTGTCGCGGACCATCGCCGCCGGGATCGTGCCGGCTGCGCTCGAGCTGATGGACCACGCGACGATCGAGGCCGTCGAGTCGAGCATCTATGCCGCCGGCTATCCGCGCGATGCCGCCGCGGTGCTCCTCGTCGAGGTGGATGGCGCGGCCGCCGGCATCGAGGAGGATGCCGCCGCCGTCGAGCGCATCTGCCGCGATGCCGGCGCCCGCGAGGTCCGCGTCGCCCGCGACGCCGCCGAGCGCGTGCGGCTCTGGCAGGGCCGCAAGAAGGCCTTCGGGGCGATGGGTCGCGTCGCGCCGCACCTCGCCGTGCAGGATGGCGTCGTCCCGCGCTCCAGGCTCGCCGACGTCCTCGAGCGGGTGATCGAGATCGGCCAGCGGCACCGCGTCCGCGTCTGCAACCTCCTCCACGCGGGCGACGGCAACCTGCACCCGAACACCCCGTACGACGCCGGCGATCCCGATGAGTCCGCACGCGTCTCCCAGGCCATGCAGGAGATCATGGGGGTCTGCATCGCCGCCGGCGGATCCATCAGCGGAGAGCACGGGATCGGGCTCGACAAGCTCCCCTATATGGAAGCGCTCTTCACCCCGCCGACGCTCGAGGCGATGTGCGACCTGCGCGAGGTCTTCGATCCGGCGCGGCGGTCGAATCCGGGGAAGGTCGTCCCCGTGCACACCTGCCGCGAATGGCACGCCGCGCCCACCGCGCGGGGCGCGACCGCACCCGACGCGTCCGCACGAGGCGCATCCGGGTGAGCGCGCCGCGCGGCACTGCCGAGGTCGCCGCGATCGTGCACGACGCGCACGACGCGGGCCGCGCGCTCCGCATCGCCGGTGCCGGGACCTGGCTCGGCGCAGGCCACCGCGTGCACGCGGCTGCACCACTCCCGCTGGCGGCGATCAGCGGCGTCGTCTCGTACGAGCCGGGTGACCTCACGATGACAGTCGAGGCCGGCACGACGCTCGCCGAGCTCGACGAGGTCACCCGCCACCACGGTCAGTGGTGTCCGCTCCTCCCCTGGGGCGACGACCGCGGCACCGTCGGCGCGACGGTCGCGACCGCGACGACCGGCCCCTTCGCCGCCACCCTCGGCCACCCGCGCGACCTCGTCCTCGGGCTGGACGCCGTGGACGGCACCGGTCGCGTCATCTCCGCGGGCGGCCGCGTGGTGAAGAACGTCGCGGGGTTCGACCTCACCCGCGCCTTCACCGGATCGTGGGGCACCCTCGCCGTGATCACGCGACTGCACCTGCGGCTCCGGGCCCGGCCGGCGGTTGACGAGACCTGGGCGCTCGAGACGGGCGACACCCGCGACTTCCGCCGTGGCCCCCTCGCACCCCTCGCCTGCGAGCCACTCTCCGCGAGCGAGGCGACCGCACTCGGCGTCGCTGGCGCCGCCTGGCTCGTCCGGATCGGCGGCAACACGAGCTTCGTCGCCGCAGCGCGCGCCGCCCTGCGCGCCCTCGGCGACACCAAGCCTCTCGACACGAGGGCGTGGGACACGCTCCGCGCAGCGCGCGACCCCGTCGCCCCGGCGGCGCAGTGGCGCTGGGACGCGCTCTCGCGGCGTCTCAAGGCGACCTTCGATCCCAGGCGTGTGCTGAACCCCGGCCTGCTGGGGGACGCGGCATGACGACTCCCCTCGAGCAGGAACGCGCCGGACTCGACGCCTGCGTGCATTGCGGCTTCTGCCTGCAGGCCTGCCCCACCTACCTCGCGCTCGAGGACGAGAACGACTCGCCGCGCGGGCGGCTCCTATTGATGGGCTCGTTGCTCGACGGCAGCGTCGCCCCCGACGATCCCGATGTCGGGCGGCACCTCGACCAGTGCCTTGGCTGCCGCGGCTGCGAGACGGCGTGCCCAGCCGGCGTGCCGTATGGACGACTGCTCGAAGCCACGCGGGCAACGCTGATCGAGCACCGCCCCCTTCCACTCGTCGCGCGGATCGTGCTCGGCGTCTTCGCGCGTCCGGCGTTGCTCCGGACGGCACTCGCACTCGCGCGGTTCGCGCGGGCTACGGGCATCGCGCGGGCGATGGCACGAGTCCTCCCGCGGCGGCTCGCGATGCCGTTCGCGATGCTCGCGTCAACGGCGCGCGAGCCCGGTCGCGCGTCGGCCGCCGCCGGCGACGGGTCACAGGGCAGAGCCGCGCTCCTCACCGGCTGCGTCATGGAAGGACTCTTCGCCGAGGTGAACCGCTCCACCGAGCGCACGCTCGCGCGCCAGGGCTGGCGGATGGTCTCAGCCACCGGGCAGCGCTGCTGCGGCGCGCTCCACGCCCACGCCGGTGATGCCGAAGGCGCCCGCGCACTCGCGCGCGCCAACATCGCCGCCTTCGAGGCGAGCGGCGCGAGCACCGTCGTCGTGAACTCCGCCGGCTGTGGTGCGATGTGCAAGGAGTACGGACACCTCCTCGTGAATGACCACGCGTGGAGCGCCCGCGCCGCGGCCTTCGCCGCGAAGGTCCGGGATGTGACCGAGGTGCTCCGGCCGGCGACACCGGCGACGCGTGGCGCGGGGAGCGACGCGCGTACCGCCCCCTCCGCCACTGCCGCGATCCGTGTCGCATACGACGCACCCTGTCACCTGCAACACGGCCAGCGGATCACCACCCAGCCCCTCGCGCTCCTCGGCGCCCTCCCCGGCGTCCGCCTCGTCCCCCTCGCGGACAGCGACCAGTGCTGCGGCAGCGCCGGGATCTTCAGTCTCGTGCGGCCGGAGGTCGCCGAGCGCGTCCTCGCGCCGAAGCTCGCGCGGATCGCCGAGTCGCGCGCCGAGGTGGTGGCCACGGGCAATCCCGGCTGCCTCATGCAGATCGGCGGGGGACTCCTCCTCGCGGGGAGCACGGTCGTCGCGCGCCATCCGGTCGAGTTGCTCGACTTGCACGACGCACGGGAGACCTCGGGCCCCTGACCTGCCGCTGCACTCGCGCCCCCACGCATCGTTAGGATTCGAGGCATGGAGGTGCCCGTCCTGCTGGTCGAGTTCGAGGGTGTCGTCGCGGAGACGGCGCGGCTGCGCCGCGACGCCCTGCGCGAGGCTCTCGCGGCCGAGGGAGCGCACCCCGACCGCGCCGTGCTCGACCAGGCGTCGGGCCTCGCGACTGCCGATGGCGTGCGTCGCGCGCGTCGCGCCGCCGGACTCCCCGACGACGAGACCGCGGTGGAACTCGCGCAGCTGCGCGCCGAGCGCGCCTTCGCCGCGCGGTGTGCGAAGGGACTCACGCTCCAACCCGGCGTGCGTGACGCGCTCGAGCGACTCGGCGTGAATTGCCGCCTCGCCCTCGTGACCCGCGCCCTGCGGCGCGAGGCGGAGTTCGCGCTCGAGATCGCGGGACTCGAGGGGATCTTCCGCCCGATCATCGGCGCCGATGACGTCACGCCGCCCAAGCCCTCGCGCGCCCCCTATCTCGCCGCGCTCGCGCGCATCGGCCAGCTCTTCCCCGGCCAGCAACTCCGGCCCCTCGCCGTCGAGGACCATCTCGTCGGCGTGCGCGCGGCGCGCGATGCCGGCATCCCCTGCGTCGCCGTCGGGCGGATCCCGCCGCACGAAGCGCTCGAGGCCGACGGCTGGGTCGAGTCGCTGGATGACCTCGGCGTGGATCGCATCCGCACCCTCCTCTCCGCCTCCGCGGGAGGCGAACGATGACGGCGCCGGTGCTCGTGGATCGCTCGGCCCGCCTGCGGATGACATTCGCGGGGGAGAAGGCGAAGGAGTCGCTCAACGGGCTCCTCACGAACGACATCACGAAGCTCGCGCCCGGCATCCCGATGCGCGCGGCCGCGCTCACCCCGAAGGGGAAGGTGCTCGCCCTCGTCCGCGTGGTGGATCGCGGCGCCGACCTCCTCGTGGATGCCGACGCGGCCGCCGGACCGGGCTTCCGCGCGATGACAGCCAAGTTCGTGAACCCGCGGCTGGCGAAGTACGTGGATGTCACCGCGAGTACCGGATGCCTCGGCGTGCACGGCGACGGTGCCGACGCAATCGTCACAGCCGCCCTCGGCGCACTCGACGACGGCCTCATGCGACTCCGCTCCGACGACCTCGCTCCCGCCGGCGTTGACCTCATCGGCCCGCGCGACGCGATCGAGGCGATCGCCGGCCGACTCCGCGCCGCCGGCGCGCGCGACGCGTCAGCCGACGAGGTCGAGGCGATGCGGATCGCCGCCGGCGTCCCGGCGTGGGGCGTCGAGATGACCGACGAGACCCTCCCTCAGGAGGCCGTCCTCGACGACCTCGGCGCGATCTCCTTCGACAAGGGGTGCTACACGGGCCAGGAGGTCGTCGCACGGATCCACTTCCGCGGCCACGTGAACCGGCTCCTCCGCTGGCTCACCTCGCCGGAGCGACTGGTTGTCGGCGCCAAGGTCGTTGACGCCGAGGGGAAGGAGGTCGGCGACGTTCGCTCGAGCACCGACCTCCTGCCGACAGGGCCACTCGCGATCGCGATGGTGCGCCGCGAGGTCGCGCCGGGGAGCGAGGTCCGCGTCGTCGCCGACGGCAGCTCGGCGCGCGAGACGCGGGCGATCGTCGCCGCGATCGCCCCGAAGCCGGGACTGCCCTAGCCTTCCGACCGCAGCGCCTCCGACGGATCGATCCGCAGCGCCCGCCGCACCGGCAGCGCGCACGCCACCATCGCGACCACGAGCATCAGCGCGTTCGCCCCGAGCAGCAGCATCAGCCCTTGCTGCGACTTCACGCCGACGAGGAACGCGAGACCGCTCCCGATCACAAGCCCCGCGCTCACCTGGATGAAGGCGCGGCGGAAGATGTCGGCGACGATCCGCCCCGGCCCCGCGCCGAGCGCGACCCGGACGCCGATCTCGCGCGTACGGCGCGTCACGGTGAACGACATCAGGGCGTGGATCCCCATCGCCGAAAGGAGCATCACGAGGAGGCCGACGAGCCACGCGACCCCGCTGAGGATCCAGTTCCCGCGCGCCTCGCCGCCGCCGGCGTCGCCCAGCCCCTTCACGTCCGAGAGCCGCAGCGTCGGGTCCACCTCCGCCGCGATCGCCCGCATCCGCGCCGCGATGGCCTCGGTGTCCTGCGCGCGCACCGCGACCTGCGACGCTTGCCCGACGCCGGGGATGCTCGGCAGGTACATCGCCGACTGCTCCTCCGGCCGCTGCAACTGCCACCCGAAGTCGGCGACCATCCCGACGACCTCGTACCAGGTCTCGCCCGCCACCGAAGAGACCTCGCCGCCGCGGATCTGCACGCGGCGGCCGATCGCATCCTCGGTGCCGAAGACGTTCCGAGCGAACGACCGGTTGACGAGCATCACGCCCCCGCGGTCGAAGTCGATCGCCTCGAACCCGCGACCCGCGAGCACCCGCGTGCCGAACGCGTCGAAGAAGCCCTGCGAGACATGCACGAGGGTGCTCCGCCGCAGCTCCGTGACCGGCGCGCCGGGGAAGGTGTCTATCGCGATCCCGTACTTGAACTGGTCCTCCACCGGCAGGCGATCGGCGAAGGCGACCGCCTCGACCCCCGGCTCCTCGCGCAGCCGCTGCTCGAACCGCTCCATCGCGAGCTTGGTCCTCGCGGCGTGCGCGGCCTGCGCCGCCGAGTCGCGCGCGTACTCCTCGCGGTCCATCCCGATCGTCGCCGTCATGTAGCGATCGGCGCCGATCCCCGCGGCGCGCTGGCTGAACCGGTTGGCCTCGACCGCGCCCCCCGCCGCGAGCGGCAGGAAGAGCACCGTCACCGCGACCTGCACGACGATCACCGCGGTCCAGAAGCCGCCGAACTTGAGCGTCGCGCCGCCGGCGCCCGCGCCGCGCAGCGCCTCCTGGATGTTCACGCGCGTCGCGCGGAGCGCCGGGAGGACGCCGACGATCGCCGCAGCGAAGAGCGTGAGCACGCCGGCGTAGAGGAGCGTCCGCCAGGAGAGGCTCGAGTCTATCCAGAACGGGAGCGTGCCGCCCTGCGCGAAGGCGTCCACCGCCATCCGGAGGGCGACCTTCGCGATGAGCAGCCCGACGATCGTCGCGAGCCCGGTCAGCACGAGCGCCTCGGTGAAGAGCTGGCGGACGATCCGGCCGCGGCTCGCGCCGAGCGCGCTCCGCACCGTCAGCTCCCAGGTACGCGTCGCCGTCCGCGCGAACACCAGCGTCGCGACGTTCGCGCACATGATCGCGAGAAGCATCAGGAAGACGCCGTTCGCAGCATACATGATGTTGCGGATCATCGCCCGCTCGCCGCTCTCGTTGAGCGGCTTCGCATACGGGAGGATCCGCGCCCGGAGGTGCTCGTGCGTCGCGGGAACGTCCGCGCTCAGCCGCGCCGCGATCACGTCGAGTTCGGCGCGCGCGTCCTCTAGCGTCACCCCCGCCGCGAGACGGCCGAACACCTCCACCGCCGGCCCCGTCCGCGGCGCGAGCGACGCGCCATCTGTCCGCAACGGGAGCCAGAGGTGCTGGTTCTCCGGGAAGGCGAATCGAGGCGGCATCACGCCCACCACGGTCGCCGAGGCGCTACCGACCTTGAGCGTCCGGCCGATGATCCCCGGGTCGGCGTCGAACCGTGACGCCCAGAGCGCGTGGCCGAGGACCATCACGAGCGGCTCTGAGGGCTCCTCGTCCCGTGCGAGGAGCGTGCGCCCGTGCAGCGCCGGCGTCCCCATGATCCGGAAGGCGCTCGCCGTCACCTCGGCGCCGATCGCCGGTTCGACCTGCCCGTCCTCCGACATGACGTTGCGCTGGAAGGTCATCGCGGCGCCGAGTTCCTCGACCGACCGCAACTGTCCGCGCCAGGCGGCGAAGTCGTGCAACAGACGCGGCTCGGCCGTGAACGCGTTGACGTCCCACTGGTGCAGCGAGACCACGCGCCCGGCGTCGGCGATCGGGAGCCGCGGGTTCTGGACCTTGTCTATCGCCTCGAAGTAGATCGTGCCGAGCGCCACCGCGACCGCCATCGCGAGGGTCCCGACCGTGGTCAGCACCGGGTATCGCGCGAGCATCCGGAGCCCGACGCGCAGGTCGAGCGTGGTCAGTCCGATGGGGCCGTGCGGCACGACGCCTCCCGGGAGGTCAAGTGACAAGTGCTTTGTACGGTAAAGTGCGACCCATCGTCGCGCAAGCGCGGAGGCGTAGATTCCCCGCATGCATCCCGACACCCGCAAGTACAACAGCGCGCTGGCCCTCGCCGACCGCGCCATCGCGCGCCTCCTCGCCGCGGAGCTGGACCAAGGCCTGCCCGGGGCCGAGAACAGGGTCTGGCACGCGCATCCGGTCTGGTTCCTCGACGGCAACCCGATCGTCGGCTACAGCAAGCTGAAGGACTGCGTGCGACTCCTCTTCTGGAGCGGTCAGTCGTTCAAGACGAAGGGGCTCGAGAAGGAGGGGACCTTCAAGGCCGCCGAGGCGCGTTACACGTCGACGGACGAGGTGGACACGAAGCTCCTCCGCCGCTGGCTCGCCGAGGCGCGCACGGTGCAGTGGGACTACAAGAACATCGTGAAGCGGAAGGGACGGCTGGTGCGACTCCCGGCTCCGGCGAAGCGCCGCGCCGCCGCGACCCGGCGACCCTGAGGCGAGCGATGAAGCAGGCTGCGGCGCCCGGCCCGTACGAGCACGGTCTCACCACACTTTCGAAGTACTTCCTCGAGTTCGATGACGCGACCCTGGCCGTCGCGAACGAGTCGTTCCGGGCCGCTGTCGCGCTCGACGCCGCGGACGCCAGGGCTTGGACCGCGCTCGGTTTCGTGCTCGACGCGGCGGGCCAGCCGGCCGACGCCCTCGACGCCCTCAGGACCGCCGCTCGGCTCGACCCGAGCGAGCACGACGTGGAGGTCTTCATCCTGACGTTGCTCTCGGAGGCCGGTGCGGAATCGGAGGCCATCGCGGGGATCGAGGCGGCGGCCGGACGTGCTGGAGTAGACCTCCCATCACTCCGTAGCGACCTCTCCGCGGCGGGCATGCCGACGGACTCGCGGGCGCTACTGCTCAACGGCTTCATCCGGCCGAGGAACTTCGTGAGGTCCCGTCTCGAGGACGCGATCGAGCGGCTGGGCCGGAGGCGCGACCCCGCCGCCTGGAAGCGCCGACAAGCCGCCGAGCGCCGGGAGTGCCGCGCGATGCAAGCGGAGCTGCAGCGACTCTTCGACGTAGACCGAGTCCCCGAACCGCTCCGGAGCCTCGCGCCGTGGGCCCTCCGTCTTGGCGTCGGCGACGACCACTGCCGCGGGTGGTTGGTGGGCCGGCTCAAGGCTGCCGAGCGCGAGGAGCTGCGACGCCGCGCCGAGGATCACGCGGGTGCGATCCAGAGGTGGCTCGACAGCTTCCCTGCCGGGTCGATGCCGGAGGAGGCCGCGGCATTCATGTACCTGATGCTCGGCGTCGAGGAGATGGATATCGATCCGGTGGGCGGGGCTGCGGCTTCGCCGTAAGGACCGCGAGTGCCGCGGCCACGATACCCCCGCTACCTTATTGAGACCGCTACTTCGGTCCAGTGAGGCCCCGGTGAACGCGCCGACCGCCACCGCATCCGCCACAGCCCGCGTGATCCGCGGCGCCTGCCCGCACGACTGCCCCGACACCTGCGCCACGCTGGTCACGGTCGAGGGCGGCCGCGCCACCCGCATCCAGGGCGACCCGGACCACCCCTTCACGCAGGGATTCCTGTGCACGAAGGTGAACCGCTACCTCGAGCGGACGTACCACGCCGAGCGCGTCCTCACGCCACTTCGCCGCGTCGGGCCCAAGGGCAAGGGGGAGTTCGTCGAGGCCACCTGGGACGAGGCGCTCGACGCGATCGCCGAGAAGCTCAACGCGATCCGCGCCTCCAAGGACGGCCCGCAGGCCATCCTCCCATACTCGTACGCCGGCACCATGGGCTACCTGCAGGGCGAGTCCATGGACCGCCGGCTCTTCCATCTGATCGGCGCCTCCAAGCTCGACCGCACGATCTGTTCCACCGCCGGAATGATGGGGATGCGCATGACGGTCGGCGCGAACATCGGCGCCGACGCCGATGAGGTCCCGCACTCCGACCTCATCCTGCTCTGGGGCACGAACACGCTCACGAGCAACCCGCATCTCTGGCCCAAGGTCCTCGAGGCCCGCGCGAAGGGCGCCAAGGTCATCTGCATTGACCCGATCCGCACCCGCACCGCCGAGCAGTGCGACGAGTGGATCGGCATCCAGCCCGGCACCGACGCCGCACTCGCCCTCGGGATGATGCACGTCATCTTCGCCGAGGGTCTCGAGGACAGGGATTACCTCGCAAAGCACACGCTGGGCGAAGCCGAGCTGCGCGAGCGGGTGAAGGAGTACCCGCTCGACCGCGTCGCGCGGATCACGGGCGTGGATGCGGCGACGATCACCTCGCTCGCGCGCCGCTTCGCTGCCGCCAAGGCCTGCTTCCTCCGCGTGAACTACGGCCTCCAGCGCCACGGCGGTGGGGCGATGGCGGTCCGCACGATCGCCTGCCTCCCGGCGGTCACCGGCCACTGGCGGCGCCCCGGCGGCGGCGTCCAGCTCTCCTCCAGCGCGAACTTCGCCTTCGACAAGAAGGCGCTCCACCGCGAGGACCTCTCCCCCGCGGGTACGCGCACGATCAACATGTCGCTCCTCGGCGACGCCCTCACCAAGCCCGACGCCGGCGTCGGCGGGCCACCGGTGAAGGCGATCATCGTCTACAACTCGAATCCCGCGGCGATCGCCCCCGACTTCAACAATGTGATCCGCGGCTTTTCGCGCGACGACCTCTTCACCGTCGTCCTCGAGCACTTCCGCACCGACACCTGCGACTACGCCGACTGGGTGCTCCCGGCCACGACGCAGCTGGAGCACTGGGACGTCCACCTCTCCTACGGCCACCTCTACGCGACGCTCAACAAGCCGGCGATCGCGCCGCTCGGCCAGGCCCTGCCCAACACCGAGATCTTCCGCCGCCTCGCCGCGCGGATGGGGCTCGACCACCCCTGCCTGAAGGACGACGACCTCACCCTCGTCAAGCAGGCACTCGGCTCCGGCGATCCCAAGATGGAGACGGTCCAGTTCGATACTCTCGACCGCGACGGCTGGGCGCGGCTCAACCTGCCCAAGCCGTACGCACCCTACGCCGAGGGGAACTTCAAGACGCCGAGCGCCAAGTGCGAGTTCTACTCGGCGCGAATGAAGGAGATGGGCCTCGATCCCCTCCCCGCCTTCACCCCGCCGCACGAGTTCCCGGAGAAGGTCCCCGCGCTCGCCGCGAAGTACCCGATCACGCTCATCTCCTCCCCCGCGCACCAGTTCCTCAACTCGACCTTCGTGAACATCGGCCCGCTCCAGCGAGCCGCGCGGGAGCCCGAGGTCGCGCTGCACCCTGCGGACGCCGAGCGCCGCGGGATCCCGCAGGGCGCGCGCGTCGTCGTGCAGAACGACCGCGGGCACTTCCTCGCCACCGCCCGCGTTCGTGAAGGGATCCGCGAGGGCGTTGCGTGGGCGCCCGGGGTGTGGTGGGCCAAGCTCTCGCCGGACAAGCGCAACGTGAATACGACGACGAGCCAGCTCCTCACCGACATGGGCGCGGGCCCCGTCTTCTACGACAACCTCGTCGAGATCCGGCTGGCCGACTGATGACGACGCAACTCCCGACGACGCTGGGCGCCCTCAAGCGCTCGGCGCTCGGCGCCGAGCACCGCCGCGGCCGCTCCGTGAAGGACGAGCTCCGCGCCAACCTCCTCGCCCGCCTCGCCGATGGGAAGCCCCTCTTCCCCGGCGTCCTCGGGTACGAGGATACCGTCATGCCGCAGGTGGTGAACGCGCTCCTCTCGCGCCACCACTTCATCCTCCTCGGCCTCCGCGGCCAGGCGAAGTCGCGCATCCTCCGCGCGCTCACCACGCTCCTCGACCCCGTCATGCCGGTGATCGAGGGGAGCGAGGTGAACGACGACCCCTTCAAGCCGATCTCCAAGTACGGCCGCGACCGCCTCGCCGCGGCGGCCGACGACACGCCGATCGCCTGGCTCACGCCGGACCAACGCTACGTCGAGAAGCTCGCGACCCCCGACGTCACCGTCGCCGACCTCATCGGCGACCTCGACCCGATCAAGGCTGCGCGCGGCGGGCACCTCCTCGGCGACGAGCTCTCGATCCATTACGGCATGCTCCCCCGCGCCAACCGGGGGGTCTTCGCCCTGAACGAACTCCCCGACCTCGCGGGCAAGGTCCAGGTGGGCCTGTTCAACGTGATGCAGGAAGGGGACGTGCAGATCAAGGGCTATCCCGTGCGGCTCGCCTTGGATGTCGTCCTCGCCTTCACCGCGAACCCCGAGGACTACACCGCGCGCGGGAAGATCATCACCCCGCTCAAGGACCGGATCGGGAGCGAGATCAGGACCCACTATCCCGATTCCATAGACCTCGCGATGGAGATCACCGCGCAGGAGGCGTGGACGTCGCGCGACGGACTCAAGGTGCGCGTGCCGGAGATCGTCGCCGAGGTCGCCGAGCGGGTGGCGTTCGAGGCGCGCGGGGAGAAGCGCATTGACCAGCGATCGGGTGTCTCCCAGCGCCTCTCGATCACCCTCCTCGAGAACGTCGTCTCCAACGCCGAGCGCCGCGCGGTGCGGCTCGGCGAGAAGGTCGTGGTGCCGCGGATCGCCGACATCTACGCCGCCCTGCCCGCGATCACCGGGAAGATCGAACTCGAGTACGAAGGGGAGATCATCGGGGCCGCGCCGATCGCGCGTGAGCTGATTCGCCGTGCCGCCGACAGCACCTTGAGCGAGCGCATTGACGACAGCGACCTCGACCTGGACGAGGTCGTGATGTGGTTCGACACCGGGCAGGCGCTGCAGGTGAGCGACGACGCGAGCTCCATCGTCGCGCGGCAGGGGTTCGCCGCCGTGCCGGGGCTCATCGAGCAGGTCACCGCGGCGGGCCTCGCCGATGGCGAGGCCTCTCCGGTGGACGATGCCGACATCGTGGCGTGGTGCGAACTCGTGCTCGAGGCCCTCGTCGCGCGGCGCAAGATCTCCCGCTCCGAGGGCGGGCAGTACAGCCGGTCAGCTCGCCGAAAGCAGGGGATGCCGCCGGAACGCCCAGAGCGCGAAGAGTAGCATCAGCGCCGCGCCGCCCCCGATCGCCCACTCGACGCCGACGGCGCGCGCCACCCAGCCCCCGACGAAGCTCCCGATCGGCGCGCCCCCGACGTACACCATCACGTAGATCGAGAGCACGCGCCCGCGCAGCTCGTCGGGGACGAGTTCCTGCAGCTTGGCGTTGATCAGCGCGTTGTTCACGATCATCGCGCAACCGATCCCTACCAGGAGCAACCCGGCGATCACCGGCGAGCGCACGAACGAGAAGAGGAGCAGCAGGCCGGCGAAGGTGAACGACGCCGCGCGCAGCACCTTCCCCCGTTCCACCCCGCCGCCGGTCGCGGCGATCGCGAGCGCCCCCATCACCGCGCCGAGCCCGAGCGTCGCCATCAGCGCCCCGTAGCCATCGGCGCCGAGCCCGAGGAGGTCCCGCGTCACGACCGGCAGGAGCGTGATCACCGGCACGCCGAGCACCGAGAAGACCGTCGCGACGGTGAGGAGGATCGGCAGTTGCGGCGAGTCGCGGACGTGGGTGATCGCCTCGAAGGCGCCGGTCATGTGTCCGGTGAGCGGGCGCGGCGACGCCCGGCGCTCGGGGAGCCGGATCATGAAGAGGCCCATGAGGACCGCGAGGTAGCTCAGCGCGTTGAGGCCGAACGCCCACTCCACGCCCAGCCGAGCGATCACGACCGCGGCGATGCTCGGTCCCAGGACGCGGGCGAGGTTGAAGCCGGTGGAGTTCAGCCCGATCGCCTGCGGGAGGTCCTCCTTCCCGACGAGCTCGACGATGAGCGACTGTCGCGCCGGGATCTCGAACGCCGCGAGCACCCCGCCGAAGAGCGTGAGGGTGAGCAGCCAGTGGATCGTGAGGTGGCCGGTGGCGGCGAGCGCCCAGAGCACCGCCGCCTCGGCAAGCATCAGCCCCTGCGCGATCTTGACGACCTGCAGCTTCTGGTTCCGGTCGGCGACGATCCCGCCGGGGAGCGAGAGCACCAGGATCGGGAAGGTCCCCGCCGCCGAGACGAGGCCGACCATGAAGGCGTCGTTCGAGAGGACGAGCGCCATCCAGCCGACAGCGACGGTCTGCATCCAGGACCCGATCAGCGAGATCGTCTGCCCCGTCCAGAAGAGCCGGAAGTTCCGGTACTTGGCGAGGGTCCGGAACGGGTTGAGGGAGCGCGGCGGGAGGGCGGTGGCCATGCGGGGCCCCGAAAGGTCGCTAGGGGAATGCCCCCGTGACAGGGTGGGGCCGACGCTGTTGATTTCCCTTCGTGCACCCCGTCATCTCGCTGCTGCTCGTCGCCGTCGGGATCATGGTCCTCGGCTATGGTGGCGACCTCCTCGTGCGCGGCGGCGTGACGATCGCCAAGGCGGCCAAGGTCTCGGCGGCCGTCATCGGGCTCACGATCGTCTCGATGGGGACCTCCCTCCCCGAGCTCACCGTGAGTCTCGCCGCGACCTTCCGCGGCGCCA
The DNA here is from genome assembly GCA_964650715.1 of uncultured Gemmatimonas sp. Lineage (GTDB taxonomy): Bacteria > Gemmatimonadota > Gemmatimonadetes > Gemmatimonadales > Gemmatimonadaceae > Pseudogemmatithrix. Next base: position 30,990 of record CAZYUL010000018.1, on the reverse strand, counting down.
CCGACATCGCGGTCGGCAACGTCGTCGGCTCCAACATCTTCAATGTCTGCGTGGTGCTCGGGATGGCGGCCGTGGTCCTCCCGATGCGGGTGCACGGGAGCGCGGTGCGGCTCGAGTGGCCCTTCATGTTCCTCGCGAGCTTCCAGCTCCTGCTGCTGGCGCGCGATGGCGTGGTGGACCGGCTCGAGGGGGCCTTCTTCGTGGTCGGCCTCGCCCTCTTCACCGTCTATGCCGTGCGGCTCGGCCGCACCGAGGTCGTGGGCGAGGAGGCGAAGGACATCGCGCGCGAGGTGGCGAGCCTCGAGGCGCCGAGCGCCTGGCGCACCTTGGGTGGGGCGCTCCTGCTCGTGGCCGGCGGCGTCGCCCTGCTCGTGGTGGGGGGCGAGGTCCTCGTGCGGGGCGCCGTCTCCCTCGCCCGTGCGGCGGGGATGAGCGAGCGGGTGATCGGCCTGACGATCGTCGCCGTGGGCACGAGCGCGCCCGAACTCGCGACCTCCATCGTGGCGGCGCGGAAGGGCCAGAGCGAGATCGCCCTCGGGAACGTCATCGGGTCCAACATCTTCAACGTCCTCGCGATCGTGGGCGTGACGGCCGTCGTGCGTCCGCTCCCGGTGTCGGGGGCGATGCTCCACAGCGACATCTGGTGGATGCTCGCGACATCGCTCGTGCTCTTCCCGATGATGCGCTCGCGGTACGTCGTCGGGCGGCCCGAGGGGGCGCTGCTCCTCGCGGCGTACGTCGTGTACGTAACCCTGTTGATCCTGGGGAGGTGAGGCCGTGCGCTTCCACACCTACTCCAAGTTCAGTCCCGGCTCCGCCGACGCGGTTGACCTCCAGGCCCTCCTCGACGGCCTCGCCGATTTCCTGCTCCAGTCCGGCTTCGCCGGTGGCGGCCCGTCCAACCCGTGGGGGTTCGAGGACCTCGACGAAGCCGGCTCCGGGGACCGCTCACTCGACACCCTCAAGCAGGCGATCCTCGACGCGCTGATCAAGAGCGGCCAGTTCACGCCCGAGATGCTCGAGGCGCTCCGCGGAGACGGTGACGAGCTCTCCGAGCGCAAGCTCTCCGAGCTGCTCGACCAGATCGTGCGCCGCCTGATGGAGGAGGGGTTCCTCAAGACCGACGCCCCGCCCCAAGCCGCCTCAGGTCACCAGCCGATGTTCGGTCCCGGCGGCCTCGCCAAGGCCGCCGCGCAGGACGTGCAGTTCGACCTGACCTCCAAGGGCATTGATTTCCTCGGCTACAAGGCGCTCCGCGGGATCCTCGCGGGGGTCGGCAAGTCCAACTTCGGCTCGCACGACACCCCGTACCTCGCGACGGGCATCGAGGCCGATGCCGGGAGCAAGCCGTACGAGTTCGGCGACACGATGAACCTCGACGTGAACGAGACGCTGCGGAACGCGCTCGCCCGCACAGGCGCGCTCGACGTGCCGATAGACCTCGACTATTCCGACCTGATGGTGCGGCAGGCCGAGTACCGCTCGAGCTGCGCGACCGTGCTGATGCTCGATTGCTCGCACTCGATGATCCTCTACGGGGAGGACCGGTTCACGCCGGCCAAGAAGGTGGCGTTGGCGCTGACGCACCTGATCCGCACGCAGTTCCCCGGCGACACGATCCGGGTGGTGCTCTTCCACGACTCCGCGGAGGAGATCCCGATGGGAGCGTTGGCGAAGGCGCAGGTGGGGCCGTACCACACGAACACCGCCGAGGGTCTCAAGCTGGCGCGGCGGATCCTGATGGCGCAGAAGAAGGACATGCGCCAGATCGTGATGATCACGGATGGGAAGCCGAGCGCGATCACGACGCCGGACGGGCGGATCTACAAGAACGCGATGGGGCTGGACGCGTTCGTGATGAAGGCGACGCTGGACGAGGTGGCGGCGTGCCGGAAGAGCGGGATCCCGGTGAACACGTTCATGCTCGCGCGGGACCGGGCGTTGGTGGAGTTCGTGAAGGTGGTGAGTTCGATCACGCGGGGAAGGGCGTACTTCACGAACACGATGACGTTGGGTCAGTTCATACTCATGGATTTCTTGAAGAGGAAGACGAGGAAGGTGAGTTAGTCGGCACACCGGAACTCGAGCGCCCGGGCAGCCCTGGCCGACCGAGACTCTGGGTGGGTGACTGGCATCGCGCCTCGATGCGCGCGACTGACCGCTGGCGACGATCGCCTGACCGGCGGCTGCACCCGCCGGACCAGGCCCGTCGCTCGCCGGCTGCCCAGACGACGCGTCACCTCGGGTCCCCGCTAGATTCCGCCCGATGCTCCCCGCCTCCCTCCTCCCGATCCTCCTCGGCGCGCTCCTCGGCCTCCGCCACGCGACCGACGCCGACCACGTCGTCGCGGTGACCGCGATCGTCGCGCGCGAACGCTCCCTCGGCCGCGCCGCCCGCATCGGCGCCCTCTGGGGCGTCGGACACACCCTCACCCTGCTCGCCCTGGGCGGCAGCATCGTCACCTTTCGGCTCGTGATCCCACCGCGCCTCGGACTCGCGCTCGAGTTCGCCGTGGCTCTGATGCTCGTCATCCTCGGCTTCGCGAACCTGCGCCGGCGCGGAGACGCCGCCGAGCCCGAAGCGATGCCAGCGGCCGCGCGCCGCGCCACCCTCCGCCCGCTCATCGTCGGCTCGGTCCACGGCCTCGCCGGCTCCGCCGCCGTCGCGATCCTCGTGCTCACGACGATACGCGGCATCGCCCCGGCCATCGCGTATCTCCTGATGTTCGGCCTCGGCACCGTCGTCGGGATGGTCGCGGTCACCCTGATCCTCGCCGCGCCCGCGCTCTACGCCGGCGCGCGCGTCACGCGCCTCCACGCCGGCATCCGCGTCGCCGCGGGCGCGTTGAGCATCGCCTTCGGACTCCTCCTCGCGCGAGAGTTGATCGTCGAGGGTGGCCTCTTCAGCGCCGCGCCCGCGTGGGAACCGCACTGAGGGCCACCGGCGCGCGCGGCGGGAACCCGACGATCGCGCCGGGAAAGCACGCCCCGGGCGTCGCCGCGCTCCGCGAGTTCGGCCGCCGACTCCGCGCTTGGTACCGCCGCCACGCCCGCGACCTCCCCTGGCGCCGCACGAGGGACCCCTACGAGATCCTCGTCTCGGAGTTGATGCTGCAGCAGACGCAGGTCAGCCGCGTGCTCGAGTTCTACCCGCGGTTCCTCGCGCGCTTCCCCTCGCTCGATTCCCTCGCCCGCGCCCGTCAGTCGCAGGTGCTCGCGGCCTGGGCGGGACTCGGCTACTACGCGCGGGCGCGGAACCTGCACAAGCTGTCGAGGAAGGTCGTGCGGGAGGGTTCACGGGCCTGGGGCGACGAGCCGACCGCGAATGCCAGCGCGAGGCGCACCTCCACCGCGAACGGCTCGCGGCCCCCGGTGCTCCCCGCCGAGCCGGATCGTCTCCGCCGCCTCCCCGGCATCGGCGCCTACACCGCCGGCGCCGTCGCCAGCTTCGCCTTCGAGCGTCGCGCCGCGCTCGTGGACACGAACGTCGCCCGCGTCCTCACGCGCGTCTTCGCCCCGCGGCTCCACCCCAAGCGCGCGCGCGACCAGAAGCGGATCTGGGCGCTCGCCGAGGCGGCGCTCCCGCGGACGGGCGCGGCGACCTGGGTCCACAACCAGGCGTTGATGGAACTCGGCGCCCTGGTCTGCACGGCGCGGGTGCGGCGCTGCGGCGCCTGCCCGGTGCGCGCTGCCTGCGCGACCTACCGCGTCGAAGGCGCGCCCGCCGTCGCCGACGCGCGCGCCGCCGCCCGCTCCATCTCCCGGGCGTAGCGCCGCTCGGCCCGGGCGAAGATCGCCGCCCCGAGCCGCGAGGTCCAGATCCTGCGCGCCACCCGCTGCGCGAGCGTGATCCGCACCGGCCGCATCGCGAAGAGCGCGATCGAGATCCCCAGGAGCACCGTCACGCCGAGCAGCGCGACACCGCCGACCGGACTGAACATCGTGCGCCCTCCCTGTTCCACGAACACGAACCGCGGGAGGATCGGGATCATCACACCCCCGAGAAAGCCACCGGCGATCGCGATCCGCTTGCGGCGCCGGATCCGCGCGTACTCCACCGGGTCGCCGATCACCTGCTCTCGCGCGCGGTCCACCTCCTCGGCGATCGAGTCGAACGCCGTCTCGACGTCGCGCTGCGTGAACCCCTGCCGCACGACGAACCGCACGCGGTCCAGCGTCTGGCTCACGATCGTGAGGCCCACCGAGACGAAGAGGATCAGCACCATCGTCCCGAGGAGGGTCCCGCGCTCGGGGCTGAACGACCAGAAGACGGTGAAGATCACCACGAGCATCAGGAGCGCCTGCAGCGACTGCGACGCCTGCTGGTGGAAGAGCCGGAGTAGCGGCGCGACCTCGCGCACGCGCAGGTTGAGCGACTCGATCGCATCGGCCATCGCCTCCCCCGTCGCGAAGCGCTTCGCGGGGTCCTTCTCGAGCGCGCGGCCGATCACGTCGGCGAGCGGCGGCGGGAAACCTGGTCGCACTGCCGCCACGTTCGGCGCGGGCACCGTGAGGTGCTGCATCAGCATCCTGTGCGCGCTGTCGGCCTGGAACGGCGGACGCCCCGTCGCCGCGAAGAACCCGACGCAGCCCAGCGAGTAGAGGTCGCTCCTGCCATCCACCTGCTCGGCCGCCGCCTGCTCCGGACTCATGTAGGTCGGCGTGCCGATCGAGTGGCCGGCCTCGGTGAGGCCGCTCACCCGTTCCTGCCGCGCGATGCCGAAGTCCATGATGAGTGCGCGACCGGTGCCGCGTTCGATCATGAGGTTGTCGGGCTTCACGTCGCGGTGGACGATCCCCCGCGCGTGGGCGTAGCCGAGCGCCCACGCGGTGTCCTGCACGAGCTCGGCCACGTCGCTGGGGTCGTAGGGCCCGGCGCGCTCGATCCGCTCGGTGAGGGTCTCGCCGTCCACGTACTGCATCACGATCGCGAGGACGTCGCTGAGCTCCTCGACGGCGTGGACGTGGATGATGTTGGGGTGGGAGAGCGACGCCGCGAGCCGCGCCTCTCGCACGAACCGCTCGCGCAGAGCGGGCTGCACGGCGAGCTCCGGCGGGAGGACCTTGATGGCGACCTGGCGGTCGAGCGCGAGGTCGTCACAGAGGAAGACGGCGCCCATGCCGCCGCGCCCGAGCTCGCGGATGACGCGATAGCGGCCCTGGACCGCCTTCTCGAGCAGCGACTGCAGCGGGTCAGGCAACGGCGGTGAAGGGTGGAAGGTGGATGGTGAAAGGTGGATCCGGGATGCGGGGCGCGGAAGCACTCAGCGTGTAACGAAAGAGGGGCGCCGAGCAGTCACCGGCGCCCCCCTTCTCCCTCACCCCTCACCCCTTTCCCTCACCCCCTCGCTCCTTCCCCTCGCTCCTCGCTCCTCACTTCGTGATCTTGTGCCCCAGATCGACCTTCGCGGAATACGCCCGCTCCCCATTCCCCGTATAGATCTGCCTCGGCCGCGCGATCTTCTGCTCCTTGTCGAGCAGCATCTCCTCCCACTGCGCCAGCCACCCGGCGGTCCGCGCGATCGCGAAGAGCACCGTGAAGTAGTCGGTGGGGAAATGCATCGCGCGATAGATCAGCCCGGTGTAGAAGTCCACATTCGGGTAGAGCTTGCGCGACACGAAGTAGTCGTCGCTGAGCGCGATACGCTCGAGCTCGAGCGCGATCTCCATGTCCTTCGAGAGTCCCGCGACCCGGAGCACGTCGTCGCAGAGGTTCTTCACGATCCGGGCCCGTGGGTCGTAGCTCTTGTACACCCGGTGGCCGAACCCCATCAGGCGCGAGCCCTTACCGTCCTTCACCTGGGCGATGAACGCCGGGATGTTCTTCACGTCGCCGATCTCCTCGAGCATCCGGAGCACCGCCTCGTTGGCGCCGCCGTGCAGCGGGCCGTAGAGCGCGGCGATCCCGGCGGCGACCGCCGAGTACGGGTCCACGTGCGATGACCCCACCGCGCGGACGGCGCTGGTCGAGCAGTTCTGCTCGTGGTCGGCGTGGAGGATGAAGAGGATGTCGATCGCCCGCGCGTACACCGGATGCGCCTCGTACTTCGGCTCCGACATCCGCGCGATCATCGAGAGGAAGTTCTCGGCGTACGGCAGCGAGTTGTCGGGATAGACGTAGGGCAGTCCCTTCACGTGCCGGTACGCGAATGCCGCCAGCGTGGGCATCTTGGCAAGGAGGCGGACGAAGGCGATGTCGCGCTCCCGCTCATCGAAGATGGACTTCGAGCTCGGATAGAAGGACGAGAGGGCGGCCACCGCGGCGGTCATCATCGCCATCGGATGCGCGTCGTAGCGGAACCCTTCCATGAACCGCTTGATGTTCTCGTGCACGTACGTGTGGTACGTGATGTCCTTCTGCCACTGGTTGTACTCGGCCTGTGAGGGGAGCTCCCCCTTGCGGAGCAGCCACGCCACCTCGAGGAAGTTCGACTTCTCGGCCAGCTGTTCGATCGGGTAGCCGCGGTAGCGGAGGATCCCCTTGTCGCCGTCGATGAAGGTGATCGCCGACCGGCAGGCGGCGGTGTTCATGAAGGCCGGGTCGTAGCCCATGATCCCGAAGTCGTCCGCGTTGACCTTGATCTGCTTGAGGTCGGCGGTGCGGATGGTCTCGTCGGTGATCGGCACCGTGTAGACCTTCCCGGTGCGGGAGTCCTTGATCTCGAGATGGTCGCCCGTCACGGGCGCCTTGGGGTCGGTCTTGCCGGACATCGGATTCCAAGCTGATGGGTGAGCGGGTCGAGCGGCGAACGTCCCTCAAAGATAGCTTCATGCCGTGGACGGCGCCCTCCTCCTGGCACTCACGGCCCTCGCCGCCGCCATCGGCGCCGTGATGAACGCGATGGCCGGCGGTGGCACCCTCGTGACATTCCCGGCCCTGATCGCTCTCGGCGTCCCGCCGATCACCGCCAACGCCACCTCGACCGTCGCCCTATGGCCGGGCACGATGACCTCGATGTGGGGCTACCGGGCCGAGCTCCGCGGGGCGCGCCAGTGGGCGGTGGCTTTCGCGATCCCCTCGTTCGTCGGCGGCGTGATCGGGGCGCTGCTCCTCCTCTCCACCCCCGAGCGACGGTTCGCGCAGATCGTCCCCTGGCTCATCCTCGGCGCCACCGGGCTCTTCATGGCCCAGCGTCCGCTGCTGGCGCGGATGAGCGAGACCGCCCACGCCCGGAACATCCTTGCGCCAGACGGCAGCCTCAAGCCCCCCGCCGCCCCATTCCTTCTATACCAGCTCTTCGTGGGGATCTATGGTGGATACTTCGGCGCCGGGGCCGGCATCCTGATGCTCGCCGCCCTGGGGCTGATGGGTCTCACCAACATCCATCAGATGAACGGCCTGAAGAACTGGGGCGGCGGGGTCATGAACCTCGTCGCCGTGGTGATCTTCGCGTTCAGCGGGATCGTGGACTGGCCGATCGCCCTGTCGATGGCGGTCGGCGCCACGCTCGGCGGGATCGGTGGCTCGCTGCTCGCGCAGCGTGTCGGGCAAGTGTGGGTGCGCCGCGCAATTGTGGGTATCGGGCTCGGTTCCGGGCTCGCCATGCTCTTCGGACTCCTATGACGATCACTCCGCTCGACCCCCAGGACTGGGAACAGTACCGCGCCCTGGCGCACCGCATGCTCGACGAGTCGCTCGACTACCTCCGCGACGTGCGGGACCGCCCCGCGTGGAAGCCGATGCCGACCGACATCCGCGAGCGCCTCGAGCACGAGCCCGTGCCGCACGCGGGCGTCGGCGACCGGGCCGCCTACGACGACTTCGTCTCCCTTGTCCGCCCCTATCCCAACGGCAACATCCACCCCCGCTTCTGGGGCTGGGTGATGGGCACCGGCACGCCGCAGACCGCGATGGCCGACTTCCTCTCCTCCGTCGTCAATCCGAACCTCGGCGGCCTCGAGCAGGCGCCGGTCCTCGTCGAGCGCCAGGTGGTGCGCTGGTGCGCCGAGCTGATGGGGTTCCCCGCGGGCGCCGGCGGCATCCTCGTCAGCGGCGGCACGATGGCGAACGTCTTCGGCCTCGCCGTCGCCCGCCAGCAGCGTGCGGGATTCGACGTCCGCACCGAGGGACTGCAGTCGGAGCATCCGAAGCTGCTCGTCTACGCCTCCACCGAGGTGCACGGCTGGCTCAAGAAGGCGTGCGAGTTCCTCGGGCTCGGGAACACCGCCTTCCGCCGCGTGCCGGTGAACCCGGCGTTCGAGGTGGATGTCGCCGCGATGGCAGCGATGATCCGCGCCGACCGCGAGGCGGGGCACCGTCCCTTCTGCATCGTCGGCACCGCGGGCACCGTGCAGACCGGCGCGACCGACGACCTCGTCGCCCTCGCCGACCTCGCCGCGAAGGAAGGGCTCTGGTTCCACGTGGATGGCGCGTTCGGGGCGATGGCGCGGCTCTCGCCGGAGACCGCATCGGTCACCCGGGGGATGGAGCGCGCCGATTCACTCGCGTTCGACCTGCACAAGTGGGGCTATATGCCCTTCGACATCGCTGTCGTGCTCACCCGCGAGGACCGGCACCTGGTCGAGACCTTCTCGATGCAGGCGGCCTACCTCGCGAGCGAGGAGCGGGGGTTGATGTCGAAACTCGGCATCTTCTTCGCCGACCGTGGGATCGAGTTGACGCGGAGCTTCAAGGCGCTCAAGGCGTGGATGATGTTCCGCGCGAGCGGCGTGGACCTCATCGGCGAGCACATCGCGCGCAACGTGCGCCAAGCGAGGTACCTCGAGAAGCTGGTGAGGGCGCGTCCCGAGCTCGAACTGCTCGCCCCGGTGCCGCTCAACATCGTGAACTTCCGCTTCACGCGGCCCGGCGCCAGCGACGACGAGCTCAACGCGCTCAACCGGCGGATCCTCGCCGACCTGCAGGAGCAGGGGATCGCGGTGCCCAGCGGGACGGTCATCGGCGGGCGGTTCGCGATCCGGGTGGCGATCTCCAACCACCGGTCGCGGGAGGATGACTTCGACGCGCTGGTGGATGCGGTGGTCAGGCTAGCGCGCGCGTAGGGCTCATCGCCGGCTGAACACCGCCCCATGCGGGATCGCGCGACCGCTCGGGCCGTGCGGCAGACTCGCGAGCGCGAAGTCCACTCCTGGCCGCTCCGCACCCGGGGACCTGAACGTCGAGTCCAGCCGCACGGACCCCGTGAGCGGGTCCACGGTCAGGAGCAGGACCCGGCTGGCCAGCGCACCGTAGCCGGTGAGGACGACACGCGTCCCGGTGGCGTCGCGGCCCAGCCAATGCGGGATCTCATCGGGAGCGAGCGCGAGCCGGCTCACCTCGCGTGGCCGCCCGGGATCCGAGACATCGAGCGTGATGATCGCCCGTTCCGGCCCGCTCGGCTGGAGCCAGTACCGTCCCGTCACCACCGGAACCGAGCAGAACGGCGGGCTCCCGCTGAACTCGCCGGAGTGCACCCACTGACCCGACGGCGCCTCGCCCTCGAGACCGCGGATCAGGTAGAGCCCACAGGTGAAGGTGTTGACGAGCACCGTGCGGCCGTCGGCGAGCACCCGCGGTTCAGCGGTCAGCTCGTGCTCCGTTCCGCGTCGGCCCGGCGGCATGAGGATCGTATGGAGCAACCTGAGGTCGCTCAGCCGCCACACCTGTACTGCCGCGCTCCGCGTGCCGAGGTGCATGTCGGTCGAGGTCGTCACCACGCGGTCGAGCGCAGGGAGCACTGCCAGGCTGTAGGGCCGGATCCCGGGATCCACCTCGGGTGCGGCCGCGGACGCCGATCGGACCAGGCGCCCCGTGCCGTCGAACTCCACGAGTCCCCCGCTCTGCATCTCGGCAGCGTGGTGGCCAGGGACCGCGCGGTGCTGGAAGGTCGCGAGCACGTGCCCGTTGGGGAGCCGCGCATAGCTGTGCGGATGCTCGAACCCGCCCGCCGCCCCGAACGCCCCCAGCAGGCGCGGCCGCTCCGCATCGCGCAGGTCGAACCGGTAGGTCCGTCCGGCGCCGAAGCCGTTGGCCCACAGCTCACGGGACGCGCCGAGCTCGTGCTCGGTGTGGTGAGGCACCGCGCCGCGCTCTCCCGTCGGTGCCGTCGCGATCACGGAGGCGAACGTCGGACTCCCCGGCGTCGCGTCGATCACCGCGAGGAAGTCGCTCTCGACGCTGTCGGCATCCGCCGCCCAGGCGTGGATCAAGAGTCGGTCGCTGCCAGCGGACACGCCGGCGCGTGAGGTGGCCGCCGGGGCGCAGGCCGTCAGCAGCGCGAGCGCGCTGAGGATCGAGGGGATCCGGACATCAGGGTTCATGCGGACGACTGCGTGCCGGACCGACAGGTCCCGACATCCCCTATTCCAGCGCCGGCTCGTACGCCTCGGCCACGCGAGGCCGCACCCGCGGATTCGCCGCGAGCAATCGCACGCACGCGTTCCAGCGGAGGATCGCCTCGTCGTTCCCCGCCTCCCGCATCCGTTCCGCATCCGCGTAGTGTCCGAACGCGCGGTCGATGAAGTCGAACGCCATCTCCTCGCCCCTCGGCACCGCGCGCTTGAGGATCGCCTTCGCCCACCGCTCGCAGATGATCCCGCGGTAGTACGCGCCCTTGTACGCATCACCCAGCCGCGCGACCGCCGCTTCAGCTCGCTTCAGGTCCTCCGCATGTCCCGCATCGAACTGATCCGTTATGGCGAGCACATGCATCACGATCGCCTCGGCGTTCTGCGGCTCCACCGCCAGCACGTCGAGACAGATGCTCTCCGCCGCCGCCGAGTCGTTCAAGACGCGGTAGCGATGCGCCTTCTGCAGCGCCGCCGCCACGCCTTTCGTGGTGATCCGCTTGAGCTCCCGCATCTCACCCACCCCCCTCTCGGAGTTCCTCCCCCTCACCCCTTCCCCCTTCCCCTCCACTCCTCACCCCTTCCCCTCGCTCTTCGTTCCTCTCACCAGCCTCACCAGCGCCTTCAGCGGATCGTAGTAGCGATCAGCGACCCTCTCCTTCAACGGAATGATCGCATTGTCCGTGATCGTGATCCCTTCCGGACACACCGTCGTGCAGCACTTCGTGATGTTGCACAACCCGATCCCATCCGCCGTCTTCAGCTCTTCCGTCCGGTCCACCGTATCGAGCGGGTGCATCTCCAGCGCCGCGACATAGGTCAGGTACCGCGGCCCCACGAACGCCTCGTGGTCCTGGTGGTCTCGCAACACGTGGCAGACGTCCTGGCAGAGGAAGCACTCGATGCACTTCCGGAACTCCTGCACCCGGTCGATGTCCGTCTGCTGCATCCGCCACGTGCCGTCGGGCGCATCGGGCTTCCGCGGCTTGAACGGCGCGATCTTCTTCTTCACCCGGAAGTTCCAGCTCACGTCGGTGACGAGGTCACGCACGGGCGGGAAGGTCCGCAGCGGCTCGACCGTCACCGGCTTCGTGAGGTCGAGCTCATTGAGCCGCGTCATGCACATCAGCCGCGGCTTGCCGTTGATCTCCGCCGAACAGGAGCCGCACTTCCCCGCCTTGCAGTTCCAGCGGACGGCGAGGTCGTGCGCCTGCTTCGCCTGGATCCCGTGGATCGCATCGAGCACCACCATCCCGTCGGTGACCTCGGTGGTGTAGTCGCGGAATCCGCCCGTGGTCCCCTCGCCGCGCCAGACGCGGAAGGTCGCATCCATCGTGGTCGTCACTTCTGCTCCTCGATGACCTTGGCCAGCTCCGGGGGGAGCGGCGGGATGGGTTCGCGGGTCAGCACCATCCGACCGTCCGCCCCCCGGCGGACGACGTGGTTGTACTTCGCGGCGGCGGGGTCCTTGTCCGGATAGTCGTCGCGGAAGTGCCCGCCGCGGCTCTCCTTCCGCTCGATCGCGCAGCGGGCGATCGCCTCCGAGATCATCACGAGGTTCTCCAAGTCGATCGCGGTGTGCCAGCCGGGGTTGTACTCGCGGTTCCCAACCGCACCGACGTTCGCCGCCCGCGTCCGGAGCCGCTCGAGCCGCTGCAGCGCCTCCTGCATCTCCCCCTCGCGCCGCACGATCCCGACCAGCTCCTGCATCATCTCCTGCAGCTCGTGCTGCACCCCATACGGCGCCTCGGCCTTCGCCGAGCGCGAGAAGGGCGCGAGCGCCTTGTCCTCCGCGTGCTTCACCTCCGCGGCGTCGATCCGTCCGTGCGCGTGCTGCTTAGCGAACTGCGCCGCGTAAAGCCCCGCGCGACGGCCGAACACGAGCAGGTCCGAGAGCGAATTGCCGCCGAGCCTGTTGGCGCCGTGCAACCCCACCGCGCACTCACCGGCGGCGAAGAGACCCGGCACCTCGGTCATCTGCGAGTCCGCGTCCACGCGGATGCCGCCCATGATGTAGTGCGTCGTCGGCCCGACCTCCATCGGCTCCTTCGTGATGTCTATGTCCGCGAGCTGCTTGAACTGGTGGTACATGCTCGGGAGCTTCTTCTTGATGTGCTCCTCGGAGTTCTTGATCTTCTGCTTGATCCAGGAGATGTCGAGGTACACGCCGCCGTGGGGACTCCCCCGTCCCTCGCGGACCTCGCGCTGGATGCAGCGCGCGACGTGGTCGCGGGTGAGGAGCTCCGGGGGCCGCCGCGCGTTCTTGTCCCCCTGCGTGTAGCGCCATCCCTCCTCCTCGTTGTCCGCCGTCTGGTTCCGGTAGTTCTCCGGGATGTCGGCGAACATGAAGCGTTGGCCATCCTTGTTGCGGAGCACGCCCCCCTCGCCGCGCACCCCCTCGGTCACGAGGATCCCGCGCACGCTCGGCGGCCACACCATCCCCGTCGGATGGAACTGCACGAACTCCATGTCCTGGAGCGCGGCGCCCGCGTTGTAGGCGAGCGATTGCCCGTCGGCGGTGTACTCCCAGCTGTTGCTCGTGACGCTGTACGCGCGCCCCACGCCGCCGGTCGCGAGCACCACCGCCTTGCACTTGAAGAGCCGGAACCGCCCCCGCTCGCGGTCGTAGCCGAGCGCGCCGACGACGCGCGGGCCGTCCTTGAGGAGGTGGAAGATCGTCACCTCCATGTGCACGTCGATCCCTTGGTGCACCGCGTGGTCCTGCAGCGTGCGGATCATCTCGAGGCCGGTGCGGTCCCCGACGTGCGCGAGCCGCGGATAGCGGTGCCCGCCGAAGTTGCGCTGGAGGATACGTCCGTCGGGGGTGCGGTCGAACACGGCGCCCCACGCCTCGAGCTCGCGGATCCGGTCCGGTGCCTCCTTCGCGTGCAGCTCGGCCATCCGCGCGTTGTTCACGTATTGCCCGCCGCGCATCGTGTCGGCGAAGTGCACCATCCAGTTGTCGCGGTCGTCCACGTGGCCCATCGCCGCGGCCGCCCCGCCCTCCGCCATCACCGTGTGGGCCTTGCCGAGCAGCGACTTGCACACGAGCCCGACGCTCACGCCGCTCGCCGCGGCCTCGATCGCCGCGCGCAGCCCCGCCCCGCCCGCGCCGATGATGAGGACGTCGTGTTCGTGCGTCTGGACCTCGCTCATCAGAGGAGCCTCCAGTCGGTCCAGATCCCCATCGAGCAGAGGCGGATGTAGATGTCGGAGAAGCCGACCGAGAAGAGCGAGAACCAGGCGAAGCGCTGGTGCCGGCGGTTGAGGCAACTCGAGCAATCGTACGCCGCCTTCCGCACCGGGTGCTCGGAGATCCGGTCGAAGACCCCGCCGATCAGGTGCCGGAAGGAGTGGCAGCCGAGCGTGTAGGAGCCGAGGAGGATGACGTTCGTGGCGAGGACGAGCGTGCCGACGCCGATGCCGAACTCGGTCCCGCCATCCGGCGTCGCCCAACGCGTCGCGAGCCACACGTCGTAGCTCAGGAAGACGAGGAAACCGAGGGCGAGGTAGAGGAAGTAGCGGTGGACGTTCTGCAGGATGAGCGGCAGCGAGTTCTCCCCGCGATACGAGGAGCGGGGCTCACCGACCGTGCAGTTGAGCGGGTCGGCCCAGAACGCCTTGTAGTAGGCGCCGCGGTAGTAGTAGCAGGTGAATCGGAAGCCGCCCGGCGCCCAGAGGATCAGCAGCGCCGGCGAGAAGGGGATGATCGCGGGCCACCAGCCGGGCTTGGGCCCGAACCAGGCGTGCGGCGAGTCGCCGAAGATCTCCGGCGAGTAGAACGGCGACAGATAGGGACCGAAGGTGTAGTGCGCGTTCTGGAACGCGGCCCAGGTCGAGTAGATCAGGAACGCCGAGAGTCCGGCGAAGGTGAGCAGTGGCTGGATCCACCAAGCGTCGGTGCGCATCGTCTCGCCGAATCCGCGGCGGGCGATGGGCAGGGGCGCGTGCGACATCAGCGAACTCCCGGGAAGGGCGACGGATCAGCGCGAGGCGTGGACGCGGGACCTGAGCGCGGGAGAATGTGCGGGCCGTGGCGGGGCGCCACAAGACTACGTCTTCCTGGCGCCCCCCGGCTTCCCGGGTCCCCCCTTGTCGCCACCCGCTCCCCGCGGCACATGCGCGAACAGCTCCCGACGCACCTCGGGATTCGAGATCTTCCAGATGACGCCGTCGGTGAAGTAGTGGTGGATGTTGATGAAGAGCAGCAGCAGGATCGGCGCCGAGCGCGTCGCCTCCTCTCCGAACATCCGCCCGATGATCGCCATGGACGCAAGGGGCACACCGGCAGTGATCGCCACACTCACCGCGAGCAGGGCCACGGCGTAGAAGAGCATGTGGGCCCACACCGAGCGCCACCAGGGCCTCGCGGTCTCGGCCTCCCTCCGCTTAGGGGCAGCGAGTTCCCCTTCCGTCCGGTTGATCTCGACGCGCACCGGGAACACCAGGTACTGCACCGCGTGCGCGATCTGCACCCAGAAGAGCGCCTTCGGTTCGCGCCCCATCACGGCGTACCACGCGAAGATCGCGAGCCACGCCACGAGCGAGTTCGTCGCCGGGAGCGCGCCGGTGCGCCGCCACATCCGCACGAGCCCGTACGCACCGAGTACGAACCCGCCGACGCTCGCCCAGCCGAGGATCCGATAGAACGGCATCACCGGCGTGGGGTCGCGCAGCGCACCGACCGCCGCCCAAGCGACGTGGAACGCGAGGAGGATCCGCAGGCTCCCGCGGATCAGCAACCGCTCGGTGGCGTCGAACGGCCGCCCCGCGAGATGGCTGTACGACGCCATCATCCCCCACGCCTGCCCCGTGTAGTGCCAGGCGAGGTATCCGCTCGCGACCCAGCCGAATACGATCAGCATCCAGGGGTCGCGCTGCGATTCGACGATCGCGAACGCGAGGTACACGACCATGATCGCGGGGACGAAGATCGTCGCCCACTTGTGCTTGAGGATCATCTCCTTGCTGCGGTACACGATCCGGTACGAGGCCATGAAGTGGGGCATGTTGATGACGGTGCCCACGAAGGCCTGGATCCCCGCCCCGGCGACGAGGAGCGCCGTCTGCCCGGTGAGGAGGAGCGGCAGGAAGACGAGCAGCGAGAGCCCACCGACGGCGAGGAAGTCCACGACGGGGTTGAGCATCGTGGGGCGCGCGGGGAGCGGCAGGGCCTGGCTGGTCATGGGGGGCAATGTCGCGACGCCGCGGTGCGGCGGGCAAGGAGTTCAGTCGCGCGCGCCTTCCCGGGCGCCTTCCCGCGCGCCTTCCCGCGCGGCGACCCGCGCGCGCACGCGGCGGACGCTGTCCGGGTCCACCGACATCGAGTCGATCCCGGCGTCCACCAACAGGTCGGCGAAGCTCGGGTCATCGCTCGGCGCCTGCCCACAGAGCCCGATCGGCACGCCGGCGCGGTGCGCCCGCGCGATCACGTCGCGGATCAGGGCGAGCACCGCGGGATCACGCTCATCGAAGAGGTCGGCGAGGAGTTCCGAGTCCCGGTCCACGCCGAGGGTGAGCTGGGTGAGGTCGTTGCTCCCGATCGAGAAGCCGTCGAACCTCCGCGCGAACTCGCCGGCGAGGATCACGTTCGACGGGATCTCGCACATCACGTACACCTTGAGCCCATCGCGTCCGCGCACGAGCCCTTCGGCGGCCATCGCCGCCAGCACCGCGTCGGCCTCGCCGGTCGTGCGGCAGAACGGGATCATCAGGATGATGTTGGTGAGCCCGATCCCCTCCCGCGCGAGGCGCATCGCCCGACACTCGAGGCGGAATCCCTCGGCGTAGCGTGCGTGCGTGTAGCGCGACGCTCCCCGGAAGCCGAGCATCGGGTTCTCCTCGTGGGGCTCGAAGTCGGCGCCGCCGAGGAGGTTCGCGTACTCGTTGGTCTTGAAGTCGCTCATCCGCACGATGACCGGCTTGGGCCACTGCGACGCCGCGAGCATCGCGACGCCGCGGGCGAGCGTCTCCACGAAGTGCGTCCCCGAATCGACGTCCGACCCCTGCAGCGCCTCGACCTCGGCGCGCACCGCGGCATCGGCGATCCGCTCGGGGTGGAGGAGCGCCATGGGATGCACCCGCACCTCGTTCGCGATGATGAACTCCATCCGCGCGAGGCCGATCCCGTCGGCCGGGAGCCGCCAGTGCCGCAGCGCGGAGCCGGGATCGGCGAGGTTCATCAGCACCTTCGTGCGCGTCGGCAACGGATCGCCGCGCTCGGCGGGGTGCTCCTCGAACCGGAGCGCGCCCTCCATCACGACGCCTTCCTCGCCCTGCGCGCACGAGACGGTCACCGTCGCGGCGGCCGGCAGCACCCGGGTGGCATCGCCGGTGCCGACGACCGCGGGGATGCCGAGCTCGCGACTGAGGATCGCGGCGTGGCAGGTGCGACCCCCGTGGTCGGTCACCACGGCAGCGGCCCGACGCATGAGCGGCAGCCAGTCGGGGTCGGTCATCTCGGTGACGAGGACGTCGCCGTCGCCGAAGGCCTCATCGGGGCGCTGGAGGACCCGCACCGCACCGACCGCGACCCCGCCGCCGACGCTGCGTCCGCGAGCGAGCACGCGCGAAGACTCGACGAGCACCCGAACGGGGCGCGCCGAGGTCGCGTCGCGCGACTGCACCGTCTCCGGACGAGCCTGCACGATGAAGAGCCGCCCGGTGAGCCCATCGCGCGCCCACTCGATGTCCATCGGCACTGCGTGCCCCGCGCGCGCCGAGTAGTGGGACTCGATCCGCGCGCCCCATCGCGCAAGCGTGACGGCGTCCTCCTCGCCGAGCGCCGCGAGGGTGCGCCGTTCCGCGGGCGTCTCGACCACGATCGTGCGCCCGTCGTCACCGCCGGAGCCCAGCACCATCATCCGCTCCTTCGCGCCGATCCGCGCGCGCAGGATCGGTCGCGTCGCGCCCGACAGGACGCCTGGCTTGAAGAGCAGGAACTCGTCGGGATCCACCGTCCCCTTCACCACCGTCTCGCCGAGTCCGTACGCCGCGTTGATCAGCACGACGTGCGGGAACCCGGTCTCGGTGTCGAGCGTGAACATCACGCCCGAGGCGCCGACGTCGGAGCGCACCATCTGCTGCACGCCGACCGAGAGCGCGACGGCGTCGTGCGCGAATCCGTGGGCCTCGCGGTAGGCGATGGCGCGATCGGTGAAGAGCGAGGCGAGGCAACGGACGACGGTGCGCAACAACGCCTCCTCGCCGACCACGTTCAGGAAGGTCTCCTGCTGGCCGGCGAAGCTCGCCTGCGGGAGATCCTCGGCTGTCGCGCTGGAGCGGACCGCCACCGAGAGCGGCGAGGCGCCGACGCGGGACACCAGCGCACGATGCGCCTCCAGGATGGCATCGCGCAGGTCCGCCGGCAGCTCGCCCTCGAGGAACGCCGAGCGGATCGCGGCGCCGACCTTCCGGAGCGGCCGCGAGCCGTCGTGCAGCGCGCCGACCTCGCGCGCGATGACCGGGGCGAGCGCGTTCCGCGCGACGAAGGCGCGATATGCATCGGCGGTGGTCGCGTAGCCGTCCGGGACCGGGATACCCTCGCCGCCGAGTTCGCGGAGCATCTCGCCGAGGGACGCGTTCTTCCCACCGACGCGGGGCACGTCGTCGGCGCCGATCTCGGCGAAGGGGATGACGAGCGAAGACGCCGAAGGCGGCGGCGTGGCAAAAGTGCCCCCGTCGGCGTCTGGCGCCAGCGGCGCGGCCCCCGGCGCGGCCTCAGCCGGCCAGCTTGCGGCGCTTCTTGCGCTCACGGAGCACCACCGCGGTCGCGACGACGGCGCCGGCGACGAGCCCGGCCTTGACCGCCTTCTTCGTCACGCGCTTCGCGACGGCGACCTTCTCGCGGATCGAGCGCCGGCCCTCGTGTGCGAGGACGCGCAACTCGACTTCCTCGACCTTCCTGCCTGCGGCGCGCTTCACCTTCTCGAATCCCCGTGCCATGGCTGCCTCCGTGGCGCCGTCCGGCCCGGCGCGGCGCCGAGCATCGGACGCAGGTTCACGGTACGGCACCGGTCGGCGGCTGGCAGTCGGAGAAGGCCCGAGCGCGTGTCAGGGAGGGCCCGCTACCTGGGGTCCACCCGCGCCCGTCGAAGGCCGCCCCGCTACCGACGGTCCCCCAAGAGCCCGTTGAAGACCGCCTTGAACGTCCCGTGCGGCTGCGCCCGCTTGAGCACCTCGGGGCCATAGAAGACCGCCCGCCCCCGCCCGATCCGCGCGTCGAAGACCGCGATCCCCCCCTCGAGCCGCGGCTCGCCCCACGACCAACCGCTGCGCAGCGGGTTCGGGGAATCGAACCAGGCGATGCGGCGCAGCCCAGCGGCCTCGGCGCCGGGTCCGAACCGGAACACCGGGCTGTCGTCGAAGAAGACGTTCGTGTGCTCCGCCATCCCCGCGGCGATCGGGTGCGACGTGTCCCAACGCGCGCTCAGCACCGACCCCGGCGTGTAGAACACCGACTCCGGCAGGTCGCGTCCCTGCTCGTCCACCATATGGTTGCCCACCGGTAGCTCGAGGAACGACGCGAGCGCCGGCGCCGAGCTCCCGATCGCGAGTACGGTCCCGCCGTTCTCCATGAAGGCGCGGAGCTGCGGCAAGGTCCGGTCGCGAGTCACGCGTCCGAGGTGCGCCCGGTACTCCGCTGGCACGCTCTCGGCGGCGGGCTGCTGTCCGCCGAAGCCGCCACCCCCGCCGCCAGCGCCGGGACGAGGCGCCGCCGGGATCCCGCCGCCGACGAAGAGGATCACGTCATACTTCGCGTTGAGGTTCCCGGCATCGAGCTCCTGCGGGAAGACGCGCGTGAACGCGAAGCCGTACTGCTCCATCAGCCAGCGCGCCCAGCCGGAGTCCATCGAGCCGCCATACTGGTCCCAGAGACCGATCCGTGGGGCGCGCACGCGCGTGATGCCCGCGGTCCGCGCCGTCGCGACGGCGCGGAATGAGACCCCGAGCGCGGTCGCGAGGGAGTCGACGAGCCGCCGGGTCGTCCCCCTCCCGCGCACGTAGAAGGTGCCGGCGGGCAGGCTGTCTCCCGCGCCGGCAGCGGTCGCGTCGGCGACCGCGGCGTCGAGCGAGAAGACCTCCTCCCCCGCCGCGACAAGCCGGTTGACGGCCGTGAAGGCGTCGTTCTGCCCACGGTCGATCGTGTAGCCGACGGCGCGAGCGGCGCCCGCCACCCTGCCCGGCATCGGCGTCGCGTTCCACTCCGTCACCGGTTCGAACGGTCCCGTGAACGGGTCGAGGATCCGGTCGAACTCGATCCCCATCTGGAGGGCGAGCGTCCATCCCGCGTGATCATACGGCGGCGTCGGCGGTGCGCCCGGGAACGGGAAGACATCAGGATGCCGCTGCGGCTCGAACATGTCGATCACGTGCGGCCGGAAGGCCTGGGCCGTCATCACGATGTATGAGCCGCGCGCATACTGCTTCCCGTTCACCGTGAAGTCGGCGGTGGCGCGCTGCACGGCGATGTTCACCTCGCGCAGCGCGTTGATGAACTTCGTGGCCGTCGCGAAGTCGCGTTGCCCCGCCGGGATGATGTAGCCGCGCGGGTCGCGCTGTTCGGGCCGGTGGAACTCGGCCCAGATCTGCTGCTCGTTCTGCGCGGTGGGGGCGCCCATCCGCGCGGTGATCTCGGCCATCCGGCGCGGATTCGCCGTCCAGGTGTCGCTGCTCCCGCGGGCGATCGAGCGGCGACCCGCGGCGTAGATGTTGTACAGGAGGTTCTCGCGGTTGCGGGCGGCGTAGTCGAGCACCGCCCGGTTGAGCGAGACCGAATAGTCCACCGACGAGCGGAAGTGCCAGGTCTGCGGCGCGATCGGGAAGGCATTGTCGATCGTCGGCACCTGCCGGTTCATGACCAGCGGCAGCCGCATCGGCGTCGGGTTGCCGATCATCTCCGTGAGGAGCGCGATGACGTTGTGGAACGAGGCGGTGTTGCGGATGCCGCCGTTCCACCAGCCATCGTAGGGACCGCCGGTGCGCATCGTCGCGCCCGGCTTCCCCTCCACCGCGAGCCGCCCGTGCATCGCGGCGCCGAGCTGCTGGTACCCCAGCACGACGATCGGGTCGAGGTTGTAGTTGTACGGGTCGCGCAGCGGCGGCGTCCACACCACTGTCCCCTGCGGGCCGCTCTGGTGATGGTTGTACAGCACCTGCGGCATCCACTGGTGGTAGAGCACGCGACTCATGTTCTCCGTCTCGCGCTGCGTGCTCATGAAGAAGTCGCGGTTGTTGTCGTGCCCGATGTAGTAGTGGTAGAGCCGCGGGATCCCCTGCGTGCTGCGCCGCGTCGGCTCCGGCGCCCGCATGTACCAGTCGGCGAGGAGATCGTGGCCGTCGGGATTGGCGTGGACGAAGAGGATGATCACGTCGTCCAGGATCCGCATCGTCTCGGCGTCGGTGCGGCTGACCATCTGGTAGACCATCTCGCCGAGCTGCTGCGCGCCGAGGATCTCGTTGCCGTGCAGGCCGCCATCGATCCAGACCACCGCCTTGCCGTCACGCGCCAGCGCGCGCGCCTCCTCCTCCGAGACCCCGTCGGCGAGGGCGAGGCGCATCGAGGCCTGCCGGTACCGCTCGAGGTTCCGGTGGTTGGCCGGCGACGTCACGATCGCCATCAGGTGCGGCCGCCCCTCGCTCGTCCGCCCGATCTCGTGCAGCGTCATCCGGTCCGACTCGGTGTCGAGCTTGCGCCAGTACTCGGCCAACTGCCGGTACGTCGCGAGGAAGTAGTCGGCGCCGAAGTCCTGGCCGAACTGCTCGCGGGGCGTCGTGATGCGGGGTTGCGCGGCGAGCGGCGCCGCGACGGCGACGAGCGCGAGGGCCAGCGACAGGGCGCGCGCCGCCGCGCGGGCGGCCGGGCGTGGGGACGGCAGGTGCATCGCGGGATCCTTCATGGGGGGTTAGCGCTTCCAGCCGGCGTAGCGGGTGATCGTCTCCCACTCCTTCGCCGTCACCGGTTGTACGCTCAGCCGGCTCCCGCGTTGGAGGAGGACCATCTTCTCGATCCCCTTCACGTCGCGGAGCTCCTGAAGCGTGACGGTGCGCGGGAAGGGGCTCACCGCGCGCACTTCCACCATCACCCAGGTCGGCGCGTCCTTCTTCGACTTGGGGTCGAAGTCCATCGTGTTCTTCCGGTCGAACTGCGTCGGGTCCACCACGCCGGTCCGCGCGATCTCGACGACCCCGACGATCCCGGTGGGATCGGCGCTCGAGTGGTAGAAGAAGGCCAGGTCACCGGCGCGCATCTCGTCGCGCATCAGGTTGCGCGCCTGGTAGTTCCGCACGCCGCTCCATCCGGTGGTGCGGTCCTTCGCCTTCATCAGGTCGTCCCAGGAGAAGTCCTCGGGCTCCGACTTGAGCAGCCAGTACTTCATCGCTTCGATGCTCCCGCGAGCCGCGGCCGCCTCACGCGATCCCGACCTTGATCGCCCGCTTCACCGCGTCCACGAACGTGTCCACCTCGTCCACCGTCGTGTAGATGCTCGGCGTGATGCGGATCCCGTTGAACTCGGCGTGCCCGATCGGCGTGTTCACGATGCGGTAGTTGGCCAGCAGCCAGCCGCCCAGCTTGCCGGAGTCGAGGCCCTCGACCCCGAAGAGGCAGATCGCCCCCGCCTTGTCGGGCCCGAGCTCGGTGAGGACGCGCACCCTCGGCGACTCGGCGAGAAGCGCCTTGGCCCATCGGTCCCGCAAGTAGCGGAGCCGCGCGATCTTCCGCTCGGCGCCGATGCCGCGGTGGAAGGTGAGCGCCACCGACACCGCGTTGAAGTTCGCCTGCGGGTGCGTGCCGATCTCCTCGAACTTCCGGATGTTGTCCCGGCGCTCCGCGGCGGCGGCCATGAGCGGCCAGAGCCGGGCGATCTTCTCCCGTCGCACGTACAGGAACCCCGCGCCGATCGGCGTGTGGAGCCACTTGTGGAGCGAGGTCCCGTAGTAGTCGCAGTCGAGCTCGTCGCGGGTGAACGGGAAGTGCGCGAACGCGTGGGCGCCGTCCACGATCACCTCGATGCCGCGCGGCCGGGCGATCCGCATCACCTCGCGGATCGGCATGATCTGCCCGGTCAGGTTGGTGATGTGCGTCAGCTCGATGACCTTGGTGCGCGGCGTGATGGCCTGCTCGAGCGTTCGCAGGAAGACCCGCGGGTCGGTGAGCGGCACCGGGAACGAGAGCTGCTTGAGGACGATCCCCTCGCGCCGCACCCGCTGGTCCCACGTGGTGAGCATCCGCCCGTAGTTCTGGTTCGTGACGATCACCTCGTCGCCGCGCGCGAGGTCCAGCCCGAGGATGCAGATCTCGAGTGCTTCGCTGGCGTTCCGCGTGATCGCCATCTCCTCGGTGTCGCAGCCGAACTCCTTGGCGAGCTCGCGGCGCGTGCTCTCCATCCGTGGCTCGAGGATCCGCCAGTTGTGCTCCACCGGGAGCTCGTTCACGAACTTCAGGTCGCGGACCATCTGGTCGAGCACGTGCGTCGGCGTCGGCGAGATCCCCCCGTTGTTCAGGTTGATCATCGTCCGGTCGATGTCGAACGCGCGCTGGATGTGCGACCAGTAGGTCTCGTCGGCGGCGAGCTCGGCAGGGGTGCGCGCCCCGGCGACAGATTCGGCCTTGAAGAGCTGGGCGGCAGCACGCTCCGAGAGCACGGGGAGCGCGGTGGCGGCGCCGGCGAGGCCGGCGAGGAAGTGGCGACGCGAGGTCAGGGGCACTGGCGGGCTCCTTGCGGGGATCGGGCCGCGCCCCGGTCCGGGTGGCGGTCCCGCCCTAAGGTATCACGACCAACCCGGACTCGCCGCCGAACTCGTCGCGCACGCGGGCCAGGTTCCGCGGCGATCGCCACGCCCCCTGCGGGAGTCGCACCCCGACGTGGTACTTCCCGCTCGGGAGGTCCACCCGCGCCACCCAGAAGCTCCCCTCGCGCACGAGCTCCAGCGGGAGCCACGCCGAGAAGTCGCCCGCGACCTCGACGGTCACGTGTTCCGCGGCGAGGACCCGTATCTCGAGGCGACCGCCACCGCCGGCGATCCGCTCGACGGTCGCCTCGGCGAGCGGCGAGCGCTGCATCACCGGCACGCCGAGCGGCCCGAGGCTCACGCGGATGGAGGCGGTGACGATGTCAGCCTCGGGGAGGCCGCGGATCGGGTCGAAGAGCTGGCGACCCGCGCCCGCAAGGAAGGCCACGCGGTCCGTGAGCTGGACCGAGAGGCGCGTGGAGAGCGCCGAGGCGCGCAGCGTAGCGCCGGCGATCGCGCGCCTCCCGGTCCAGGAGGCGGAGATGAGGTGCGGTCCGTTGCGGGCCTCGAGGACGAGCTGGGTGTCCTCGAGTTCGTACCACTGCGCGAAGGGCGACGCCGTCGCATCCCCCGTGACGAGGAGGTCCCAGTCGTTGGAGCTGGTGCGCGAGTATGACGCGCTGCCGTAGAGGAAGCGCCATCGTCCCCAGGCGCCGATGTCGCCGGAGAAGGCGCGGCTCGCGACGCGGTCGTCGCTGGAGGCGTTGCCGCGCGACGTCGCGCCGATCGTCGCCCCGCCCCACGCCCCCCAGTCGTCGCGGACGTAGTGCTGCCGCGCGAAGACGCTGCCGTTGCCGCCCCGTCCGGTACTCCGCAGGGAGAAGCTCGCGGCCGCCACGCCGACGTCGCTCCGCAGCCGCTCACGACGTGGCCAGGGGAACGAGAGCGCCGCGACGCCTTGCGCCGCGGCGAGGGAGTCCCGCGTGTAGGTCAGGTTACCGCTGGAGAGAAGGGTCCAGCGCTCCCTGGGGATCCGGACGAAGAGCGCGACGAGCGCGGCGTCCACCGCGAGGTCGGGGTCCCCGGGGACGAGCCCGCTCTGGCGCACGTTCGCGTAGCCGGCGTCGAAGCGGATCTCCGGCAATGCCTGCGCGACGACGCTGGGCGCCGTCGCGATGGTGACGAGCAGCCCCGAGAGGGCCGCGCGTCGCGTCACGTCACCGTGGAGGTCTCGGTGCGAGGCTGGCGGCGGCGGCAGGCGACGGGAGCAGCGACATCACTCCCCGGGCACGCACCTCGAGCGCGGCGTCGGGCGCGAGACCCGCGGCCACATCGGACTGCACCGATGAGCCGAGCGCGGCGATCTGCGAGGGGGTCGCCCCCCGCGCCATCAAGGTGGTGATCTGCTGCAAGGCCGTCTTCGGCTCGATCCCGCGGGCCACGAGCTCGGTGAGCACGTCGAGGGGCATCGCCACCGACTGCTGGGCGGGCCACGCCGCGCGGATCTGCCTCAGCATCGCGCCGGGGACGCCGATCGCGAGCGCATCAGCGCCCGACGACAGCTCCGCGACCGATGGCGAGGGAGCCAGGAAGGAGCGCGCCTGCTCGAGGCGCTTCGCCTTCGAAGTCACCGCGACCAGGATCTCACCGCCGGTCGCCTGCTTCGTGACGCCTTCCATCGCCTTCGTGATCAACGGCTGCGTCGGCAGCCCCTTCGCCGCGGCCCGGGCGATCTCCCGCTCGATGGCTTGGCGGGCCTTCGCGTCGGCGATGGGCAGCCCCACCGGTCCCTGCGCGGCCTGCGCAGCGACGGTGGACGCGCCGGCCACGGCCAGCGCGACGAGCATGGTGACTCGATGCAGTCTCATCGGGCGAAGACCATCACGACGGAACCCTCGCGGCCGTAGTCCGCGTCGCGCACCTTCGCCGCGCGCGGGTCGGCCACCACCAATGTATCGTCGAGGACGAAGGCGTACACGTGACGTCCCGGCGTGAGCGGGACCGTGACCGTCCAGAGACCGCTCTCGAGTCGCGTGAGCGGGGTCTTCCCCTTCTGCCAGCCATTGAACTCGCCGACGATGGACACACGCTGGGCGGTCCGGTCGTCGAGGACGAACTGCGTCGGCACCGCCGCGAGGCCTGCCGCATCGGTCGTGTTCGACGCGAGCACCACGGGAGTCCCTCCCGGCGTCGCGTCGGGCGATGCCGCCGGGGTCGCGTCGGACGCCGACGCCAGCGGGACGCGCGCCGACTCCTCGCCGAGCGACCCCCGCGACACGAAGCCCACCACGAGCGCGGCCGCGGCAACGCCGATCGCGCCGAGCCGCGTGAACGACGGGATCCGCAGCGCGTCGAGCAGCCGCCGCCACCGCGACGGCCGCGGCGCCGCCCACACCGTGCTCAGCAGGCGCGCGACCGCGCGCTGATCCGGCGCCGCTCCCGGCGCCGCGCGCAGCGTCTCCCGCACCCGCTCGATCATCCGATCCGGTCCTTCACTCATCGCGTATCACCTCGGTGAGGCGCGCTCGAAGCACGTCGCACGCCCGTTTCACCCGCATCCGGAGCGCACTGAGTCCGACGCCCGTCACCGCGGCGATGTCCTCGTACGCCATGTCCTCCACATGCCGCAGCAGGAAGGCCTCCCGCTGCTCCACCGGGAGCGTCGCCAGGACCTTGTAGACCTCCTCGGTCCAGTCCCGCTCGTCCCCGTCGTGCGTCGCCGCGAACCGCTCCGGCAGTTCCCCGTACTGGATCACCACCGAGTGCCGACGGCGCTTCTCCATCAGGCTGCGGCACCGGTTCGCGAGGATCCGGAACAGCCACGGCTCGAACCGGGCATCGTCCCGGAACCGGCCGAGGTTGTGGTACACCCGGATGAACGCGTCCTGCACCGCCTCCTCCGCGTCCTCGCGGTTGCCCACCATATGAAGGGCGAACCGCAGCGACCGCGGATACAGCACATCCACCAACTGCGCGAAGGCCTGCCGATCCCCAGCCTTGGCGCGCAGGGGAAGGGTCGGGTCGATCGAGGAGTTCGGGCGGGTCTCGGACATGAGCGAGGTGCGCGGAGTATCGCCTTCCGCACGGACCGCGCGCCACGCCGCATCGCCGGGGAACGCCCCGTCCAACGCCTTGGCCGTCACACCCGACAGTACCCCCAACTGCAAGCAGGTGTCACATTTGGAACCGATGGAACACGCGACGGTATCTCCTCCCCGCCGTCCGGTGGAATCGCGCGATCCGGCCACCGGGGAGGTCTGGCGTCGCTACCCGTCCGCCGACGCCGACGCGGCCGCCGCCGCACTGGCCCGCGCGCGCGCCGCCCAGTCGGCCTGGGCCGCCCGGTCCCCGTCAGAACGGGTCGCGATACTGGCCCGGTTTCACGAGACCCTGTATCGCCGCCGGGCCGAGATCGCCCAGCTCGTCGTCCGCGAATCGGGGAAACCCTACGTGGATGCCCTGGCCGTGGACGTCACCCTCGCGCTCGAGTTCGCGGCGTGGCACCTGAGGGTCGTGCCGCGCTTCCTGAAGACCGCGTGGCGCGGCGCTGCGGGGCTCCCGATGTGGCGCAAGCGCGTTCGCATCGAGCGGAGGCCGCTCGGGGTGATCGGGATCATCACCCCGTGGAACTACCCCTTCTTCCTCCCCACCGCCTGCGTGCTGCCGGCAATCGCGTGCGGGAATGCCGTCCTGCTCAAGCCGAGTGAGTTCACCCCCGGATGCGGGGAGATCCTCGCCGACTGCTGGCGCGAGGCCGGACTCCCTGACGGGGTGCTGCAGGTCATCCAGGGGGATGGCGTCACCGGCGCGGCGCTCACCCGCTCGGGCGTGGACAAGATGATCTTCACCGGGAGCGCAGCGGCGGGGCGACAGGTGGCACTCGCCTGCGCGGAGCGGATGATCCCCTGCTC
This sequence comes from uncultured Gemmatimonas sp., assembly GCA_964650715.1. Taxonomy (GTDB): domain Bacteria; phylum Gemmatimonadota; class Gemmatimonadetes; order Gemmatimonadales; family Gemmatimonadaceae; genus Pseudogemmatithrix. The sequence continues at coordinate 4,060 of CAZYUL010000018.1, read as the reverse complement.
CCTCGAGCTCGGCGGGAGCGACGCCGCGATCGTGCTCGCCGACGCCGATGTCGGTCACGCCGCCGACGGCATCATCTGGACCCGCTTCGCCAACGCCGGACAGACCTGCGTCGCGCCCAAGCGGGTGTTCGTCGAGGCACCGGCCTACGAGGCGTTCGTCGCGGAGGCGGCGAGGGCGGTGCGGGCGATCCGGGTTGGCCCCGGGACCGATGCGACGAGCGAGGTGGGGCCGCTGGTGAGGCCGCAGGCAGTCGCGGCGATCCGCGCGCAGCTCGATGACGCGCTGGCGCAGGGCGCGACGATCGCCGCCCAGGCCGAGGCTCCGGCGGGCGATGGCTACTTCCCGCCGACGCTGCTGACCGGCGTGCGGAGCACGATGCGGGTGATGAAGGAGGAGACGTTCGGCCCGTTGCTGCCGGTGATCCGCGTCGCCGACGAGGGGGAGGCGCTGGCGCGCGCCAACGCGAGCGAGTTCGGGCTCTCCGCGAGTGTGTGGACACGAGACCGGACGCGCGGCCTCGCGGTGGCGCGGCGCCTCGAGGCCGGCACCGTGCACCTCAACGACGCCGCCGCCGCGGTCGGGATGCCCGACGTCCCGTATGGCGGAGTGAAGAGCAGCGGGCTCGGGCGACTGCACGGCGAGGTCGGGCTCGAGGATTGCGTGCGGAGCGTGCCGGTGGTGGACGACCGCTTCGCGACCTGGCGCCAGCCCTGGTGGTATCCATATGGAGAGGCCCACCTCTCGCACGTGGAGGACTACCAGCGCTTCGCACACGGTCGCGGGATCGTCGAGCGGCTGCGCGGGCTCGCCGGCACCATCGCGCTGGTCCTCACTCGGCGGGGCACCTGACATCATGCCTGGGACCGGACACCCACCACAGGACACCGGATGGAACTGACCATCTCGCTCCTCGACCAGCTGCGGACCATACTGCGCGGTGCGTTCGTGGCGGCGCTCGTCGCGGCGGCATTGCTGGCGATCCTCGCGTGGGCGGCGCGCTCGCGGCGCCTGTCCCCGTTCTCGCCCCTCGCGCGGTTCTCGCGGAAGGTGGTGGATCCGCTGCTTGAGCCGGTGGACCGGATGATCCTACGGGCGGGAGGGACGGCGACGGCGACGCCCTGGTGGGCGCTGCTCTTCGTCTTCTTCCTCGGCGCGGCAGCGATCTTCATCGTGACCGTGCTCCGCGATGGACTGCTCACGTTCCGGATGGCGTCGTCGCGCGGCGCCGGCGGGCTGCTGCAACTGGCGGTGGCGTGGACCTTCGCCGCGCTCCAGCTCGCGCTGCTGGTGCGGGTGCTCACGAGCTGGCTCGGAGGGACGTTCACCTGGTTCGGCCGCCTCGCGCACCGGATGACGGAATGGATGCTCACGCCGCTGCGGAACGTGTTGCCCCCGATGGGGGGATTCGACCTCTCGCCGCTGGTCGCGTGGTTCCTGCTGAGCCTGGTGCAGGGGATCGTGATGCGGGCGCTGTGAGCGACCTGCGCGTCACCGAGGTCGAGGGCGGCGTGCGGTTCGCGGTGCGGGTGCAGCCGCGGGCGAGCCGGCGCGGGGTCGAGGGGCTCCACGGCGATGCGCTGAAGGTCCGCGTGACGGCCGCACCCGTGGATGGCGCGGCGAACGAGGCGGTCGTCGAGGTACTCGCCGAGGCGCTCGGGGTGCCGAAGGGCGCGGTCCGGATCGTGAGCGGTGCGACCGGGCGGAGGAAGGTCGTGGAGGTCCTGGGGGTCGGCCGGGAGGCGGTCGAGGCGATGCCGGGGTGAGACGGTCTTGCCATCCGTTCATCCGGATGATAGAATGAAGTCACAATCGATCCCGTGGCGATTTCGAGGCAACTTGCGGCCACGTAAAACATCCAGCTAAAGCGCCGGCCCGGTGCGCCTCCCAAGCCCCGGGCCTTCGTGCTTTCAGGACCCTGCCGGTGAGCACCCTCGCCCTCCCAGTCCCCTTCCAGGTCTCGTTCGAGTTCTTCCCGCCCAAGACGGCGGAGATGGAACAGACCCTCTGGACCTCCATCACCCGGCTCGCCCCGCTCGCCCCGCGCTTCGTCTCCGTCACGTACGGCGCCGGCGGTTCCACCCGCGAGCGCACGCACAACACCGTCAAGCGGATCCTCACCGAGACTGCGCTCGTCCCCGCCGCGCACCTCACCTGCGTCGCCGCCACCCGCGAGGAGATAGACAGCGTCGCCGACGCCTACTGGGACGCCGGCGTGCGGCACGTCGTCGCGCTCCGGGGCGACATCCCCGGCGGTGAGGCCCCCTATCATCCGACCCCTGGGGGCTACGCCTACGCCGCCGAACTCGTCGAGGGACTCCGTAAGCGCCACGACTTCGAGCTCTCCGTGGCCGCCTATCCCGAGGTCCACCCCGAGGCGAGGTCGCCGCAGGACGACCTCGACAACCTCAAGCGGAAGATCGACGCCGGCGCCACCCGGGCGATCACCCAGTTCTTCTTCGACAACTGGACCTACCTCCGGTTCGTGGACCGCGCCCGCAAGGCGGGGATCACGGTCCCGATCGTCCCGGGGATCATGCCGGTCACGAACTTCACGCAGATGGTCAAGTTCGCGAAGAACACCGGCGCCTCGGTGCCTGCGGCGATGGGGCGCCTCTTCGAGGGGCTCGACCACGACCCCGACACACGGAAGCTCGTCGCCGCCACGGTCGCCGCCGAGCAGTGCCAGCAGCTCGCCCAGGCCGGCGTCACCGAGTTCCACTTCTACACGCTGAACCGGGCCGACCTCACGTTCGCGCTCTGCCACATCCTCGGGCTGAGGCCGCGATGAGCCCGTTCACCCGCGCCGAGCGGATCGCGCGGCTCCACGCCGACATCCAGCAGCGGCTCCTCATCATCGACGGCGCGATGGGGACGATGGTGCAGGAGCACCGCCTCACCGAGGCCGACTACCGCGGCGAGCGCTTCAAGGACTGGCCGCGCGAGCTCAAGGGGAACAACGACCTCCTCATCCTCACACGACCCGACGTCGTCGGGGGGATCCACCGCGCGTACGTCGAGGCCGGCGCCGACCTGATCGAGACGAGCACGTTCAACTCGACGCGCGTCTCGATGGCCGACTACGGGATGCAGGGGCTGGTCCGCGAGCTCAACCTCGAGGGCGCCCGCCTCGCGCGCCGCATCTGCGACGAGGCCGAGGCGCAGGACGGCCGGCCCCGCTGGGTCGCCGGCGTCCTCGGGCCGCTCAACCGCACCGCCTCCCTCTCCCCCGACGTGAACGACCCCGGGGCGCGGAACATCACCTTCGCCGAGCTCGTCGAGGCCTACGACGAGGCCTGCGATGCGCTGCTCGACGGCGGCGCCGACGTCATCCTCATCGAGACCATCTTCGACACGCTCACCGCGCCGGGCGCGAACTGCGCCGTCGAACAGGTCATCGAGCGGCGCGGCGAGCGGGTGCCGGTGATGATCTCGGGCACGATCACCGACGCATCCGGGCGCACCCTGACCGGCCAGACGACCGAGGCCTTCTGGAACTCGGTCTCGCACGCGAAGCCCTTCTCCATCGGCCTCAACTGCGCGCTCGGCGCGAAGGACCTCCGTGCCTACGTGCAGGAGCTCTCGCGCATCGCGGGGTGCTACGTCACCGTGCACCCGAACGCCGGACTCCCGAACGAGATGGGCGGCTACGACGAGACGCCGTCGTACACGTCGTCCATCCTCAAGGAGTTCGCCGACGCGGGCCTGGTGAACATGGTGGGCGGGTGCTGCGGCACGACGCCGGCGCACATCCGCGCGATCGCCGAGTCGGTGCGCGGGCTCCCGCCCCGCCGGATCCCGGAGATCCCGAAGCGGCTGCGCCTCTCCGGTCTCGAGCCCCTCACGATCGGCCCCGACTCGAACTTCGTGAACGTCGGCGAGCGCACGAACGTGACCGGCTCGAAGAAGTTCGCCGAGCTGATCCTCGGCGGGCACTACGACCAGGCGCTCGAGGTCGCGCGGCAGCAGGTCGAGGCCGGCGCCGTGATCATCGACGTGAACATGGACGAGGGGATGCTCGACGCCGAGGCGGCGATGACGCGCTTCCTCCACCTCGTCGCG
>CAZYUL010000017.1:0-51668 GCA_964650715.1 uncultured Gemmatimonas sp. | reverse complement strand
CGGAGGATCCAGCGGATCGGCGCGGTGATGTCGCTCGGCGCCAGCGCCGTCGTCGCCACCTGGTAGAGCAGGGGCTGGAAGACGTGATGATTGGTCCGGTCGATCAGCAGCACCTCGACCTCCGCGCGCGCGAGGGCGCGGGCGGCGTAGAGACCGCCGAACCCGCCGCCGACGATCACCACGCGAGGCCTCGCCATCGGCTACTGCACCGGCAGCGCGGCGGAGAGGAGGTTGATCAGCAGGCGCATCCCCCCCGGCACGCCGGCCGGGACCTGGCGGAAGAGGGCGAGCGACGTGTAGACGTAGCGCCCCTGCCCGAGCGGGGCGTCGAGGATAGCGCCGCGGTTCTCCGGTTCGTCGAGATCGTTCATCGCGAGGGGCGTCCGGTAGCGGGGATCGATCGTCGAGGGCATGTAGAGCGCGCGTTCCTGCACCCAGTCGTCCCAGTCCGCCGAAGTGATCCGGTTGGGCCAGGTGAGGAGCCGGGAGGTCTGCTGGAGGATGCGTACGTCGGCGTCCTCCAGCGACACGCGGGCCGCCGGCCGCGTGAAGGCGATGGGGTACGGCATCATCCCCGATCCGGCCATCTCGAACTGTCCGTACTGCACGACCAGCGTCCCGCCGCGCGCGACGAACGACAACAGGCGCGCGTTCTGCGCCGCCAGCTCGGGGCTCGCCTCGTAGGCGCGCGGCCCGATCACGACCGTCGTGTAGCGGGAGAGGTCGAGCAGCGGGAGTTCGGCCGCCGTGAGGATCGTCGTCGGGATCCCCAGGCTGCGGAGCGCCGGCGCGACCAGGTCGGAGACGCCGGTCACGTACGCGACCGAGAGGTTCCGCGGCACCGCCGCGCGCACCGACTGGAGATACAGCGCCGAGGTGCGGTAGAGCCGGATCGGCCGGATGTGTTCGTACTCGATCGTGCGGAACCCGTCGATGAACGTCACCCCCTCGGACTGCGCCCCGACACCGAACTCGTGCCGACCCTCGGCGAGCCGGCCGCGCAGCTGCAGGAACAGCTCACGGACCTCGCGCGGACCGAGGGTGATCGTGTCGCCCCCATCCACCACGCTGATCCCCGGCGGCAGCAGGTACCGCAGGACGAGCTTGCGCTCCCGCGTCGCGTGCGAGCGGAGTGTGAGCCTGATCCTGAGGTCGACCGGCTGGTCGGCGCGCACCCACTCGAGGCCGCGGTCCACCTCGAGCGTCACGGGTGCGACGCCGCCGACGGGCCGCCAGAGCTCGCCCCGCACCGGGTCGGCGACCCGGTGCATCACCGGCCCGACGCCGACGGTGGTCGTCACGTCCCCGAAGCTCAGCGTGAGGCGCGTCTCGCTTAGCGCGCGCACATCCTCCGCGACGGCGGGACCCGGCACGGCCTCCGAGCCCTCGCCCGCGATGCGCGCGATGCCGTCGGGCGGCGAGCGGCGCGCGGGGAACATCGCGCCGGTCCGACGGCCGATCCACCAGGGGCGGTGGTCGAGGAGGCCGGAGATGCGGAAGTCGAGCCGCACCGAGCTGTCGGGTGCGAGGGTGAGGTCCACGTCGGGTGCCGGATCGGAGCCGGTGAGGTACGCGCCCCTGATCACGACCGGCGCGCGGCCCCGGTTGTGCACCACGAGCTGCGCCGGCATCGATTCGTTGAACGCGAGGAGTTCCTGCGGTGCGGTGACCTCGACCGCGATGCCGGCCGCGGCGAGGAGCGCGCGCTGCGCGCGCTCGAGCATCCGGTCGAGTGATGGGGCGAGGTCGGCCGACGGTGGCGCGCCCTCGAAGAGCCGCCGGATGCGCTGCACGCTCCACACGATGCGGGCGAGCGAGTCCACGGCCAGGTGCGGTCGCCGCAGGTCGGTGTGCGCGCGCACCCAGGCGAGCGACGCCGCGAGCTCCTCGAGCATCCCGCGCGCGGGCGTGCCGGGGTCGGCGAGACGCGCGAGGCTCGTGTCGATGCCGTCGAAGATCGAGTGCTCATCCGCCGGCGGCGTCGCGGCGTTCACGCGCGAGGCCTCGCGCGCGAGGCGCGAGAGGACCACGCCACGGCGCTCGAGCCCGCCCTGGCCCTGCGAGCGGTGCTGGGAGCGGCTGCGCGCCGCGAGTTCCGCGGGCGACGCGCCGATCACCGGGTCGTAACGCCCGACATCGAAGGTGAGTGTCGGCGTGATGGTGCGCGTGGCCCAGGCGCCGCGATAGAACTTGAGCGGCTCCCAGGGCTCCCCATGCTCGCCAGCTGGGAACCGCGTCGTGTCGCCGGCGTGGTCGTAGCCGTCGCGCGCGAGGAGCCCCGCAGCCTCGTGGTGCCCGTGCCCGTCGGCGCGGGTCCCGCTCCAGGTGGCCACCACCACGTGCGGCCGGAACGCGCGGATGACCTGGACGACGTCCGCGGTGAGGCCTTCGCGGTCCCATTGCCGGAAGGTCTCGTCGGCGTTCTTCGAGAACCCGAAGTCGTACGCGCGCGCGAAGTACTGCTGGGCGCCGTCCACGCGGCGCGCCGCGAGGAGTTCCTCGGTGCGGATCGCGCCGAGCGCCTCGCCGAGCTCGTTGCCGATGAGGTTCTGCCCGCCGTCGCCGCGCGTGAGCGAGAGATAGGCGACGTGCACCTGGTGCCCGCGGGCGAGCCAGGCGAGGAACTGGGTGTCCTCATCGTCGGGATGCGCCCCGATGACGAGCACCCGCGCCGTCACGCCGATGCCACGGACCAACTGGTCGAGCGCCGCCGCGCCGCGCTCCTGCGCAACGCCCGCCGCCGGCATCGCCACCAGCAGTGCGAGGCCGAGGGCACGGCGCACGCCACCAGGGGGCCGCCGTCCCCTCATCGCCGCGCCATCACCCCGGAGTCGCGCGGGCCATCGAGCTCACGCGACGCGTCCCGGTCGGGCGGACCGGCGCCTGGAGCGCCTCGCTGACGATCCGCGCCTGCTCCTCGGCGTGCGCCGACGGATAGCCCTCGGCTGGACTCGCCCGCTCGGCGCGCCCGTAGTAGCGGATCACCAGCGCGTTGCCCGTGGAGACGCGGAGCCGGGGCGCGACGAACGCCCACGCACCCTGGTTCTTCGGCTCCTCCTGCACCCACGCGACCTCGTCGATCGCCGGATAGTCGTCCACGATCCGGGCCACTGCCTCGTGCGGCCAGGGATAGAGCTCCTCCACGCGGACGACGGCCACCGTCTCCGGGATCCCCTTCGCCAGGAGGTCGTAGTAGACCTTGCCGGTGCAGAAGACCAGCCGCTTGACCGTCAGCCGCTTCTCCGGGCCCAGCGGATCGTCGATCACCGGGCGGAAACCGTTGAGCGCGAGGTCGTCCAGCCGCGACGCCGCCTGCGCCAGGCGCAGCAGCGACTTCGGCTGCATCAGCACCAGCGGTCGGCGACGGTCGAGCCGCGCCTGCCGCCGCAGGAGGTGGAAGTACTGCGCCGGCGTGCTCGGGTACGCGACCCGCAGGTTCCCCTCGGCGCAGAGCTGGAGGAACCGCTCGAGGCGCGCGCTCGAGTGCTCGGGTCCCTGCCCCTCGTAGCCGTGCGGGAGGAGGAGCACGAGGCCGGAGTCCTGCGCCCACTTCGCGCGGTCCGACGCGAGGAACTGGTCGATGACCGGTTGAGCCATGTTCGCGAAGTCGCCGAACTGCGCCTCCCAGAGCGTGAGCGTGTCCGGCGCCGTGACGCTGAAGCCGTACTCGAACCCGAGCACCGCCAGCTCCGAGAGGGCCGAGTTGTAGATTTCGAAGGTTGCCCGCACCCCGGGCAGGTTGGCGAGCGGCACGTGCTTGGCGCCGTTCGTCACGTCGTTGAGCACGGCGTGCCGATGCGAGAAGGTGCCCCGTTCGACATCCTGGCCGGAGATCCGGATGTGCACGCCGTCCGCGAGGATCGTGGCGAATGCCAGCGCCTCGGCGTGGCCCCAGTCGATCCCGCCGTCCGGCCCGAGGGCGTCGCGCCGACGTTCGAGCTGTTTCGCGAGCCGCTGGTGGGGATGGAAGCCGGCGGGATAGGTGAGCAGCGCCTCATTCAGTCGTACCAGTTCGGCGCCCGGCACGGCGGTGGGCACGACCGGCACCGACAGCGTGACCTCCTTCTCGTCGTGCGGCTCGTCGTCGGGCTCGTCCTTCGCCGCGTCGAAGGCCGTCTGGTAGCCGGCCGCGATCTCGGCGTCCAGCGCGTCGAGGTCGGCCGCCGAGACGAGTCCCTCGCTGACGAGCCGGGCGCCCCACACCTGTCGTGGGGTCGGATGCGCCCGGACCTTCTCGTAGAGCAGCGGCTGCGTGAAGTTCGGCTCGTCGCCCTCGTTGTGACCCCAGCGGCGGTAGCCGACGAGGTCCACGAGGAAGTCCTTCCGGAACCGCATCCGGTAGGCGACGGCGATCCGCATCGCGATGATGCACGCTTCCGGGTCGTCGCCGTTCACGTGGATCACCGGCATCTCGAAGCCCTTCGCGACGTCGCTGGCGTAGCGCGTCGAACGGGCGTCCACCGGGTCGGTCGTGAACCCGACCTGGTTGTTGACGATGACGTGGATCGTCCCGCCGACCCGGTATCCGCGGAGCCGGGAGAGGTTGATCGTCTCGGCGACGACCCCCTCGCCGGGGAATGCCGCGTCGCCGTGGATGCACACCGGGACGACGCGCGATTCATCGCGCGCCGAGGGGTCACCCGGCGTGCGCTGCAGTGCGCGGGCGCGCCCCTGGAGCACCGGGTTCACGACCTCGAGGTGGCTCGGGTTCGGCACCAGCGAGACCGCGATCGCGCCGTGCCGGGTCTGCCGCGAGCCCTCGTAGCCGAGGTGGTACTTCACGTCCCCGGTGGACGCACCGGCGAGGTGCCCGTGCTTGCCCTGGAACTCGCTGAAGATGTAGGGGATTGGCTTCCCGAGGACGTGCGTGAGGACGCTGATGCGGCCGCGGTGCGCCATGGACATCGCGACGTGTCCCACGCCCGCCGCGGCCGCCGACTCGATCGTGGCGTCGAGCATCGGGACGAGCGCGTCGGTCCCCTCGATCGAGAAGCGCTTGTAGCCGGTGAACGAGCGCCCGAGGAACCGCTCGAACCCGTCGACCTCGGTGAGCCGGCGCAGCACGGCCTTGCGTTCGTCGGCGGTCAGCGGCGCGGTGAGCCTCTCCTCGGTGAAGAGCTGCCGGAACCAGGCCCGTTCGTCCTCGCTGCCGAGGTGCATCACCTCGACGGCGAGGTTCGTGCAGTAGCGCTTCTTCAGGCGGTTCGCGACATCGCGCGCGGTGCCGAGGTGTGGGAAGCCGAGTGATGCGCCGGTCACGATGTCGAGGTCGCCGTCCGCGATCCCGAAGAACCCCAGCGTCAGCTCGGGTGCACCAGGGGGCGGCGTCCCCAGCGGATCGAGCTGGACCGCGAGGTGGCCGTAGCGTCGGATCGCGTTCACGTACCGCGACGCGCCGGCGACGCGCCGCGCATAGTCCTCATCGTGGAAGACGCTGCCGGCGGCGCTGGCTCGCGGCGTCGCGGCGACCCCACCCATCACCGCCTCGGCGAAGCGGAAGAACTGGCGCCAGGACTCCTCGACGGAGGTCGGGTCGCGGCGGTAGGCCTCGAACTGTTCGGCAGCGTAGGCGTCGTTGAAGACGCTCGCGATCGGCTCCTCGGACATGCCGTGAATCTAATGATGTACGCCGGGAGGCGTCCTCAGCCGATCCGTGCGAGCCCGTCGTGCAGGATGAGCGCGGTCTGCGGCCGCTGCGCCGGGTCCTTCGCCAGGGCGGACATCACGAGCGCGTCGAGCGCGGGCGGCACGTCGGGGTTGAGGCTGCGCGGCGTGGGCGGCGTCTCCTCGAGCAGCTTGGCCACCAGCTGGTACGGCGTATCGGCGGTGAGTGGGGGACGGCCGGTGAGGCACTCGTAGAGCACGCATCCGGCCGCGTAGATGTCCACGCGGTGGTCCACCTCGGCCCCCGACAGTTGCTCGGGTGCCATGTACTCGGGCGTCCCGACGACCGCCCCCGCCTGGGTCACGCCGGTCTCGGGTTGGCGCGTGGCGAGCCGGGCGATGCCGAAGTCCATCACCTTGAGCACGCCGTTCTGCTCGACGACCATGTTCTGCGGCTTGATGTCGCGGTGGATGACGCCCTGCTCGTGCGCGATCTCGAGGGCGCGCGCGAGCTGCTTCCCCACCGAGAGGGTGATCGCGACCGGCAGCCGCCCGCGCGCGCGGATCAGCTCCTTCAGCGACGTCCCCTCGACGTACTCCATCGTGATGTAGTAGATGCCCGAGTTCTCGCCCAGGTCGTGCGTCCGCACGACGTTGCGGTGGGAGATCCGCCGCGCGAGCCGGATCTCGCTCTTGAACCGCTCGAGCGCCGTCGGGTCCTGCGAGAGGAAGTCCTTCTTCAGGGTCTTGATGGCGATGACGTCGCCGAGTTCCGCATCCACGGCCTTGAAGACGGTACCCATCCCCCCTTCGCCGAGGATCTCCTTGACCTCGTAGCGGCCGGCGAACCGGTTGCCCGGGATGAGCCCGACCTGCGCGATCCGCTGCTGGGCGGTCGGCGAGACCGTCTGCAGCTGCACCGTCCTCGCCTGGTCGGCACTCGAGAGGAACTCGACGAGTTGCTGCTTCTCGCGGAGGTCCGCGAGGAGCGCACGGAAGGCGTCGGCGAGGCTGCCGATCTCGTCGCGGCTGGTGCTCGGGATCTCGGCCGCGAAGTCGCCGTCGGTCGCGCGCTTGGTGGCCACCACCAGCTTCGCCACCGGGCGCGTGATCTGCCGCGCGAGGAGCAGCGAGAGCAGCGCCGCGATGACGATGCCGATCGCTCCCGAGAGCAGCAGGGTGCGCTGCAGCCGCTGGTAGGTGGCGAACTCGGTGTCGCGATCCCTGAGCATCAGGAACCCGCCGGCGGCATCGCCCCCGGCGGAGCGCAGCGCCTCGGCCAGGCCCACGTAGTGCACCCCACCGACGTCCGGCTCGATCCGCATGTCCTGCGCGTCGTCATCAGGCCCGGGGAGGGAGTCGAGCGCCGCGATCACCTCGGCGCCGCGGCCCAGCGTGGATCCCGAGACGACGATCCGCCCGTCGAGGTCCCGGAGGAAGAACACCACCTCGACGTCGGTCGCGGCCTGCTGCTTCACGCGGGCGGCGAAGGCGCTGTCCACCCCCTGCGCCGCCATCAGGGCGCCCACTACGCGGTCCCCCGCCCCGAAGATGGGCACGGCCGCGATCTGCACGAGCATCGTGTCGCCACTCACCCCGAAGGCGGTGTGGGACTCCGATTCGCCGAGTGCGGTCTGGATGAGCGGCGACCCCGAGAGGTCTGCGTCGGACGCCCCGGGCTCGTCGCTCTTCGCGAGTCGCGTCCCTTCCCCATCGGTGATCTGCACCCAGCTCGCCGCCATCGCGTCGGCCGCCACGACGGACTGGTCGAGCACATCGCTCAGGAGGCGCCCCTCCACCCGGGAGCGGAACTGCGGGTTGGTGACGAACACCTCGGCCGCTCCTGCGAGCGAGGCCGCGCGCCCCGCGAGCTGCGCGTTCACCGCCTCGCGCGCCGAGGCGAGCACCCGGTTCACCGACTCGTCGGCCGCCTGCCGCGCCGAGCGCGCCGCCACCAGGAGCGTGACGGCGACGATCATCACCACGAGCAGCGCGGTGCCGAGGAAGATCTTGAGGGTGAGACTGGGCCCGCGACGGGTCACGATGGTGGGGCGGGAGGGCGGCGGCGCGTCAGTACCGGTCCTTCCCGGTCTTCGCGTACTCCTTGCCGAACTTGTTCTTGTGCTGCGCGAACTTGAAGCCGCGGGCGTCGAGCGCCGTCGCGACGCTCGGCAGGCCCTCCGCGGGCACATCCAGCGTCACCGTGACCGCCGGGGCGCGCTCGTGCCACGCGGTGAGTACGTACCGGCCCGCCGGCACGCCCTCGATCGCCCAGCGGCCATCGTTGCCCGCCTGCACCGCCCACGGGGTGGGCGCGACCACGATGAACGCGGTCATCCGCGGGTGGATGTTGCAGTAGATGGGGAAGGCGCCCGCGCGCCGGAACTGCGTGTCCTTCGACTTCCCCGAGGAATAGAGTCCGAGGTCGAAGACCGCGCCCGGCGTCGTCGAGAAGATGTTGTGGCTGAAGGGATCCTGGTTCGGGAACTCGACGCGGCTCCCCGGCGTGACCACCCGCACGCGCGGCACGAACGCCCGTCCGTTCATCGCGATCGCCGCGCGCGCGGGCCGCGTCGGGGCACTCGCGCTGTCCGCGGGCACGAGGTAGATAACGGTGCTACTGAAGTCGTTCGTCGTCTCGCCGGGACGTTCCTGGATGGACACGCGGCCGGCGACGGTGCCCTGCGCGGCGAGCGCCACGGGCGCCCCCGCGACGGCGAGCGACACGACCACGACGCGCCAGAGCCCGCCAGGGGAGGAAGTCCGATGTCCGGTCACCATGTTCCGCATCATCCCAACGCTAGCCCCCGTCGCGCCGCAGGGTCAAGCATCGCGGCGCTCCCGCTGCTCCTCGCCGGCGTGATGTCGCTCACGCCGGCGCTCACGTCGGCGCTCACGCTGGCGGCCCAGCCGCCGACGCGAGCGCAACTCGACTCGCTCACATTGCGGCTGGAGGACGCCGAGGCCGCGCTGGCGATGTTGCGCGAGCAACTGGGGACCGAGGCATCGGCGGCGGTGCGCACGCGGTCACGCATCGGCCTCGAAATCAGCGGCCGCGTGCTGATGAACGCGTTCATGAACACGAAGGAGACGAACAACGTCGACGTGCCGATGTATCGCGCGGTCGCCGCGCCCGGCATCACGAAGGGCGGCATCGGCATCGCGATCCGGCAAACGACCCTCGGCGCGGCGCTGAGCGTCCCAGAGGTGCTCGGCGGATCGTTCACGGGGGACCTCGACCTCGACTTCTACGGCGGGCAGATGCCGAGTCCCGGTGGCCGCACCTTCCCGCTGGTGCGGATCCGTACCGCGCGCGCGATCATCGCGTGGGACGACGCCGAGCTCCTCTTCGGACAGGAACAGCCACTCGTCGCGGGACTCAATCCCCTGAGCCTCGCCTCGGTCGGCGTACCGGGCTTCTCGTACGCCGGGAACCTCTGGCTCTGGCTGCCGCAGGTGCGCGCAGGATGGCAGACCGGCGGCGCCTGGCGCGTCGGCGTCCAGGGCGCGGTGCTGGCGCCCACCAGCGGGCAGCCGAACGGCGTGTTCGACACCGGCTACGACGCGGCGGAGAAGACCAAGATGCCGTACCTGCAGGCCCGCGCGAAGCTCGGATGGGGCGAGGAGGACGCCGCGGGCGAGATCGGCGTCGGATTCCACACGGGCAAGGTGAACGATGCGAACGCGGTGGCCCAGCCGAGCCGCGCCGTCACCGCGGACTTCCTCGTCCCGATCGGGACGCGGTTCGAGGCGCGCGGCGAGTTCTTCACCGGCCAGGCGCTCGCCGGACTCGGCGGGGGCGCGATCGGACAGAACTTCGGCTCCGGCGGGCTCGGCCCGGTCTACTCGACCGGCGGGTGGGTGCAGGTGAACTACCGCGCGACGCCGCGCCTGCTCGTGGGCGCCGGCTACGGGTTCGACGATCCCGAGGACGACGACCTCGACCCCGTCGGCTCGAAGTTCATCAACTCGGTGCAGGAGGTGCACCTGCACTGGCGACCCGCGGGTCCGCTGGTGTTCGGCGTCGAGTGGCGCTCCATGTCCACGCGCTACGACCTCAGCAACTACGGCAACTCCCACTTCAACTTCGCGTTCGGGTTCGAGTTCTGATCCGGCGCCGGCGCGGCCGGGAGCGCGCTCACTCCGACGGCGGGACCTCGGCGACGACGAGTCGCACCGGGATCCCGCCGTTGCGCGTCCGGAAGCGCTCCTCGAAACGGAGCCGCACTTGCGCCTCGAGCGCGCGGTCCGCGCTCAGCAGGGCGACGCGCCAACCGCGGAGTCGCACGGCGGCGACCTGTCCGAGGCGCGCGAAGAGGTCGCGGAGCGCCTTCGATTCGCCGACCCGGACCCCGTACGGCGGATTGACGGCCACCAGTCCCCGGCCGGCGGGAGGCTCGAGCGCCGAGAGTGGGGCGACGCGGAACTCGATGTCCCGTTCCACGCCGGCGCGCGCGGCGTTCGCGCGGGCGGCGGCGATCGCGCCCGCGTCACGGTCCGCGGCGACGATCGGCGCCAGCGCCCGCGCCGTGACACGCTCGTGCGCGGCAGCACGAGCCGAGGCCCAGGCTGCGGGGGCCGCCTCCGGCCAGGTCTCGGCCGCGAACCGGCGCGCGCTCCCCGGTGCGATGCCCCGTGCGAGCAGTGCCGCCTCGATCGCGATCGTCCCAGAGCCGCACATCGGGTCCACCAACGGGTGCGCGGGATCGTACCCGGCGCCCATCAGGACCGCCGCAGCAAGCGTCTCGCGGAGAGGCGCCTTCCCGATCGCCTGCCGGTAGCCGCGCCGGTGGAGCAGCGCGCCGGAGCTGTCGACACTGACCGTGCACCGGTCGTGGTCGAGCCGGACGACGATGAGTTGGGGAGCTACATCAGCATCGCCCGCCTCCGTCGCGTCATCCGCGTCACTGCCGGGCGCGACGCCGGTCACCTGCGGCACGGCGCGCTCGATCGCGCCGGCGACGCGCTGCGCGACGCCTGCGGAGTGGTAGAGCCGCGACTTGCGACAGGTCGCGCGCACCGCGAACGCGGTGCCGAGCGCGAGCACTCTCGCCCACTCGACCTTTCGCGCGGCCCGCTCGAGTTCATGGAACGCCGTCGCTCGGAACGCGGCGAGCCGCACCAGCACGCGGCTCGCCACCCGGAGCTCGAGGTTCGCGCGCGCGAGCAGCGCCATGTCCGCGCGGAACCCCACGCCGCCCGCGGCCTCGGTCACCTGACTCGCGCCAAGCCCGCGGAGCTCAGCGGCGACCAGCGGCTCCAGGCCCGGCGCGGCGACCGCGAAGGCGTCGTATCCTGGAGTCGCGCGCGCGGGAGCCACGCGCGGAATCTACCGCCGGCTCAAGCGACGGCTTCGGTGCGCGCGCGACGCGAGGCGCGGCGCGACTCGCGCCAGCGCCATCCGAGCAGCGCCGCGAGGATGGCCCCATAGATCGCCGGTCCGGTGACGTCGAGCTTCACCGCCATCCAATAGTGGATGATCGCCAGCACTGCGACCACGTAGACGAGTCGGTGGAGCTGTCCCCAGCGGCGACCGAGTCGCCGGATCATCCCCTTCGTGCTCGTGACCGCGAGCGGGACCATCAGCAGGAGGCAGGTCATCCCGATCGTGATGAACGGCCGCTTCAGGATGTCGGTGCGCACGTCCGCCCATCCCACGAACTCGCTGATCCCGATCTGCACGTCGAGCAACGCCCAGGTGAGGAGGTGCAGGATGGCGTAGCCGAACGCGAAGAGTCCCAGTGTGCGCCGATGCCTCGCGAGCCAGTTCCAGTGCGTGATGCGCCGGACCGGCGTGATCGCGAGTGTGAGCAGGAGCAACCGGAGCGTCCATGCGCCGAAGAGGTGCTCCCCGCGCTTCACCGGGTCGGTGCCGAGCCAGGTCGTGCCGGTCGGTTCGGCGATGAGGATGCGGACGTCGTGGACGAGGGCGCCCGTGATCAGGAGCGCGGGAAGCGCGGCCAAGAGCACCAGCGCGACACCGAATCCGCGCGGGGCGCGCTCGATCCCCCCCAGCGCCCTCACCGGGGAGCCGTCAGTAGTTGCGCCGGAGGTCCATCCCGGAATACAGCGACGCCACCTCGTCGGCGTAGCCGTTGAACATCAGCGTCGGGATGCGACGGAAAGACCCGATGCGCCGCTCCGTCGCCTGGCTCCATCGCGGATGGTCCACCTGGGGATTCACGTTCGCGTAGAATCCGTACTCGCTGGGGATCGCCTCGCTCCACGCGGTCTTGGGCATCGTCGCCGTGAAACGCATCCGGACGATGCTCTTGATCCCCTTGAAGCCGTACTTCCACGGGACCACGAGACGGAGCGGGGCCCCGTTCTGGTTGGGTCCGTCCTTCCCGTACACACCCGTTGCGAGGAAGCTGAGCGGGTGCATCGCTTCGTCGAGCCGCAGCCCTTCGGTATACGGCCAGTCCAGCACCGGGAATCGCTGTCCCGGCATGCGACGCGGGTCGAGCAGCGTCGTGAACTCCACGTACTTCGCCTGCGAGGTGGGTCCGGCGCGGCGGATCACGTCAGCGAGGGGGATGCCGTGCCACGGGATCACCATGGACCAGGCCTCGACGCAGCGCATCCGATAGATGCGGTCCTCCATCCTCGATGGCTTGAGGAGGTCCTCGAGCTGGTAGTCGCCCGGCTTGGCGCAGAGGCCATCCACCTTCACGGTCCAGGGGCGCGTCGTGAACTCCTGCGCGTTCGCCTTCGGGTCGTCCTTGCCCGTGCCGAACTCGTAGAAGTTGTTGTATGACGTGATGTCGTCGTACGAGTTCACGTTGTCATACGGCTGCAGCCCGAACGGCTTCCCGGGTGCCTGCGCCCCTTGCCCGCCGCGTCCGAGACCCGGCAGGGGGCGACCATCTGCCGCCAGCGCGCGCGTGCCGACGAGCCCCGCGCCGACGACGCCGGCGGTCACGAGGAAGCGTCGGCGGTCGAGCCAGGCCGACTCGGGGGTGATCTCGCTGGAGGGAGGGTCGCGACGGGGCATGGATACCATATCATCGGACCTGGGATTGTGTTCCCGGAAGGGGGGGTGCCTATTTCGGTCGTGACCGCCGCGCCGCCCGAGCACGTCGAGCCGCCGCTCCTCGTCATCCGCCCCGGAAGCGCGAGATCCCTCGGCATCGTCGGCGACCTCTGGGAGTACCGGGACCTCCTCTGGAGCCTCGCCGACCGCGACCTCCGGCTCCGCTATCGGCAGACGCTCCTCGGCGTCGCGTGGGTGGTGCTCCAGCCCGTGCTCGGCGCGCTCATCTTCACGTTCGTGTTCGGTGTCGTCGCGGGCCTCGGACCTGACCGCGCCCGATACTTCCAGCTGACGTTCATCTCCCTCGCGGCGTGGGGGCTCTTCTCCGGCATCGTGACGCGCGGCAGCGCCTCGCTCGTGCAGAACAGCGGCCTCGTGTCCAAGGTCTGGTTCCCGCGGTCGGTGATCCCCTGCTCCACCATCCCCTCCGCGGTCGTGGACTTCACCGTCGCGCTGGTCGTCTGGGCGGCCTACTCGGTGTGGAGCGGGCATCCGCCGTCGGCCGGCGCGCTGCTCGCGCCCCTCTGGCTCGCGGCGCTCGTCGCCCTCGCCGTCGGCGTGGCGATGGTGGGCGCGGCCCTCACCGTGAGCTACCGCGACGTGCAGCACCTCCTCCCGGTGGCGCTGCAGCTCCTGCTCTACGCGAGCCCGGTCGCGTACACCGCGGCGAACGTCCCCGAGCGCCATCTCGGCTGGTACTGGCTCAACCCGATGGCACCCCTGCTCGAGGGACTCCGCGCGAGCCTCCTCGGCACGCCGATGCCCCCCGCGGACGTGGTCGCCTATGCGGTCGCCGTCGCCGCCGGCGCGCTCGTCGCCGGGTCGTTGGTCTTCCGCCGCCTCGAACGCCGCTTCGCCGATGTCATCTAGCGCGATCGCCGTCGCTGCGACCGGGATCGGCAAGCGCTACGTGATCGCGTCGC
Source organism: uncultured Gemmatimonas sp. (assembly GCA_964650715.1). Taxonomy (GTDB): domain Bacteria; phylum Gemmatimonadota; class Gemmatimonadetes; order Gemmatimonadales; family Gemmatimonadaceae; genus Pseudogemmatithrix. The sequence continues at coordinate 38,108 of CAZYUL010000017.1, read as the reverse complement.
GACCGCGGGCGACCACGCTCGTCGAGCGGCTGGGCCAGCTCGTGCGCGCGCCCTTCGCGCGGCACGATGGCGAGGAACTCTGGGCGCTCCGCGACGTGTCGTTCGCGCTCCCTGCCGGGAGCGCGGTCGGCATCATCGGGCGCAACGGCGCCGGCAAGAGCACCCTGCTCAAGCTCCTCTCGCGGATCACGCCGCCGACCACCGGGGAGATCCGGCTCCGTGGCCGCGTCGGCAGCCTGCTGGAGGTGGGCACCGGGTTCCATCCGGAACTCACGGGGCGCGAGAACATCTTCCTCAATGGTGCGATCCTCGGGATGCGCCGGCGCGAGGTCGCGGCGCGCTTCGACGCGATCGTCGCGTTCGCCGAGGTCGAGCGGTTCCTCGAGACCCCCGTCAAGCGCTACTCGAGCGGGATGTACGTGCGGCTCGCCTTCGCCGTGGCGGCGCACCTCGAGCCCGAGATCCTCGTGGTTGACGAGGTCCTCGCGGTCGGCGACGCGGAGTTCCAGCGGAAGTGCCTCGGCAAGATGGGCGAGGTGGCGGGCGGCGGGCGCACGGTGATCTTCGTCAGCCACTCGATGCAGGCGGTCTCCACGCTCACCGAGCGCGTGTTGCTGCTCGAGCGCGGCCGATGCCTCTTCGACGGCCCGACCGCCGAGGGGATCGCACGGTACCGGGCGATGCAGGGAGGCGACGCCGCGCAGCCGGCGCGCTACGTGGCGCCCGGCCTGCCTGCAGGGGGGACCGACGCTCCCGCGGGCGCGGGCCTCGTTCCCGGCACGACCGTCGCGCGGGGGACCAATCGCGTGCGGGAGGCGCGGGTGGTGACCTCCGAGCCGGGCGGCACGCATCGCTGCGGCGAGCCGCTGGCGATCGAATTCGAGCTCGAGGTCGGGGCGCCGACCAGCACGCTCTGCTTCTCCTGCAAGTTGGTGGACGCCGAGGACCGCAACATCGTCCATCTCTGGTGCTTCGACGCAACGACCCGGTTCCGCCGCGAGGCGGGGCGCTACACGCTGCGATTCGAGGTCCCGCGCGCCCGGCTCTTCCAGGGGAGCTACACGATGCGCGCCTACCTCTCCGACCGGCGCACGAACGCGATGTTCGACGAGCTGCACGGGATCTGTCCGTTCGCGGTCACGATGGATGGCGTCGGGCGCGATGACTATCCGTGGACGGCCGGCGACTGCACGTACCTCGAGTCGGCGTCGTGGTCACTGCGCCGTGCGGGGGAGGATGCCTTGCAGCGCGGGACGGTGGCGCCGTGAGCCGGACCGACCTCCCCGGCGTCGATGCCCTGGCGCGACCCCGCGTGCTGATCGTGACCTTCATCGGGACGCCCGGAGGCTCGCACAACCTCTGGCGACACCTCGTGATGGATCCGCCGGTGCGCGCCGCGATGACGCCCATGCTCCTCGCGCCGCGCACGTACCGCGACGCCGACCCCGCGCCCTTCGCCGACGGCGCCGTCGCGTTCCATGCGATGACCGAGCTGGCGCCGCCCGCACTCGGCGAGCGGCTCATGCGTCGCATGACCGGGCGCGCGATCCCGTACGTGATGCGCTGGCGCGCACGCCTCGAGGGGCTGCGTCCGGACCTCGTCCTCTTCAACCTCGCCGGGATGGGGGAGATCAACTGGTGCGTCCCGGCCGGCGAGGCGTGCACCGCGCTCGGGATCCCGTATTGGCTCATCCTCCAGCACGCACAGGAGGACTTCCACTTCGCCGACGACGACCGCACCGACGCCGCGCTCGCGCTCGTCCGCGGCGCGCGACGGGTGTTCGCGGTGGCGGAGCGGAACCGGCGGGCACTCGAGCGTGCGCTCGGCGCCCACCTCCCGAACGTGCACCGCGGCGTGAACGGCATCACCGAGGCGATGGCCATCGCGGGCGCGCGCGTGATGAAGGCATCGCCGGTGCACGTGAAGGGACCGGTCCGGCTGCTCTGCCTGGCGCGGTTCGACCCGGCATTCAAGGGACAGGACATCCTGCTGGAGGCGCTCGCCGCCCCCGAGTGGAGGGACCGCGACTGGGTGCTCACGCTGCAGGGCGGCGGGAGCCACGAGCGGCTGCTGCGACGGCTGGTGGAGCAGCATCGCTTCGGGGAGACCAAGGTCCAGCTGCGTCCTCACGCGAGCGACATCAGCGCCGTGTTCGCCGCGCACGACCTGCTCGTCTTCCCCTCGCGATCCGAGGGATCGCCGTTCGCGCTCGCCGAAGGGATGGCGCACGGGCGGCCAGCGGTCGTCACGCCGGTGGGGGGCAACGACGAGCTCGTCGTGGAGGGAAGGACCGGCTGGGTGGCGGCGGCCGTGACTGCCGAGGCGCTGCGCAACGCCCTTTCGCGCGCCTGGGTGGCGAGGGCGGCATGGCCGGCGGCGGGATTCGCCGCGCGGGAGCACGTGCTCGCCGGGTGGAGTCTCGCGGCCGCGCACCGAGATCTCCTCGAGGGACTGCGGGCGGACGCGCGCCGGTAGCCCAGCGCATCGCTCGACCGACGCGACCGGTCGGCTCGCGCTCCCAGCTCCATCGGTCGGGTCCACTTCATCGGGGACGTCGGAGCGCGGCCGGGGGTCCTCGCAGCCGGAGAGACCGCGCCACCCGGCGAGACCGATTGGCCCTTTCCGTCAGCAGAGCGTCGCCTTGATCGCACTACCGGCGGCCGTTTCACCAGGCCCAGTGCAGGAGCGCAAGTTCCGGGCGGGGGATCTACGACCGCTCCATCACATAGGGGGGACGCCTCCCGGGTGGGCTCGTTGGAATCCGCCGAGCGCGCAGCGCGGCGCTCACCGAGCGGCTCACTCGATCGTCTTCGAGAACCGCCGGACGCTGATCGCGAGCAGCACCACCGCGAACCCCACGAGGATCGTCGCCTCGTCCCACAGGTGCACGATCCCGATCCCCTTCAGGAGGATCCCGCGCAGGATCTGGAGGAAGAACGTGAGCGGCAGCAGCGCCCCGATCCACTGGGCCGGCTCGGGCATCGCCGCGCGGGGGAAGATGTACCCCGAGAGCAGGATGTTCGGCAGCATGAAGAAGAAGCTCAGCTGCATCGCCTGCGCCTGGCTCCGCGCCACCGTAGAGATCAGCAGCCCGACGCCGAGGCTCGCGACGATGAACGCCGAGGTGAGCGCGTAGAGCAGCGCAAGGCTCCCGCGCAGCGGGATGTCGAAGATCAGCCAGCCGAGCCCGAGCACGACCGACATCTGCACGTAGCCCACCAGCACGAAGGGCACGAGCTTCCCGAGCATCAGCGACGTCTTGTCGATCGGCGTCACGATCAGCTGCTCGAGCGTACCGCGTTCCCGCTCGCGGACGATCGCGGTGCTCGTCACGAGAGTCATCGTGATCGTGAGCAGCACGCCGATCACGCCAGGGACGATGAAGATCGCGCTCCGTTGCGCGGGGTTGTACCACGGGCGCACGCGGAGGTCCACCGGCGGCGTGACCGCGCGTCCGCCGAGCGCCGCGGTCGTGAGCGCCACCCCGCGAGCCTGCGCCGCGAGCTGCGCGCCGGAGAGCGCCGCCGCCGAGGACTGCGGGTCGGCGGCGTCCACGATCACCTGCGCCTCCGCCGGCTCGCCGCGCGCGATGCGGCGATGGAAGTCGGGGGGGATGACGAGCGCGGCACCGGCGCGACCGGACTCGATCGCCTCGCGCACCGCCTCGGCGTCGGCGACCTCGCCGACGAGCGCGAAGACGTCGGTGTTCGCGAGCGTCTGCGCGAGGAGCCGGCTCTGCTCGCTCCGCGACTCGTCGAACACGACCGTCGGCAGGTTGCGGACGTCGGTCTGGATCGCGTAACCGAACAGCAGCAGCTGCACCGCCGGCAGCATCGTCATCATGCCGAGCGTGAGCCGGTCGCGACGCATCTGGATGAACTCCTTCCAGAGCATCGGCCAGAACCGCGCCTCGCGCAGCGCCCGGATCAGCGACATGGGGCCCCGTCGCGCGCGGTCACAGGCGCGCCTCGTCCTGGCGCTGCAGGGCGATGAACACGTCCTCGATCGTCGGCTGGTCGAACTGTCGGGTGATCTCTTCCGGCGTGCCGACGCCGATCAGGTGCCCGCGCGAGAGGAACGCGAGTCGCTCGCACCGCGCGGCCTCGTCCATGTAGTGCGTGGTCACGAGGATCGTCGTGCCGCGCCGTGCGAGGTCGTAGATCGTCTCCCAGAAGGTGCGCCGCGCGGCCGGGTCCACGCCGGCGGTGGGCTCGTCGAGGAAGAGCATCTCCGGCCGGTGCGCGGTCGCACAGGCGAGCGCGAGCCGCTGTTTCCAGCCGCCCGAGAGCGTGCCGGCGAGCTGGCCGCGCCGGCCGACGAGGTCGAGCTCGTGGAGGTGGCGCTCCAGCCGCTCCTCGCGCGTCGTCCCGTGGAGGCCGTAGACCGTGCCGTAGAAGCGCACGTTCTCCTCGACGGTGAGGTCGTCGTAGAGTCCGTAGCGCTGCGACATGTAGCCGATCTTGCGGCGGATCGCCTCGGACTCGCTGACGATGTCGTGACCCACGACGGTGGCGCTCCCCGACGTCGGCTGCATCAACCCGCAGAGCATGCGGATCGTCGTCGTCTTCCCGGAGCCGTTCGGTCCGAGGAGCCCGAAGACCTGGCCGCGCGGGATCGAGAGGTCGAGTCCCTCGACGGCGACCAGCGGACCGAACACCTTGCGCAAGGCGACGGTCCGGACCGCCGGGGCGTCGGTCATCGTGCCGCCTTCACGGCGCGGCCGGCGCCGGCGGCGCCAACCGCACCGTCACCGGGAGTCCCGCCTTGAGCATCTCCGTGCGATCGCGGAACTCCACGCGCACCGCGAAGAGCAGGTCGGCCCGTTCGCGCTCGGTGAGCGCGACACGGGGCGTGTACTCGGCCTGCGTCGCGATCGCACTCACGTGCCCCTCCACCGGTCGCTCGGGGAAGGCGTCGAGCGTAGCCGTGGCGCGCTGTCCGACCTTCAGGGTCGGGAGCACCTGCTGCCCGACGAAGATCCGGACGAACTGCCGCTCCGTCTCGGCGAGCAGCAACGCGCGCTCGCCCGCCGCCAGCACCTCGCCCACCTCGGCGCGCCGGGCGATGATCCGTCCGCTGACGGGCGCGACCAGCACGAGGTCGCGCGCGGTGGCCTCCGCTGCCGCGAGGGACGCCTCGGCGCTCGCGAGTTCGGCGCGGAGCGCGGCGAGACGCTCGGGCCGCGTCCCCTCGCGGAGGAGCTGGAGCCGCGCCGCCGCGGCTTCGCGTCGGGCCGCCGCCGATCGCGCGGCGGCCCGCGCGGCATCGAGTTGCTGCGCCGACGCCATGTCCTGCGCCGCGAGGGGAGTGATGCGCTCCACGTCGGCGGCCGTCCGCTCGGCCTCGGCGGCGAGCGCGGCGACCTCGGCCTCGGCACTCGCGATCTCCGCCGGCCGCGGTCCCTGCACCGCCTCGTCGAGTTGCGCGCGCACGGAGCGCACCCGCGAGCGGCGCTGGTCGAGCTCCGCCGGGAGCGTCGGGATGCCGAGGCGCACGAGGGTGTCGCCTCGCTCGACGCGATCCCCCTCGTTCACTCGCACCTCGATGACCCGACCACCGGTGGTGGCGGCGATGTCGGTCTCGATCAGTTCGAGCGTGCCGGTCGCCTCGACCGACGCCGTCGTCGCGCGATCGCAACCGGCGGCGCCGAGGAGGGAGCCGGCGAGGAGCAAGAGCGCGGTCGCTCGTCCGCGCTTCCGCTTCGACGCGAGCGTCGACGCGCGGGAGGGCGCGAGGGCCGCGAGCGTGAAGTCGGCGACGTGGGCGGCGAAGGCCTCGGAGACGCCCGGCGGGAGCCGCTTCCCGTCGGCGAGGAGGATCTCGACCGCGGGGCGCGCGAAATGGAAGTAGGCCGTCTGACCCACGATGGAGATCGCGGCGAACCTCGGATCCACCTCGCGCCTGAAGAGTCCGGCCTTCTGCCCGGCGGCGATCGCCGCGCGGATCCGGTCGAAGGTGGACGCCGCGAGGTGGCGGATCGCGGCCTGGGCGTGCCGTGCATCGTGGTCGATCAGCTCGCGGCCGATGAGCTTCCGGAGTCGCGGATTGGCGTCGAGGCTCCGCCCCTGCCGGTGGATGAAGGCGCTGATGAGCTCATCGGGAGGCATCCCCGGCGCGAACGCCTGCACCATCTCGCCGGCGAGCCGCTCGATGAGGCGCACGACCACGGCGTGGTAGAGCGCCTCCTTGTCGGCGAAGTAGTAGTAGAGGAGCGCGGTGTTCACGCCGGCGTCGCCGGCGATCTCCTTGATCGTCGTGGAATCGAAACCCTGGACCGCGAATCGGGCCTCGGCGGCGTCGAGCAGGAGGGTGCGGGAGTCGGGGCTGGCGGGCGGCATGGGGTATTGATTAATCGTTCAGTTAAGGCCCGTCAAGTCCCCCGCACGCCGCGTACCGGAACCGCTATCCTCAGGGCCGTGAGGCGTCACCCACCATCGCATCCCTCCGCCCCCATGGCCCAGACCTACGCCACCCACACCCGCTGGTATCCCCTCTACCACTTCTTCGTCTCGCCGGTCGTCGGCGCGTACGCCCTGCTCACGATCCTCCGGACGGTGGACCTGCCCTCAACGGAGCGCCTGATCGCCGCCGCCTGGGCGGCGGCGCTCGCCGCCGGCATCTGGGCATCGCGCATCATGGCGCTCCGCGTGCAGAACCGCGTCATCCGCCTCGAGATGCGCCTGCGGCTCCGCGAGGTGCTCCCGCCCCCGCTGGCAGCCCGGATCGGTGAGCTCGCGGTGCGACAGCTGGTCGCGCTCCGCTTCGCCGGTGACGCCGAGCTCCCGTCACTCGTGGAGCGCACCCTCGCCGGCGAGTTCGCCACGCCGCGCGACATCAAGCGCGCGGTGCGGGACTGGCAGGGGGACTATCTGCGGGTCTGAGGACCGAGCAGCGCCGCGTGCCACGAGTCCCGCGCCGGCCGCTCGAATCCCGAGCGGTAGGCGCGGAGCGAGGTCACCGTGGTGTCGAACACGATCGTCCCGCCGTCCACGGCGCCTTGGGCGGCAATCGCCTCGAACTCGGCGCGCGTGCACGCGAGCACGAACCCGCCCTGGCGGAAATGGACGAGACCGCCGCCGACCATCGTGGTACCGATCCCCTTCTCGATCCCCTGCAGCACACGGAAGAGCCCATCCACGGAACATCCCGACGCCCCCGATGCGCGCTCGTCCACCGCGACGACGAGGAAGTGCTCGTCGCGGAACTCGCGGCCGCAGGTCAGCGGCGCGCCATGCGCCTTCCAGGTCCGCAGGTAGCCGTCCACCGCGCCGAGGAGACGCGGCGCATCCACATCGTCGAGTGGAGCGCGCGCCGCGAAGACCCAGCAGGGTGAGTCGTCGGGGAGGGATTCGAATGGGACGACTGGCACGGCCGCTCCGGGGAGGGGGCGCGCCGCTCGCGCGCACCACCGCAATCTAGCGGCGCCGGGCGCGCGTCCTGCAGATTCGACCACCGATGACCCCTCGCAAACCCCTGAACGTCCCGCTCCCTCGCGCCGCGCTCGGCACGATTGCGATGCTCCTCGTCGCGCTGGCGCCGCCGCTCGGCGCCCAGGCCTGCGACTGCCGGACACCCCTCTTCCCCGCGCGATGGTCCGTCTTCGTGAGCACGGGCGCGGCTCTGACACAGACCACCACGATCAACGCGCGCCTAGCCACCGACGGGTACGCGGCCGTCTCCGACGATGCGATCGTGATCGGTCTCGGCGGCTACGGATCCTTCGGGCCGCTCCGGCTCGGCGTGGAGTCGGTCAACCTCGATGCCGGCGAGGAGAGCACGCCCGGAGGGCGCTTCGCCCGCCTCCAGGCGCACTACTCGACGATCACGCTGGGCTGGGACCTCGTCCCCCGCGCGCGCTACAGCATCGTCCCGACGCTGGGCGTCGGACGTGGGAAGTACGTGCTCACGGTCGGGGACTTGAGCGGCGGCGGGGTCACGCCAGCCTCACCGCAACCCTCATTCGACGAGGTGCTCGCCGCACCGGGGCCCGTGAGCCGACTCGCCGGCGGGCATTGGATCTGGGAGCCGATGATCGCGGGAGACCTCCTCCTCACGCGCGGCGCGACCCGTTCCCGCGGCATCACCCTCGGGCTCCGCGCCGGCTATCGGATCGCCCCCAACCGGCCCGAGTGGCGGTATCGTGGTGACCGCGCGAGTGGAGGGCCGGTGGATCAGGCAGCGGGACCGATCGTACGGCTCACGGTCGGCGTCGGCGGTCGCTGACCTCTCCGGCGACGACGCCGGCGATCACCCGCCCCACCCCCTGCACCATCGCCGCGACGGAGAAGCGCGACTCCGCCTCGGCGCGGGCGCGTCCGACCACCGCTGCGCGATCCGCCGGTGGGAGCCCGTGCACCGTATGGATCATCGCCGCGAGCGCGGCGGGGTCGCCGGGACGAACGAGCCACCCCGTGCGACCGTGCGTGATGACCTCGCGCACGCCGCCGTCGTCACTCGCGATCACGGGCCGCTGCGCCAGCATCCCCTCGACGACGACGCGTCCGAAGGGTTCGGGCTCCACGGCGCTGTGGACGACGATGTCGCTGGCGCGCAGGAGCTGGGGAATGTCGGCGCGTTCTCCGAGGAAGCGCACGCGCTCGGCGAGTCCGAGGGCGCGAACCTGCTCGAGCAGTCCCGCCTCGTAGCGCTCCTCGCCGAAGAGCGCGGACCCGATGAGCCAGGTGCAGGCCTCCGGCACCGCCTCGGTCGCGGCGATGACGACGTGCTGCCCCTTCCAGCGGGCGATCCGGCCGACGGCGGCGAGCACGAGCCGCGCGCCTGGCGCGAGGGTGGAGCGCAGGGACCGCGCCGCGGCGTCGCTGACGGCATCGAACGGGGCGGCGGCGATCCCATTGTGGACCACCTGAACGAGTCCGGCCCGTCCTCCCGCGTCACGGAACGCGGCGGCGGTCGCCTCGGAGTTCGCGATCACGGCGGCCGCACGGAGGTTCGCGAGCATCACCGCGGCGCGGATGTTGGTCGCCGAGAAGTGCGCCGTGGTGAGGATGTCGCGCAGGTGCCAGACGACGGGTCGCCGCGCGAGGAGTCCCGCTGCCGCGGCGACGACGAACGACTTCTGCGAGTTGGCGTGGATCGCGTCCATCGCGCGGGCGCGCTTCGCGACGGCGCGCGCGAGCCGCGCGACGTCGGCGACCGCGCCGAGGCCCGGCGCTCCAGATTCGCGCCGTACCGCGCCGAGCGCCCCCAGCGGTTCGACGTGCACGGGCACCCCGCGCTCGGCGAGGGCGCGCGGGAAGTCGCCGTCGGCCAGCGCAACGACCTCGCGGGGAGCCGGCCACGCGGCCGCGAGATCGAGCAGCGAGCGTTCGCCCCCCGCGAGCGCCCCGCTGTGCGCGAGGAAGAGGACGCGTGGCGCGGCCATCGGCCTCAGCTGCGCCAGGCGGCCGCGGTCGCGCGGTACAGCGTCGCGACGCGACGCGTGATCACCGACCAGTCATAGTTGGCACGCGCGAACGCGGCGCAGCGCGCCGCGTCGGGGAGCGGCCTTCGCCCGTCGAGCGCGCCGAGGATGCCGTCGGCGATCGCGCGGGGCGTGGCGGCGTCGAGGATGAGGTCGCGCGAGAGGTCCTCGACGGTCTCGGGGAGTCCGCCCACGGGCGTCACCAGCACCGGCGTGCCGGCCGCGAGCGACTCGGCGACGATCAGGCCGAACCCCTCGAGGGCCACCGACGGGACGATGCTCAGGTCGGCCGCGCGGAAGGCCAGCGGGAGGTCCTCCTCGCTCAGCCGTCCGAGGAACCGCGCTGTCTCGCCGAGTCCCAGCGCCCGGGCGCGTTCGTGCAGCGCCTCCGTCTCGGGACCCTGCCCCGCGATCATCACCCGGAGCTCGGGACGCTTCGCACGCAGCTGCACGCACGCGTCGAGCAACTGATCCACGCCGGTGCGGCGCACCAGACGGCGTACGCAGAGCACGGTCGGAGCGTCTGCGGCCCACCCGAGCCGGCGACGGGCATCCTCGCGCGCGGGCAGCGCCGCGAACCGCGACAGGTCCGCGCCGCCGGGGATCACGTGGATCCGCGCGCGCGGGATCCCGAACTCGACGTGCAGCAGGTCCGCGAATGCGCGGGTGAGGACGATGCACGCGCTGGCCCGGCGGTACACGCGCGCCTCGAGGGTCTTCCGGAGCGCGACGGAGATCGGCCCGTGCCCCTCCGCCCTGGACTCCAGCGACCAGGGTCCCTGGAAATGCACGATGATCGGCCGACGCGGCCTGACGGCGAGCACACCCTGTCCGTACGGCGCGAAATGCGTGACCAGCACCGCGTCGGGGTGCCGCGCCGCGAGGCGCCGAACAGCGCGGCGCGACGCGAGCATGCGGCGCCACATCGGGATGTCCGGGCGCGCGAAGGCCTCGGCGAGGCCGAGCGAGTCACGGGACACGTCCGGCGTGCCGACCACGAGGCCGTGCACGCCCACGCCCTCCGCGGGCAACCGGCGAACGAGCTCGGCGAAGACGCGGTTGAGGCCGCTCGGCCGCTCGGTCTGCCAACTCAGTCCAACCTGGATGGTCGTCAGGGGCGTGCTCATCCCGCCGCCTCGCGCAACACCGCGAGTTGCTCGCGCGCGATGCGGTCCCATCCGTAGCGGGCCGCGCTCGCGACGGCACCGGCCGCGAGGCGTGTCCGCAGCGCCGCGTCGTCGCGGAGGGCGGCGACGTGCACGCGGAGTGCCTCAGGGCCCCACTCGGCGAGATAGCCGTTCACGCCATCCGTCACGAGATCCTCCGTGCCGTTGATGCGGTGCGCGATGATGGGCAGGCCGCAGGCGGCTGCCTCGAGCGTCACGAGCGAGAATGCCTCGTATCGCGACGGGAAGAGCAGGAGGTCCGCGGCCTGGTACCATCGCTCGGGCTCTCGGGACTTGCCACCGAAGACCAGTTGCGTCGCGGCGCCGTTACGCGCCGCGTGCGCCCGCATCGCGTCCTGGTCGCCGGCGCCGACGATCGCGAGCACGACGTCCGGCATCCCGGCGATGGCGGCGATGGCGTCGCGGACACCCTTCCGCTCCCAGTCGCCGCCGAGGAAGAGCGCGACGCAGGCGTCGGCGGGCAGGCCCAGCTCGCGCCGGAGTCGTCGCCGCGTCGCCTCGTCCACCGGGCGGAAGGTCGCGTGGTCGACGCCATTGGGGATCACGCGGATGCACCCGGGATCCAGCCCATAGTGTTCCTGCAGCTCGCGCGCGACGCCACTCGAGACCGCGATGACGCGGCGCAGGCGCGAGGCACCGTACGCGCGGCGCTCGGCCGCGACGAATCTCGACTGCACCACCTTCTGCCACGCGCCGCGCGCGAGGCCGCCGCCGCGCAGTCCGCCGAAGCGCGCGGTGAAGGCCGCCTGGCAGAACTGGGCGGTGATGACGTCGGCCTCGGGCGCCGCGGCGCCGATGCTCTGCACGAGGCTGTGCGGCGTAGCCCGCGCCGCCCGCGCAGCGCGGCGCGCGAAGATCGTCGTCCTGAGGAGCGCCGGACGTCGGGGCGCGCGGATGGGTACGAACCGCACGCTGCCCGCCGGCAGTTCGCATACGCGCGCCACCACCGTCACCGGCACCTCGCGCGCCAGGCGCGAGAGCACCTCCGCCGCGGCCCGCTCCTGCCCGCCGTGGCGGTGGACCTCGTGCGCGATGAAGGTCAGGGAGTGCATCACGGGAATGTTCGGTACAGGGCGACCACCTCGTCCACCATCCGCTCGACGCGGAACCGCTCGATCCCCTCGTGCGCCGCGGCCGCCCAGCGGGCGCGTTCATCGTCGTCACCGAGCAGCCGCCCGAGCGCGGTGGCGAGGGCGCCAGGGTCCGCCGGGGGGACCAGCACGCCGGCCCGACCGTCGTCGAGCGATTCGGGGATGCCATCCACCGAGGTCGCCACGATCGCGCAGCCTGCGGCGCGCGCCTCGCCGATCACGATCGGGAACGACTCGCGGCGCGACGCGAGCACGAAGAGGTCGGCCGCGCGGAGGAAGGGCGTCGGGTCCTTCTGGAATCCGTGGAAGTGGATGCGCGGACCGGCGGGGCCGCGTCGCGCCCTCTGCTCGAAGCGCTTCCGCTCGGGTCCGTCGCCCACGAGATGGAGATGCGCCGCCGGTCGCCGCACGGCGATCCGCTCGAAGGCCTCGATGAGCTCCACGATCCCCTTCCGGGCGTTCATCCCCGCGACGGTGACGACCGCGGGGCGCGCGATCGGCGCCGGAACGACCGCGGCGGGATCGGGGAGGCGCGGCGTGCCGACCGTGCCATTGAGCACGACGCGCACGCGCTCCGCCGGCACCCCGCGCGCGCGCATCGTCACGGCGACCGAGGTCCCGCAACAGAGCACCACGTCGGCGAGCGCCATCACCCGGGCGCTGCGCTGATACACGTTGTGGACGTGGCCGACGAGGAGTGGCGGCCGCCCGCCGCGGACCGCCCGGGCGAGGACCGCCCCGGTCATCATGTGCGCGTGGATCATGTCCGGTTCGAGCGATGCCACCAGTCCCCGCAGGCGCCGCGCGGCGCGCATGAGCGTCAGCGGCCGTCGGCGCTGATCGAGCGCATGATGCCCGACGCCCCACTCGGCCAGTTTCGCCTCGAACTCGCCGCCGGCCGACGCGATGTGCACCACGTGCCCGAGGCGCGCCTGTCCCCACGCGAGGTCCATCGCCGTGTTGATGATCCCGTTCCCGGTCTCACGGACGGTATTGAGCAGGTGCAGGATCCGCAGGGGACGCTCCGTCACGCCCCCTCCCCCAGCGCGAGCGCGAGGATCGCCGCCGCCGCCGCACGCGCGAATCGCGTCGCCGAGAACTCCGCGGCGCGCGCGCGCGCCGCGGTACCACAACGAATGGCGAATGCGGGATCATCGAGGTACCGGTTCACGCTCCGCGCCAGCGCCGCCGCATCGCCGAAGGGCGCGAGCTGCCCGTCGACATCAGGCGTGATGATCTCGGCCGGTCCGCCGGCGCTCCCCGCCACCACCGGCTTGCCGAGCGCCATCGCCTCGACCACGACGATCCCGAACGGCTCGCGGTCGGACGCGTGCACCACGATGTCGAGCGCCTGCATCCAGCGCGGCACGTCGGCCTGGAATCCGGCGAACGTGACTGCTCCTGCGACCCCCAGGCGCGCGGCGAGCGCGCGGAGCTCATCGCCGTATCCGGGTTCGGTCAGGTGGACCCCGCCGACGACGACGAGGCGCGCCTTCGGATGCTGCGACCTGATCGCGGGCAGCGCCTCTATCGCCGTGTGCATCCCCTTCCAGCGCTGGAGACGGCCCACGATCCCGATCAACGGTCCGTCGTCGGGCAGCCCGAGCGCCGCTCGGAGGTCGTGGGGCGACTCGCCGCGAATGGCTTCGAACCGCTCGAGGCTCGCGCCCGGGTACACCAGTCGCGTCGCTCGCCGCGGCCGGAGCCGGGCCTGCGCGGCCTCGACCTCACGGGAGAGCACGAGCACGCCGCGCGCCGGACAGGCGGTCGCGAAGCGATCGATCCAGTCCGGCCGCGGCAACCCCACTTGGTACCAGGCGCCGGGGATGTCGGCGAGCCAGGCGGCAGGTCCCGCGAGCAACTGCGCCGCGGCCATCCATCCGAACACCAGCGAGACCTGGCGCTCGCGCGCGATCGCCGCGATGCGACGGATGGCCTGCACGCGCCGCGGCAGGTCGCGGATGCGTCCGGCCGGCACCAAGTGCGTCTCCACGCCGAGTGCCTCGGTCTCCGTCACCATCGAACCGTCCTTGGTGAAGACGACGATCCACTCGACGCCGCGGCCGCGGCCGTGCTGCATCAGCTGCCGGAACATCGTCTCCCCCCCGCCGAGCGCCTCGGCGAGCGGCATGACGATGAGCACTCGCGGATCGGTCATCGGAGCGATCCCGGCACGGGAATCCAGCGCGGGGGGACTCCGTGATCACGCCGGTCACTTCGCGCGTCGGCACGCGCCCGCCGGGCCACGCGCCAGGCGGCGCCCGCCCATCGGTGCCCCTGCGCGCGCAAGCGCACCGCGGCGAGGAGTCCCGGCGACGCGCTCGTGCCGACGACCTCGCCCCACGCGAGATGCACGAGCCGGGCGATCGCCCCGAGGTGTGCGAGGAGGGCGTTCTCCTGGTTGAACGCGGCATCACCGAATGGTCCCTCGGCGAAGGAACCGCGATGCACCTGGTCGTCGCTCGCTCGTGCGGCGACGTGATGCTCGACCGCGATCGACGGATCGTAGACGAGGCGCCAGCCGGCGCGCCGCATCGGCAGGCAGAGCGCCAGTTCCCAGTGCACCTGTGCGCCGCCGCCACGCAGCCCGTGGTCGATCCCCACTGCGCGCACGAGCGGCGCGCGGAAGACGGCATTCACTCCCTTGAGAACATCCACGTCGCGCGCGGGTCCGACGCCGAGGTGGTGGCGGCCGATCACGCGTCCGGGCCAGCGCACGCGGCCGACCACCGGGGCGGCCCCCCGTTCGTGCGGCTGCCAGTCGCGACCGCCGACGCCGCCGACGTCGCGCTGGTGCTCCAGGGCGCCGACGCACCTGGCCAACCAGTCGGGACGAGGTTCCGCGTCGTCGTCGGTGAAGGCGAGCAGGTCACCGCGCGCGAGCTCCACGCCGAGCTCGAGCGCGGCGACCACTCCCGGTCGGTCCACCCTCGGCAGGATGAGCTCACACCCGGCAGGGAATCGGACGCCGCGCGCCGCGACCCGACTCGGCTCATCGTCGGTCCTCGTCACGACGATGACCTCGTCGGGGAGGCGTGACTGGCGGGCGAGTGCCGTGAGGCACCGGTGGAGGTCCGCCGTACGGGCCCACGTCGGCACGACGACGGACACCGACGGACTCGCATCCTCGCGGTCGATCGGTCGTGCGGGGAACAGCTTCCTCGGCCCGCGTGGTGCCGAGAGCGAGTCGAGGACCGCGCGGGGCCCGCCTGTCCGAGGGAACTCGGCGCGTGCCGCACGCTCCCACTCGGCGATATGGCGATGCACCGTCCAGAGCTCGGTCGCGAGCGAGCGCAGCGCCGCGATCGAGTCGCGACCCCACGGGAGCGACCGGATGATCCC
Organism: uncultured Gemmatimonas sp.; assembly: GCA_964650715.1. GTDB lineage: Bacteria > Gemmatimonadota > Gemmatimonadetes > Gemmatimonadales > Gemmatimonadaceae > Pseudogemmatithrix. The sequence continues at coordinate 23,066 of CAZYUL010000017.1, read as the reverse complement.
GAGACGGAGACGCACGATCCCGTACAGCAACCTCCAACGCACCGGCCGTGGCGCACCGTGCTTGTACCGATAGCGGACCTCGGCGGCGCGCAGCATTCCCAGTCGGCGACCGTCGGGCTGGCGACGGCGCGGATGCTCGACGTGCGCGCCGGGCACCCACACGATCCGCGCGCCGGCCGCTCGGAGCCGCTCACGCAGGTCCTGGTCCTCCATGTGGGGGACCGTGAACCCCTCGTCGAATCCCCCCAGGTCGCGGAACCGCGCCGCCCGGACGGCGATGTTGCACGACCAGAACCGCCCGCCGGTCTCGTTGACCGGCGCGTAGTAGAGCGGCGAACCGAACCCGCCCGGGCAGGTGGTGCGGCCTTCGAGGGCCTCGGTCGTGGGGTCCGTGAGCACTGCGGCGTCGAACGCGGCGAGCCATTCGCGCGACGGAAGGGTGTCGTCGTCGGTGAACGCGATCCAGGAGCCCCGCGCTGCGGCGGCCCCGGCGTTGCGATTCGCCGCGGGCCCGCGGGAGGGGCCGACGAGCCATCGCGCCCACGGGAAACGGGACTCCACGAAGGCCCGCGTCTCGGGCGACCTCGCGTCGTCGGTCACCAGCACCTCGTAGGATCCTGCATCGAGCGATTGGGCACCGGGAGCGAGCCGCGCGAGGCACTCTCCGAGCGCGTCGTGGCGCCGGAACGTGGGGACCACGACCGACCAATGCGGCGACGCGCTCACGCGGCCCGTCCGGCGACGCGATGGAAGAGCTCGACGTATCGCGAACGGAGTACGTCCCACGAGAACCTGTCGCGGATCGCCTCGTGGCGTGCGCGGGCCGCATCCGGCGTCACGGGCGCGGCCGCGAGCTCGAGGAGCGCCGCGCCTGCACTCGCGCGATCGTCGATCGCGCGCAGGATCCCCGACTCCCCGATCACGAAGCGCGTCGTCGGATCATCGTGCGCGAGCACGGGGAGGCCGGCCGCGAGCGCCTCGGCGTAGGCGAGACCGAACCCCTCGCCTCGCGAGAGGAGCGCGAATCGGTCGGACGCGCGGTACACCCACGGCATCACCGAGGACGGGACCGACCGCCAGCTCCAGCGATCGCCGAGCCGCGCGCGGGCCAGCTCGCGGAGCCCGGGGCCATCGGGTCCATCGGCACCAGCCAACAGGAGGAATGGGCGCGGCGACGGGAGGGAGGCCACCGATTCGATGAGCAGGTCGGTCCGCTTGATCGAGCGGTCGAGCAGCCCGACCGAGACGAGGACCTCGCCCTCGGTCGGCAGCCCCAGGTGCGCACGCGCCTCGCGTCGTTCGGGCTTCGTGGCCGGCGCAAGGCTGCGGAGGTCGAGTCCGTGCGGGAGGAGCGTCATCCGCTCGGGTGCCTCTCCGCGCCCCAGCGCCGCCTCGAGGTGCGCGGGCGTGACCTGCTGCACGTGGTCGCACCGCGTGAACGGCATGCGTGAGTTGCCGCCGTTGTAGAACAACAGCCGCCATCGCGCGCCGGTCGCGCGCCGCCAGTGCCAGAGCGCGTTGCCGAGGTTGAGGTCGGCGAAGTAGACGAGGTCGGGGCGGCCGCGGAGCAGCGCGGGCAGGAAGCCCGCCGCGAAGCTGACCTGCTCGATGAAGTACGGGTCGCGCCGGACCACCGCGCCGATCGCACGGGCGGCGCGCCCGCGGCGGGGGAGGTTCGCGACGACATGCTCGCCAGCGCGATGGTCGTCGCGTCCCCCGGCGAAGACGCTCAGGCGCAGCGAGGGCTCCCCCGCGAGCGCCGCCGCGCACGCGCGGGTGAAGGTCTCGAACCCCCGGCGCTCGCGCCCGAGACCCGTGCACGCGACGTAGATCGAGAGCGCGCCCACGTGGCTCAGCGGGCGAGGATCCGCCGCGCACAGCCGGCCGCGGCGCGCGTGAGGAGCACTCCCGGGTGCCGCGCCACTGCGTGCGCGAAGCCGGCGCGGGCGGCGGCGCCCTCCCCGGCCTCCGCCGCGCGTGCCGCCGCCGTCATCGCCGCCCGCGCCTTCACGAGCGCGATGCGGTGCCGCGCCCGGAGGCGCGTGAGCGCCGGCAGCGAGGTGATGTACCGCGCGCGGATGATGTCCCACTCCTTCTCGAAGAGCTGGCCCTCGGCCACCGTCTTGCTCGAGGCGTGGAAACGATAGCTCGCGACCGGCCGGTCCAGCGCGAGGCAGCGCTCCCCGTGCGCGAGGAAGGCGGCGTAGAGGTTGATGTCGAACAGGTAGCGCAACGACTCGTCGAATCCGCCCACCGCGCTGACGAGCGCGCGCGACCAGAGATGCCCGGGTTGCGCCATCTGGAAGCGCGCCGAGAGGAGGTCGAGCATCGAGCGCGGCACGGTCGGGAGATGCCATTCGTGCACCGGCGCGTCGGCCGTGCCGAAGCCGAGCACGCCGCCGGCCACCCAGCGCGAGCCCGGCGCGCGCCGTACCGCGTCCAGCAACGCTTGCAGCCCGCCGGGGAGGTAGGTGTCGTCGCTGTTGAGGTACGCGACCCACTCGCCGTGCGCGCGCGCGAGCCCCTTGTTGATCGCGTGCGACTGGCCGCGGTCCTTCTCGCTCACCCACCACGCGAGGTGCCGCTCGTACCGGCGGATCACCTCGACGCTCTCGTCGGTGCTCCCCCCGTCCACGATGATGTACTCGAGCCCCGTGATCCCCTGCGAGAGCACGGAGTCGATCGTCTCGGCGAGGAAGCGTCCCTGGTTGTAGGACGGCGTGACCACCGTGAGGATCGGCGCGCTCATGCGACGCGCCTCGCGAGGAACGAGCGCGTGTCGGCGACCTGTGTGCGGTAGCGCTCCCAGACGTCGCGCCGGAACCGCGGTTCGTACGCGAGGTGGTCGTCGCGGACGACGACCTCGCACCCGGTCTCCGCGAGTGCCGCCTCGATCGGCCCCCATTCGATGTGGTCTTCCGGCCAGATGTGGATGTCCCCCTCGGGCATCCAGCGGCGGTCGAACCAGCGCTGCCACACGAGGTGCGGGGCGATCCGACGCCAGTACGACCTCGGGTCCACGAACCGCGTCCAGCGTTTCGCGGGCCAGACGACCGCCTCGGAGAAGAAGCGGCGCAGCGCATCGCTCGACGTCCAGTACGCCGGCGCCTTCTCGTGCTCGATGAGGATCACGCCGCCCGGTCGCACGACCCGCGCCATGTCGCGCACCAGGAGGACGTAGTCCGGCACGTGATGCAGGACCGAGTAGGCGGCGATGAGGTCGGCGCTCGCGTCGGGCTGCGGCCTGAGGTCGGTGCCGTTGAGGACCATCGTCGCGACGCGCTCCGGTGCGGGGACCCGCCGCGCCAGCAGGCGCAGCATCCCCTCCGAAAGGTCACAGGCGATCACGCGGCCGGGATGGGCGAGGAGGTGCGACGTGAGGTTCCCGGTCCCCGCGCCGACGTCGAGCATCACGCGCTCCGCAGCCGGTGTCCCGCTGCGGATCGCGCTGACCGCGCGGGCGACCGCGGCGCGCAGGCGTCCCTGCTCCACCTCGTTGAAGATCTCGGGATGACGCGCGTCGTACCCGGCGAGCAGCCGGTCGTGCGCCGCGCGGTTCTCGGCGATCCGGCGGCCGGGAGCGCGCGTCATCGGCCGTGCTGCGCCGCCCGGTAGGCCATCGTCGCCCCCGACGCGAGGTTGTGCGCGTGCGCCGAGATGCCGAACCCGATCAGTACCCAGAAGAGCGTTCCGGGAGCCCCGGTGAAGATCTCCGAGATGAGCAGACTCGCGACCATCGCCGCGGCGGCCGAGCGGGTGGCGTTCGCGAACTGGTCGAATCGCGCGTCGGCCAATCGCATCCCTTGCACGAGGATGCCGAAGACCCCGAGGAAGAAGCAGAGCCCACCGGGCCACCCGAAGAGGTAGAACACCTCGAGGAGGCCGTTCTCGAAGTTGCGGATGCCTCCCGCGCCGGCGCGCGCGGTGACGGCGCTGCCGGTCGCGCCGAGTCCGGCACCCTCGGCGTAGTCGAGGACCAGCTGATACCCGGCGCGGGCGACCTGGATGCGGCTCCGCACGCTCGAATCCTCGGCGCCGCTCGTGAACGTCGCGATGCGCGCGGCGATCCCCTCGCGGAACCGCGGGAGCGTGATCACCGGCAGCGAGAGGATGCCGACCACCAGCAGCGTCAGCCAGTTCCGTGGGAGCCGCCGCACCGGCTGGGTCAGGAGCTGCAGCACGAGCCCGAACGCGAAGCCGAGCCAGGCGGTGCGGATCCGCGACAGGAGGAGCCCGATGAAGCCGAGGACGAGCGCGGGCAGGCGGCCCCGCACGTGCGCCGAGAGGAGCAGCAAGAGGCCCACCTGCATCACGACCGCGAAGGTGCCGGGCATCGTCATCGAACCGAAGACCCGCACCGAGAAAGGCTCCGGGCGGCCGATCGACTGCAGGTCGGTCGCGATCATCCACGCGCGGTCCCACACCGGGAGCGCGACGAACTGGTAGATGCCGTAGAGCGCGGCCGGCGCGAGCCCCCACGCGAGGGTCCGGACCAGGGCGTCGCGCATCTCGGGATAGCGGCGCCAATGGAGCGCGACGTGCATCCCGACGAGCGCGGGCGAGAGCCAGGTGAGGTACGCGTAGGTCGCGGGGACCACGCCGTTCCGCAATGCCCCGACGAGGAAGCCGTAGGTCACGGCGGCGATCACGAGGATCGCCGGCGCGAAGAGGACGCCGCGCAACTCCTTGATGAAGCGCAGCACGGTGAGCGCAGCGACGGTCGAGGCGAGCACCGGCGCCGCGAGCGCGAGGTTGGCTGGCGTGAAGCCATGGTGCAGGTCCACCACGCGTCGCACCAGCGGCGTGTAGAACCAGAGCGAGACGACGAAACCGAGGTACGCCGCCGGCCAACGGAGGACGAGCACCGCGCCGGTGAACGCCGCGGCCCCGGCCCACGCGGGCCCGAAGGTGCGACCCCCGACGCCGGCGAGACCGGCGAAGGTGAGCAGGACGAATCCACCGAGCGTGAGCGCCTGGAGCGAAGGTGCCCGCGAGGCCACGCCGACCGGGGGCGCGAGCGCCGGGGTGCTCGTCACGGTCCGCTCAGCGCACGGGCGGTGGGATCGTCGGCTGCGGCGACTCCCGCGTGCGCATCAGGCCGGCGTCCCGCAGCCGTCGGCGGAGCCGCCGCCGCGCCGAAGCGACCGCGTAGGCGAGCAGGCTCACGCAGACCGTGGACGCCGCGCCGTGGACGAAGAGCGAGAACGGCGCGAAACCCGCCGTGTCCCCCATCGGGATCGCGCCCTGCGGCTGCGCCATCACCTCCATCCCGTTCAACCGCTGGAGGAGCGAGACGTCCACGCCCCAGATGAACACCGGGAGCGTCGTCGTGAAGCCGGAGGAGAGCGCGGGATCGCTCGCGCGGAAGATGAACATCACCCCGAGCCACAGCCCGAGCAGCATCAGGGTGCTGAGGTAGAGCAGGCGCGACGTGAGGCCGCGCCGCCGGGCGCGCCGACGGCCCGCCCAGGGCGCGTCGAGCAGCCACCACGTGATCGCGGACACGATGAGCGTCACGCCGAAGACGAGGGGCGCCACGAGCAGCTCCACCGCGAGGAGCACGAGCCCGACGAGCATCGCCGCGCTGAACTCTCCCGATGACGGATGCCGCTCGGCGCCGGCATCGAAGAGCTCCGGCACGAGTTCCGGCGCCCCATCCTCCACCGCGCGCGCCCCCCCTCGTGAGGTCCTCATCGGCCGTAGTCGTAGTAATAGCCGTAGCCGAGCCGGTAGCGCGAGCTCCGGCGGTACTCCACGTCGTTGAGCACCGCACCGGCGAGGTTCACCTGGACGTTGCGCAGCTGCGCGACCGCGAAGCGGAGCTCCTCGCGCTCGGTGCGGTCGGCGCGGGCCACGAGGAGGAGCGCGTCCGCCTGCGAGCCGATGAGCGCCGCGTCGGTGAAGAGATTGAGCGGGGGCGTGTCGAGCAGCACGTAGTCGTACTGCTGCCGCAACCGCTCGAAGAGCGGCTGCAGGCGCTGCGCCTGCAGGAGGTCGGCTGGGTTCACGCTCGGCGCGCTCCCGAGGGGCAGCACGTCGATCGTGCCACCGGCCTCCATCGCCACGCGGCGGATGCACTCGCCCGGCGAGGCCTGGCCGTAGAGCAGGTCGAAGAACCCCGGCGCCGGTGGGATGCCGAAGACGTCGTGCACCGTGCCCCGCCGCGTCTCGGCGTCGATCAGGATCACCCGCTGGCCCTGATGCGCGAGCGTCACCGCGAGGTTCACCGCGGTCGTCGTCTTGCCGTCCCCCGGCAGCGCGCTCGTCACGACGATCACCCGCGGCGGGCGCGGAGGCGTGAGGTAGTTGAGGTTCGTGCGCAGCGAACGGTACGCCTCGGCCGCCGGGGTGTGATGGTCGCGGCCCGTCGGCGGCGCCGCCCGGTCCCCGGCGCTCCCGGCAGCGCCGACCGCAGTGGGCGGACCCAGTCGGTAGGCGCCGGTGCGCGCCTGCTGCTGCAGGTTCGGGATGATGCCGACCACCGCGACGCCGACGATGTTCGCGAGGTCGGTCTCCGTGCGGATGGTGGTGTCGAGCCATTCGCGCAGCAGTGCGACCCCGACGCCGACGACGAGCCCGGCGGCCACGGCGACGAAGAAGATCACGACCTTCGACTGGCTGATCGTGGCCGGCGCGCCGGCGGCCTCGTCGATCACCTGCGCCGAGGAATCCTGCACCGCCGCGGTGATCTCGGCCTCCTTGAGCCGCGACTGGACCATCATGCTCAGGTCCTCGAGCACCCGCCGGTTCCGCTCGAGGCGGTCGTACGCCAGCTGCTGCTCGGGGATCCGGCGGCGCGCCGCCTCGAGCGCGGCGACGCGCTGGTCGATCACGACGATCTGCGCGTTGACGCTCGAGAGGAAGCGGCGCGCGCGGTCCTCGATCACGTCCTGCACCGCGCCGATGCGCAGGTCGAGCGCCCGCACGTCGGGGTCGGTCGGCATGCGCCGCTGCAGCAGCGCGTTCCGCGAGTCCACCAGCTCCTCGAGCCGCGCGACCTCCGACTCGGCGATCCGCGCATCGCTGAACGCCTCGGTCGAGAGGATCCGCTCCAGCAACGCGCGGCGACGCGTGACCGAGTCCATCTGCTGCTCGCCCTCGAACGCCGCGCTCAACTGCTCACGGATCCGCCGGAGGATCGCGTTCGACTCCTTCAGGTTGTTGATCTCGGTGAAGAAGTACTGCGCCTGGTCGGCCGGGGTCGTGATCCCCTGGTCGAGCAGGTACGCACGGATGTCCGCCTCGGCCTGGAAGAGCTGCTCGTTCAGCGAACCGAGCTGCGCCTGCAGGTACGTCACGGTCGAGCGCGCGCTCACCCGCTCGAGGTCCATCTTCCGCCGGACGAACCGGTGGGCGACCACGTTCGGGATGTCGCGCGTGAGCTCGGGGTCGGAGCCGCGGAAGCTGACGCGCAGCACATTGGCGTCGCGGTTCGTCTGGTCCACCGCCAGCGCGCCACGCAGCCCGTTCGCCGTCGCGAGCCGCGACACGAGCACGAGCGTCATCCGCTCCGTCTGTCGCCCCTGCGGGGTGAGCCGGAGCCGCACGCCGGGCAGCGCCATCTCGCCGGTGTCCGGGAGCACCCCGAGCACGCTGTCCGCGACCCCCAGCCGGACCTCGAATCCGCCTGCCGTGCGCGTGAACCGGTACTGCGTGTCCGGCGCGTCGGGATCCACCGTCGCCCAGCTCACCAAGGCGCTGCGGGGGGTCCGCTGCGGCAGGAGCACGGCGAGCCGCAGCCCCAGCGAGTCCACCACCTCGTAGGCGAGGTTGCGGCTCAGGATGAGCTCGGTGCTGGTCGCGAGGAGCTGCTGGTAGTCCGGCCCGAAATAGTACTGCGACATCGCCGCCTGCCCGGGCTCGTCGATGCGGATCGTCACTTCGGCCTGATAGAGCGGCTCGACGCGCCGCGCGGCCACGAAGCCGGCGGCCACCGCGAGACCCACGCACGCGACGATGATCCACGCGCTGCGCGCGAGCGTCGCCCACACGCGGCGGAGATCCAGCGGCGTGTTCGGCTCCATCGGGACCGCCACCGGGACGGGGAGGTTGGTCATCATCGGTCAGCGCCCCGCCACGATGAGCAACGTCACGACCGAGACGATGATGCTCGTGACCGAGGCCACCACGGAGATCTGCCGTTGGTGTCGGACGAACCAGCTGTGGTCCTGCACCAGGAGGGCGTCCCCGGTCCGGAGGTCGAACCCGCCGAGCGACTGCTCGGGGGAGATATCGTATCGCGCGCCGTCGTGGCGCAGGAGTTGGATCCGCGGGAGTTCCTCGGAGCCGAGGGTGCCGCCCGCGCGCGCGATCAACTGCACCGCGGTCGCGGTCGGGTCCACCGGATAGACGCCGGGCGCGCGCACCGACCCGAGTACCGGGATCGGGCGGATCAGCGTCGCGTCCACCGGGGTGTCCACGATCCGCTCCCGGAAACGCGCGAGGAGCACGGAGTGCAGGGAGTCCGCCGAGAGACCGCCCACCGCGATCCGCCCGATGCCCGGGAAGACCGCCGACCCGTCCCCCTGCACGAAGACCTCGCCCGAGAGCTCGGGCTCGCGCCACACACGCACCCGGACCTGGTCACCGGGCTGCGTGATCCAGGGGCGCCGCAGCGTCTCGGGTACCGGCGTGGTCGCGGGCGGAGCGGGGCGGCAGCCGGCGACGAGCAAGGCCGCGACGAGGGCGCCGCGGATGAGGGAGCGGGGGGATCGCATCAGCATCAATTACGATTGAGCGTGAGGGAGAGAAACAGCGCGGCGGGCGTCATCAGTAGGCCCCCCGCATGCTGAGGACCGCGGGCAGCGTCCGCAGCAGGATCAGGAGGTCGCGCCAGACCGTCCAGCCGCGGATGTAGGCGGCCTCGAGGCGCACGACGGCTTCGAAGTCGGTGATCGCGTTCCGGCCGCCGACCTGCCACGGGCCCGTGATCCCCGGGAGGACCTCGAACCGGACGAAGTGATGCGGTGCGTATCGCGCGACTTCGGCCGGCAGCGCCGGACGCGGCCCGACCAGCGACATCTCGCCCCGGAGGACGTTGATCAGCTGGGGCAGCTCGTCCAGGCTGGAGCGGCGCAGGAAGCGGCCCACCGTCGTGAGGCGCGGGTCGCCCCGCATCTTGAAGAGGGGCGAGTCGGCGTACTCGTTCGCGGTCGCGAGCGTCGGCAAGCGCGCCTCCGCATCCGCGACCATGGTGCGGAACTTGAGGAGCGTGAACGGGTCCCCGCCGAGGCCCACGCGCACCTGCCGGAAGAGCACCGGACCGCGCGAGGTGAGACGGATCGCGAGCGCGATCAGCAGGATCACCGGCAGGCCTACGAGGAGTCCGAGCACCGCGCCGCTGACGTCGAGCGCGCGCTTCAGCACGAGCTGCACGCCGACGAGCGCCGGTCGGCTCAACAGTGCCAACGGCTCGGCGCGCCGGAGGAGGAAGCTCGGCTCGTCGAGCCGCTGGAACGCGCGTCGGCGCGTCGCGAACACGCGGCAGCCGGCGCTGGACGCGGCGATCATGAGGCTCTGCAGTGCCGCATCCTCGAGCGGCCCGACGAGCACGATCGCGTCGGCCTTGGATGCCTCGAGGGCGGCGTAGAGTTCGCCAGGCCCCGCCTGGGTGTCCCCGGGCCAGCCGTCACCGAGCGGGAAGAACGCCGGCGGCATGGCGTCGTCGCCGATGGTCGCGAGGCGCCTCAACCAGTCCTCCCGGACCCCGTCAACGACGTTCGCCGGGCCAACGATCAGCGTCCGCGCCGGTTCGAGCGCCCGTGGATCGAGGCTCCTCAGCGCGTGTGTGAGCGCGCGCCGTTGCATCACGAGCGCTCCCCACAGCACGACGAGCACGCCCGCCAGGGCGCCGCCGCGCGGCAGGAGGTGTGCCGTCCAGATCTCGGTCCACCGCGGTAGCGCGAGGCCGAGCAGCAGCGCCGCGATGATCCGCCCGCTGTGGAACTCGCGCTCGGTATAGCTGTAGCTGCGCGTCGCCACGAGGCAGAACACGAGGGCGCTCAGTCGGCGGACCAGCGGCATCGGTTCCCCCGGGAGGAGGAATCGGAGGAAGTCGTAACCATCCGGTCCGAGCCACGTCCCGATCCGATCGATCGGGAGCATCGAGAGCGCGACGAACGCCGCGGCGAGGGTGATGAAGTCCGCGGTGAGCATGAGGACGCCGTAGCCGACCTCACGCCAGAAGCGCCGACGCTGAAGCCGAACGGCGCGCTGGCGGGCGCCGAGCTTCGCGATGTATCCAGGCCGTTCCGGTGTCCTCGCGCTCATGCTCTCATATGAGATTGGCGAATGCTAGGTCACTGGATATTTTTCGTCCAGTGTTTACCTTCTGTATCGCTGTTCGTCTCTCACACTGTGACACCGTCCGGCTCGTCGCCGGGCGCAGCCCTCGTACGTTCCGTCACCTCTCGCTCCTCCGTGCAGAACTCCCTCAAGTCGGCTGAGTTCACCCGAGGCGACCACCCCCCCGGCGCCTCCCCTGATGCACCACGTCTCCGCGTGTCCGCGTCCGCCGCCGAGGTCGAGCGACTCCGCGACATCCTCGCGCAGGCCGTCGCCAAGCACGCCACCGACCTCCACATCCGTGCGGGCGACATCGTGTACGCGCGCGTGCAAGGCGAGTTGGTGCCGCTCGAGACACCGGTGCTGACCGCGCTCAACACCTACGAGATGACGGCCCACATCCTCGCGACGTCCCAGAACGCACCGGACATCGACGAGGTAACCGACCACTCGGGGCCCTGGAGCGCGCCCGGTATCGGACGATTCCGGATCAGCCTGCTCAAGCAGCGCTCGAGCTTCATGATCGTACTGCGCGTCATCCCCGACGTGCTGCCGACGATCGAGTCGCTCGGCCTCCCGTCGCCCCTCGCCTCGGTGATGGACGCGGAGTTCGGCCTCATCCTCGTCGCCGGCACCACGGGCTCGGGGCGGGCCAGCACCATCGCGGCGCTCGTGAACCACCTGAATCACGCCGGCGGGCGCCGGCGGCACATCGTCTCGGTCGAGTCCGCGATCCGCTACCTGCACAAGAACCACGACTGCGCCGTGACGCAGCGCGAGGTGGGGATCGACACGGACTCGTACCTCACCGGCGTGCAGTCGGCGATGGACCAGGATGCGGACGTGATCGTCATCGGCGACCTCGAGTCCCCTGACCTGGTCGAGGTCGCGGTGCGCGCCGCCGAGCAGGGCCGCCTCGTGATCGCGAAGATCCGCGCCACCGACACCACGACCGCCGTCCGCGCGCTCCTCGCGCAGTTCCCGGCGGACCGCCAGGAGTCGGCCCGGCTGCAGCTCACCGAGCTGCTCCGCGCCGTCGTCGCCCAGCGGCTCCTGCCGCGTGCCGACAGCCGTGGTCGCGTCGTCGCCGCGGAGCTCCTCCTCATGACCCCGACGGTGCGCGACGTGCTCAGCGACGCCGGTCGGCTGGGGGAGCTGCGACAGGCGCTCTCCGAGGGGCGTGCGCAGTTCGGCACGCAGACGTTCGATCAGCATCTCGCGGACCGGGTCATCCAGGGCCAGGTGTCGTTCGACGTCGCGGTCACGCTCGCAACGAACTCGCTCGACTTCGAGCTGCAGTTGCGGGGCCTCCGGCGCTGAGCGCCGGCGCCCGCGAGGCGCCGACCGTTCGCGTCAACCCCGCCCGAGGATGCGCGCCAAGAGCGACGGGCGCGCCTTCGTCGCATTGAGCGGCTCCACGGGGAGCGGCGCCTCGCCACTCAGGATCCGCGACGGGTTCTCCCGCACCAGTCGCGCCGCCTGCGCCCCGGCCCCCAGTTCCTCGAGCATGGCCACGGCGCGGCCCGTTGCGGGTTCACCGCGGGCGTGATGGTCGCTCGCGAGGTAGTCCACCCACCCGTGCCGGAGCAGTACCGTCGCGATGGTTTGTGCGCGATCACCATGCTGGCCGAGTAACGAGCCGGCGTTCAGCTGGATGTGCGCCCCCGCGGTGCGGCACAGTGAGAGCGTGGTCATCCTCGCGTCGTGGTTCCGGTAGCGCTCGGGATGCGCGATGATCGGGCGCCATCCCTTCTGCCGCAGGTTGTGGATCGCCCACTCGGCATTCGGCGGGAGGTGCATCCCGGGGAACTCGCACAGCACGAAGGGCCCGCCGGCGAGGCGCAACCGAGCATCATCGAGGAAGGGGTCCGGATCGTCGAGCATCATCTCCACGCCGCGGTGGATCGCCGGCAGGCCCGCGGCGGCGGCGTGCGCCGCGGTGAGCGCTGCCCATCCGGCGTCGAACTCGGCGAGGCGCTGCTGCAGGAGTCCCGCCGACTTCGTGAGCGACGCGTCGAAGTGCGGCGTGGTGATGCACGCCGCCGCACCCTGCGCCGCGAACGCGCCGAGCGCCTGCAGCGACTGGTGCACCGAGGCGGCGCCGTCGTCCACCGCCGGGATCAGGTGCGAGTGGAAGTCGACGAAACCGGCGACGCTCATCGCCCCCCCTCGGCGCGATACCAGGCGACCGTCGCCGCGAGCCCCTGCTCGAAGGGCGTCGTGGCGCGGAAGCCGAACGCCGCGAGTGCGCGGGATGTGTCGAGCCCGCGCCGCGGCTGGCCGTTCGGCTTCGTCGCGTCCCAGCTGATGCGACCGGTGTAGCCGACCGCCCTCGCCACCAGCGGCGCGAGGTCGCGGATCGCGATCTCGTTCGCGCTGCCGAGGTTCACCGGGTCCGCGCCGTCGTAGCGCTCCGTCGCGAGCACGATCCCCTCGGCGGCATCGTCCACGTAGAGGAACTCGCGCGTCGGCGATCCATCGCCCCAGAGCACCACCTCGTCACGACCGGCAGCGCGAGCGTCCTCCATCTTCCGGATCATGGCCGGGATCACGTGCGACGTCTCGGGATCGAAGTTGTCGCCTGGACCGTAGAGGTTCACCGGCAGGAGGTGGATCGCGTCCATCCCGTACTCGGCGCGGTAGGCCTGCGACTGCACGAGAAGCATCTTCTTCGCGAGCCCGTACGGCGCGTTCGTCTCCTCGGGATAGCCGTTCCAGAGGTCGTCCTCACGGAAGGGCACCGGCGTGAACTTCGGGTACGCGCAGATGGTCCCGATGCCGACGAACTTCCGGACGCCGAATCGGCGCGCCTGCTCGAGGACCTCGACACCCATCACGAGGTTCTCGTAGAAGAACCGGCCCGGATGGGCGCGGTTGACGCCGATCCCGCCGACCACCGCCGCGAGGTGCACCACGACGTCCGGGCGCGTGGCCTCGTAGCAGGCGATCACCCGCGACTTCTCGCGGAGGTCGAACTCGCTGGATCGCGGCGCCGCGACCTCGGCGCACCCGCGCGCGCGCAGGGTCGCGACCACCCGTCGGCCGAGGAATCCCGAGCCCCCCGTCACCAGCACGCGCGCCCCTCGCAGCTCCATGCGCGAAAGTTACGACGCGTCCCGGGTGGCGACCACGCGCGTCACGCGAGCTCGAGCTCGGCGCGGAGCGCGCTGGCGAGCGTCGGATGCCGGAAGGCGAAGCCGGCGTCCTGCAACGCGCGCGGCCGCACGCGCTGGCTCGCGAGGATCGTCCCGCGCGCCATCTCCCCGTACAGCGACACCAGCGCCAGGGCCGGCACGGGGATCACCGCCGGTCGCCGGAGCACGCGTCCGAGCGTCGCGGCGAACGTCGCATTGGTCACGGGTTCGGGCGCGACCGCGTTCACCGGACCCTCTACGTCACGCGTCGCGATCGCGAACTCCACCACGCGCTCGAAGTCCTCGCGCGAGATCCAGCTCATCCACTGGCGACCTCCGCCGAGCGGGCCGCCGATGCCGAGCCGGAAGGGGAGCAGCATCTTCGCGAGTGCCCCGCCGTCGGGATCGAGGACGACGCCAGTGCGGAGATGCACGACCCGGATCCCGGCCGCCCGCGCTGGGTCGGCCGCCGCTTCCCACGCGCGACCGACCTCGGCGAGGAAGTCGCTGCCGGTCGCGCTCGCCTCGTCCAACCACTCGTCGCCGCGGCTGCCGTAGATCCCGATCCCCGACGAGCAGACGAGGACCTCCGGGCGCCCAGCGAGGCCCGCCACGGCGCGCGCGATGAGCGCGGTGCCCTGCACCCGGCTCTCGCGGATCGCGCGCTTGACGCTCGGCGTCCAGCGCTGGGCGACGCCCTCGCCGGCGAGGTGCACGACGGCGTGCACGCCCTCGAGCGCTGCCGCATCGAGGATCCCGGTCGCGGGGTCCCACCGCACATCGTTCCCCGAGCCACGTCCGATCCTGAGGACCGCGTGTCCGGCGGCGGCGAGCCGCGTCGCCAGCCCACGACCGATGAACCCGCTCGCACCGGTGATCGCGATGCGGCGCGCCCCCGCTGTCATTGGGGTGGGTCGTCCACCCTTCGCCACAGGTACCACGAGGCCACCGTCCGGTAGGGGGCCCATCGCGCGCCGATCCTCGCCACGCGCTCGGGGCCCGGGAGCTTCCGCAGGCGATACAGGAGCTGGATCGCCTTCTGCACGCCGAGATCCGTCACCGGCAGCACGTCGGGGCGACCGAGACGGAACATCAGGAACATCTGGGCCGTCCAGACGCCGATGCCACGAATGCTCGTCAGCGTCGTGATGACGCCGTCGTCATCCATGGACTCGAGCCGATCGAACGGGACCGTGCCCTCAGCCGCGTGGCGCGCGAGATCCTTCAGGTACGAGGTCTTCTGCCCTGAGAGCCCGACGCCACGCAACTTCCGGTCGCTCGTGCGGAGGAGTTCCTGCGGCGTCGGCGCCCGCCCGCCGAACAGGTCGAGGACCCGTCCGTGGATCGTCGCCGCCGCCTTCCCCGAGAGCTGCTGGTACACGATGGAACGCGCGATGTGCTCGAAATGGGTCCCGGCGCGTTCGCGCCGGAGCCCGCAGGGTCCGGCGTCGGCGATCCACGCCGCGAGCACGGGATCCGCGGCCCCGAGGTGGGCGACGGCGTCGCGGTGCGCCGGCGGCATCAGCGCCCCTCCAGCTCGGCGCGGATCCGCGCCGCGAGTTCGTCCACGTCGAACGGCTTCTGGACGAGGGACGCGGGGCGCCCCATCACCCGGTCGAGCTTCTCGGGATCGTGGATGTAGCCGCTCATGAAGACCAGGAGGGGAGGGTCGGGTCGTTCGAGCACCCGCTCCGCGAGCGTGACGCCATCCATCTCCGGCATCACGACGTCGGTGAGGATGAGGTCAACGGGTCGCGTCTCCGCGTCCAGCAGGCGAAGGGCGTCGACGCCTTGCTCCGCCGCGAGGACACGGAACCCCGCGCGCTCGAGGGAGAGCTGCAACACCCGGCGGACGGTCGCGTCGTCGTCCACGACGAGCAGCGTGTGCCGCTCGGTCATGCGGTCGCGACCGCGGCGGGATCGGCGTCGGCCTCGCCCGCCTGCGCGACGATCGCCGCGGCCCCCGGACCGGCGACGAAGAGCAGTTCGGTGTTCCGCAGGTGACCCATCTCGCCGACGCGCTCCCCGCGCAGGTTGTGGATGCCGATGCGGGCGCCGACATACCGCGCCTGGTCCACCGGCACGATCGCCACCTCGCCGAACCTCGCTTCGAGCAGCGCGGCGATCCCGTCGACGGCGAAGAAGCCCTCGTCGGAGAAGGAGAGGATCACGTGGCGCGCGCGCACCGCTGCGACGAGGGTCGCCAGCGCCTCCCAGGCGCGGTCCCTTCGGTTGAAGACGCTCTTGGTCGTGCGGCAGTCCGCGCGCTTCCGCGCGACGCCATACGCCTCCGGCGCATCGCCCCGCACGAGCGTCTCCCAGATGTGGTAGTTCGAGAAGTATGAGTGCTGGTTGTACGGCGGGTCGAGGTAGGCCACGTCGAAGCGATCCCCGCGGGCGACGTACGCGAGCGCATCCTCGCGGCGCGCGACGCCGACGCTGCCGAGGAGCGCGGGCATCCGGAGCGCGAGCGGCCGGTGGCTCCGGGGCGACCACCGCTTGAGGTACGCCATCTGCAACCCGGTGGTGGAGTCAACGCGGTCGGCGGCCTCGAGGAGCGACGTGAGCAGGATCGCGCGCTCATCCTCATCGCGCGCCCGTCGGTCGATCGCCCCGCGGATGGCTTCGATGCGCGCGCCATTGGCCGGCTGGAAGTAGCGCGCCTCCTCGCAGAACGTCCGCGTGAAGTAGCCGGGTCGCCCCGGCAGCGCGTCGAGCTCGGCCAGTACGGCCCGGATCCTGACCTCGTCCACGCGCGTCCCATCCACCGCGATGTAAGTGCGTGCCAGGACCTCGCTGTAGGCGGCGAGGTCGTTGGCGGTCACGCGGAAGCCCGCGGCCTTGAGGCCCTGCGCCACGCGCGTCGTCCCCGTGAACAGGTCGAGCGCGGTGCGCGCTCCCGGGATCGCGCGGGCCAGGGAAACGATGCGCGGGACGAGCCGCCGCTTCGAGCCGATGTACTTGATCACGCTCGCGAAACCTAGGCTAGCTTGGAGTCATGCGCATCACCTCGGTCGGGGTCATCGGTGCCGGCGCGATGGGCGCGGGCATCGCCGCGCTCGCCGCCTCCGCGGGACTGCCGGTCGTCCTGCTCGACGTCCCGGGTGCCGAGGACCCCGCGTCTCCCGACCGCTCCAAGCCCGCGCGCGACGGCCTCGACCGCGCCCGGAAGGCGAAGCCCGAGCCGTTCCTCGACGCAGCGGCCGTCGCGCGGGTCACCACCGGCAACACCGCGGACCACCTCGACCTCCTCGCGCGCTGCGATTGGATCTGCGAGGCGATCATCGAGCGACCGGCGCCCAAGCAGGAGCTCTTCGCGAGGCTCGAGGCCCTCGCACCCGACGCCATCGTCACCAGCAACACCTCGGGTATCCCGATGTCGGTGCTCCTCGAGGGGCGCGGCAGGCGCTTCCGTGAACGCTTCCTCGGCACGCACTACTTCAATCCCCCGCGGTACATGCACCTCCTCGAGCTCATCCCGACGCCGGAGACGGACCCCGACGTGCTCGAGACGATGCGCACCTTCCAGGACCGGATCCTCGGCAAGGGCGTCGTGATCGCGAAGGACGTCCCGGGGTTCGTCGCCAACCGGCTGGGGGTGCACGGGATGGTGACCGCGGCGCGGCTGATGGTGAGACACGACCTCACCATCCCCGAGGTGGACACCCTCACCGGCGCGCTCATCGCGCGCGCGCGGACCGCCACCTTCCGCACCGGCGACCTCACGGGGCTCGATGTGCTCGTGCACGTCACCGAGGGTCTCTCCCGCGCCACCGGCGAGGACCTCGCGCTCCCCGACTTCGTGGGCGCGCTCGTGCAGGCCGGCCGACTCGGCGACAAGACGAAGGCGGGTTTCTACCGCAAGGAGGGGAAGCAGGTCCTGGCACTGGACTGGAAGACGCTCGAGTACCGGGACATGGGGCGCTTCACGACCCCGGAGTTCGACCGGATCGCCGCGCTTCCGCCGGTGGAGCGGCTCGAGGCGCTGCTCGGCCGCGCGAACGACCGCTACGGCGCGTTCCTCGCCGACCTCTTCCTCGAACAGTTCGACTACGCGCTTGGCCTCGCTGCATCGCTCGCGCACGACATCCCGGCGATCGACCGGGCGATGGAGTGGGGGTATGGTTGGGAGCTCGGCCCCTTCCGCGCGATGGATGCGATGGGGCTGCGGAACCTGACACTCGCGTTGCGCGCCGCCGGTCGATCCGTGCCGGCGCTGCTCGCACGCGCGGGGAAGACCTTCTACGCCGAGGGACCGGTCGCGACCGAGGAGACCGTACTCGCACTCGATGCCGACGCGTGGATCCCCGTTCCGCCCGTCCCTGGCCAGCTGCGACTCGCGCACCTGCGACGCGCCGGCGCGGTACTCGACGAGAACGCCGAGGCCCGGCTCATCGACCTGGGCGACGCGGTGCTCGGCTTCGAGTTCTGCGGCAAGATGAACACGCTCGGCGAGGGCATGATGGACCTCGCGGCGCGCGCGATCGACCGCATCACGGCCGGTCGCTTCCACGGTCTCGTCATCGGCAACGACGATCCGCGCACATTCACGGCCGGCGCGAACCTCGCCGGCGTCGGCGCGCTCGCGCAGCAGGGGGACTGGAAGGCGCTCGACGCCATGGTGCGGCGGTTCCAGCAGACGGTGATGTCGTTCCGGCTCGCGCCCTTCCCCGTGGTGGCGGCGCCGTTCGGGCTCACGTTGGGCGGCGGCACCGAGATCGCGCTCCACTGCGATCGCATCCAGGCGCACGCCGAGCTCTACATGGGGCTCGTCGAGGTCGGCGTCGGTCTCCTGCCGGGAGGCGGGGGCACCAAGGAGCTCGCGTTCCGCTTCACCAAGGCGCTCGCGCCGTATGAGGAGGCCGATCCGTTCGAGGGGATCAAGCGCGCCTTCCGTCTCATCGCGCTCGCGCGGACGAGCAAATCGGCGCATGAGGCCCGGGCGATGGGCTTCCTGCGCCCGGTCGCGGACCGCATCACGATGAACCGCGATCGCCTCCTCGCCGACGCCAAGGCCCGGGTGCTCGACCTCGCCGGCGACTACGTGCCGACCGGACCGCGACGGATGCAGGCGCTCGGACGGGCCGGCGTCGGCAACCTCGACTACGCCCTCTGGTCGTTCAAGGAGGCGGGGCAGGCGTCGGACCACGACGTCCGGATCGGGCATGAGATCGCCGTCGTGCTCTCGGGGGGCGACGGTCCGCCGCGCGAGGTCACCGAGCAGGACCTGCTCGACCTCGAGCGTGACGCGTTCCTCCGGTTGCTCGGCACCAAGGAGACGCAGGCGCGGATCCAGCACATGCTGGAGACCGGGCAACCACTGAGGAACTGATGACAGACGCCGGGGAGAAGCGGCGTGACCGGAGCGCGCGATGACCGAGGTCGTGATCGTATCCGCTGCGCGGAGCGCAGTGGCCCGTGGCAAGAAGGACGGTGCGCTCGCCGCGACGCATCCGGTGGACCTGTCCGCGACCGTGATGCGCGACGTGATGCGGCGCGCGGGGGTGGATCCCGCGCGGGTGGACGACGTGATCTGGGGCTGCGCGATGCCTGAGGCCGGTCAGGGCCTCAACCACGCGCGTCTCGCGCTCCTCCGGGCGGGGTTCCCGGTCGAGGTGAGCGGGATGACGGTCAACCGATTCTGCTCGAGCGGACTGCAGTCGATCGCCCTCGGCGCCCAGGCGATCCTGAGCGGGATGAACGACGTGGTGCTCGCGGGCGGCGTGGAGATGATGAGTGCGGTGCCGATGTCCGGCTTCCACACGCGGCTGCACCCGGAGATGGCCGAGGCGAACATCGGGATGGGATTCACGGCCGAGCGGGTGGCGAAGCGCTGGGGGATCACGCGCGAGATGCAGGACGAGTTCGCCTTCGCCTCCCAGCAGAAGGCCGCCGCGGCCCTCGCTGCCGGGCGATTCACGGCGCAGGTCGTGCCTATCCCGGTCGAGCGCGTACGGTGGGATGGAGCGCTGAAGGAGGTCACGCGGGTCGAGTTCGTCACCGATGAACTCGTGCGCGCGGGCACGACGCGGGAGGGACTCGCGAAGCTCCCGCCCGCCTTCCGGGCCGGCGGGACGGTGACGGCGGGGAACGCGTCCCCCTACTCGGACGGGGCCGCTGGCGTGCTGTTGATGACCGCCGAGAAGGCGCGCGAGTTCGGCGCGAAGCCGCTCGCGCGGTTCGTGACCTTCGCGACCGCCGGTGTGGAGCCCGACGTGATGGGCATCGGTCCGGTGAAATCGGTGCCGAAGGCGCTCGCGCGGGCCGGGCTCGCGCTCGACCGCATTCGGATGATCGAGCTCAACGAGGCGTTCGCGGCGCAGGCGCTCGCCGTGATCAGGGATCTCGGCATGGATGCGTCGCGCGTGAACGTCAACGGCGGCGCGATCGCGCTCGGTCATCCCCTGGGCGCCACCGGCGCCAAGCTCACGGTGCAACTCGTGCACGAGCTGGGCAGCCGCGGGGGCGGACTCGGGATGGTGACGATGTGCATCGGTGGGGGCATGGGCGCCACGGGGATCCTCGAGGTCCTCGCCGCGTAACACCCGCGCCTCGAAGGGGTTGGCGCGCCGCGCCCGGGGCACGGATCAGCGGGCGTGGTTCTTGCGTTCAACCATCAGCGACCCCTCGTCACCCCGACCCGAGGATGCCGATGACGGAACCGATGCTTCAGGCGCAGCTCGACCGCACGACCGCGATGACGCGAGCGGCGAAGCTCGACGACCTCGAGCTGGAGATCCAGGCGCGCTCGCCTCGCCCGGCGGCGCGATCCCGGGTCGGCTTCATCCGCGTGCCGACCCCGAGCCAGTTCCTCTCGCTGGTGCGGCTGGTCGGCGAGCGCGACGACGTGCTCGACTTCGCTGCGGTGCTCTACGGTGAGGTCCGCGGGATGGTCCGGCCCGACGGTCGCCTGCCGATCTCGGTGGCGGCGATCGAGAGCGAGAGTTCCGAGCACATCCAGCTGCTCCTGCGGCGCGAGCTCTACGACAACTGAGGGCCGTCGCGGCCCGGCATCAGAGCGCGCGCTGTTCGCTGATCGCGATGAGGTTGCGGTCGGGATCGCGACAGAACGCCATCCAGTACTCGTGGGTCGCCGTCCGGCCGACGAGGTGCGGCGCGTCGTCGAACGGGACGCCGCGGGCCGCGAGCGCGGTGTGCGCGGCGCGGCAATCGGCGACCTCGAAGTAGAGCACCGAGTTCGGATGGTCGAGGTCGGCTGAACTCGGCTTCGTGAGCATCAGGCGCACGCCGCCGGCGTCGAGGAACGCCATCCCGCCCACCTCGAACAGGAGCGGCAACCCGAGCCCGTCGCGGTAGAAGGGCACTGCCCGGGCGACATCGTGCGTCACGAGGGCGATCTGCTGGATCCGGCCGAGGCGGATATCGGACATCGTGGCTCCCGGGTCAGGACCGGCGCCGGTCCTTGCCATTTAGTTAGCAATGCTAAACATTATCGGGTATGCCGCGCCGCACCGCAAGGGTCACCGTCGCCGAACGGCTGCACCGGTCGGCCCTCCGACTGCTGCGCCTGCTCCGCCGGGAGGACTCCGCCAGCGGCATCAGTGCCGCGCGCCTCTCGGCCCTCTCGGTGTTGGTCTTCGGTGGGCCCTGTTCCCTCGGCGAGCTCGCGGCCGCGGAGCAGGTGAGCGCGCCGACGATGACGCGGCTCGTCGGCGAGCTGGCACGCGAGGGCTGGGTGCGGCGGGAAGCGGATGCGACCGACGGGCGCGGCGTCCGGATCGTCGCGACGCCAGCCGGGGTCCGCCTCCTGCATCGCGGGCGCCAGCGGCGCCTCGCCGCCCTCGCCGACGCACTCGCGACCCTCGACACCGAGGAGCGCGCCGTGCTCGCGCGGGCGCTCGGTCCGCTCGAACGGGTCGTGCGCGCCCTCGCGGCCGCGCACGACCCGTTGACCGGCGCAGCGCCCCGACCACCTCGGTCGGGGCGCCGCCGCTTCGACTGACGTCCCGTGGAGCTCAAGTCTGCTACGCCGCGACCCCGGTATCCGCCGTCGCCACGGCCTGCGCCTCGATGTGCAGCTTCACCTCGTCGGACACGAGCACGCCCCCGAACTCGAGCGCCTGGTTCCAGGTGAGCCCGAACTCCGAGCGCGGGATGCTCCCGCTCACGACGAGCGACGTGCGTGGGTTGCCCCACGGGTCCTTCACCGGCGCGACGATCCCGCCACGGAGCGTGACCGGCCGCGTGACGCCGCGGATCGTGAGGTCGCCGACGATCGTCAGGTCGTCGCGCGTGCCCGTCACCTTGGTCGCCTTGAACGTCAGCGTCGGATGGCTCGCCACGTCGAAGAAGTCCGGTGACCGCAGGTGCCCGTCACGCTGTTCGTTGTTGGTGGTGATGCTCGCCGCGTCGATCTCCATTGACATGGCGGTGGGGATGCCGTCCTCGTTCGTCGCACCCTTCGCAGTGAACGAGGTGAAGCGGCCCTTGACCGTCGAGATGGCCATGTGGCGGACGGAGAACTCGACGAGGGAATGGGATGGATCGATCTGCCAGAGCATGGTCGGGTGGGGTGAGGGGAAAGGGGGTGGGGTGTGAGAGGTGAAGCGTGAGGTTGCACATGACCGGGAGCGGCAGCGTCACGTGAGCGGGCCGAGTTCGCCCTCGATCGCCGCGCGTTGCGGCTCGAGCCACGCGGGGAGCTTGAGCAATCCTCCGAGGGACCCCGCCGGCTCGTCCACGGCGAAGCCGGGGCCGTCGGTCGCGATCTCGAGGAGCTGGCCGTCGGGCGCCGGGAAGTAGATCGAGCGGAAGTACTGCCGATCCATCACTGGCGAGACGTCGAGCCCCATCGCCAACAGGTGCTCGCGCCACGCCAGCTGCTCCTCGGGATCCTTCGCGCGGAAGGCCACGTGGTGCGTCTGGCCGATGCCGCCGCGCGCCCGCGGGTGCCGCGGCGACCAGCCGAAAAGCGTCCACGCGCTGTGCGGCAACACGCGAGTCCCGTCGTAGTTGCCCCAGAACCAATGCGGCGTGTCGGGGTCGTCCTGGTTGATCGTCCGCTTGATCACCCGGAGTCCCAGCGCCTGCTCGTAGAAGTCGCTTGTCCGCTCGATGTCGTCGGTCATCCCCGTGACGTGGTGCAGCCCGTCGAGCACCATGTCGGGCGTGATCGTCGGCACCGGCTCGGGATGCGTCGTCGCGGCGATGAGCGCCTCGTCGCGGCCGCCGGGGAGCTGCTCCGGGCGCTGGCCCATCACCGCGCGCCCGAGCGCCTCGATCGGTTCATCGAGGGTGTAGCCCGGCCCCGCGGTCGCGATCTCGAGCACTTGGCCGTCGGGATCGCGGAAGTAGAGCGACGTGAAGTAGCCGCGCGGCATCGGACCGCTGGCCGCGATCCCGCGGTCCTGGAGACGCCGCTTCCACTTGAGCAGCGCCTCCAGGGTCGCCACCCCGAACGCGAGGTGGTGCACGCCGCCGACGCCATAGCGCCCGCGTGGCGCCGTCGGCCATTCGAAGAACGTGACGATGGTGCCCGGCGCGCCGGTCGGATCCCCGAAGTACAGGTGATAGCTGCCGGGGTCATCGAAGTTCACGGTCTGCTTCACCAGGCGGAGCCCCAGCACCTCGTTGTAGAACGCGAGCGTGCGGCGCGCGTCCGAGGCGACGAGGGTGATGTGGTGGAAG
>CAZYUL010000016.1:30225-54999 GCA_964650715.1 uncultured Gemmatimonas sp. | reverse complement strand
CGTGGATGTCGGTGGACGTGAGCCCCGACGGCCAGCGGATCGTCTTCGACCTCCTCGGCGACCTCTACACGATGCCGATCGCGGGCGGCGCGGCGACGCGGCTCACGAGCGGCCTCGCGTTCGACCGGATGCCGCGCTGGAGCCCCGACGCCCGGCGCATCGCCTTCATCTCGGATCGCAGCGGCGGGAACAACCTCTGGCTCATCGCCGCGGACGGGAGCGACACCACGCAGCTCTCCCGCACCACCGACGACCAGTTCGTCTCCCCGGAGTTCACCCCCGACGGCAAGTACGTCGCGGTGACCCGCTCCGTCACCGGCGGACCCAAGATCTTCCTCTACCACGTGGATGGCGGCGCCGGGATCCAGGTGATCCGCGACCCCGCTGGCCAGACCACCGTCGGCGCGACCTTCACCCCCGACGGGCGCTACCTCTGGTATGCGACCCGGGCCGCGACGTGGCAGTACAACGCGATCTTCCCGCAGTACCAGCTGGTGAGCTACGACCGCGAGCTCGGCACGCGCACCACGATGACGAGCCGCTACGGCTCCGCCTTCCGTCCGGCGATCTCCCCCGACGGACGCTGGCTCTCCTACGCTTCGCGGCACGATGAGAAGACGGGGCTGCGGCTCCGCGAGCTCGCCACCGGGAACGAGCGCTGGCTCGCGTATCCCATCCAGCGCGACAACCAGGAAGCGATGATGGAGACCGACGCGCTGCCGGGCTACGACTTCACGCCCGACAGCCGCGCGATCGTCATCAGCTACGGCGGCGAGATCTGGCGGGTCCCGGTGGACGGTTCCGCGGCGACGAGGATCCCCTTCTCCGTGAGCGCCGACGTCGCGATCGGCCCCGAGGTGCGATTCCAGTACCCCATCGAGGATGCGCCGACCTTCGTCGCGCGACAGATCCGCGATGGCGTCCCCTCCCCCGACGGACGCCGGTTCGCCTTCTCGGCGATGGGCGACCTCTGGGTGATGGACCTGCCCAGCGGTGAGCCTCGCCGCCTCGCCGGATCCGGCGACGGCGAGTACTACCCGACCTGGTCACCCGACGGACAGTGGGTCGCGTATGTCACCTGGGGTGACGCCGGCGGCCACATCCACAAGGTGCGCGCCGATGGCCGTGGCCAGTCCGTGCGGCTGACCCGCGAGGTCGCGACCTACTACAACACCACCTGGGCGCCCGATGGCCGCCGCATCCTCGCGATGCAGGCCGACGCGCGCGAGCTGCAGGAGACGGTCCAGCGCTTCGGCGGCGGACAGTCGGCGCGGTTCATCTGGGTGAGTGCCGACGGCGGGCCGACGAACCGCATCCGCGCGGCGGGTGGGCTCGACAACCCGCACTTCACCGCCGACTCGACGCGCATCTTCGCGTACGACGGGGGCGAGGGCCTCGTCTCGTTCCGCTGGGACGGCACCGACCAGCGCCAGCACGTCCGCGTCACCGGTGCGGCGCCGCCGGGCGGGGGCAGTGCGCCCGCGGCGAGCGTGGTGCTGATGGCCCCGCGCGGCGACCTCGCCCTCGCCCGTGTCGGTTCCGACTTCTATACCGTGACGGTGCCGGTCATCGGTGGCGCTGTCCCCGTGGTGTCAGTCGCGAGCACGGATGGCGCGGCCACGCCGGTGCGCCGCCTCTCCGATATCGGCGGCGAGTTCCCCGCCTGGGGCGCGAATGGCCGGGTGGTGCACTGGTCCATCGGCAACGCGCTCGTGACCTTCGACCTCGACCGGGCGAAGGGCGTCGAGGACTCGGTGCGCGCGGCCCGCCGCGGCCCCCGCGACACCACCGTCCGCGCCGATACCACCGCGCCCCAGAACGTCTACAAGCCGAGCGAGGTCCGGGTGCGCGTCACCGCGCAACGCGACATCCCGCAGGGCACCGCGGTGCTCCGCGGCGCCCGCGCCGTCACGATGCGCGGCGCGGAGGTGATCGAGGACGCCGACATCGTCGTGCGCAACAACCGGATCGTCGCCGTCGGCCGTCGTGGCTCGGTGGAGGTGCCCGCCGGGGCGCGGGTCATAGACGTCGCCGGCAAGACCGTGCTCCCCGGCTTCGTGGACACCCACTCGCACTTCCGGCACTCGCCGGGCGTGCACACCACGCAGCCCTGGGCGCTTCTCGCGAACGTCGCCTACGGCGTCACCACCACGCGTGACCCGCAGACCGGGTCCACCGACGTGCTGAGCTACTTCGATCGCGTCGAGGCGGGCCAGCTGATCGGACCCCGGATCTATTCCACGGGTCCCGGCGTCTTCGCACAGGAGCGGATCCGCTCGCTCGACCAGGCGCGCAACGTCCTCAAGCGCTACAGCGAGTACTACGACACCAAGACGATCAAGATGTACGGCGCCGGCAATCGCCAGGTGCGGCAGTGGATCATGATGGCGGCGAAGGAGCTGCGCCTGATGCCGACCACCGAGGGGGGACTGGCGCACTACACCGACCTCACGATGGCGCTCGACGGCTATTCCGGCGTGGAGCACAACCTGCCGATCACCCCGCTGTACGACGACGTCGTGAAGCTGTTCGCCGCGAGCGGCACCGTCTCGACGCCGACCCTCGTCGTGAGCTACGGCGGGCCGTGGATGGAGAACTGGTTCTACACGAAGGAGAACCCGCACGGCGATCCCAAGCTGCAGCGCTGGACCCCGGCCGACGACCTCGACTCCAAGACGCGGCGTCGCGGCACGGGCGCCGGCGGTTCCCCTGGCCCCGGCGGCTGGTTCCACGATGACGAGTACAACGTGAAGGCGCATGCGGGCTTCATCCGCGACCTCGTCGCGGCCGGCGGCAAGGCCGGCGTCGGGAGCCACGGCCAGCTGCAGGGGCTCGGCTACCACTGGGAGCTCTGGGCGATGGCGATGGGCGGGCTCAGCAATCACGATGCCCTTCGCGTCGCCACGATCACCGGCGCCGAGGCGCTCGGGCTCGAGCGCGACCTCGGCTCGATCGAGGCCGGCAAGCTCGCGGACCTCGTCATCCTGGACGCCAACCCGCTCGAGAACCTCCGCAACACCAACACGGTGCGGATGGTGATGATGAACGGGCGGCTCTATGACGCGAACACGCTCGATGAGACCTGGCCGCGCCAACGCACCCTCCCGCCGCAGCCGTGGCGGCACGAGGAACCGCGGACCACCGCGGGGATCAGGCCGTGAGGCGGGTCGCGATCACGGCCACGGTAGCCGCGACGACCACGGCGATCCACGCGAAGGGGACGGTGTCCGCACGCGAGGCCGTTGAGTAGCCATCGATCCGGGACGCACGGCAGGTGATCCGCTCGGCACCGACGGATGCGGATGGGAACATCACGCGCATCGGTTCGGCGCCGGAGGTGAGCACGGCATCCGTTCCGGCCGGGAGTGACATCGGCCTCGGGTGCGCGTAGGTCACGCATCCTTGGGCGACCCCGAGCGAGAAGGCGGCGACGAGCGAAGTGGTGGCGCGACGGAGCCGCATGGGACTCGCTTCGTGGTTCGGCGACGCGGCCGGTAGCGTCAGCCCGCAGTACCCCGCCAGATTCCCCGCTGTCATCTCCCACCACCCTTCAGGCACCCCAATGGCGAAGATCGGCGAGTCCGAGTGGATCTGGCGTGACGGCGAGTTCATCAAGTGGAGCGACGCGCAGGTCCACGTCCTCGCCCATTCGGTGCAGTTCGGGTCGGCCGTCTTCGAAGGGATCCGCTGCTACTCCACCCCCGACGGCCCCGCGATCTTCCGACTCCGCGATCACCTCAAGCGGATGTCCAACTCCTGCAAGATCTACCGCATGGAGCCGAAGTGGACGATGGACGAGCTCGTGGACGCGTCCCGCGAACTGGTGCGGCGCAACAAGCTCGATGCCTGCTACATCCGGCCGATGGTGCTCCGCGGCTACGGCGCAGCGGGGATGGTCCCGTTCGACAGCCCCATCGAGACCTACCTCCCCTGCTGGCCGTGGGGCGCCTACCTCGGCGATGAAGCGCTCGAGAAGGGCGTGGATGCCTGCGTCGCGAGCTGGCACCGCGTCGCGCCGAACACCATCCCCGCCATCGCGAAGATCGCCGGGAATTACCTCGGGGGGCAGCTCATCAAGATGGAAGCGCTCCGCAACGGATACGCCGAGGCGATCGCGCTCGGTCCCGATGGGATGGTGAGCGAGGGCTCTGGACAGAACGTCTTCATCGTGGACGGCGGCGCGATCTACACGCCCCCGATCGACGGGACGCTCCTCCCCGGCATCACGCGGGATACGGTCCTCACGCTCGCCGAGGAGCAGGGACTCAGGGTCGTCGTGCAGCCCCTCGCGCGTGAGGTGCTCCACACCTGTGACGAACTCTTCGTCTGCGGCACCGCGAGCGAGATCACGCCGGTGACGAGCGTGGATCGCCTCCCGGTGGGCGACGGCAAGGTCGGCCCGGTGACGCGCGCCCTCCAGACGCGATTCCTGGACATCGTGAATGGTCGGGCACGGGACGTGCACCATTGGCTCACGCCGGTGCGCTGAGAGCGGGGAGAACGTCCTCGCGGTGGGTCATCTCGGTGTGTCGGGTGTGTCATTCCGTGGATCGGTGGATCCGCCCGGAACTCCACCATCCCGTCGGGTACGACCGGGCAGGTCCTCACGCGGGAGTCGTCATGTCACGCTTCACCCTGCAGTCCCTCGCTTCGCTCGCCCTCGTCGGCGCGCTGGCCGTGCCGGTCGCCGCGCAGGATCCGGCGCCGAACGTCAGCGCCCGCGCCGAGGACGTGCCGCAGCTCTTCACCATCGAGGAGCTCGACAACCTCCTCGCGCCGGTGGCGCTGTACCCGGACCCGATCCTGGCCCAGCTGCTCGTCGCCGCGACCTTCCCCGAGCAGGTCGCGCTCGCCGCGCGCTACGTCCGCACCTATGGCCAGGAGCGGATAGACCAGCAGGCGTGGGACGTGAGCGTGAAGTCCATCGCGCACTATCCCCCGGTGCTCAACATGCTCGACGAGCGGCCGGACTGGACCACCGCGCTCGGCCAGGCATACGCCCTGCAGGAAGGGGACGTGATGGCCGCCGTGCAGGGGCTCCGCCGGATGGCGCACGAGCAGGGCAACCTCGTCTCGACCGACGAGCAGAAGGTCGAGGTGGACCGTGACTACATCCGGATCGTCCCCGCGCAGCCGCGCGTGATCTACGTGCCGACGTACGACCCCGCGGTCGTGTACTACCGTCCGGTCCACTACCACCGGCACGTGCACTCGCCCCACTGGTCGTTCGGGATCGCGTTCCCGATCGGCGTGTGGCTGACCTACGACTTCGATTGGGGCCATCGGGTCGTGTACTACCACGGCTGGGACGGCTACGGCCGCGGCCACACGTGGTACCACGTCTCGCGTCCCTTCATCTACATCAACACGGTGTACGTGAACCCCTGGCGCACGGTGGTCGTGATCAACCGTCGCGTCGTGCACCGCTACGTGGACTACCGTCGCTTCGACGGCTACAACTGGGTGCACCGTCGGGTGACGTGGGACCGTCGCGGCCTGCCGGGCCGCTACGACGTGGACCGTCAGGTCGTGAACACGCCGCGCACGGCCGTGCCGCGTACGGCGCAGCCGCGTGATCGCGAGGATCGCGTCCGTCCGATCCCGACGCGGTCGGCGACCGCGCCGCGGCAGGTGACGCGGCAGACGACGACGCAGGTCACGCGGTCCGCGAGCCCCGACCGCGCGCCACGCGACAACGGCACGTGGAACGCACGCCCGACGACGACGGCCGCGCCGCGCCGCGCGCCGGAGCGCACGAACGTCCCGCGGGTCGCGAGCGCCCCTCGCGTCACGAGCGCGCCCCGGACGAACACGCCGCAGCGCGCGTCGGTCCCTCGCACGTCGGTCCCTCGCACGTCGGTCCCTCGCACGTCGGCCCCTCGCACCTCGGCACCGTCGAGGGCCAGCGTGCCCGCGCGCGCGAGCTCGCCGCCGCGTGCGAGTGCGCCTTCGCGCGCGAGTGCCCCGGCACGCGCGAGTGCACCGTCTCGTGGGAGCGCCCCGTCGCGGGCAAGCGCGCCGAGCCGCGGGTCCTCCTCCTCGCGGAGTGAGGGCCGGAGCGTGAAGCGGGGCGGCGACTAGCGCCGTCCCGCGCGGGGCGCGAACTTCGCGCCATGCGCGCCGCACTCCGACGCCACGCCCTCGTCGCCGCCATCCGCAGTGACGGGGGCGAGGTGTTCCGGACCCTCTCCCCGCGGCAGTGGCGCGTCGTCGTCAGCGACGCGATGGACCTCGGCATCGGCGGCCAGCTGCACGACGCGGTGGGCCGCGTCGAAGGTGCGACGATCCCCAAGGGCGATCGCGAGCGACTCCGCGTGCACTACTACGCGATCGGGGCGCGCAATGCGATGCTGCTCTCCGCGCTCGCCGACGTCCTGCATGCCCTCGCCCGGGCGGGGGTTCCCACGATCGTGCTCAAGGGGGCCGCGCTCGTCGAGGGTGCGTACGGGGACTTCGGGGCGCGGACGATGGACGACCTCGACCTCCTGGTCGGCGTCGCCGACCTGGACCGTGCAGCCGAGACACTCGAGGGCATCGGATTCGCGCCCAATGAGTGGTTCCGACCGTCGGCGTGGTACCGCGCGAGCCTGCACCATCTCGTGCCGTACCAGCGCGCCGGCGTGACCGTCGAGATTCATCACCGGCTCCTGCCGCCGACGCTGCCTCAGACGGTCGAACCCGAGATCCTCTGGTCGCGCGCCGAGCGCTCCGTGATCGCCGGCGTCGAGGTACTTCGCCTCTCGGCTGCGGACGAGGTCGTGCACCTCGCCCAGCACCTCGCGCTGGCCCACCGGTTCGTCGGTGGACTCTCGCGGCTGCGCGACATCGCGGCGGTCGTCCGTGCGTCCGGCGAGCGGATGGACTGGGAGTCGGTGGCGATCGGCAGCCGCGGCGCGGAGCGCGCGACGATCGTGGCCCTCTCCCTCGCGCAGCGCATCGCCGCCGCGCCCATCCCCCGCGCGACCCTCGAGCGCCTGCGTCGCGCGGGGCGCGTCGGACGCCTCGAGAGCGCGCTCGCGCTCGCCCTCGCCACGCGTCTCTGTGTCCGGATCGGGGACGCCACGGCCGTGCCCGAGTGGCTCAGTGCTCGCCTCCTGGAGGAGCTCATGGCCACACGTGGTTGGCTGCCCCGCGCGCGGAACCTCGTCGCGGCGGTCGTCGGGAGCTGGCGCTCCGTGGGTGAACGGCGGGGGCTCCGATGGTTCGCGATCCCGTACGGGATGATCGCGGCGCCTTGGCGACGGCTTCGCAGACGCTCGGTCGCGCACCGCTCCGCGCCCTGAGATGATGGCGGAAACGAAAGCGGGGGCCTCAACGGCCCCCGCTCCATCAAGAATCGTGCTATCGGGCTACCAGCCCCACCAAGACCACCTGTACTGGATCCTCTGGATGAGCGAACTGAGCCAGTTGCTGGAGTAGTTCCAGCTGTAGTGATTGTCGCTGAAATGACTGTCGCTGTCGTGGTTCCCACCGCCGCCGCCATTGTAGTCCGAACCCGTCATGGCGAGCGCGTTCTTGGGGATGCCGACAACCATGACCGCCGGAATCACCCACCCGGCCTTGATCAGGGCGCGGCGACTCACAGTCCGTTCGTCCTTCTGCTCGGTCGCCTGAACCTTCGTGGAATCCTGCTCCATTCTCGCGATCCCTCGCGGTGTTAAGAAAGGTGACATGGGGACGAACGTATCGCTGCAACGGTACTGCAATTGGGGTGCCAGCGACATGCAACTTACAAGTCGTTCTCTGACAACGACTTCTGCCAATATCGACCGTCGCCGCAGGCATCTGCGCAACGCGTATTTGTGCCAGTGTAGCGGCCGCGCCACCACAGTCAACGCAGCGCCGGGAGCGGCGTATATTGGCGCGCTTCGCGATCACGGCATGCCCTCACACACGACATCCCGATGAGGATGGACACGAACCACCTGCCGGAGCCCAACGACAGCCCGCCTCACGCGCCGATCGAGCGCCCATTCGACGTCTCGCCCGCCACCCTCCCGACCCGCGCGAAGGACGTGAAGGAGTTCCCGCTGGGCGAAGCCGAGGTCCTGCTCTTCGCCGAGGGGCGGCAGGTCGTCCACACGCTCAATGTCTCGGCGTGGGCCGCGTGGGGCCTCTGCGACGGGACGCGGTCCGTCGGCGACATCGCGCGGGAGCTTGCTCGCGACGTGCGTCGCCCCGCCGAGGAGATCCTTCCCGACGTGATGGCGATCGTCCAGCGCCTCGGATCGCTCGGGCTGCTCGACGCCGCGTGAGCCCGCGTGTCCGCAGCATGCGGATCGCCTTCGGCGGTCACGAGGTCGAGATCCGCGCCGACGACACCTCCGTCCTCGGCTCCCTCGCCGGCTCGTACCGTCATATGAAGGGAGCCGCGCAGGCGCCACCCGCCTCGGTGTCGGAGATCCGCCGCGTCCCCGACGGTTCCTATCAGGTCATTCCCGCGCACGGGGATCCGGCGACGCGCGCCACGCTGCACGACGCGGTCCGGTGGGCCCGCACGCAGGTCACCGAGGGATTCCTCCGTGCGCGACGCGACCTGATGTGGCTCCACGGCGCCGCCGTCGCCCGCGAGGGCCGCGCGATCATCCTCCCGGGACGCCGCGGCGAGGGGAAGAGCACGCTCGCCACCGCCCTCTGCGAGCTCGGATGGTCGTTCCTCACCGACGATCTGATCCCATTGGATCCCAGTGCGCTGCGCGCGCACCCCTTCCCCCGCGTCCCGGAGGTGCGCGAGGACCCGGGCGAGGAACAGCCTCGCGATTGGGTCGCCCGCGCTCCGAAGTCGAGCTATGACGTCTCGCGTCGGCTCGCCACGGGCCCGCTCCCGGTCGCCGCGGTCGTCTTCCCACGCGCGCGACGCGGCAGCGATGCTCCGACGCTCGCGACGGTCGGAGCCGGGGAGGCGGTGCTCGCCATCGCCGAGGGATGCTGGAACTTCGCCGACCTCGGCGAGCTCGCGCCGGCTTCGCTCAGCCGCCTCGTTTCGGATGTCCCCACGCGCGCACTGACCTTCAGCGACGCCGAAGCCGCCGCGCGACTCGTCGCCGGCTGGTTCGACGCCGGCGCACGCTGAGCGCGCGCTGAGCGCGCGCGCTGGCGTGCCCGACTACGGCCGCCGGATCGGCGGCCCGCCGCTGTCCACCGGCGGCGCCTGCTGCGCCAACCCGAGACCGTAACCTCCAAGGCGCCCGTCGCTCTCGATGACGAAGCGGAGCAGGAAGTGCTCTTCCATCCCCGTCATCTGCATCGTCCTCCAGTACTGTCGCTTCCCGCCCCGCCACACGAAGCGTTCCTCGATCACCGCCGCTTCCCGGCCGGCACGCTCGCTCACCATCCCCTGGGACCGGGCGATCCCATCGCGACCGCCGAGGTCGCCGAGGGCCGCGGGAGGGATGCGCGCGATGAGGCTGTCGGTGTGCCCGCCGAGGAACCATCGGGCGTATCCCCGGGCGATCTCGAGGGAGTCGGTCGGGAGCCGCTGGGCCTGCGACTGGGCGGCGACCACCAGTAGCGCTGCGGCGACCAGCGCGAGGGTGCGAACTGACTTCATCAACGGTCCATCCTGGTGAAGGTGTAGCCGTCGAGCTCGACGGCGGTTGCGGGTCCGGAGGAGGGGAACCGGAATGCGGCCACCATCCCGGACATGGCGCGCTCCACGCGCATCGTGCCGCTCGGCGCGTCGAGGACCTGGGCGACGCTCGAGATCGCGCCCCAGGAGAAGTGGAGGGCCTCGCCCTCGACGCGGAACGAAACGACGCCGGCCTGCGGGTGCGCGTAGCGGCCCGCGAAGTCGCGCAGGGGGTGCGAGAGCGGCACCGCCTCTCGCGCGCGTCGCACGGAGTCCGCCGACGCCACCTGCGTGCGCGCCGTCAGGAGCTGGGTCGTGAGGTCCCGCAGGCGCTGCGCTGCCCTCGCCCGGGCATCAGGCCGGCCGGCCTCGAGGTCGTATGCGAAGGCGGCGAGGAGGTCTGTCGCGATCCACCCTGGTCGGCCGGTGGTCATCGCGACGACTCCGATGCGCCGCCGCGGGAGGAACGACAGGTGCGACCGGGTGCTCGCGTAGCTGCCGAAGCGGCTCACCATCGGCTCGCCATCGTAACTGCCGATGTCCCAACCGGCACCCCACCCATCGCGCACGAAGTACGCGAAACGGCGCGACGCGTCCCGCGTCTGCGCGGCGAGCATGCGATGTGCGCGCGCCACCGCGGCCGCGGGATACACCTGGCGACGGCCCAGCCGCCCACTGTCCATTTGTAGGGTCGTGAAGCGGGCGAGATCGGCGAGCGTCATCAGGTGTCCGCCGGCGGCGTTCAAGGTCTCGTCGGTCTTCTGGAACGGCGCGGTCTCGAATCGCCCATCCGCGCGCATCGCGTGCGGCATCGCGATCCGGCCGTCCGGGATCCCGGTCATCCGGCCGTGCGTGTCGCGCATCCCCGCCGGACCGAAGACACGCGTCGCGAGGAAGTCGCGCCACCCGGCGGGGTGGAGCTCGTCTATCACCATCCCCGCGACGTTGTAGCCGAAGTTGGTGTAGATGAGGTCGCGCGAGCCGGTGGGGGCCGCGTGCGCGAGGAGCTCGTGCCAGCGCGATTCCGGGACCTCGCCCGTGAAGGCTGCGCTCAGCACGAGCGCGTCGCCATCGAGCCCCGCGGTATGGGAGAGGAAATGCGCGAGGGTCAGGGAATCGGGCCGCGCGGACGGGTGCCACCGTGCGCGGGGGAGGAGTCGCGCGATCGGCGTCTCGAAGGCGAGCCGACCCTCCTCAGCCAGGAGCGCGGTCGCGAAGCCCGCGAACGCCTTGCTGGTGGACGCCGTGTACCAGAGCGTGCGGCCGTCGGCCGGGATGCCGCGCGTCACATCGGCGGAGCCGTACGAGCGCTCGAGGATCGTCCGGCCATCCATCACGACCGCCACGCCGAGCGCGGGCGCCAGTCCGGCGCGCATCACCTCCTGAGCGAGCGAGTCCACCGCGCGCGCGATCACCGCGGCGCGTGGCCGTGCCGACTGTGCGATGGCGAGACTGGGGATGATGAGGAGCAGCGTTGTGATGGCGCGGACCGACATGGTTCCTCCTACCGGGACGACATCATCATCGCCCATCGCGCGCCCCCGCACTTGAATCCGCGAAACCACCCGTGATCCAGGTCAGCCCGCGCGGCGCATCCGCCCAACATCGGCCACCAGGGACCGGAAGCGCCCGGGCGTCGTGCCGGTCACGCGCCGGAACTCCCGGCAGAGGTGCGCCTCGTCGGCGAACCCCGCGCCGTGCGCGACCGACGAGACCGTCTCGACCCCCGCGGCGATCCCGCGGGCCGCGGCGCGCATCCGCTGCTCGCGGAGGAGGTCCGCGACCCCCGCGCCGAACCACCTCCGCACGCAACGCGCGAGATACACGGGATGCACCCCGGCGTCACGCGCCAGTTCAGCGACTCGCATCCGCGGACGCCACTCCTCCCGCAGGCGCTGCACGGTCCGCAGCAGCCAAGCCGGCGGCGCGCCGCGGGTCGCCACCTGACGACGTGCTGTCAGCGCCGCGAGCAGGTCCACGACATCGGCATCGTTCGCGTCGAACCCGTGGTCCCTCCCGCACGCGCGCGCGCGTCCGACGAGCCGGATGAACGGCGCCGCCACGGCCACCTCGTGCGCCCACCGCCAAGTGAATGCGCGCCCGCCGGGTTCGATGAGGTCGCCGATCCCGCGGCCGGGGACCGAGAGCCGCGCCACCACCGCGCCCTCGGGTGCGAAGAGGTCGGCGTGCACCACACCCGGGTCCTTCGCGACGACGCTGAGCGCGCCCGCGTACTCGGTGCGCCCGGAGACCGTCTCCGCAATCCCGCCACGGAGCACGAGGCTCAGGTGGAGCTCGTCGTGCTGATGCGGCGGCTGGTGCAGTCCGCCGGCATAGCTCCCCGCGTGGAACCGTAGGATCGTGGCCACGCCCCCCGTACGCCGACGCCCGCGGTGAGGTTTCCTACGCCCCGGACCGGTTCTGTTTGAGGCGTGCGAGCACTTCGCGCGCGTCTGCCGCCTCTCGCGTGCCGGGGAACCGATCGATCATGCGCCGCAGCTCCACCAGGGCTCGCCCCTCATCCGCCAGCGGCCCCAGGTGCAGGTCGATGAGCTTCTGCGAGGCGTAGCGCACGAGGTCGGGCGGCGCCGAGGGCAGCTCGCGCACCTTCCGGAACCGCGCCACGGCTGCGGCGGGATCGCTGCGCAGCCTCAGGTGGAAGTCCGCCGCCTTCACGAGGACGAACGCGTTCTGCGGATGTTCGGCGCAGGCCTCCTCCCACGCGCGCTCGGCGCCGTCGAGGTCGCCGCGGGCCTCCAACGCCTCGATGTGCGAGAAGGTCGGGACGTAGGCCGTGGTGTCGCCGCTCGGCGCGTACACGCTGTTGCCGAGCCGGTCGCCGCCGCGCATGAGGAGGTAGTTGATCCCCCACGCGATCGAGCCGAGGATCGCGGCCGCCACCAGCGCCCAGAGCTCCCCTCCGGGGATGTGGCCCTTCGCCTGCAGCGCGCTCGCGAAGATGTAGCCCGCGGCGCCCCCGATGAACCCCTGGGGAACGCCGAGGTGGATCAGGCGCAGGGTCGAGTTGTCGGCCATGCCGGGATGCTAGTCCGCGTGGCGCGGGACGGCCAGCGCGCGCTCCGCTACCACCGCAGGAACCGGACGTACTTGGCCACGAGCCCGCCCTGCAGCGGCCGCTCCCACGGGATGCCGCTCGCGAGGTCGGTGCGCCAGGTGGACGTCCACACCACGTAGAGGTCGCTTCCCGGCGAGGTCGTCCAGCGCACGCGGAGGTTCGACGACGCGCGCTCGAGCTGGTCATTCGCCTGTGCGAAGAGCGTCGTCGTCAGCCGCGGCGAGAACGCGTAGTCGGCCCGCAAGAGGAAGGTGTTCGCGACGAACGCGGTGGTCGGGAATCGCACGTCGTTGCGCACGTACTCGGCGCGCAACTCGAGGTGGGGCTGGCGACGGAGCGTCGCCGCGACCGACGCGTCCACGCGGTCGCCGTCGTAGAACCCACCCGCGCTCACCGCGCTCTCGACGATCCACGAGCGCACGTTCGCGCTCACCCACTTCGCCTCGACGCGGTTCCACCAGTAGTTCCCCGCGGGCACCGATACCCCGGGGAACACGACGAACGCCCCCCCGGGCGCGTCGAAGCGGCGCACGAGGTTGAGCTCGACCCGGTCCCCCGTCTGGAACGTCGCGCCGAACGGCCGCATCGTGAGGTTCACGTTGTCGAGGCGACCGTCGAGGTCCCAGACGATGTCGTAGCCGAGGGCGTTGAACTCCCAGCGGCGGATCGGCGACGGTCCGCGCGGGCGCGGCGTGATCTGCGTGTTGCCGCCCCACCGGTAGATCCCGTTCTGCGACACGAAGCCGAGCGCTGGATCGAACGCGTCGGCGATCCGGTCGAACCGCGTCACGATGTCGGCGTGGTCGTTGGGGTAGTCCACCACGAAACGGAAGTTCGATCCGGTGGCGCCGCCGGCGCTGTCGGTGCTGAACGACGCGTTGCCCGTGAGGATCAGGTTCTGCCGGTCCCCGACGAAGAAGGGGAGCTCGAAGTCCACGCCACCGGCGACGGAACCCGGGCGCGCCGGCTTGTCGCTGAAGGTCGCCATCGCGCCGACGAAACCGCGCCCCAACACATCCCGCTTGAGCCGCGCCACCGCCTGCGTCGCATCCTCGTCCCCGGCGGTGCGCGCCGCGAGCAGCCCGAGCCGATTGGCGCCCGCGCGCCCCTGCACGCGCACCCCGAGCGGGATGTCCACCGTGGTGCCGCTCGCATCCCGGCCGATCCGCCTCGAATAGAAGAGCTGGGTCTGCCCCTCGCGGCCGAATGCGAAGGTGTTCGCCCCCTCGGTGAAGAACGGCCGCAACTCGGGGAAGAAGAGCGGGAAGCGGGTGAGGTTCACCACCTGCCGATCGGCCTCGGCCTGCGCGAAGTCCGGGAACACCGTGAGATCCGCCGTCATCGTCGGAGTGACCGGGATCTTGACGTCGAGCCCCGCGCTCAGGCGCTCGGCCGGCGGCGTTCCGAGCGCCTCGCTCGCATCGGGCATCACCACGCGCTCGCGCGCCGTCGCCTCGCCGACGACGAAGGGGCGGAACTCGGCGCGGGCCCGCGGCGGCAGCGACGGGAACCCCTCGACCGTCCCCGCCTCCTCCAGGAACCGATACCCTTGGCTGCGCCGCCAGGCGCGCCAGAGCACCTCCTCGTTGGTGCGCGGCAGGAACCGGCGGAAGTTGATGCGCATGGACCGCACCTCGGGCGGATATCGCAGCGTCGCCCACGGGATCAGCATCTCCGCGGTCCAGTGGTCGTCGTGCACCGCCGCGCGCGCATCCCAGATCCCGTCCCACTCCTCGTTCCCGATCTCGCTGTTGATGTGCTCGCCGTCCCAGAGCGCGCCGTTGGAGTTCACGCGGAAGTAGAACGCGCTGCGCCGGTCGGAGAGGCCATCGATCATCACCGAGACGTAGTCGTCCGAGCGGAGGGAGGCGTCGCGGCGGAGCTGGGTGCGCACGCGGTTCGCCGGGTCGCGGTCGTGCAGCCAGAACCCGATCGCGAGACCGTGCGGCGTGGCGAGCAGCCGCACCACGGTGCGCTCGCTCGGCGTCGAACCCTCCCGCGGCTCCTTCTGGTGGAAGTCGCTGATCGAGTCGGCCAGCATCCACTCCGGCTCGTCGAGCCGGCCGTCGAGCCGGATCTCGCGGGTCGTGACGCCCACGCGAGGGATCGGCCCGCCCGGCACCCCCTGCGCGCGGACCTTCCTCGCCGGCGACCCCAGTGCGAGGAGGGCCGCCCCGACGACGATGACGCCCCGCCTCACTCCCGCCGTCCGCCGACCGCCGACCGCCCGCTCCGCAGGAACTCCAGCGCCACGTTCGACATCAACCGCACGCCGATCTCGAGCGCCGCGTCGTCGCCCTGGAAGAGCGGTGAGTGGTTGCTCGCGACCGCCTCCGGCGCGAGCGAGGGCGGCGTCACCGCGAGGCCGAACATGAGACCGGGCACCCGCTGCTGGAACCGTGAGAAGTCCTCGGCGGGCATCGAGGGACGCGAGAGACCGACCTTGTCGGCGCCGGCGACGCGGCGCAGCACCGGGCCGATCCACTCCGCGAGCCCCTCGTCGTTCACCGTCACCGGGTACCCCTCGGTGATCGTCACCGTCGCGGTCGCTCCCGCGGCCTCGGCGATCGAGGCCGCGGTGCGCCGGATGCGCGCATGCGCCTGCTCGCGGATCCCCGGATCGAGCGCGCGGATCGTGCCGATCATCACCGCGGTGTCGGGGATGATGTTCTCGCGCAGGCCGCCGTTGAACGCGCCGACGGTGATCACGAGCGGCGCCGTCGCGAGGTCCACCTGCCGGCTCACGATGGTCTGCAGTCCGAGGATCACCTGGGCGCCGACGACGATCGGGTCCACCCCGGCCGCCGGCATCGCGCCGTGCGTCTGCCGGCCGCGCACGACGATGCGGAAGTTGTCGGTGCTCGCCTGCGAGGGCCCGCCCCGGTAGCGCACCGCGCCGAGCGGCCCGGGTCCGACGTGCAGCGCGAAGATCGCGTCCACCGCCGGATCGTCGAGCGCCCCGTCGCGGATCATCGGCCCCGCGCCCCCGATCGGCGAGCCCTCCTCGGCGGGCTGGAAGAGGAACTTCACCGTCCCCGGCAACTGTGCGCGCATCCCGGCGAGCACCTCGGCGGTGCCCATCAGGATCGCGACGTGCATGTCGTGCCCGCAGGCGTGCATCACCCCGGTCTCCACGCCGTTGTACGTCGTGCGCACGGTGGACTTGTACGGGACGTCGGCGAGCTCGGCCACCGGCAGCGCATCCATGTCGGCTCGGAGCGCGACGACGGGACCGGGCCGACCCCCGCGGAGCGTCCCCACGACGCCGTGACCGCCGATGCCCGTGCGGACCTCGATCCCCAGCTTTCGGAGGTGCTCGGCGACGAGCGCCGAGGTGCGGACCTCCTGGAACGAGAGCTCGGGGTTGCGGTGGATGTCGTGACGCCAGTCGATCACCTGCTCGGCGATCGCCTTCGCGCGGCGGTCGATCTCGGCGTGGAGCGCATCCGGTCGCTGCGCGAGGGCGGGGCGTGCGGCGATCGCGGCGAGGAGGGCGGACGCGACGAGGACGGCGCGGGTGCGCTGAACGGGCACGGCGGTGGGATCCGGTGAGGGGTGGGGCGGGAATCTAGCCGCGGTCGGCGGCCAGCACCGTGTTCAGCAGGACTTCGGCGCCTCGCGTGATGTCCTCGGCGCGCGAGAACTCCCGCGGCGAATGGCTGATCCCGCCGACGCTCGGGATGAAGATCATCCCCATCGGCGCGAGGGTCGCCATCGCCTGTGCGTCGTGCCCGGCGCCGCTCGGCAGCGGTTCACGCGAGAGCCCGAGTCCATCGGCCGACGACTCGATCCACCGCATCACCTGTGGGTCGGCCATCGCCGGCTGGCTCGTCGAGAGCTGCCGGATCGCGAAGCTCGTGGAGGTCGCGGTCCCGATCTCGCGACCCAGGCGCTCGAAGGTGCCGACGAACCGCTCGATCCTCGCGTTGTCGAGGTCGCGCAGGTCCACGCTGAGCACCACCTCACCGGGGATCACGTTCCGCGTGTTGGGGGAGGCGACCAGGCGCCCCACGGTCGCGACCTGGCGGCCCGGCTCACCGCGGATCGCGTCATTCACCGCGACGGTGAACCGCGCCGCGGCGAGCATCGCATCCTGCCGCTGGTCCATCGGCGTCGCGCCCGCGTGGTTCGCGAAGCCTGTGATGGTCACCTCCAGCCAGCGGAGCCCGACGATGCCCGTAACCACCCCGATCTGCCGCCCGTCGCGCTCGAGGTTGCCGCCCTGCTCGATATGCAGCTCGACATAGCAGTGCAGGCTGCCGCGCTCACGCCGCGCCTCAGCCAGCCGCGTCACGTCGCCACCGCAGATCGCGATCCCTTCGCGGATCGACTTCCCCGAGCGCGCGACGTTGTCGAGCTCCTCCGGTCGCGAGAGACCGGCGCACAGCTTGCTCCCGACGAGTCCGCCTTCCTCGTTCTGCCAGACCACCACCTCGAGCGGATGCCGGAGGCGCACCCCCTGCTCACGGAGCGTCCGGGCGACCTCGATCGCGCCGAACGAGCCGACCGGCCCGTCGAAGTTGCCGCCGTCGGTCACCGAATCCACGTGCGAGCCGATGAGGATCGGCGGCAGCGCGCGGTCGGTCCCCTCGAGTCGCCCGAGGATGTTGCCCGCGGCATCCACCCGGGGCGCGAGCCCCGCCTCGCGGAAGAGCTCGAGCGTGTAGGCGCGCCCCGCGAGGTCGTGTTCGGTGTAGGCCACGCGGTTGATGCCGGTCGCGGTGCGACCGATCGCGTCGAATCGCGCGAGCCAGCCGTTGAGCCGGTCGCCGCGGACGCGCATCGGGGCGAGCCGCTGCCGCAGGGGCGTCGCGGGGAGCGACGGGAGGGCGGCGAGCGCCGCCAGCTGCACGAATTCACGACGTTGCATGCGTCAAACGTGGCGCGCGCCCGGCGTCGCGGCCAGCTTTCGCGGCGATGCCGTTCACCCTCCCCTTCCACCCGCGTCGCATCCTGGTCGGCGCGGCGGGTCACGCCGCCATCGCCGCGCGGATCCGGGCGAGCCGCCCCGACCTCGACGTCCGGCCGGTGGATGCGACCGCCATCACCGACGCGCACGCCGCCGACGCCGATGTCTACGTCGGGTTCCGCCGTCCCGCCGGTCTCACCGACCTCGGCGCCCTCCGCTGGGTGCACTCGACCGGTGCGGGCGTGGATCCCTGGTTCGCGCCGCTGCCGCTCCCCGCGGACGTCCTCCTCACGCGCACGCCGGAGTCGTTCGGCCCGATGATCGCCGAGTGGGTCGTCGCGCGCGTCCTCGCGTTCCAACAGCAGCTGCGCGATCTCGACCAGGCGCAGCGCGAGTCGCGATGGGCGCCGCGCGACATCGCGCGGCTCTCCGGCACCCGCGCGCTCCTCCTCGGCACCGGTGACATCGGCGCGGCGGTCGCGCGCGCGCTCGCCTCCCTCGGCGTCGAGGTCACGGGCGTCTCCCGCACCGGGAAGTCGGCCGAGCCGGCATTCCGCGCGGTGCATCCGGTGTCGCTTCTCGCGGACCTCGTGGGATCCGCGGAGTGGATCGTCGCGACGCTCCCCGACACTCCCGCCACGCGCGGCCTCGTCTCGCGCGACCTGCTGGCGCGCTGCCGCGGAGCAGTGCTCCTGAACGCGGGGCGCGGCGCGGTCGTGGATGAGGGCGCGATCCCCGAGGCCCTCGACAAGGCGTGGCTCCGCGGGGCCGCGCTGGACGTCTTCGTGCAGGAGCCGCTGCCCGCCGCGTCGCCGCTCTGGCGCGATCCGCGGGTCATGATCTCGCCCCACATCTCCGGTCTCACCACTGTCGAGGGTGCAGCCGACGGCTTCCTCCAGTGCCTCGCGGAGCTCGAGGCGGGCCGGATTCCTCGCTGGGCCGTGGACCGCGCTCGGGGGTACTGAGGGCGACTTGTCATCGCGGGCGCGCCCGGCATCTTCCAAGGTGTCGCCCGTCCTGACCACCCATCGCCGCCAAGGGCTCCCGATGCGCTCCAGCTCCCTTCGCCACATCCTCGCCGCTACGCTCGCCCTCGCTGCCGTGCCCGTGCTTGGCGCGCAGGACGTCCAGCGGAGCCAGCTGCACGACTACCGCTTGATCACCGTGGCGACCGGACTCGAGAATCCCTGGTCGCTCGCCTTCCTCCCCGGCGGCGAGATCCTCGTCACCGAGCGCGCGGGACGGCTCCGCGTCATCCGCAACGGGATGCTCGCGGCGGCGCCCGTGAGCGGGGTGCCCGAGGTCCGCACCGGCGGACAGGGCGGGCTCCTCGATGTCGTCGCGCATCCGCGGTTCGCCGAGAACCGCTTCATCTACCTGAGCTACTCCAAGCCGCTCGATGGCGGCTCGACCGGCACCACGGCGGTCGTCCGCGGGCGGTATGAGAACGGCGCCCTCACCAACGTCACCGAGATCATCCAGGTGAAGGCGGTGTCGCCGGGTCGCGGCCACTATGGATCGCGCCTCGCCTTCGACCGGGACGGCTTCCTGTACATCACCGTCGGGGACCGCCAGGCGCCGCCGCGCGACAGCCTCGAGCTCCACCCGGCGCAAGACCTCTCGACACACGCCGGCAAGATCCTCCGCCTGCACGACGATGGTCGTGTCCCCGCCGACAACCCCTTCGTCGGCCGCGAGGGCGCGCTGCCGGAGATCTGGAGCTTCGGCCATCGCTCGCTGCAGGGGCTCGCGTTCGACCCGGCCACCGGCGCGCTCTGGGAGACCGAGCACGGCCCGCAGGGGGGCGACGAGCTCAACCTCATCGAGAAGGGGAAGAACTACGGCTGGCCGGTGATCGGGTTCGGCGTCAACTACCGCTCGGGCTCGCGGATCCACTCCGGCACGCATCGTGAGGGAATGGAGCAGCCGGTGAACGTCTGGGTGCCGTCCATCGCGACGTCGGGGCTGGTGGTGTACACCGGCGACCGGTTCCCGCAGTGGAAGGGGAACATCTTCTCGGGCGGGATGGTCGGGCAGCGCCTCGCTCGGCTCACGATGAACCAGAACGCGGTGCTCTCCGTCGAGAACCTCGTGGAGCGGCAGGGGCGCATCCGCGACGTGCGCCAGGGACCCGACGGGTACCTCTACATCGTCTTCGACAACCGCGGCGAGGGCTCGCTCTCGGTCGCGCGGATGGAGCCGGTCGCTCGGTAGGCGATCGAACGACCGGCCGCGGCGACGCGGCTCGACGCCTCAGCGCAGCACGCTGAGGTAGGCGCGCCAGGGACCGGTCTCCTCCCGGTACTGGCGCGCCATCGTTCGTGCCACCTGCACGAGGTGGCCGAGGTCGTGCGCGGTCCAGGTCGCGAGGAGCTGCCGCAGCGTCACCTCGCCGAACTCCGGATGCACGCCGGTGAGCGCGAGTTGGGCTTCGCTGAGCTGCCAGCCGCGGAGCGTGGCGACACTCTCGGCGCGCAGGATCGAGAACTCCTCCAGCAGCTCGGTGAGCTCCCTGCCCTCCGACTCGCGGAACTGGGCGAACCGGTCGAACGGCGCGAACCGCCGGTCCCCCGTTCGTGCGAGGATGATGCGCGCCCGCGGGATCCAGTCGGTGCGCTCGCCGTGCACGAGGTGGCCGACGACGTCGAACGGGCTCCAGGTCTCGCCCCCTTCGTTGACCCTGGTCCAGCGGTCCGGCAGGCCGTCGAGGAACATCGTGAGCACCGCCGGCGTGCGCTCGAGCACGGCGATGGAATCGGCGAGGTCGAAGGCGTCGGTGCGTGTCATCGGGCGAGGATAGGGACGATGAACTGACTGAAGATCGCACCCACCACGGTCATCGACAGCCCCCACGTGAGGAGCTGCCGGAAGAGCCGCTCCGGGTCCGACGTCTTCGGCAGCGACGCGATGCAGAGTGCGCCGAGCGTCGAGAGCGGCGACACATCCACCATCGCCGACCCGACGTTGATCGAGAGCGCGAGCTGCAGCGGGTCGCCACCCCCGAGCCGCTCGATCACGCCGGGGATCGTCGGAAGGAACGTCGGATACACCACCGCCGCGGTCGAGCTGTAGGTCGAGATCGCTCCGGTCACGAACGCGATCACGCCATTCACGCTCTCCGGCGAGGCGATCCGCGCGAGCAGCGCGGTGAAGAGCTCCATCCCCCCGGTGCGCTCGAGGATCCCGATCAGCACGCTCACGCCGCACACCATCACGAGCACCGACCACGGCACCGCCTTGAGCATCGCTGCGTCGTCGCCCGCGCCGAGCAGGATCACGAGCCCCGCGGCGGTGAAGGAGGCGAGGGCGAGGTCCACCCCGACGACAACCACCGCGACCACCCACGCGGCGCCGATCGCGAGGGTGATCCGCTGGGCCCGCTCGAACGGTGGCACCGCGTCGAGCGCGACGCGCTCCCGCTGCCGCCAGAGCCGAGGACCCCCGAAGAGCGACCACGCGATCGCGCCGGCGAGTGAGTGCGCGGCGAGGTTCGTCGCCCAGACGAGCCACTCGTGCCCGACGAGCCCCGACTTGGCCATCCCGGTCTGCACGATGATGCCGACCGGACTGTAGGGCGAGAGGTTCCCCGCGTTCGCGCCGTTGCCCACCATCAGCGCGCTCAACAGCGGCGAGACCCCGGCCTTGGCGCCCGCCACCATCGCGAGCGGCGCCAGCAGCGCGACGACGGAGATCGCACCAGGTCCCACGGTGCTGAGCGCGCACGCCACGAC
Organism: uncultured Gemmatimonas sp.; assembly: GCA_964650715.1. GTDB lineage: Bacteria > Gemmatimonadota > Gemmatimonadetes > Gemmatimonadales > Gemmatimonadaceae > Pseudogemmatithrix. Next base: position 33,715 of record CAZYUL010000016.1, on the reverse strand, counting down.
GAAGAAGATCGGCGGGAGGAGCCCCGCGCGACCGCCGCTCAAGCGCAGCGCGCGCGCGGTGAGTCCTCCCATCGTCCCGTTCACCTGCGCCACGCCGAACAGGAGCGTCACGCCGAGCAGCGTGAGGAAGAGCGAACTCGGGAAGGCGGCGCCGAGTGAGCTGGCGGGGAGGTCGGCCGCGTAGAGCGCGATGCCGCCGGCGAGCGCGACGGCGAGGATCCCGACGTTGAGGCGCGTGGTGAAGCTCGCCGCGACGACGATGCCGAGCCCGATGAGCGAGAGGACGGCGGGCGTCATCGGATGCCGGCCACGCGCCGCGGAGCCTTCACTTCACGAGTCCCGCGAGGAGGTGCTTCTGCACCTTCCCCAGCGCCGTGCGCGGGAGCGACGCCACGCGATGGACGGTGCGCGGCACCTTGAAGCTCGCGAGCTGCGCGCGCAGCGCGGCGTCGAGGGCGCCGGCATCCACCGGTCCGTCGGTCACGAGGTACGCGACCGGCACCTCGCCGCGCACCGCGTCCCCCTGGCCCACGACGGCCGCCTCGCGCACTCCAGGCTGCGTGAGCAGCACCTCCTCGATCTCGCGCGGATAGATGTTGAACCCGCCGCTGATGATGAGGTCGCTGCGTCGTCCCTGCAGCGTGAGGTAGCCGTCGGCCGAGCGCACGCCGATGTCACCGGTGCGGAACCATCCGTCGCGGAACGCCGTCGCGGTCGCCTCGGGCCACTGCCAATAGCCGGCGAAGAGAGCGGCGCTCCGCACCCAGACCTCGCCGACCTCACCGTCCGCGACCGGCGCGCCGTTGTCATCGCGCATCTCGACCGCGACGGTGCTGAACGGCACGCCGACGGTCCCCGCTCGCCGCTCGCCGTGCAGCGGGTTCCCCGCGATCATCAGCGTCTCGGTCATCCCGTAGCGCTCGAGGATCCGGTGCCCGTACCGCTGCTCGAAGGCGTGCAGCACGTCGGCCGGGAGCGGCGCCGAGCCGGAGACGAAGAGGCGCGTCGCGGCGCCGATCGCGCGCGCGCGCGGCTCCGGCACCTCCAGCAGCCGCACGTACATCGTCGGCACACCGAAGAAGAGCGTCGGCCCGTAGGCCTCGATCCACTCGGCCGCCTTCGCGTGTTCGAACCGCTCGACGAGCTTCATGTGGAAGCCGGTCGCGAGCCACGACTGGACGCCGTTGCCGAGCCCGTGCACGTGGAAGAGCGGCAGGGCGCAGAGGAACCGGTCGGCGCTCGTGATCCCCCAGGCCTGCGCGAGCGCGAGCGCGTTGGCAGCGAAGCTCCCGTGCGTCAGGATCGCGCCCTTCGCGTTGCCGGTGGTCCCCGAGGTGTAGACGAGGGCGGCGGGGGTCGCGGCATCGCTGACCTCCGCCTGTGCGAGCCGCGCCGCGCCGGCGGCCTCGTGCTCCAGCGCGTCCACCTCCCACGCGGTCGCGCCCTTGGGGAGGTCGGCGACGCGGTCCGCCGTCGTGACGACCGCGCGCGGCATCGCATCGTTGACGATGTGGCCGATCTCGCGCCCCTTGTACAGGACGTTGATCGGCACGCAGATCGCGCCGAGCTTGATGCAGGCGAGCCAGAGGTCGATGACCGCGGCGCGGTTCGACAACAGGTGCGCGAGTCGGTCGCCCCGCTGGAGACCGCGGGCGCGCAGTACCGCCGCCAGCCGATCCGAACGTGCGTCGAGTTCCCCGAAGGTCAGCGATAGCGCGCGGCCGCCCGGCTCCTCGCTCTCGAGTGCCAGCGCGTCGGCGCGTCCGCGCAGGGATGGGGCGTAGAGCGAGAGGAGGGACATCGGCGGTCGCGCAAAGTTCCCTCAGCCGCCGCCTGGCCGCAATGCGGCCACCACCGCGTCGAAGAACACGAGGTCGTCCACCACCGCGCCCTGCGTGGGGTGCGGACGCGCGCTCAGCTGGACGATCACGACCTGCTGCGCGGGATTGGCGTAGATGAACTGCCCGTGGATCCCCTCGGCGTTGAACGCGCCGTCGCGGCGCATGTCGGGGGTCGCCGCCGTCCACCAGAGGTAGCCATAGTCGAGTGTGTCGCCGCCGGCGAGCTGCTTGGGCGTCGTCGCCTCGCGCACCCAGCCCGGCGGGAGGATCGTGTCGGTGCCGACGATCCCCTGATCGAGGATGAAGAGCCCGAAGCGGCCGAAGTCGCGGAGCGTGGCGGAGAGGCCGCTGCCGCCGATCTCGGTGCCCTCGGGGGCGTCGAGCCACCAGAGCGCGTCGGCCTCCATGCCGGCCGGTCGCCACATGCGGTCGCTGAGGTAGTCCGAGAGGAACCGACCGGTGGCGCCGCGCAGGATCTCCGCGGCGACCTGCGTCTCGCCGGTGCTGTAGGTGTTCACCGTGCCGGGCGGGGCGGCGCGCGGGAGGGTGCGCATGACCTCCATCGCGCCGCCGGGTCGCTGGGCGATCTGCGCCTCGAGGAGCCGGCGCCGGTCCGATGTCGGATCGGTGTAGCGCTCGCTCCACCGGACGCCGGAGCTCATCATGAGCACGTCGCGCACCGTCACGCTGTCGTAGGCGCTTCCGGCGAGGGCGTTCACGTGCGTCGAGACGAGGTCGGTAAGCGCGAGCTTCCCCTCACGGATCGCGGCCCCGATGAGGGTCGAGGTCACCGACTTCGCGATGGACATGGACATCCACCGGGTGCGCTCGCCGTTGCCGTAGCGGTAACGTTCGTACGCGACACGACCCGAGTCGAGGACGAGGAGCATCGCGACGCGGTTGACCTCGAGGTAGCGCTCGAGATCGAACGTGGAGTCGCCCGCGGCGACAGTGACGGCATCGAGCTGCTGCGCGGCGGGGAGGAGCGGCCTGGGCGACGTGGCGGGGGCGACGATGCGCACCGGGAAGAGCCGGTGGATGTTGCGGAAGGTGTTGACCGCGAGCTCAGGGGTCAGCGTGCCGTCGTAGATCTCGCGGACGGTGCCGATGGGTTCCTGCTCGTGCGGGTAGGGGGCGGTGTCGCCGCCGGCGCAGGCGGCGACGGCGAGCGTCGCGGCTAGCAGGGCGATGCGGCGGAGGGGCCGCATCAGGGGCAGGTCGCTCCGGTGCCGCCGCCGCCGATCGTGCCGCCACCCATGTTCGTGCAGCCGCCGGACTTCACCAGCGTCGCCCCCGGGTTGATCGTCGTCACCGATCCGCTCCAGATCCGCATCGCCCCGCTCACGGTGAACGTCGCCGGGCTGTTCACCGTCAGGAGGTTGCGCTGCTCGAGGATCCCGGCGAGGGTCGTCGAAGTGCTGATCGTCATCGAACCCAGGTTGTCAACCAGCGCGTTCAACGTGCGGGCTCCCCCGTTCCCCGGCAGCGAGGCGATCGTGCCGATTGAGCCGTTCGTAAGGGTGCCCGAGGGCACCGCGAGCGACATCGTATAGCCCGCGTCCTGCGTCGTGAGCTCCAACAGCCCCGTGTTGGTGAAGCCGTTCGTGATCGTCGCCGCCGCCCCGCCCCCGGCCGACGCCGACCCCCGC
>CAZYUL010000016.1:0-30125 GCA_964650715.1 uncultured Gemmatimonas sp. | reverse complement strand
TGTTCGTGAAGCTCGGGCTCGTCCCCGTCTGCGTCACCGTCAGGTTCCCGCCCACCACGTCGATCAGCCCCGAGTTCACGTGCGCCGCGTCCGCCCGGCTCAGCGTCAGCGCCGTGTTCAGCGTCAGCGTCCCCTGGTTCTCCAGCTGTGCCGACAGCGTCCGTGCCCCGCCCGCCCCCGCCTCGATCGCCAGCGTCGCCTCCGCCGCGTTCACCAGCGTCCCGTTCGGCACGCTGAGCGACATCGTGTAGCCCGCGTCCTCCGTCCTGAGCTCCAGCAGCCCCGTGTTCACGAAGCCGTTCGTGATCGTCGCCGCCGCCCCGCCCCCGGCCGACGCCGACCCCCGCACGCTGATCCGGTTGTTGTTCGTCAGGCTCGCCGTCGTCAGCACCGCGTTCCCTTCCAGGAAGAGATCCCCGTCCACCACCAGGCTCGGCGGCGCGAAGGTCCCGTCGATCACCCGCAGCGAGTCCCCGCTCGGGATCGTGAAGGGGTCCGGCACCACCGTCCCGCTCGCGAAGGTGATCCGCGGCGTCGGCACCGTCGCCGTCGTGAAGCGCACCGTCGGCGTTCCCGTCGTCTGCACGTACCCGCTCGCCCCCGTCACCGTCCCCGCCGTGAGGTCCAGCAAGCCGTTCCCCACCACCAGCCGCCGGTTCGCTGCCAGCGCGATCGTCCCCGTGTTCGTGAAGCTCGGGCTCGTCCCCGTCTGCGTCACCGTCAGGTTCCCGCCCACGACGTCAATGAGCCCGCTGTTCAGGTGCGCCGCATCCACCCGGCTCAGCGTGGTCGCGATCTCAAGGCTCACAGTCCCCTGGTTCTCGAGCACCAACCCGAGTGTCCGTGCGCCCCCCGATCCGCCCCTCGACGTGAGAACACCGGACGGGCTGTTGACCAGCGCCCCATTGGTGACATTGAGCGTCGCGGCATAGCCGACACTCACGCTCGTGAGGTCGATCGCGCCGTCGTTGGTGAATCCGTTGACGATCGTCAGGGTGACCGCGCCGCCCGCGCCGCGCGCGACGATGAGGCCTCCCGCGTTGTTCGTCAGCGACGGCGTCGAGATGCTGGCACTCCCGATGGCGACGATCAAGCCATCGTTCTGAAGCGCGTCGGGATTGAACGACCCCCCCGACTCGAGGCGGAGCGAGTCGCCTGCGGGAACGACGAAGGTGCCGGGCACCGCCGTGTTGTTCTGGAATCGCAACCACAGGTCCACCGACGCCGTCGTCATGAGGACCGTCGCGGCGTCGGCAGTGAAGATGGACGTCCCCGTGAGCGTGCCTCCCGCGAGGTCCGCCGTGCCCCCGGTGATGCGCAGCGGGGCGGACCCCATCGCCATCGAGCCGGTGTTGGTGAAACTCGCGCCGACGCCCGACTGGTTGATGATCATCCCGCTCCCGGAGGAGCTGATCGTCCCCGAGTTCACGTGCGCGGCGCTCGCCTTGTCGAGCGTGAGCGGACCCGCGAGCGCGATCGTCCCCTGATTGTCCACCTCGGCCTCGATCGTCCGCCCACCGCCGCCACCGGTCAGCGACGAGATCGTTCCTCCAGGGAGGTTGACGAGGGTGCCGCTCGAGACGACGAGGGTCGCGTTGCGCGTACTCGCGACCGCGGTCAGCTCGATGAGCCCGGCGTTCGAGAAGCCGTCGGCGATCGTGAGCGTTCCGTGTCCGATCGACTCCCCCTCGACCCGCAGCACGCCCGACGCGGTGATGTCGAGCGGACCGGAGATGCTGGGGATGCTCTGCGCCACGAGGAGACCCTCGTTGCGGACCGCCGTGTTGACGGAGACGAACCCGACGAGTCGCAGTGTGCCGCCGATGACGACCGCCCCAGCCCCGCCGATCGACGCACCGCTCCCGGTCAGCTCGACGACGCCCGTCGGAAGGATGTGGAGCGTATCACCGATCGTCAGCGCGCGTCCCGCCGGCACCACCAGCGTCTGCACGCCGCTCACGGCGCCGAGCGTGATCCCTTCGACGGTGACGTCCACGTCCAGCGTGACCGCATACGTCCCGCCCAGATCCACGACCACCGAGTCGGTCGGGTTCGGCACGCGGCCGAGGTCCCAGTTCGTCGCCGTCGCCCACGCGCCGCCGGACGCATTGGTCCACTTGATCACCGTCGGCCCGCCGGCGACGACGTTGAACGTCGCGCTCGTCGCCGGCTCGTGACCGGTCGCCGTCGCGACCAGCGTGTACCCGGTGCCCGCATTCGAGACCGTGAGGTCGCCGAAGGTCGCGATGCCGCCCACCGCCGAGACCGTCGTCGTCCCGCCGAGCGTCGAGCCTCCTGGGTTCGCGCCGAGCGCGACGGTCACGCTCCCGGTGAATGTCGTCTTGAGCCGCCCCGCGCCATCCTCCACGCGCACCGTCACCGCAGGAGCGATCGTCGCACCAGGCGCTGCTCCGGTCGGCTGCTGTTGGAACACGAGCCGCCCGACCGAGCCAGGCCCCGCGAGATACAGCGCGCCCACCTCCGCCGTCGTCAGCGCCCCCTCGAAGATGTGCAGGTCGTCGAGGTCACCGTTGAACCACTGATCGAGCGCACCCTCGTACGCCTTCCCGAGGCGGAGACTGGTGCCGCCGGCGGCGGGGTTGACGGTTCCGGCATGTGTCTCGCGCAGCACGCCGTCGACGTACAGCCGGGACTCGCCGTCCCCCGCGTCCGAGACGATCGCGAAGTGATGGAAGAGCCCGTCGATCGCTGGCGCGGGGGTGGATGTCGGATTCCACTGGTCACCCACTCGCAGGTGGCCCGAGATCCAGTGTCCGACATGGAAGCCCGGACCGGGCAGTCCTCCCTGCGACAGGTACGCGGTGTGCGCCGACAGCGACGTCCGGTTCCTCGCGAAGAACGCCACCGAGAACGAACCCGTGGTCGGGACCAGTTGCTGCGGCATCTCGACGTAGCCGGTGCTGCCGTCGAAGGTCGCCATCCCGTTGGCCACGGTCGCGCCGCCGAACGGCACGCCGATCACCCCCTGCACGCCGTCCTGCCAATCGCCCTCGAAGGCGAAGCGGTGCAGCAGCGTCACCGGCGGCGCGTTCGCCGTCGCCGTGAACGTCACCTGCATCGTCGGTTGCCCCGCGACCGTCGCCGTCAGCGACTGCGCACCCTCTCCCGCTCCCAGCGTCCACGTCGTCTGCACCAACCCATCGGCGCCACTGGTCGCGCTGTTCACCCCGGTGCTGCCGCCGTTCTGCGCCGCGAACAGCACGTCCACGCCCGCGAGCGGCTGCCCGTCGGTCGCGTTCACCCGCACCACGATGTCCTGCGCGAGCTGCTGCCCCGGCAGTGCCGTCTGCGCGTCGCCGCTCGCCTTCACGAGCCCCTGCAACTTGGGCGCGACCGTGATCAGGACCGTGTCGGCCTGACCCGTCGCGAGGTCGGCGACGATCCGCGCCATGCCGCGGCTCGGCAGCGTCACGCCTGCGCCGGCATCCGAGCTCGTGAGCGTCGCGATCGTCGGGTCCAGCGACGACCACCCGACCGGTGTGTTCGCGATCGGCTGCGCCTGGGCGTCGAGTGCGACGGCGGTGAACGAGAAGGGATCCCCTGCCACGAGCGAGAGCCCATCGGGCGAGATCACGACGCTCGCGGCGTTCGCGCCCGGCCCCACGTAGGTCGGCTCCAACACCGGCGGGGGCGGCGGTTCCACGCTGCTCCCCGAAGGCACCACCGTCACCGGCGCCGGCCCCGCGCGGAACACCGTGTCGCCTGCCGCGTTCGCGAACGCGAGCGACAACGCCATCACCTCGCCGCTCGGCGGCGCATTGAAGGAGAGCGGCACCGAGAGTTCGACCTCGATCTCCTCGGCCTCGCTCGGGAAGTCGAAGACCCGGTTCACCACGACCTCGCCCGCGGGATTCCGCAGCACCACGCGCACGACGCTGAACGGGATCAGGTCCGACGCGACGCTGTTCGCGCCTCCCATCGGCGGGAATCGCACGTCGAAGGTGAAGCCACGCGCGTAGGGACGACCGCCCTCGGGGCCGGTGATCTCACGGCCGCAGCTCAGCGAGGCGAGGACCCCCGCGAGGACGGCGACGATGGCGTGACGCAGGCGGGTTGCGGGGACTCGCACGCCCGGAAAGTTCCCGCCGGTGACTCCCCCTCGCAAGACGACGTGACGCGCCCATATTGTGACCCATGACACTCTCGCGCCGCGACTTCATCGGCCGGGCGTCCAGCTGCGCCGCGCACGTCGCCCTGATGGGCGCTGGCCTCCCCGCCGCCGCCCGATCGGCGTGGGCCGCGCCGCGCGAGTCGGGCCGCATCGTGGCGCAGGAGCCGTGGGGGAGACTCGAACGACTCGGCGACGGCGTCTGGGGACTCGTGTCCACGCCACTCACCGGTGACCGCACGACGCTCTGCAACGGCGGGATCGTCGCGGGACGCTCCGGCACCCTGATCATCGAGGCCTTCGCCACCGACACCGGCGCCGAATGGATGGCGGCGCAGGCGCGCGCGCTCACGGGACGCGCGCCGACGCACGTCGTCGTCACCCACTTCCACGCCGATCACGCCGCCGGACTCCGGGGTGTCGTCACCGGCGCCGATGTCGTCCTTCATCTCACCGGGACGACGAACGAGCTCGTCCGCACCCGCAACCAGGATCCGCCCGCCGCACTCCTCGACCGTGCCCGCCGCATCCCCGCGGACCGGGTCACCCGCCTCGACCTCGGCGGACGCACCGCGAGCATCTCCCCCGCCGATGGCCACACCGCGTCGGACGTCAGCATCCGCGTGAGCGACCCGGACGTCGTGTTCTGCGGCGACCTCGTCTGGAACGGGATGTTCCCCAACTACGTGGACGCGACGCCCTCGCGGCTCTCGCGCAGCGTCCGGTCGCTGCAGGCCGCTCGCGCCGCCACCTACGTCCCGGGACACGGAGGCATCGCGTCGCCGCGGGAACTCGACGCCTACCTCGACCTGCTCGACGATGTCGAGAACGCCGCGCGACGCGCGATCACCGCCGGACGCACGGCCGAGGAGGCCGGGGCCGCCTATCGGCTCCCGGCCTCCCTCGCCGACTGGACGCTGTTCAACCCGCGCTACTTCGAACGGGCGATCGGCGCCTGGATGCGCGAACTCGCCCCGCGCTGAGTCACTTCTTCCAGAGCACCACCCACCACGGGAACTCGTGACTCGTGGCGTGGATGCTCGCCGTCACCCACACCCCCCCATACGGACTCCCGCTCGGCGGCGTGAAGGTGACGGCATAGCTGCCCCCATCCACGGTCGGGAGCGTGAAGGTCCCGTCGGCCGCGGTCACCGTCGAGGCGACGACGTCACCAAGGTTGTCCTTGGAGACCGTGCCCCCCTCCGGCAACAGGTAGGCGGCGACGACGACCCCTGCGACGCGCGGCGACGTGGAGAGGGAATCGTTCGATGAACCCGTGCCATCCCACGGCCCGAGCACGGTGCCGCGGACAAAGCCGGGCGCGAGCGGCCCGCTCGGGGCGGCGGGCGGCGCGTTGCCGGCGCTGTCGGCGCCGGTGGCGTAGGCGAGTCCGTCGAGCGGCGAGCGCGAGGGCTCGGCGATCATCGCATCGCACGCGGTGAGACTCATCGCGACGCCGACGATCGCGGCGACGCGCAGGGACACGTATCTGTTGGCGGACATCGGGATCTCCAGAGGGCGGTGTCGGCACGCCGGTCTCAGGTGGGGTGGGGTCCCCTCGATCTCGGCACTCCGCCCGTACTACCCGCCCCGCGCTCCCAGCGTCACCGCCGGTTCACCGGGAGATCACCGACGCGTCCAAGTGGCCCGGAAGTCCTGCGTCACGTTCCAGACCAGCTGGTTCACCACCTCCCCGTAGGCCTCCGCCGGGTCCTGCGCGTCGAACACCGCGACGCCATCGCTGAGCGAGACGAAGCCGAGCGTCTCGCGGATCTGCGAGGAGCGAGACCACACGGTCGCGCCGCTCTCGGCGGTGAGCAGCCGCGTCGACAGCGAGAGCGTCGCCTCGGCGGAGGCACTGAGTCCCCCGAAGATCGACACGCGCGGCTTGACGTCCGAGATCACGAGGTGGCCGACGAGCACCGTGCGCACGCCGTGCTGCTGCCCGAGTTGTCGAGCCATCGCGGCATCCACCGGGCCCGGGGCGGCGCCGAGCTCGAGGATCTCGATCCCCGGCTGCGCGCGGAGCATGTGCTCCTGGAAGCGCTGCGTCGCGAACTGCGGGAGGTTCCCCTTCGCGTTCTGCGCCGTGAACGTGACCAGCCCGATCCGCGAGTGCGGTGCGAGGGCGAGCAGCGGATCCACGAGGACGCGCTGGCGGCTGCAGCTGGCCACGAGCGGGAGCGCAACGATCGCGAGAAGAACGTGTCGGCGGATCATCGTCGGTCGGGTCGGGGTGCGGATCATCGGGTGGTCGGCCAAGGGTGGCGTCGGATGCGCAGGATGTCGTCCTCGTCACGTTCGCTCACGTAGAGGTGACGCGGCCCCGCGCCGACGATCGTCTCGTTCTGCCGCAGCACGATCTCGCCCACGAGGCGGCCGGTGCGGTCCACGACGAAGTAGTTCGTGCCGGTCTCGTCCGCGCTGCGCGGACGCCGGATGAGCAGGAGATCCGCGGGCCCGACCTGCAGCGCGCTCCCGCTTGCGAATGGCGGCAGGTGCTCGGGGTACTCCTCGGGAGGCCGCGCGCCGAGCGGCAATGGCGGTGGCGGAGTCGCCGGTGTCGGAGGCGCCGGCGCTCCGTAACGCGCGCGGTGCGCCTCGCGCTCCCTCGCATCCAGCTTGATCAACGGGACCGGGATCGGTCGCCCGCGCACCCATCGTCCGTCGGGTGTGCGCCACTCCACGCGGAACGGGTCGATCCGCGCGACGGCCAGCCACCCATCCGGGAAGAGGATCGCCTGCTCCTCCGCCGGGAGCAGGGTGCGCGGGAACGTCGCGGACGACGTGATCCGACCATCCGGCCCGCGCGAGATGCGGTTGACGCGCGGCATGTTGAGGGTGCGCACCACCGTGTCCTGCCGACCCCCGCGCAGCGGGATCAGCACGTGCGAGGTCGAGTCCTCTCGCCCGGTGATCGTCTCGCCATCCCTGCGCTCGGCTTGCCGCCGGGTCAGCACGCGGCCCATCCGGTCGGCTCCGAAGATCAGCCCTCCATCGGTCGCGGCCACGGCCGGGTGATCGGCCGGGAGGGTCGCCACCGCGCTGTCGCGATGGAAGATCAGGATGCGCCGCGCGCCCGCATCCGTCATGAGCGTCGTGTCTCCGCCGAGCGGACGCAGCGCCGTGACGAAACGGTACTCCCCCGGGCCGCTCCCGGACCGCCCGACCGGCTTCACTGCCTCGCTCGCGAAGTCGAGCGCGACGATCCGACGCTCACGTCCATCACCGACGAGAAGGCGCCCATCGGAGAGCTCGCGGACGCTGCCGATCACGGTGAACTCCTCGGGGTGCGCCGCGTCCGCCGGGCGGAGCGCGATCCGCGCCACCTGCGCGCAGATGCTCGACGGGATGAAGGCCAGCCCCAGGAGTGCGGCTAACGTGCGCATGGTGACCCTCCGGAATGACACCGGTCCTTTCCCGAACCTAGGGTCGGGACAGGACCGGCGCCAATGCCGCGTCGTGGTCGAGTCGGGACGTCCTGTTTGGATGGCTCGGTGGGGGGATCCCCGCGCAACCCGGCGCAACCCGGTGCAAGCCGACGCACGCGCACACGACGCTCACATCCACCGGTGTGGCAGGGTGACGAGCCGCCGGGTAATCCGGTGTGCTCCGATGCCACTCGAGATCGCCGCCCAGATCGTCATCCGCGCCCCGCTCGGGCGCGTCGCGTCCTTCGCCGCCAACCCGGACAACACGCCCGCCTGGTGCAAGCACGTGCGCGGCACCGCGTGGGACCGGGCCGGGACGCTCCGCCCCGGCGACCGCATCACCTTCACGGTCGAGATCCTCGGGCGCCGCGTCGCCTACGACGCCGAAGTGATCGAGTTCGCTCCCAACCGCCGCCTCCTGATGCGCGCCGAAGGGGGCGACATCCCCGCTGAGATCCTCTACGAGTGGGAGCCGAACGCCGACGGGAGCACGTTCATGTCTTATCGGAGGACCGGAACGCCGAGGGTCTTCCCCGGCCCACTCGCCCGCCTGGCGCAGTGGGAGCTGCGCCGCACGAGCCGCGACGACCTCTCTCGTCTCAAGGCCCTGCTCGAGGCGCGATAGGGACGGATCGTCCGGACGCGACGCACTGCGACCCACCCGAAAGGTCTTACGGCGCGACCGACGCGCGCACGGTCTCGAGGATCGGCCCCAGCACCCCCGGCACCCGCTGGCCGAAGATGTTCCACCCGAACGCGACGACGATCAGGTCGAGCTCGGGCCAGACGAGCAGGTACTGACCGCCGAATCCGAGTCCCGCCCAGATCTCCTGGCCGTTCCGGTCGAGCCGCCACCACTGGAAACCGTACCCCCTCCCGCCGCCGACCCCCTCGACGACGAGGCGACCGGTCGCCTCGCGCGCGAAGCCTGTCGGCAGGATCCGCCGCTCGCCCCACACGCCGTCACGCAGGTAGAGCAGCCCGATCCGCGCCAGCGACTCCGCGGAGAGGAAGAGCCCGCCCTCCCCGTCCGGGAGTCCGCCGCCGGCCCGCTTCCAGTCGAACGCGGTGATGCCGAGCGGCGTGAACAGCGCCTCGCGCGCGTACTCCGCCGGGTCGCGACCCGTGGCCCGCCGGATCACCGCTCCGATCAGGTGGCTCCCGCCGCTGTTGTACGCCCACTTCGTTCGCGGCTCGGCATCCATCGGTTGTCCGAGCGTGAACCGCACCCAGTCGTCGCTCGCTTCCAACTGCACCGTCGTGTTGGTCCCGTCGAGCGGACGGTCGGTCTCATGCCACTCGATGCCCGTGCGCATCGTGAGGAGGTCGTGCAGCGTCGCGCGTGCGAGGCGTGCGGGGTCGCTCGCGTGTCGCGCCGCAACGGGTCCGAGCGCTTCGAGCAGGGGAACGTCGGTTCCCCGGATCGCGCCGGCGTGCATGGCCGCGCCGAGCACGGTCGCGATCACGGACTTCGTCACCGACTGCAGGCTGTGCAGCGGCGTGCCCACGCGATACGGATGCGTCGTCGGGTCGAAGTAGTTGAAGTCAGGCGCCGATCGGAATCCCTCGCACGCGCCCGGTCCGCACCCGATGTGGCTCCGCTTGCCCGCCGCGATCCCGCGATAGTCGAGTCCGTACGCGCGGTCGAACAGGAGGTACCCGTGACGGACCACCAGAAGGTGATCGATGTTGCCGTAGGTGCCGCCACGGATCGCGCTGTCGAGCGCCGCCCAGGGCGCGGCGGCGATCCGCTGGGACTCGAAGGTCGCGCGCGCCCACTCGCGCGCAGGCAGAGGCGCGGCGGCGGGTTGGGCGTTCGCGCTGACGGCCGCCGCCGCCGCGACCGCGAGGTTGAGGGCGAAGGCGGAGCGTGCGGGACCGCGGGGGCGTCTCTCCATCGGCGCGAAGCTACGCCTCTTCGCCCACTCCGGTAGTCGCCACTCGGGCTCACGCGGAGATTCAAACCGAGCACACACACCGCGGCGCAACCTTTGCACTGCGGCAGGCGTCACACAAGGCATGCCGACCTTCATGAGTCTCCCATTCCCACGGCGCAGCGCCGCGCTGGCTGCTTCCGCCCTTCTCGACCTGACCGCCCTGTTCACCCTGCTCGCCGCGGCGAGTCCTCCGCTCCGCGCCCAGGGCTCCCCGGCCCCGATCTCACGTGAGGCGTTCGCCTCCCTCCGCTGGCTCGAGGGGCGATGGGTCGGATCCGGCGGCGGCTACACCGCGTTCTACGAGGAGTACCGATTCGTGAACGACTCCACGATCGAGCAGGTGGAGTTCGGCAGTGACTCGACCTTCTCTCGTGGCCAGGGGCGGTCGCCCATCGAGTGGCGCGCCGGCTCGGCCGTGAAGAGCCGGAACGGACAGGCCCAGTCCCGCCTCGCGCGCGTCTCCGGCGACACCGCGGTGTTCGAGAACGTGCGCACCGGACAGCGCGCATTCATATGGTACCGCGTCTCGGCCGACGAGTGGCGCGCCGTCCTCGGGCGTCCCGACTCACCGACGATCTACACCCTGCGGCGCGTCGCGCGCTGACGAGCGGCGGCGCGCGCGGTCCACTATGGACGCTGCGCGCGCCGGTACTCCTCGACCCACGCCGGCAGGGCCGACGATTCCGGCAGGAGCTCCCGGTCCGGGATCACGGTCCCGGTGCGGACCCAGGTGTACTCCTCGACGAGCGTCGGCCGTCCGTTCGAGAGGAAGGTGATCTCGCGCTCGACGAGGGCCGAGCCCTCACGTGAGAAGCCGCCGATCCGTACGTCGCTCAACGCGCCGCTCGCAGTGGTCTGCAGCGTCCGCACCACCACCAGCCGCTCGGCGTCCACCCAGAACTGGCGCGACGTCGTATCGCCGGGCGCGGCGCCGACGACGACCACCGGACGGCCCTCCCAGGTGGCCGTGCTCGTGCGCGAGAGGTCGAAGCCCAACGTGCGGAGCTTCCCGATCACCGTGTCCGCGTCCCCGACGTGCACGTCATGGAGCAGCAACAGGAGCGGGTGCAGAAGCGGTCGCGCGGCCACCCGCTCCGCGCCGTTCCACTGGTACAGCGAGTCGTTCCGGAAGAGCGTCCGCTGGACGATCGCACCCTCGCGCTCGACATCGATGCGCAGGAACCCCGGCCGCCGCATCGTCTCGTACCACGTTTCCACCGGCCTCGTGGTCCCCGGATATGTGGTGCGCTGCACGAAGACGAAGGTCCGGAACCAGCCGTCGCGATGCGCGGCGTTGATCCGCCGGAGGAGCGCCTCACCGTCTTCCCGCGCCGCCGCGGTCGGGGCGCTCCCCACATTCCGTCCCGGTGCCGCACCCGTCGTTCCCGCGACCTCGATCCAGTGCAGTCCGTCCTCGTCCTGCGTCGCGAGCACCACCTCGGCCCCCCGGAACCCGACGACGCGCTGGCCCGCGGCGAGGCGCACCGTCTCCCGGAACGCCCCATCGGCGCCGAACAGGTCGTATTCCACGCGACGGAGCCGGGACGGGATCGCCCGCTGCACCCACAGCGTCCCGTCGGGCGCGACCTGCGCCGTCTCCTCGAGGAACGGCGGATAGTGCGTCGGGAATGTCGTGCGTCCCAGGTCCGCCTTGAATCCGGGCATCTGCATCACGCGGCCATCCTCGCCGCGCATCTGCGGCCGGGCGCGCGCGATCCGCGCCGCCCACTCCTCCTTGTCGGCCTGCGTCACCGCGATCAGCGGGACCGTCCGCACCGGCCCCTGCCGCACTTTCCCGTCGGCCGCCACCCAGTCCACGCGATACGGCGAGTAGCGCACGATCGCGACGCGTCCGTCCGGCGCGACCGCGTATGCGTCGCGGGCGAAGAACGCCACCGTCGGTGCGCTCCAGCCCTGCCGTGCGTTCTCCGGCCACAGCTGCGGCGGCACCTCGAGCGTCGCGGCCGTGTCACGCCGACCGCTCGCGCGATCCAGTCGCAGCACGCGCAGCTTGCCCCCGCGGATCGCCTGCGCCGCGTCGGGATTGTGCCAGTACAGGTGTCGCCCCGCGGCCATCGTCGGCCAGAGCAGCGAGTAGCCCTCGAGCATCGATACGGACGCGCCCGCACGCCCCTCGCGGTCATACGCGGTGAGGCGCATCAGTCCCGGGTCCACCAGCATCGTCGAGTCGTTCGCGAGCGGCACGAGTCCGGCGGGCGCCGCGTACTCCCCCGGACCGCTGCCGTCGCGGCCGACGCGGGTGGCGCGTCGGAGCTCGGGATCGAGCCTGAGGAGCCTCCGCTCGGTCCGGTCGGCGATGAGGATCTCCCCCGTCGAGAGGACCCGGACGCCGGTGACGCTGGAGAAGGGTTCGGGGAAGCGCGCGCCCGGTGTCAGCGTGCGGTGTGCGTCCTGCGCCGGCGCGCCCGGCGCGAGCGCCGGTTGAGCGAGCGCCGCCGCGAGGAGCGTGTGTCGGAGGTACCGCGCTGGGCGGCTCGGAGCAGGCGTGGAGCGAGCGGTCATGGGGTCTTCAGGGTGAGACGTTCGGTGAGCCACTCGAGGCGCCGCGCGCGCGCCGTCGGAGTGAGGCCGTGGCCCGCGTCGTACCATTCTATCGTCTTCGGTTCGCGCGCCGCCGCGTGCAGTGCCTCGGCGTCCTCGACCGTCACCAGCGCGTCGGTACGGCCGTTCTGGAACAGGATCGGCATCCCCGCCGCGTGATGGACGAACCGGATCGGTTCGATGGGCCACATCGCATCGAGCCATCGCCGTCGCGCCGCCGCACCGACCTCCGCCAGCGGGCCCGTCGGCGCACCGCCGCCATCCGTGAAGTGCGCGACCAGGCCGCCATCGGGAACGAAGAGGATCGCGGCGGCCAGCCGACGCTCCAGTCCGACGAAGAGCGCGCCCATCGCGCCACCGTAGCTCCCGCCCAAGTAGGCGAGCCGCGCGCGATCGACATCGGCGCGCGTCTCCAGCACGTCGATCGCGCGGGAGAGGTCGCGCATGAGCTGGACCTGCTCGGCGCTGTCGCGCGGCGTCAGCTCGGGGAGGCCGCCCCGCCGCACCCACGGCGCGTCGATCGCGACGACCACGGCTCCGCGTCGCGCGATCTCGAGACCGAACCCCGCCATCGCCCGCTCGGCGGTGCCGGGGAGTCCGTGCATCAGCAGCACGCCGGCGTGCGGCCCCTCGGACTTGGGCACCGTCATGAAGCCCGTCACCCGTCCTCCGGAAGGACTGTCGTACGCGATCCGGAACACATCGAGGGCCGCGTCAGGCGATGCCGTCGGGACGGAGGTGAAGTTCACCGGCGCGGATCGGTCGTACGCGAAGAGCTCGAGTGGCGCCCGCGCGCCGCTTCCTTGCGCGCCGCCGGTGGGCGCGCTCGAGCACGCCACCACCACCAACAGGAACGCCGCCCATCTTGATTCGCCGCGCATGTCGCGTCTCGCCTCGCCGAGGAAGGGATCGGTCATTGAACCCCGCAGGTCGGCGGATGGCTACCCCGCCCGAAGGCTCACACGACGGTCTCACAGCCCCGGCCCGCTGAGCACGCCTCTCACAGGGCGCAAACAATCCCTCGACACCGCGCCGGGTGTCCAATCGTATGAGTTGAGCATGAGCGCCGGCGTTCGCACCCGGCGTCCCGTCCCCCACCCCGTCGCGCCCATGCGCAAGCGCCTCACCGACCTCGGTCGCGGCCCATTCCCCCTCTTCGGCCTCGCCGGGGCGCTCGGTCTCACCGCCGTGCTCCTCGCCGTGTGGGGCTGGCAATCGTACCGCCGATTCGAGGACCAGCTCGCCCGCGCAGCGCGCGTGCAGGCCGAGCTGATGGCGCGCGACTTCACCGAGGAGGTCCGGGCGATGAGCGCCGTGGCCGACGATCGCGTCTTCGGACGGATACGGTTCCAGGCGACCTGGCCCGCCGGGACCGCGGAGTCCATCCGGTCGAGCGTCGCCGAGGCGATCGCCTGTGCCTGCGCCCGGGTGATCCCCGAGGAGGCCGGCGCGTTCGTCTGGCGATCCACCGATCCCGACCGCATCGAGGTCGTCGGCATCCCTGCCGCGCAGGCCGACACGCTGCTCGAGCGCGTCCGGTTCCTCACGACCTCCGCGCGCGGGATCGGCAGCGACGTGATGCTCCTCAAGGGCCGCCTCGGCGGCCGCGAGATCATCGCGCCGATGCTCCGCGTCCTCCGGGGCGATGTCAGCATGGCCGCGGGCTACATCGGCAGCCCTCGCGGCCACGCCGATTCGGTGCTCGCGCCCGTGGCGCGCGCGGTGCAATCGCTCCGTTTCGGCGACGCGGGCCCGGAGATCGTCGCGTGGCGGGTCGTGAGTCCCGCCGGCAAGGTGGTCCTGCGCGAGGGACGCCACAGCGAACGTGGGATCGGGGTCTCCGTCGCGTTCCTGCGCCCCCGATTCGCGACCGACACCGCCGGCGGCGGTGGCCCTCGCCTCCTCGAACTCGCGCGCTCCCCGTCGCTCCCCAGCGGCCAGACCGACCTCGTGGACATCTCACAGGATCCGGCGGCGCACCCCATCCGGCTGCACGTGCGGGTGGATCCGGCAGCGCTCGGACGCGTGCTCTACGGCACTTCGCGCGGCCCGATCGTGCCGTTCGTCGTGCTCGTGACGATCTCGATGCTCCTCACCGGCGCCACCGTCGCGCTCGCGCGCCGGTTGGTGCGCACCGCCCGTGAGCGCGAGGCCTTCGCCACCGCCGTCGCCCACGACCTGCGCACGCCGCTCACGCAGATCCTGCTGTACGCGGAGTCGCTGCAGCTCGACCGACCCGCCGTCCGCGCCCAGCGCGAGGCGCCGCGGGTGATCGTCCGCGAGGCGCGGCGACTGATCCACCTCGTGGAGAACGCGCTGCACTTCGTCCGGGGTGGACGGGCCCGCCCGACCCTCGACCTCGCCCCGATGCGACTCGGCCCGGTGGTGGAGGAGACCGTCGCTGGACTCGCCCCGGTCTTCGAGCGCGCCGGGATGGGCGTGCGCACCGTGGTGGCGAGCGATCCCGAGGTCGTCGCCGATCGCGCGGCGGTGACCCGGGTGCTGACGAACCTCCTCGACAACGCCGTGCGCTTCGGCCCGCGCGGCCAGACCGTCACCATCGGCCTCCGCGACGAGGGCGACGGGGCGGTCCGGCTCGAGGTCAGCGACGAGGGCCCCGGCATCCCGCCCGCCTCCGCGACCGAGGTCGTGAAGCCGTTCGTGGCCGGCGCGACGAGTCCCGGCACCGGGATCGGCCTCGCCGTCTCCAAGCAACTCATCGAGCTGATGGACGGCACGCTCCGCATCGAGACCGCGCCGACCGGCGGCGCGCGCATCGCCGTGATCCTGCCGCGCGCCGTGCCGGCCCCGCACCGCGGCCCCCTCACCACCGAGGCGATCGCATGACGCCACACCGCATCCTCATCGTCGAGGACGAGCCCGATATCGCCGGCGCCCTCGCCGAGCACCTCCTCCTCGAGGGATTCAGCGTCGAGGTGGCGCACGACGGCGAGACCGCACTCGCGCACGCCGCGCGCACCGCGCCCTCACTCGTGGTGCTCGACCTCATGCTCCCCGGCATCTCCGGCGAGACCGTGCTCCGCTCGCTCCGCGGCGATGGTTACCTCGGACCCGTGCTCATCCTCTCCGCGAAACAGGGCGAGGCCGACAAGGTGCACGGCTTCCGGCTCGGCGCCGACGACTACGTCACGAAGCCCTTCGGGCTCCTTGAACTGCTGGCCCGCGTGCACGCGCTCCTCCGCCGCACCGCACCCGGTTCGACCGGCGCCGATGCCACGCTGGCCACGCGGGCCACGCGGATCGCCTTCGGTCCGTACGTGTTCGACCTCTCCGGACACCAGGTGCTGCTCGACGGCCGCGAGGTCCCGTTGCGTCCCCGCGAGCGCGACCTGCTCTTCGCGCTCCTCGACCGTCCGGGACAGGGCATCTCGCGCCAGCGACTCCTGCGCCAGGTGTGGGGGTACGCCGATGGCGTGGACTCGCGGACCGTCGACTGGCACGTCGCGGAGTTGCGCCGCAAGCTCGAGGACGGCAGTCACGGCGTCACGCTGATCCACACGATCCGCAAGGTCGGATACCGCCTCGAGCTCGCCGCGACGCTCAGCGCCGCGGCGAGCGGATGACGGCCAGCGCGGCGTCGAGCACCGGGTCGGCGCCACGCGCGAGGTCCGCGCCGGACGGCCAGGCGCTCACGAGCGGCGCGGCGTAGGGCCTGGCATCCGCGGCATCGCGGCCCGCCACCTCGAGCCGCGTCGCGGTGGAGCCGCGGAGCCCCGAGAGCGGCAGCCGGAATGACGTCTCGGTGCCGATGTGCACCGGGCGCCCGCCCGTCGGCCATCCGACCGTCAGCGCCTCGGTGTGGCGATTCAACTCATTGAGCAGCATCATCGCCGCCGAGAAGGTGCGCGGACCGATCAACACCTGGAACGCGCCCGCGGTCTGCAGCACCGGGAGCGCCACCAGCGGTCGCAGGAAGTTGGGGATCGTGTTCCCGTCGCCGCCGTTGTTCATCCGCAGGTCGAGCACCACGCCGACCGGACGACGCCGCAGGATCGTGTCGCGGACCGCTTCCGCCATCTGCAGGAGGCCGCGCTCCTCCTCGTGCCCCACCACATTGAGCGCGACGTACACCACGCGCTCGCGCGGCAGCCACTCGATCGCGAGCTGGCGCCCCGCGTTCGCGATCCAGCGCGGGGTCGAGCCCGCGGGCGCCATCGTCGGCCACGCCGCGGGGGCCCAGCGCGCGAGGGGGTCGCGGTCGAGCGGCGTCGGGCGCAGCGTCGCTTGCCGCTCCGTGCCGTCGGGCATCGCGACCCGCAACGTCACGCCGCCGTCGCTCGCCGCCGCGCCCGCGATGCGGTGGAACTCCGCGAACTGGAGCGGCGCCTGGGCGATCCAGCGCGCGGTCCAGTCGTTGTCGGTGGCGACGTGGAGCCGGGCGAGGCTGTCGAGGCGCGCGATCGGCACGTCACCCGCGGCGACGATCCGCCCGCCGACCAGCGCGCGGTGCTCCGGCGCCGCCGCCCCCACGTACCAGCCATCGGCGAGCGCGACCGGCCAGAACGGGAGCAGTCTCCACGCGCCCTCGCCGTCGATCCGCGGGAAGAGCGCCGTGTGCCCGTCCCCCACCGACGCGAGCAGCCGCATCATCCCCGCGATCACCTCGTCGTCGGGGAGCGCCGGGATCCGGCGATCGAGGTCGCGCACCGCCGCGGCCCACGTCGCCTCGTCCTGCCGCCCGAAGGGACGGGGATGCGTCTCGCGCACGAGTCGGTCCACGTACGCGAGGTCGAACCGCCAGCGCGCGGCGCGGTCGGTGAGCGGCGTCTCGGGGATCCCGGCGAGCCGCTTGAAACGCGGGTCCTGCGCGAGCGTCGCGAACCGCGGCCCCGCCGCGATCGGCCCGAAGTCGCGCAGTCCGTGTCGCCGCCAGGCGGTGTCGAGCTGGGCCAGCGCCGGCTCGGCGGCGCCGCGCGCCGCGTGACAACTGGCCAGCGTGAAGCGCGCCTGCCGCATCGCGAACGACGTGCCGTTGACCCCGAGTGCGATGGCCCGCTCCAGACGCGGCATCGCACCCGCGCAGTCGCCGCTGCGCGAGAGCGATACGCCGAGATAGTGCTGCAACAGGCCGTCGTGGGGATTCGCGTCGGCGAGGGGCCGGAAGGTCGTGACCGCCTCCGCCCAGCGGTTGGCCTGCATCTGTGCGAGGCCCTGCTCGAGGGCGGGGGTCTGCGCGGCGAGCGGCAGGGCCGCGACGGCGACCAGTCCGGCGGCGACGAGCGTGCGTGCGTGCATGATCATGATGGACGTTGCGTTCGGGTCGACCGACGGGATCCCCTGCCCTACGGACCTCCGACAGGTGGGTGCCGCACGCGGGTTTGAGCCGCGATGCGGCGCACACCGAACCCACACCAATGGCCGGGGACCGGCCGCGTCAGCTCACCCGCTCGATACACGCGCCGACCGCCGGAGCCACATCATCCCGACGCCGACCGGACCCCGGCGATTCAACCATTCCCCCGGTGCCCGTGTCCCACCGGCATGGCTCCCGCACACGCCGCCCGGACCCCGCGCCTCCACGCCCTCGCGCTCGGCATCCTCGTCCTGGGGGGCGCCGCCGGGACCCGGGCCGAGATGCGCACCGTGAGCGGTGTCCGCGAGCTCGCCGACGGTCGGGCGATCGTCCTCGACGCCCGCGAGCGGAAGCTCTTCCTCTTCGACTGGACGGAGGGCTACACGACGCGCATCTCCCGTGAGGGCCGCGGCGCCCGCGAGTACTCGCGCCCGGACCGGCTCATCGCCCTCTCGGGCGACAGCACGCTGGTGGACGATCCGGGGAACGACCGCTACCTCGTGCTCGGCCCATCCGGGCAGCCGATCGGCACCCTGCCGGCGCTCGAGCTCCGCGCGACGCGGGGTGCCGGTCACGACGTCTCCGTCCGCGGCGCCGACCTCATGGGGCGCTTCTACTTCGCGCTCCCCGAGCCGCTCGTGCGCGACCGCTCGCGCGGCACGCCGATCGTCCGACTCGATCGCGAGACCCAGCGCACCGACACCATGGCCGTCGTCTGGGAAGGCGACGAGTGGGTGGTGCTGCCGGAGGGCGGCATCGCGATCGTGCGCGCCGTCCCCTTCCGCGTGGAGTGGCACCCTTCATATGGTGCGCCCGCGATCGGCCCCGAGGTGCCCCGCGAGCGCGCCCGCTCCCTGGACGGCGAACCGGCGACCCTCCTCGCGCCCGACGGCCAGCTGTGGGTGGCGCGCCCGGAGCGCTCCGGCGCCGGGATGGTCATCTACGACGTCTTCGACCGCACGGGCGAGCGCTCAGGCCGGATGAGCTTCGACTCCGGGTCGCGCGTCGTCGGCTTCGGCCGGGAGCGCGTCTACGTCGTCCGGCGCGACGCCGACGGCGAAGTCTTCCTCGATCGCTTCCCCATCGGCCGGTGAGCGTCCCTGAAACTCCCCGCGCACCGCTCCGTACCTAAATACGCACTCCGCGCATTTGCCCACTCGCCGTGTCCCCACTCGACTTCCATATCCTCCTCGCCCTCGCCGACGGTCCCCTCTACGGCTACGCCATCGCCGAGGCCGTCGAACGCGAGTCCGGCGGCGCATTCGCGCCTCGCGCCGGCTCCCTCTACCGCGTGATCGCGCGACTCGAGACCGCGGGCCTCGTGGACGAGACCGACCCGCCGTCCACCGAGTCGCACCCTGGCCGCGAGCGCCGCTACTACGCGCTCACCCGCTCGGGCCGCGCCGCCCTCGGCGCCGAAGCCGCGCGCCTCAAGGACGCCGCCGCCATCGCGCGGCGCCGACTGGGGCTCGCCGAGGGGCGTGGATGAGCCGCCTCCACCGCGCGCTGCTCGGCCTGTTCCCGCGTCCCTTCCGGGACCGGTACGGCGACGAACTGCTCGCCGACATCGAGCAGGATCTCGCTACCGCCCGCGCGCGGGGACCGTTCGCAACGCACGCGCGGTCGCTCGCGATCGCGCTCGACCTCGTTCGCTCGGCCGTCGCCGAGCACTGGCGTCCCACCTGGACCGCGCCAGCCGACCCGACCCTCCAGGAGCTCCCGATGCGCTGGTCACTCGCCGATTGGTCCCGCGACCTCCGTCACGCCACCCGCACCCTGCGCCGCACGCCGGGCTTCGCGGCCGTCAGCGTCGCCACCCTCGCGCTCGCGATCGGGGCGACCGCCGGGATGTTCGGCGTCGTCAACACGGTGCTTTTCCGGCCGCTCCCCTATGCCGACAGCGACCGGCTCGTGATGATCCGCGCGACGGCCCCCGGGTCCCAGCTCCCCGCGGAGTTCGGTCCGAGCGACGAGTTCCTCCCGCACTATCGCGAGAACTCGCGCCTCATCGAGGATGCGGCGATGTACTACGGCGGCACGAGCACCGCACGCGTCGGCGAGCGTGTCGAGCGGGTGCGGCAGGGCTTCGCGACCCCGTCGCTGTACTCCACGCTCCAGACCCGACCGATCCTCGGCCGCCTCCCCGTCCCCGAGGACGGCGAAGGCGTCGTGATGATCAGCTACGAGATGTGGCGCGACTGGTTCGGCCTCGACCCGGCGGTGATCGGCCAGACCCACGGCTTCAGCTACGCGAATCGCCAGATCGTCGGCGTGCTCCCCGAGGGTTTCGCGATCCCGATGGAGGGGACGCAGTTCATCATCTCGTTCAACATCCTCCCCGACAGCATCAGCAACCCCGGGAGCTTCGGCGGCGCGCTGATCGCGCGCGTGCGGCCGGACGTGGATCCCGAGGCCCTCGCGACCGAGCTCACCACCATCTCGAAGGGCCTCCCCGAGCGGTTCGGCGGCACGGCCGCCTACGCGCGCGTGATCGAGCAGCATCGCGCGGTGGTGCGCTCACTCGAGGACTGGGTGCTCGGCAACGTGCGGAGCCCGTTGCTCGTGCTCCTCGGCTCGCTGGCGGTCGTGCTCCTCATCGCCTTCGCCAACGTCGCGAACCTGCTCCTGGTGCGCGCCGAGGTTCGGCAGCGGGAGATGGCGGTGCGCGCCGCGATCGGCGCAGGGCGCGGCGAACTCGTGCGCGTGATGCTCGCCGAGTCGGTGGTGATCGCGATGCTCGCGGCGGTGGGCGCCGCGCTGTTCGCGTGGCTCGCCTTCCCGCTCTTCGTCGCCTCCGCGCCGCAGGGGATCCCGCGGCTCGCGAGCGTGCGGATGGACCTCGCGACGCTCGGCTTCACGCTGCTCGCGGCGTTCGTCGCCGCCCTCGCGTGCGGACTCGTGCCCGCGCTGCGGGCGGCGAAGCCCGACCTGTCGCGGCTCCGCGAGGCGGGCCGCGGTGCGACCCGCGGTGGCCAGTGGCTCCGCAACGGACTCGTCGTCGGACAGACCTCGCTCGCCCTCGTGCTCCTCATCGGCTCGGGCCTGCTGATGCGCAGCTACGCCAAGCTCAACGCGGTCGCGCCCGGCTACAGCACCGAGGACATCTTCACCTTCCAGATCGCGCCGGAGCAGCCGCAACTCAGGGATGGCCCCTCGTGGGCGCGCTTCAGCCACACCTTCATGGACCGGATCCGTCAGATGCCGGGGGTGCAGTCGGTGGGCCTGATCGAGAACGTCCCGCTCGACGAGGGCACCTCGATCAACCGGTTCCTCACCGAGGCGCACGCGGGTGATCCCGACGGCGGCGTCCGGCTCAGCCGGACCTTCGCCGCCGGCGACTACTTCGCGACGATGGGGATCCGCGTCCTCTCCGGGCGCGCCTTCACCGAGTCAGACCACCTCCTCACACCCGGCAACGTCGTGATCAGTCGCTCGGCGGCCCAGCAGCTCTGGCCCGACCAGGACGCGGTCGGGCGGCGCCTGCAGATCGCCGGCCAGCCTTTCTGGCATACCGTCATCGGCGTGGTGGACGACGTGAAGCAACTCGACTGGCGCGAGACCGGATCGGCGCTCGTGTACCTCCCGATGGTCGGTCCCACCCCGACGAGTTGGCGGCTCGGCTCACCGGCCTACGTGGTGAGGACTCCGCGCGCCGAGTTCATCGCGCCGGAGATCCTCGCGATCGTGAAGGAGATCGCGCCCGAGGCGCCGATGTACCGGCAGTTCACGATGGCGCAGCTCGCCGAGCGCTCGATGGAGCGGCTCTCGTTCACGATGCTCACGCTGGCGATCGCGGCGGCGCTGGCGCTGATCCTCGGCGCGGTGGGGCTCTACGGCGTGCTGAGCTACATCGTGGCGCAGCGCACCCGCGAGATCGGCGTACGGATGGCGCTCGGCGCCGCTGCGGGCCAGGTGCGGCGGATGGTCGTCGCGCAGGGCGCCCGGGTGGTGGGGCTCGGCGTGCTCATCGGCGGCGTGGCGTCGCTCGCGGCGACGCGCGCGCTTGGGAGCCTCCTCTTCGGCGTGAGCGCGCTCGACGCGCCGACCTTCGCCGCGATGAGCGCGGTGATGGTCGCGATCGGGTTGCTCGCGTGCTACGTGCCGGCGCGGCGGGCGAGCAGCGTGGACCCGATCGAGGCGATCCGGGGGGAGTAGCTGACTACTCGGACGGGATGCCGACGCGAGATCCAGCTTCTCGGAGCGCGCGAATCTCCTTGCCGAACCGTTGCGGACCTGCGCGAATGACCGCCTTACCGCGTCGGCTGGTCGTGCAGGGAGGTGATCACCTGCCGGAGATCCGCCGGGCGATCGCAGACCATGAGGTACTCCGAAGGCGAGCGCCCCTTGATCGCGCAGAGTTCGGTCCCCGCGTCGAGATGGTTGGACTCGCCGTCGGCGAGTTCCGCCACCGGCTCCAAGGTCGTCGGGGTGTCATCGCACCCGCGGTTCCTGGTCACCGTCGCGACGACCTGTCCCTGCTCGAACGTCTGCGCGGGATCGATCATCCCGGGATACGCGACGAAGTGCAGGCCGCCGACGTTCGTGACGCCGATGCACACACCGGAGACCCGCGGTTCACTCGGGAGCGCGCAGGCGATGACCCCCCCGGCGAGCACCGCGGACGCCGCGAACGCGATCAGTCGCATCTCGATCCTCCCCTTCGTTGTCACGGCGCGAGCGAGTCGGGCGCCGAGCAGGCCTCACCGCTCGCGAGGCGGCAGGGCTCGTAGCCGTAGATCCGTTCCTCGCTCCAGAGCGTGTCACCCGTGAGCGAGTCGGCGCCGTGCGCGATCGCGGCGACGCGCCACAGCCAGTCGTTCAGGTTGCGGTCGAGCACGAAGGCGTTGCACCAGAGTCCGCTGAACTCCGACGCGCTCACGCTGTAGTTGATC
Source organism: uncultured Gemmatimonas sp. (assembly GCA_964650715.1). Classification (GTDB taxonomy): domain Bacteria; phylum Gemmatimonadota; class Gemmatimonadetes; order Gemmatimonadales; family Gemmatimonadaceae; genus Pseudogemmatithrix. The sequence goes on along the minus strand of CAZYUL010000016.1, from coordinate 7,860 downwards.
GCCGGGTACGTCGCGTGCTTCTGCTTCAGGAAGATGGCGTAGCGATCGGCGCCCTCGACATCGTCCCAATCGAACGAGAGCCGGAAGCCCCGGCCACGCGTCGGGTGATCGGGGCACTCGAGCAGTGCCGGGTCGTTCTGCACGAACCGTGCGCCACCCGCAGGCGAGAGCAGGTTCACGGTGCCGTTCGGATTCGGGGCGGCGACCGGCGCATCGGCGCAGGCCACCGCGATACCGACCAGCGCGGCGATCGAGAGGATGGGGCGGACGCGCATCCGGGGCTCCGGGGGGGGGTGATCGGCGATGCCGAGGCGGGACCGTGGAGGTGACCGTCGCCGTCATCGTCGCTCAACATACCCCGCGCCGGCGAGTCAGGTCACGGGGATGTGACGGACCGTTCGTCCGTCGCCGGGAGCGCAATCCCCTTCAACGCGGACGGGCCGCTCCGCTACGACGGGATCCGGAACTCGGCCGTGTGCCGCGCGTCCGGCCACGCCTTCCGCGCCGCATCGGCCGTCGCGTAGCCCCAGTCCACGAACCGGATCACCCCGTCGCCGCCGAGCGCCCCGACGCAGTAGAGCCGATCGGGTGCTCCGGCCCCATCGGCGGCACGGTGGTTCCGTACCTCGATGTCGCCGTCGGCGCCGGGGTGCGCCTCGACCTCGACGATCAGCAGTGGTTCGTGCATGGCGCGCCTCCGTCGTCCTGGGGGTGGTCGGTGTGCCGTGGGTGACTCCTGAAGATGGCACGGATCGGCCGTGTCCGCTGGACACGCGCGGGCTTTCATCGGATTGCGGGTCGTGTGAGATGCTCGGAACGCGGTGCGAGGAAGCGCGTAGAATCCTGCCATGCATCGCACCCGCCTCGTCCTGCTCCTCGCCGTCGCGACCGCCGCCTGCAGCGATGTCGCGGGTCCGCGACCGACGCCCGACCCCTATGTGCTCAGCTCGCGCGGTGTGCGGGTCTTCGGCGAGACGCGGATCCCGGTGATCCTCGCGCGCTTCGCGAACGGTCCGGCGCCTTCGCTCACGCCGTCGCAGGTGGTGCAGCGCACCTTCGGCAACGCCGGCGGCGGTCCCGCGAACGCCCCCTGGAAGGTCGCGTCGTCCGACCGGTTCCGGGTGCTCGCCGACGCGTCTCCCTGGATCACGACGGTGCATCTGACGACGGCCGCGTCCGAGGCATTCGTCATTGACGCGATCGTCGGCGCCGACGCGACGATGGACTTCGGCGAGTACGACAACGACGGCCCCGACCTCGTGCCGAACAGCGGCGACGACGACGGCTTGGTGGATGGCGGGATCGTGCTCCTGCACTCGAGCCTCGACCGCGCCTGCTACGCGAGCCCCTCCGACCCCAACGCCGGTCCGCATCCCTTCGCGCGGATCAACTGGCAGGTCGGCGATCCCCCCGATGCGTACCGCACGTCCGACGCCTCCGCCAACGGCGGCACCATCGGCATCCGCGGCTACACGATCATGTCGGTGACCGACTGCTCCGGCGTCTCGATGAACCTCGGCGCGCTCACACACGAGCTCGGACACCTCCTGCTCGGGCTCCCCGACCTCTATCACCAGGTGCCGGGCGTTCCCGTCCCCTCCAACGAGCTCTGGCGCGGTCGTCGCTGGGTGGTGGGCTGCTGGGACCTCATGTCCGCGGGCAGTTGGGGATGCGGCGGCGGCCCGCCGACGGGGCCGATCCCCGGGCAAGCCTCACTCGCGGGGTGGAGCCGGATGTCCGTCGGGTGGACCGCGCCGATCGTCGCGTCGTCCGTGGCCGACACGACGTACACGCTCGCGCCCGCCGGCCGCGGCGGCACGCTGCTGCAGATCCCGATCGCCGGCGCGGAGTACCTGCTGGTCGAGTACCGGGAGCCGATCACGGGTGACAACCGGATGCCCGGCGCCGGCGTGTTGATCCACCACATCGACGAGTCGCTGCCGTTGCGACCGACGCTCGGGACCGATCCGCGGCGCTACCGGATCGCGCTCGTGGAGGCCGACGACGACTCGGCGCTGGTCGAGATCGACTCCGAGGGCGGCGACCGGGGCGCGCTCGGCGACGCCTTCGGCCGCTCGGTGACGACCTTCTCGGCTGCCACGCACTCCGCGGCGCGGACGACGGCCGGCGACCCGCTGCCGTTCCGCCTCGAGGCGATCTCGTTCAACGAGGGCACGCACCGGGCGCGGCTCCGGCTGATCAGGGACCCTTAGCAGCGTTCGCGGCAGCGCGGCGAGTGCGGGACGACGGGCGCGCACCGCCGTACATTCCGAGGATGACCGCCCCGAGCGCGCCCTTCCTCAGCATCCAGGACGTCGAGAAGACGTACGCGACCGTCCGCGCCGTCGCCGGAGTCTCGCTCGACGTCTCCACAGGCGAGATCGTCGCCCTGCTCGGCCCGAATGGAGCCGGCAAGACCACACTGTTGCGTATGCTCGTCGGGATCACCCGTCCCGACCGCGGCCGCATCATCTGGGAAGGTGACGAGGCGGCGGCGCCGACGCCTGGCCTGCTCGGCTATCTCCCGGAGGATCGGGGTCTCTACCACGACGTTCCCATCCACCGCACGCTGAGCTACTTCGCGCGGCTGCGCGGCGTCCCGCGCGCCGAGGCGACCGCGCTGGCGCAGCAGTGGCTCGAGCGCTTCGAACTGAAGGACCGCGCTGGCGAGAAGCTTGCCGCCCTCTCGAAGGGGAACCAGCAGAAGGTGCAGTTCGCGGCGGCGGTGCTGCACCGCCCGCGTTTCGCGATCCTCGATGAGCCCTTCAGCGGCCTCGACCCGCTCAATCAGGAGCTCTTCCTCGACCTCGTGCGCGAACTCCGTGATGGAGGCTCGACCATCCTCTTCAGCGCGCACCAGTTGGCGCTCGTCGAGCGCATCGCCGACCGCGTCTTCGTGATGCACCGTGGCCGCGAGCTCCTGCACGGCACGGTCGGACAGCTCGCGGCCGGCGGCAGCCTCCACGACCTCTACGTCGAGCGGGTGCGCGCCGCGAACGCAGAGGCCGGCATCACGGACGCGGGTGGCGTCGGTGGCGCGGGCGCCGCGCGGGAGGTCGCGTGACGCGCTGGCAGCTGACGCTCGAGGTCGCGCGCTGGGAGTTCGCGCGCTTCGTGAAGTGGAAGCAGCAGTTCATCGGACTCGCCGTCATGGTCGCGATCGGCGCGCTGATCGGGGTCGTGAGCACGCTGATCCGCCGTGCCGAGGCGCGACCGGTCACCGTCACCGTCGTCGGACAGGAGGCGCTGACCTTCCCCCTCCCCACAGTCGACGCGATCACCTGGGACACTGGCGGCACGCTCGATCCCGCGGCACTGCGCGTCGCCGTGGCCGAGGCGAGGATACCGGCGGCGATGATCGTGTCCGAGGCCGGTGCCGTCGAGTTCGTGCTGCTCCGTCGGGCCGCGTGGACCGAGCGCGCCGGCGGGGCACTCGCCGCGGCCCACCGCGAGGCCACCCTCGCCCGCGTCCTCTCCGCCGACGCGATCGCGGCGCTCGCCATCCCACTCGCGGTCGAGACGACCCTCATCGCCGCTGGCGCCGCGCCGACGTCCCGGTCGGCGAGGATCATCGCGCTCTTCATCCTCGGCACCGGCTTCATCCTCATCATGAACGGGTTCGGGACGATCTTCGCCGGCATCACCGGGGAGAAGCAGCACCGCGTGACCGAACAGATGCTCGCGATGGTTCCGCCGCAGGTCTGGATGGATGGCAAGATCCTCGGGCTGACCAGCGCCGCATTCGTGGGCACCGGCGTGACCTACGCGGGACTCTTCTTGCTCATGCGGGCACTCCCGCTGGCGTTGGGTCGGAATCCCGTCGCGATCCCCGCGGTCGCCACGGACGTGGGCCTTGTCGCGCTCATCGTCCTCACCACCCTGCTGGGCGTGCTCTTCTGGTTCGCCTTCATGTCCGCCATCGCCGCGACGATCGACGACCCGAACAGCTCCACGCGGAGTCTCCTCCTCTTCGTCCCGATCCTCCCGCTGGGTGCGGCGTTCGCGCTCCTCCCGAAGGCCGAGTCGCTTCTCGCACAGGCGCTGGGGGTGTTCCCCCTCACCTCGATGGCGGTGCTGCCGATGCGGCTCGTCGCGACCACCGTGCCGTGGTGGGAGGTGGTGCTGGCGCTCGCGCTGCTCGTCGCGGCAGCATGGGGATGTCGCCGCCTCGCCGGTCGGATATTCGGCGCAGGGATGCTGATGTTCGGCAAGGAGCCGTCGCTCCGCGAACTCCTGCGCTGGATGCGACACACCTAGGCTGCCGGGACGCCCCTCAGCGCCCGCCCGTGACGATCCGGTAGCGCACCACCTGCGGGTCGTCGTTCTCGCTCGGGAGCACGACATAGAGGTGCCCCCTGCGGATCACGAAGGGACCGTACTTCCCGAAGACGGCAGGAGCCGCGATCGTGGCGAGTTGCGTCCCGGCGGCCGACCAGACGTCAATGGCCAGCCCGTTCGCGACGCGACGCCGGACCCAGAAGCGGCCCTCGTCGTCAACGTCCACCTCATCCACACGCGGGTACGTCCGCGGCACGCGGGAGCGGTCGAGGGTGCCGGGAGGGATGCGCGACGGCGGGGCGTAGATCGCGTCTATCACCGAGTCCCGCTCGCTCGCGGGGATCGGGGTCGGCGAACTCGTCGAGCGGAACTCGCGCGCGACCGCCTTTGACGCGATGTCCAGGAGCTTCACGTGGTAGTCGTCACCACGCGCGCAGAGCCAGCCCCCAGACGCGGTGAGCTTCATGACGTTGAGCGGCGCGAACGGGACCGAGAAGACGCCGCTCATGGTCCCGGCGCTCCACTGCACGCTCCACTGGCTGTACTGTCCGGTGTCGCTGAAGCACTCGGGGATCGAGAGGGTGTCGAACGCCGCGCGCACCGGATCGTAGCGCCGGATCACGCGCGTGGACCCACTCGCGCCCCGCAGCGACATCGTCTCCATGAGGCGCCCGCGCGTGTCGAAGGTGCCGTCCCAGCGGAAGCCATAGCCCCAGGGCGCCACGGTCACCTGGGTCGCGAAGTCCCCCGTGGTGTCGAAGACCACATACCGCGCGTTGCGGTGGTCGTTCACCCAGAGCCTCCCGTCCGGGGCGAGCTCGACGCCGTTGTTCTGCCGATACTCGCCGGGCCCCGCGCCATTCCGCCCGACGAGCCGGAGGAAACCGCCGTCCGGCCCGAAGAGCCGGATCTCCGTCGTCTGGTAGTCGAGCACGAAGATCCGACCCTTCGCGTCCACCGCGATGTCCCGGATCTCGTTGAACGATGCCGGCCCCTCGTCGGCGCCGCCGATCCTGAGGTCCTCGACCAGCCGCCACCGCGGCTGCGCGTCGGCAGCGATCGCCGACGCGACGAGGAGGACACCGACCGCGGCGAGCTGCGTCCGCGTCACGGCCGCGGCGCCGGCCCTGGGACCCGACCCTCCATCATCGCCGCCTGCCAGGCGAACGTCGCCATCACGATCGCCTGCTGCTTGAGCTCGGTCTCGTCCATCCGCTCGGGGAAGTCGGCGTTCGTGTGCCGCGTCCGCACGTCGTACGCCTCGAAGTCCTTGATCGCATTGAAGGCCGCCATCCCCGCCTGCACGAACGGAACGTGGTCGGTGGACCCGATCCCCTCGATCACGTTCCGCGTGGTGCCGAGGTCGCGGAGCGGCGCCAGCCAGCGGTCGAAGATCGCCTTGGCCGCGGCGTTCCCTTCCATATAGAAGCCGAGGGTCCGGCCGCTCCCGGGGTCGTCGTTGAGGTACACCGCGTGCTTCTGCCGCGCCTCCGGCGTCGCGAGGTGCTGGGCGATGTAGGCGCGGGCGCCGAGCAGCCCCTGCTCCTCCCCGCTCCAGAGGGCGACGCGGATCGTCCGCCGCGGTGCGGCGCCGGTCGCCTTGAGGATCCGCATCGCCTCCATCACCGCCACCACCCCGTCGGCGTTGTCGGTCGCGCCGTTGGCGGTGTGCCAGGAGTCGAGGTGCGCGCCGATCAACACGACCTCGTCACGCACCGCGGGATCGCTCCCCCGGATCTCGGCGATCACGTTGTAGCTGTTGCGGTCCGCGTCGAAGTGCCGGGTGCGCACCTCGACCGTGAGCGCGACCGGGCGCCCCTGCGCGGCGAGCCGCGCCATCATGTTGTACTGCTCGGTCGCGACGATCACCGCGGGCACCGCGTCGCGGCCGGTGTTGCGGTTGCCGAGCACGCCGACCGTTCCGTCACGATAGGTGCTCGGGCGCAGCGTCACCGCGGCGCCGAGGCGCTGGAGGAGCGGGTTGAGGTCGCGCGCGGGGAGCGGGCCCCGCGCCTGCGGGAGTGACGGGTTCCCCGTGGCGGTGGAGTCGGGGCCGCCGAGTGCGCCGGGCTGCGGCCGGTCGCGCTCCACGAACTCGGTCACCGGCGGGTGCGTGAGGACGATCGCCCCGCGGAGTTGTGCCGCCATCGCCTCGATCTGCGCGGCGGTCTTGTCGCCGATGTACACGACGCGCCCGCGGAGCGCGCCGGCGGTCGAGGGCGTCCACGCCTCGGCGTACGCGGTGAGGGGGAAGTAGCGCGGCTCGGTCATCGCGACGGCGATGTGGTCGAGCTGCCAGCCAGCGCCGAACTCGAACGGTTCGAGCCTCGGGTTCCCGAGTCCCCACTCGGCGAATCGCGCCTGTGCCCAGCGCGCCGAGGCGAGGTGCTGGGGCGAGCCCGTGAGGCGGGCGCCGAGCTCGTCGGTCAGCGTGAGGAAGAGCGCGCGCGCCTGCGAGCGCTCGAGGCCTTCGGCGCGGATGCGCGCGAGGGTGGCGTCGGGGGCGGCGGGCGGCTGTGCCGCGAGGGTCGCGGACGAGAGGAGGACGAGAACGGCGGGGACGAGCGATGTGCTTCGACGCATCGGTGAACCGGTGAAGGAAGGACGCGGGGGGACCACGCATCGGGACTCCGCTCGGGAAGCGGGAGGCACCGACAGGGGATATTCTGCGACGGTGCGCCGCCGACCGCCACCGAGTCGCACGGCGTGTCGGCGCTGGCACGCGATGCTCACTGCGCCGGTCCGGGATCGAGCTGTACGCTCAGCGCCGCTGATGCACGGCCCGGAAGGAGTCCGGCAGGGGGATCCGGAGTGGCGGCACGCCGACGGCGATCCACGAGCGATCGCCGTACTGCGACTACTGGCTGACGCTCTACCGGTAGTCCTCGCGCCGCATCTACGCCTCGCGCTTCGCCGTGAGGAACACTTCCGGGTCCGCGATCGTGAGCCGGGTGCCGCGGGTGCCGTCCGAGGCGAAGACGATGCGCACCGTCGGAACGCCGGACGGGAAGAACACGAGATCGCCGCGGTGCAACAGGAACCGGCGGTTCGTCCCGGGACGTTGCAGACCGAGCTGGTCGTTGCGGATGTCAACGTCGAAGACATCGCGCTCCCCTGCGGCGAACCGGTACCGTCCGACGAGCGAGGCGCGGACGGCGCTGTCGATCGGCGCCGTGGTGAGCGGTCGGTTCGCGGCCGGGATCGTCTCCAGGTAGCGCAGCACCGGCTCCGCGTCGCGCCCGCCAGCGCGGGCGTGGTAGAGGAGGGTCAGCCCGTGCGGGCCGAGCATCCCCGCATCGGACGGCCGCGCAGTGATGAAGCCTCGCACCACATCGAGCTGTCCGAGCATCACCGCCGAGAAGATCCCGGGGCGCGCTCCGTGCGCCAACAGGTACTCCACGATGTCCCGCTTGCCGGAGTGCGCCGCCGCGCCGATGCCGGTCTCCCAGTCGCCGTAGCCCCAGTCCCACGAGGCGCGCGCCAGCGCCGGCTGCGCCTCCACCAGCGCCCGCACTTCCCTCAGCTCGATGTGAGCCACGCGCACGATCGCCTCGACGCTCGCCGGGTCGTGGCGCGGGAAGC
>CAZYUL010000015.1:2300-55613 GCA_964650715.1 uncultured Gemmatimonas sp. | reverse complement strand
CTCGCCGGCGCGCCCTTCATCAAGGTCGAGGCCTCGAAGTTCACCGAGGTCGGGTACGTCGGCCGTGACGTCGAGGGGATGGTCCGGGACCTGGTGGAGAGCGCGATCGACATGGTCCGCACGGAGCGCGAGAGCGAGGTCGAGGACCTCGCGAACGACCGCGTGGACGAGCGGCTGCTCGACCTGCTCCTCCCGCCGCCGTCCGAGGCGGCGCCGGCCGCGCCGGCGGAGCCGAGCCGGGTGTTCGTCGCCGGCCCCGAGGGGGGGGTGACGCAGGAACAGGAGCTCGCGCGCGAGCGCCACAAGCGGACCCGCGAGAAGCTCCGCCAGCTGCTCAAGGACGGCCAGCTGGAGACGCGGGAGGTCGAGGTCGAGGTCACGCAGCCCGGTCCGACGATGGACCAGCTCGGGCAGGCGGGGGCCCCGGAGGGGATGTCGAACATCGCCGACATGCTCTCCGAGCTGCTGCCGAAGAAGACGAAGAAGCGCACGGTGCCGCTCCCGGAGGCCCGTCGGATCCTGCTGGACCAGGAGTTCGACAAGCTCATCAACCTCGATGACGTCGTCGCCGACGCACTCGAGCGGGTGGAGACGCTCGGGATCATCTTCCTCGACGAGATCGACAAGATCGCCGGGACCAAGGGGGACTTCGGCGGCCCGGATGTCTCGCGCGAGGGCGTGCAGCGCGACCTGCTGCCGATCGTCGAGGGATCGAACGTCCAGACCAAGTACGGGATGGTGAAGACCGACCACGTGCTGTTCGTGGCGGCGGGGGCGTTCCACGTCTCCAAACCGAGCGACCTGATCCCGGAGCTGCAGGGAAGGTTCCCGATCCGCGTCGAGCTCAAGCCCCTCACCGAGGCGGACTTCGTGCGGATCATGACCGAGCCGGAGAACGCCCTCACGAAGCAGTACGCCGCCCTCGTGGCGGCGGAGGGCGCCGCCCTCACCTTCACCGACGACGGGATCGCCGAGGTCGCGCGCATCGCCGCGCGGGTGAACGCCCGCATGGAGAACATCGGCGCGCGCCGGCTGCACACGGTGATGACCACCCTCCTGGAGGAACTGCTCTATGAGCTCCCCGAGCGGGGCACGGCCCCCGAGGTGGTTGACGGCGCGGCGGTCCGGGCGCGACTCTCTGCCATCGCGGAGGATGAGGACTTGAGGAAATACATCCTGTGACGGGCCGGTCGCTGGCGCGGGACGGAGGGTGGGGAGGAGCGGGACACGCGGCGCGGCGCGGTCGGCGCCGGCGCGCCCGGTTCCACGGTCGCGCGCTGCTCGGGCTGTCCGCGCTCGGCGCGCTCGCCGCCGGATGCGGGGAGCGTCGCGATGTCGCGGACCTCGCGGTCGGGGTCGCGCCATTCGAGGAACTCCGAGGGATCAATGCCGTCGCGCTCCGCTCGGGCGGCGTCCGCGCCTTCCGCCGCGAAGCGGTGCCTTCGCCCTACGAAGGCCTCCGTGAGCCGATCGGCGCGTACGACCTGCTGTTCGAGGTCCCCGGATTCGACGGCAGCGATGGGAGCTGGCCGAGCGAGGACGCCCTCGTCTCGGCGATCGAGGCGACGCGCGAATGGCCGTCGGACACCGCCGCGCGCGCCGCGTTCGACGGCGCCGTCGCGGCGCTCCAGGACGGGCTCGGCGTGGGGCCACGGTGCTACGAGCTGAGCGGTCCCGGCTTCGGGCTCACCATCGCACAGTGGGACCGCGGCGGCGGCTGGGTGGTCACGGCCTCGTTCGCGCCGGCGGTGAGCGGTGCGGCCGGGGAGGCGTTCTCCGCGCGGCACAGCATCGCGGTCCGCCGGGAGGCCGTGACCGTGCGCTTCCCCGAGGCGGGTGCGCCCAACCCGCATGAGCGCCCGACGTGGACCGCGGCGGACTGCGCCCCGGGATGATCCCGTGACCGCCCACCGCGACTTCATCGCGCTCCCCGACTTCAGCACGGACGAGTTGCACGCCCTCTTCGTGCTCGCGGACCGGATGCGCCGAGGCGAGTACCACGCGAAGCCGCTCGCCGGGAAGTCCCTGGCGATGATCTTCATGAAGGCGAGCACGCGGACCCGGGTCTCGTTCGAGGTCGGCGCCTGGCAACTCGGCGCGAACGCCCTCTTCCTCTCGCCCCGCGACGTGCAGCTGGGCCGGGGAGAGGCGGTGAAGGACACCGCCCGTGTCCTCGAGCGGATGGTGCACGGGATCATGATCCGCACCTTCGCGCACGCCGACGTGGAGGAGTTCGCCGCCTACGCGTCGGTCCCGGTCATCAACGGGCTCACGGACCTACACCATCCCTGCCAGATCCTCGCCGACCTCCTCACCGTGCGGCAGCACCTCGGCGGGCTCGACGGGAAACGCATCGCGTGGGTCGGGGACGGAAATAACATGGCGAACAGCTGGTGCGACGCGGCGTGGCGACTGGGCCTCGACCTGCGGATCGCCTGCCCCGAGGGATACGATCCCGACGAGGCCACGCTCGCCCGCGCCCGGAAGGCTGGCGTCGTCACGATCGTGCGGGATCCGCGCGAGGCCGTCGAGGGGGCGCACGTCGTCACCACCGACGTGTGGGCGTCGATGGGACAGGAGGAGGAGCAGGAGAAGCGCGAGCGCGCCTTCGCCCGCTTCCAGGTGGACGATGCCCTGATGCGGCGAGCGTCGCCGGATGCCATCTTCCTGCACTGCCTCCCTGCCCATCGCGGCGAGGAGGTCACTGCCGATGTCCTCGACGGCCCGCAGAGCCGGGTCTGGGACGAGGCGGAGAACCGGTTGCACGTCCAGAAGGCGGTGATGGCCGTGCTGATGGGGGGCGAGACCTTGTGACCGACCTGATCACCCGGCTGCAGGCGGCCGTGAACGACGATTTCGAGATCGAGCGGGAGCTCGCCGCGGGCGGGCAGAGCAAGCTCTTCCTCGCGTCGGACCGGCAGCTGCCGCGGAAGGTGGTGATCAAGCTCCTCCCGCCCGAGATGGGCGGTGTGATCGAGGCCCAGCGGTTCAAGCGCGAGATCGCGGTGCTCGGCGTGCTCCAGCACCCGCACATCGTCCCCCTGCTCGCCACGGGCAGCCACGAGGACCTCCTCTGGTACGTGATGCCGTACATCCGCGGCGATTCGCTCGCGGATCGGCTCAGGGCGGGGCCGCTGCCGGTGGAGGACGCGGTCGGGACGCTCCGCGAGGTCGCGGATGCACTCGCGCATGCGCACGCCGAGGACGTGGTGCACCGGGACCTGAAGCCGGAGAACGTGCTGTTCCAGTCGGGTCACGCGATGCTCGCCGATTTCGGGGTGGCCCACGCGCGGCTCGAGGGCCTGCGGCGATCCTCCGGCGTCTCGATGGGCGAGATGCGGCGGAGCGTCGCGGTGAGCAACGGGCGGTTGACCCAACACGGGTTCGCGGTCGGCACGCCGGCCTACATGGCCCCCGAACAGTTCATCGGGGACGACCCCGCCGACGCGCGCGCCGACGTCTACTCGCTGGCGATGCTCGGGTATGAGATGCTCACCGGGAAGCCGCCGTTTGCCGAGTACAAGGGCGCGCGGCTGATGGTCGCGCACTTCACCGAGATGCCGCCGCTGGCCAGCAGCGTGCGAGATGAGGTGCCGGTCGGGATCGCACAGGTGCTCGAGAAGGGGATGGCGAAGGAGCCTCCCGACCGGTACCCGACGGCGGCGGAGTTCCGCGACGCGCTGAAAGAGTGGTCGTGAGCGCGCTCGTCGGGCGCGCGCGCGAACTCGCGGCGCTCACCGCCGCACTCGACGCCGCGCGCCAGGGGGAAGGGAGCGTCCACTTGATCAGTGGGGAAGGCGGCGTCGGGAAGACGCGCCTCACCGGCGCGGTCGCCGAGCGCGCCCGTGAGGCGGGATTCACGGTGGTCACCGGTCGCGCCTTCCCCGTCGAGGCCGGCATCCCCTACGCGCTCTTCGCCGACGGCTTCGTGCCCCTGCTGCGGGAGATGCCCCCGGCCTCCCTGCAGGTGCTCTCGCACGGTGGCGTCGGGGAGCTCGGCCTCCTCTTCCCGACGCTCCGGGGGGAGCAGGGCGCGACGGGGCGGACCGCCGACGCCGCCGACCTCAAAGCGCGCCTGCTCGACACGTTCGCGCAGCTCCTTGCGCGACTCGCGCGCAAGCAGCCGATGCTCGTGGTGCTCGAGAACCTCCACTGGGCCGATCCGTCGTCCATCGACCTCTTCCACTTCGTCGCCCGAGACGCGGTGAAGCACCAGCTCACCCTGCTCGCCACGTACAACGATGCGCATCCCGAGCAGAACCGGGCGCTCCGGGCGGCTGAGCGGTCGCTGGCCTCGCTCGGCGCGCTGTCCCGGCACGCCCTCGAGCCGCTCACGCGGGACGAGACCGAGGCGCTCGTGCGTGCGACCTTCGGCGGGACTTCCGACGCGATGGGGGACTTCGCGGACCGCGTGCACGCGCGCACCCGCGGCAACCCGTTCTTCGTGGAGGAGACGCTCAAGGCGCTCGTGCGCTCCGGTCGCCTGCGCCGCGAGGGCGACCGGTGGTCAGGGTGGACGACGGAGGAGCTCGACTTCCCGGACAGCATCCGCGAGGCGCTCCGTCAGCGGTACGAGCGCCTCAGCGAGGGGGCCCAACGGCTCGCGCAGGTCGCGGCCGTGGTCGGGAAGCACGTCCCGCACGCCCTGCTGGCCCGGCTCGGCGGCCTCGATGCGGCGACGCTGCTCGCGACGATCGAGGAGCTGCTGCGGGAGCGGCTCTTCGAGGAGACCGACGGTGCCGCGGGCGCGGCCTACCTGTTCACGCATCCGATGCTCCAGGAGATGCTGTACGCGGAGCTGAGTCGGGCGCGGCAGCGGGTGATGCACGGCGAGATAGCGGATGCCTTCGAGGCCGAGTACGGCGAGCGCGCCGTCGCCCACGCCGAGGAGATCGCGCTGCATTTCCGGCGGGCGGACCCGGCGACGCACGGGACGAGGGCGCTCCGGTACCTCGCGGCGGCCGGCCGACAGGCGCTCGAGCGCGGCGCGAGCCGCGAGGCCGCCGAGTCACTCGAGGCGGCGCGCGCCCTGTTCGACCGGGTCGCGGACGATGCCCTGCGCACCGAAGTGGACGGACTGCTCGCGCGTGCGCGGCATCGCCTGGGCGACTACGATGCGGCGGCACGGATCTGGGAGGACCTGGCCCGCGGCGCCGAGGCACGGGGGGACGCGCCGTCGCTCGCGATCATCCGCCGGCGTCTCGGGGTCTCGGCGGCCCGACGAGGCGCCGTCCCGGAGGCGCTCGATCACCTCGACCGCGGCCTCAAGGCGGCGGAGTCGGCGGGCGGGGGTGCGCTCGCGGCGGCGTTGCTCCTGGCGCGGGCGGGGGTGCTCCTCGACGTCGGCCGGGGCGCCGACGCGGAGGCCGACGCAAGGCGCGCCCTCGCGATCGCCGAGCCGACCGGCGATCCTCGCCTCCTCGGGCGGGTGCACCAGACGCTCCAATCGCTCGGCGTCTGGCAGGGGCCCGCGTCGAGCGCGCGCGAGCACGGCGATCGGGCGCTCGAATATGCGATCGCGTGCGGCGACCACCGCATCGCGTGGAGCGCGCAGTGGACGCACGCGCTGCTGGCGGGGCTCACCGGCGACGCGCCCGGACTCGCGGGGCACCTCGAGAAGGCGAAGCGCTTCGCGGACCAGGCCCGCTCCCCGCTCATGCGGCTCTGGACGGCGGAGGTGGAGCTCGAGTACCGCTCGGGGATCGGGGAGTGGGATACCGCGCTGCAGGTGGCCGAGGAGGCCATCGAGTCGGCGCGCGCGTTCGGACAGAAGCTGCTCCTGCCGCGACTGCTCACCTGGTCGGCGATGATCCACCTCGGGCGAGGGGACCTCGCCGCGGCGAAGCCGCTCGTGGACGAGGCGTGGACGCTCTCGGGCGCGGAGGACCTCGATGGGCGCACGCCGCCGAACGTGCACACGGTCGTCCCCGCACACGTCGCGCTCGGCAACTTCCACTACTACCGCAATGACTGGCGCACGGCGCTCGCGATCGCCGAGCGTGGCCTCGAGATCGCCGATCGCACCGGATACACCGTCTGGGCCGTCTATCGCCTGCTGCCGCTCGTGGCGGAGTGCTACATGCGGCTCTACGACTGGGACGGGGCCCGCCGGGCCGCGGCGCGCCTCCGGCGCGCGTCGGAGCAGCTCGGTCATCCGCTCGCCGGCGCGTGGGCGGACGCCTGCGAGGCGCTCGAGATGCGGTTCACCGGCGACCGCCTCGCCTCGATCGCACTCCTCCGTGCGGCGGTGGACAAGCTCGAGGCGATCCCGTACCTCGAGCACGCCGCGCGCCTGCGCCGGCGCCTGGCCGAGCCGTTCTTCGAGCTGGAGGACCTCAAGGGGGCCGAACGCGAACTGCGATCGGCATTCGACGCCTTCCACCGCCTGAAGGCGTACCCGTGGATGGAGGAGATCCGCGAGCGGATGCGGCAGAAGGGACTCAAGCCCTTCCCGATGCCGAAGCTCGGCGAGGGGCTGGGCCTGCTCACCGCCACCGAGGTCGCCGTGGCGCGCGAGGCGGCGCGCGGGAAGTCCAACCGCGAGATCGGCGGATCGCTCGGCATCTCGCACCGGACCGCCGGCACGCACCTCAACAACATCTACAAGAAGCTCGGCATCCACGGGAAGGTCGAGCTCACGCGCTGGCTCCAGGAGCACGACGGCGACGGCGCCTAGCTGACCGCCTCCAGCACCGGGGACTCCACCTGCTCGAGGTACGGCGCGAAGTGCTCCCGCATGGTGAGCGCGATCGGCGCGGTGAGGGTCTCGTCGGGGGTGAGGGCGCTGGCGAGCACCCGTCCGCCGCGGGACTCGATCAGCTTACGGAGCGACTTCGCGTCGTGCCCGGGGATCGGGTGATGCGCGAGGTACGCCTCGAGATGGAAGCTCGTGATCGCCATCGCCCCCTTGAGCTCCGCCATCACCGCGTCGGCCACCTGGTAGACGTCGCTCGAGGGGTCGAGGATCACCGGCGCGCCGCAGGCGATGTGGACCCGGCCGAGCGCGACCTTGCCGCGCCAGGCGCGGCCTGCCCATTTGAGGAGGCCGCGGAGCCGCATCGGCGGCTTCGGATGCCCGGTGAGCTCCAGGTGGAAGCTCCGCTCCTCGGGAAGCCGGTCGTAGCTGATCGAGATCGGCAGGAGCGCGCACTGCTTGCCGGTGGCCTGCAGGGCGCGCATCAGGCCCCGCCGCGCGGGGAGCCACTCGCGGGTGCGGCTGCGAGTGCCTTCCGGGAAGAACTCGAGCGCGTGCCCGGCGTCGATCAACTCGCGCACGCGACGGGTGAGTTCGGGATCCTCCTTGCCCTGGCCGCGGCGGAGGTAGAACGCGTGCATCGCCGCGAGGAGGCGGCCGAGCAGCGGGATCTTCCCGAACTCCATCGTCGCCGCGATGTGCGGGATGGGGAATCCGAGGTCGGGGCGCGCGAAGGCGAGGTACGAACAGAGGACGAAGTCGAGGTAGCTGCGATGGCTCGGCACGATCACGGACGCCGCGCCATCGGGCGTCGCGAGACGCGACCGCTCGAACGACGGGAGGTCCACCGTGACCTCGTCCGTCGTGCGGCGGAGGAACTTCGTCACGCACCACGAACCGAACCGGACCCACGCGTTGCCGCGGGGCTGGCCGAGCGCCCAGCGCCAGTCGAACTCGCTCAGCACCGCCCGGCGGCCGGCGAGGATCCACTCGGCATCGTCGCGGCGCAGCACGTGCCGGGCGATGCCGCGGCAGATCATGGTGACGTACGGCCCTGGCAGGTGGGCCGCGGGCAGGGGTCGTGAGGTCTGGAAGTCGAACGACCGCGTCGTGAAGTACGGGAACACCTCGTTGATGTACGCGAGGCGCGACGCCAGCTTGCTCGCCTGCCGCCGGTGGCGTGGGCCCCGCATGGCGCCGAGGAACACCGGGAGGCGGTGGTGCCACCAGTCGGCGATGCGGAACTTCAGCCGCGACCGGCCGAGGTAGCCGAGCGCGGCCTTGCGCTCGGAGCGATGCAGTGTGAACCAGTGCTCGATCGCGCGGCGGCACTCATCCACGGTCGGGGACTTGGCGAGGGCGGCGACGGCGTGCGTGACGGCGAGCACGGCGCGGTCCTCGACCGCCGCGCCCACGCAGCGCTGCGCGACCTCGTCCACCGGCACGAGGTCGAGTCGCGCGTGGGGGTCGCCGACCACTGCCCGCAGGTGGCCGAGGCCGATCAGGATCACGAAGGCGCCGAATCCCGAGGTGCTGTCGATCCAGCCCGGGAACGGCGTCGCTCGCGCCGCCGAGATGATGCTCGGCCGCACGATGCTGAGCGGGACGCTCCCGGCGCGCTCCGCGAGCAGGTGCTCGCTGATGCACTTGGTGAACGTGTACGTGTTCGGGTGGCCGGTGATCGCCAGCAGTTCCTCGTCGCTCGTGTCCCCCTCGAGGATGCGGGCGTAGATCGCCTCGGCGGGCACAGGGAGCGGGACGAGCGCCTCGGGGATCGGCTTCGACTTGCCGTCGTTCGGCGTGACGTAGGCGGTCGAGACGTAAGTGAAGCGCTGCAACGCGGGCCCCGACCGCACGGCCTCGAGGAGGTTGAGGCTCGCGGTGATGTTCGCCGCGGCGGCTTCGGCCGCGGGGAGGTTGAAGTTCACCGATGCCGCGCTGTGGATCACGTGCGTGACGGTCGAGAGCACCGCGCGGGCGTCCGCGTCGAGCGCCAGGCCCGACTTCGCGAGGTCCCCGTCCACCACGACGATCCGGGAGGGCCAGTCCGGGGGGAGCGCGCTGAAGCACTTCGCCGGGACGACCTCCTTGCGGAAACGCTCGGTGCCGTCCCGTCCCCCCTTGGCGCGGATCACCACCGCGATCCGGGCCACGCCGAGTTCGTCCGCGCGACGGAGGAGCTCCTCGAGCACCACCTTGCCGAGGAAGCCGGTGACGCCGGTGAGGAGCCAGGTCGTGGAGCCGGGAGCCGTCATTGATTCGCGATGCCGAAGACGTT
Organism: uncultured Gemmatimonas sp.; assembly: GCA_964650715.1. Taxonomy (GTDB): domain Bacteria; phylum Gemmatimonadota; class Gemmatimonadetes; order Gemmatimonadales; family Gemmatimonadaceae; genus Pseudogemmatithrix. The sequence continues at coordinate 46,641 of CAZYUL010000015.1, read as the reverse complement.
GGTCGGGTCCACGGCGCGCTTGACGGCCGCGGTCCAGTCGCGCGCCGCCTGGGAGAGCGTGCGGGGGAGGAACTGCCGCCGGATCTTCCCGACGCCGTGGTGATGCGAGAGGGAGCCGCCGCAGAGCAGGATCTCGTCACGCGCCGCGTGCTCGATCTCGAGGTACGACCCGATCGGGTCCGCGACCCCCTCGTGCCCGAAGGCGAGGTAGAAGTATACGGCGACGCCGGTCGGATAGAGCTGGGTGATGCGCGAGGTGACGAAGGGGCGCCCGGGGAGCTTGCGCGCGGAGTGCTCGCGGTGGATACGGGCCTTGACCCGGTCGCAGAGCTCCAGCGCGCGGCTCCACGGGACCGACGTCTCGAACGACTCGGCGACGACGCCGTGCAGCAGGACGAAGTCCCGGATGTACGCGATGCCGAAGGTGAGCTCATATCCCTTCCGCCCGTTCTCGGCGCCGGCGCGCATCCCGCCGTGCTTCGCGGCGAGCCGTCGCACAGTGCGCTCCTGCCGCGAGACCTCCTCCTCCGATCCCTCGAAGAGCAGCGTGCAGGCGGTCATCCGGTCCGGGTCGAATCCCTTGACCTTCGTCACGAAGAACTTCTCGGCCTTGCGGACCCTCGCCTTGAAGCCGACCGCCTTCGGCTTGAGGGTCTGGCTGAGCTGGAACTGGAGGTTGTCCACGAGCCGCACGCTCGCCGGCGTGTTGCCGGCGTGCTGGAGGTCGCGGAGGAACTCGAAGCCCACCTCGTACGAGGGGAAGAGCACGGCGTCGTGCCGCTGCACCGCGGGCTTCGGGAAGATCCGCACCACGGCGTGGGTGATGATGCCGAGGGTGCCCTCGCTGCCGAAGAACCAGCGCCGCGCGTCCACGCCGATCGACTCGCGCGGCACGATGCCCTCGCGCGCGATCGTGCCCGTCGCCGTCACCGCGTGGATGTCGAGGACGATGTCCTCGATGTTGCCATAGCGGTTCTTCTTCATCCCGCTCGCGTGCGTCGCGATCCAGCCGCCGAGCGTCGAGAACTCCACGCTGTCGGGCTCATGCCCGAGTGTGAAGCCGTACTGCATCAACTGCTCCTGGATGTGCCGTCCCACCGCCCCCGCCTCGATGCACGCGACCTGGTTCTCGGGGTCGATCCACCGGATGCGGTTCATCCGTCCGAGGTCCACCGCCGCGATCGGCCGGGGCTCGGCCTCCGGACACCGAAGGGCGTCGGTCACGTTCGTGCCGCCACCGACGGGCACAAGGACCACCCCGTGGGTCCGCGCGGCGGCCACCAGCTGCACCACCTGCCCCTCATCCGACGGGAAGACGACGACATCCGGCACTCGGGGGAGCGCGTCGAACTTGATCCGGTACATCTCCTCCAGCGTCTGGCCGTGACCGCGGCGGAGCCGGACCTTCGGGTCGTGGGAGATCGCCGCCTCGCCCACGATCCCCCGCGCGGCCGCGAGGAATCCTGCGTGGTCGCGCGGCGCCGGCACCGGAGGCGGATAGGAGGCCGTGCGCGGCGTGCGCGGGACCTGGATCTGCATCACCCGCTCGACCCACGGGATCAGGTCGGGGAGCTCGGAGCCCGAGAGCGCGTACCGGCCACCGGTCAGCGTCACGCTCCCGTTCGGCAGGATCGTGAAGCGCGTGTCGCGGAAGCCCCAGACCTCGGGACTCAGCGCGTCATCGTCGGTGGTGATCGGCGGTCCGGGGATGATCCGGCGCCCCGGCTGCGAGTCGGGCATTCCTGCTCTCCGATGAAAGTCCGGTGGGACAGGATAAAAATGCCCCGAATGGCGCCGAACGCCATTGGGGGCGCGGACCTACGCCGCCTCGCTTCCCGCCGAGGGGCCTTCGGCCGAGGGCCCCTCCACGGACAGCCGGTGGCCCCCCGCCAGCCCCAGGTCGCGGAGGACGCTCCGAGGGCAGTATCCGCCCTGGCCCTCGATCGCGGCGACGAGCGCGTGGCTCTCCTCGGCGAGCAGTGGTCGCGCGAGCAGGAAGCCCTGGACCGCGTGGCAGCCGAGCCCCCGGAGCTGCGTGAGCTGCGCCTCCTGCTCGACTCCCTCGGCGACGACCTCCATCCCGAGGCTCGACGCGAGAGTGACGATCGACCGTACGATCTCGAGGCACTCGGGACTCACGTCCATCCGACCCACGAAATAGCGGTCGATCTTCAGCGTGCCGATCGGGAGCCGGTGGAGGTAGCTCAGCGAGGCGTGGCCGGTCCCGAAGTCGTCCATCAGCGCGCGGACCCCTCGCTCCCGAAGCTGCTCCAGCACGTTGCGGGCCGTTCCTTCGTCGTGGAGGATCACGTTCTCCGTGACCTCGAGCTTGAGGCGCGCCGCGTCGAGGTCCGTGTAGGCGAGGACCTCATCGATCGCCGAGGCGAGACGCCGGTCACCGAGCTGCCGCGCGGCCACGTTGACGCTCACCCAGGGGGCGCCGGGCGCGTTGTCGGCGAACTCGCGCAGGTCCCGACAGGCGCGGCCGATCGCCCAGAGCCCGAGCGCGATGATCTGGTCCGTCTCCTCGGCGATCGGGATGAATTCGGCGGGTCCGAGGATCCCCTTCGTCGGGTGGTCCCATCGGAGGAGCGCCTCGAATCCGAGGAGGCGTTCGGTGCCGTCGCGCGCGTCCCACACGGGCTGGTAGAGCAGGAAGAACTCGCCACGGTCGATCGCGCCGTGGAGGTCCTGCTCGAGCGACATCCGGCGCCGGACGCCATCACGCATCACGGGATCGAACCGCTCGTGCCGGCCTCGACCGGCCCGCTTCGCCCCGTGCATCGCCAGTTCCGCGTCGCGCAGGTAGTCGGTCGGCTGGTCCTGTGCCGGGTCGTGGAGGACGATCCCGATGCTCGCGGAGACGACGACGTCGTGCGAGATCACGCGGATCGGCTCCGAGAGGACGAGCTTCACGCGGTCGGCGACGCTCTCGGCGTCGCTGATGTCGCTGATCTCGTCGAGCAGCAGCAGGAACTCGTCACCTCCCAGCCGCGCGATCACGTCGCCGGGCCGGATCGCCGTGGCGAGGCGCTGCGCGACCCCACGCAGGAGCTCGTCGCCCGCCTGGTGCCCGAGCGAGTCGTTGAGGAGGTTGAACCGGTCGAGGTCCACCAGCAACGCGGCGAATCGCCGCTCCCCCTGTCGCAGCGTCCGCTTGATCGCGCGACGGAGGAGGTCGATGGCGAGCGCGCGGTTCGGCAGCCCGGTGAGCGCGTCGTACAGCGACTCGCGACGCTGCCGCTCGGCGGCCGCGTGCTGAGCGGTCACGTCCCGCACGGAACCCGCCACTCGGACGGCGCGTCCGTCGGCGTCGCGGAGGATGACGCCCGTCCACTGCAGCCGGAGCGAGCGGCCGTCCTCATGCCGCACCCGATGCTCGGCGGCGAACCGGCTCCCCGTCCCCGCCAACTGGGCCGCGATGTCCACCTGCAGTTGCCCCCGGTCCGACGGGTGCACGCGACCCCACCATTCCTCCGTGGATCGGTGGACCTCTTCCGCAGTCAGCCCCACGAGCTCGCGCCAGCGCTCCGAGAACTGCACGCGATCGGCCTCGACATCCCAGTCCCAGAGTGCCTCCTGCGCACTCCGGGCGGGCAGGGAGAGCCAGGCGTCGGCGACCGGGGCGGCGCTGCGGCTGTGGCGCTCTCGCGCCGCCGCGAGGTGCTCCTTGGTCTCTCGGAGTTCCCGCGCCAGGCGCCGGAGACGAAGTCCGCCGAGCGTGAGGACGATTGTCGCGATCGAGGCACCGCCGACGATCAGGATAGGACTTGCCATCAGGCGGTCGGCCTTTCGTTGCGGGGTGGGAGAGTACCGCGGCCTCCGAAGGACGCGCGAGGAGCGCAGAGTGTTACGTCTATGTGGATCTTTGAGTTACGTGAGGTCCAATTTCTGTACAGTTTCGCGACATCGAAGGAATTCGCTACGTACTCGCGGGGGTATTGACAGAACTACTCTACGCTTGTAGTTCTACACATGTAGAAACCAGACCGGAGCCAGGATGCCCGACCACGAACTCACCGAACTGCAGATCACGATCCTCCGACACCTGTGGGAGCGTGGCGAGGCCACGGTCGCCGGGATCTGGGAGGCGCTACACGCCGACCGGGGGCTCGCCCAGACCACCGTCGCGACACTTCTGAGCCGACTCGAACGTCGGGGGGTCGTGGCCCGACGGACGGACCAGCGCCAGTACGTCTATCGGGCGCTGGTCTCGGAGGCGGAGGTACGGCGATCGATGGTCGGCGAACTGACCGAGAGACTCTTCGAGGGGGATGTGGCCGCCCTCGTGAACCACCTGCTCACCTCGCGCGACATCGCGCCCGGCGACCTCGCCCGGCTCCGCGCGCTCATCGACGACGCAGAATCGCGTTCCCGGAACGGGGGAGGGAAGTGATGCCGACGACCGCCAACATCATCCTCGCATGGCTGCTGACCTACGCGCTGCACTCGACGGTGCTGCTCGCGGCCGCGGCCATCGCATCCCGCAGCCGTCGGGTCACGCCGTCGTTCGCTGATGTCATCTGGAAGACGGCACTCGTCGGTGGGATCCTGACCGCGACCGCGCAGTCGGTGGTGGATCGTCGTCCTGCGGGGAGCTTCGCGATCCCCTCCGTCTTGGTCGCACAGGGGGACCCGTCGGTCGCGTTCGAGCCGGTCGGGGCCGAGTCCCAGCGGCGCATCGAGGGTACGGAGCCGGCGCCGGCCGACGGATCCGTGTCGGCGGCGCGCGAAGGGGCGCCGACGACGGCTGGCGTTCAGGAAGGCGCCCGACCGCAGGCGGGCTCGATCCGCTGGCCGATCCTGGTCGCGGTCGGCTGGATCGTCGTCGCGCTGGCCCTCGTGCTCTGGTACCTCGGGCGGCGGCTCGTGCTCGTCGGGCGACTCGGGGATCGGCGTCCGGTCGAGGCGGGCGAGCTCACTGCCCTCCTCGACACGCTCTGCCGCGAGACCGGGATCCGCTCCTACGTGCATCTCACCACGTCCAGCGCCATCTCCTCGCCGGTGGCGCTGGGCAACGGCGAGATCTGCCTCCCCTCCGCCGCGCTCGTCGAGCTCGAGCCCGCGCAGCAGCGGGCGATGCTCGCACACGAGCTCGCGCACCTCGTGCGCCGCGATCCGCAATGGCTCGCCTTGTCGTGCGTCGTCGAGCGCGCGTTCTTCTTCCAGCCGCTCAACCGCGTGGCCCGCCGCGGGATCCAGGAGTCGGCCGAGCTCTGCGCCGACGAGTGGGCCGCGCGGCACTCCGGCGGGGTGCCGCTGGCGCGCGCGCTCGTGAAGGTCGCCGAGTGGCTGCAGGCGTCCCCGCTCGGGGTGCCGGTCGCAGGCTTCGCCGAGGAGCGGTCGCAGCTCACGCGCCGCGTGTCGCGGCTCCTGGAATCGGGCGCCCTCGCGTCGCGTCCCTCCCGGGCGATGGCGGTCGCCGTGGCGTCGTTCGCGATCCTCCTCACGGCGGCGTTCGCGCCGGGCGTCACCGGGAGGGCCGGAGGCAGCGTCGTCGCGGGCGGGCCGCTGCGCGGCGCGGAGGAGGAGCCGCTGACCACGACCGTGGAACTGGGAGAGCCCTCGTCACCGTCGGAGTCGGCGACGCCGGAGCCGACCCCGGGGCCGACGCCGACGGCGAGCGTGCCGATGACGTTCGCGCCACAGGCCGCGGGAACACTCGACGGGCCCATCGGGACCTCGGCCGTGGTGGACACGGCGATCGTCCGCGCGGTGATGGCTCGACTGAAGGACGAGGTCGCCGACGTCCGGCAGGCGGCGGCGGAGGCCCTCGGCCGCCTCCGTCACGCGATGGCCGTTCCCGCGCTGGTGGACGCGCTCGACGACGAGGACGGTGAGGTGCGCCGCGCCGCGCTCCACGCGCTCGCGAACTATGAGCGCGGGGTCCCCGCCGCGCCGATCCGGCGGCTGCTGACGTCGGACGACGAGGAGATGCGCTATGCCGCGATCGAGATCCTGACGGAGGCGCGTGACCGGCAGTCGATCCCTGCGTTCATGCAGATGCTCGGCGACGCCAGCGAGGAGGTGCGCCACCAGGTGTTGCACGCCCTCGATGAACTCGAGGCGCCGATGGGCGAGGACGTGCTCGGTCGCGCACTCGAGGACCCCGCCGCCGACGTCCGCGAGACCGCGGCGCAGATCGCCGGGGATCGGCAGGTGACGGCGATGGTCCCGAGGCTGATCCGGCTGCTCGATGACCGGAACGGGAGCGTGCGTGAGCAGTCGGCGCACGCCCTCACCGAGATGAGGACGGAGGCGTCGCACGCCGCGCTGCGCAAGGCGATGACGCACGCCGACGCGAGCGTGCGCCGCATCGCGGTCGAGTACTTCGGCTCGGATCCCGACAAATGAGCCGCCGAATCGCAGGACTCCTCGCGCTCGGCGTGATCGCGTCGGGCGCCACCGCGGCGACGCTCGTCGCGCGCTCCGCACCGATGATGGAGCCGGTGCTGGCGATCCAGGACCCTGTCGGGCCCGATTCCGCCCAGGTGGCGGGATTCCTCGCCGCGATCCGCGCGACGTCGCCCGTGGTCTGCGAACTCGTTGCCGACCAGGTCGGGAACTTCTGGATCAGCGATGGGGGGATCGGCGTCGGGCGCTTCGGGGACACGCGCGCCGATGCGCGGTCCGACAAGCTCGCCGTCTCGTCGAGGGTGCGGGACGCCGCGGCGATCCGGTACCTCGCCACGCAACTCGGCGACGCCGACCCCTGTGCCCGGATGCTCGCGTCGAAGATGCTCGGCAACTCGACGGCGCCCGACGAGGTCTTCGAGCGCCTGCTCGACGTGTCCACGCCGCGGGTGCGCGAGGCGGCGCTGCGCGCCGTGGCCGAGCGGGACCGGCTGGCGCTGCGCGGGCGCGTCGAACGGCTGCTCGAGGAGGGCGATCCCGCGGTGAGCGCGATGGCGGCGTTCGCCCTCGGCGAGTTCGAGCAGCGCTCGAGCGTCGGGCCGTTGCGGCGGGCGCTGCGGCGCGAGCACGCACCCGTGCGCGCGGCGGCGGCCTGGGCGCTCGGCCGGATCGAGGACGCCTCGGTGGCGTCGGACCTCGACGCGCTCCTCTCGCGTGAGACGGACCGGCGGGTCCGCCTCGCCGCGGTGGAGGCGCTCGGGAACCTCGACGGACTCCGCGTGGCGCCGGCCGCGCTCGTGCGCGCCGCGGCGGACGAGGAGCGGGATGTGCGCGTCGCGGCGCTCGAGGCCCTCGCCGGCTTCGATGACCCGCAGCTGGCGCCGGTGTTCCTGCCCCACGTCACCGACGCCGACCCTCACGTGCGCGTGCTCGTGATCGAGGCGCTCGGCGAGATGCGCGAGCGCAGCGCAGTGCCGGCGATCACGCGCGCGCTGCGCGACCCGGACCCGGACGTCCGGCGCGCGGCGATCGAGGCGCTGGCCGAGATCGACGACCAGTAGCTACATGATCGCCGCGCGCTGGAAGCGTCCGCGCACCTCCTCGAACTCCTTGCGGAGCTGGACGAGCCGCTGCCGCGCGTCGTTCCCCACCTTCTGGTCCGCGCGCATCATCGCCCCGTAGAGGTAGCCGATGTGCGCGGCCAGCCCGGGACGGCCATACCGCCACGGCTCCGATTGGATCACTGCGCGGATCTCGCCGAGCCGCTCCTTCTGCGTCCCGGTCGCCTTCGCATACGCGGCCTCGACCTCGGCAGACAGCCGATTCATGTCGCTCACGAGCTCACGCACCGCGAGGTTGTGCTCGAGGAGTTCCTGCATCACGGGGATCGTGACGCCGTCGGCCACCATCCGCGGGTCGGGCCTGATCGCGAGCGGTTGGGTGGCGGTCCAGGCGCCTGAGGTCAGGCGCACCCGGTATTCGCCGGGGGTCACCACCGGGCCGTTGCGTCCGCTGCGCGCGGGATTCGGGTCCCACGGGCCGGCGAGCGTGAGGTCCCACGTGAAGCGATTGTGCCCCTTCGCCGCAGGAAGCCACGGCGTGCCGATCCGCTCCCACATCGGACCACGCATGGACGGCTCGCTCGGCTCCACCCGCTGCTCACCCGCCGCGAGGCTCGAGAAGCGGCGGACCACGTCACCCTTCGCATCGAGCACCTCCATCGTCACCTCGCCCGCCGGGGCGTTCGCGAACCAGTAGTCGATCGTGGCGCCGGAGGGCGGGTACTCCGGGTCCGCGGAGGCCTCGCGCGCGCTCTCGAGTCCGCCGAATCCGGCGCGATAGCGCATCCGGTACGCCTCACGCGGCGCGAAGAGGTGCGCCGCCGACCGCGCCAGCGCCGCGCTCGCCTCGTGCAGCGGCGTGACGTTGTGCAGGATCCAGAACGAGCGTCCCTGCGTCGAGATCACCACGTCCTTCCGATGGACCTTCAGGTCGGTGATCGGCGTGCCCGGCAGGTTGAGCTGGAGCGACTGCCAATGCCGTCCGTCGTCGAACGAGACATAGATCCCGAATTCTGTCCCCGCGTAGAGCAGTCCCTCGCGCGAGGGGTCCTCGCGCACCACGCGCGTCGGTTCGTCGGCGGGGATGCCATTGCTGCCGTCGGTGAGGAGGCGCCAGGTCTTGCCGTAGTCATCGGTCTTGTAGAGGTACGGCTTCCAGTCGCCCAACAGGTACCGGTGCACCGCGTAGTAGGCGGATCCGCGCCGATGGGGGGACGGCTCGATGTTCTGCACGCGTCCGCCGAGTTCGAGCCCCGGGGGCGTGATCCGCGTCCACGTCCTGCCGTCGTCACGGGTGACGTGGAAGGGTCCGTCGTTGGCGCCCGCCCAGATGACCCCCCTCTCGATCGGCGACTCGCGGATGGCGTAGAGCGTGGAGTACGACTCCTCTCCGGTGTTGTCCACGGTGATCGGGCCGCCGGGATACACCGCTCGCGTGTGCGGCGGGTCCCACGTGAGGTCGGGCGAGATCACCTCCCAGGTGACGCCCTCATCGCGCGTGCGGTGCACGAACTGCGACCCGTAGTAGATCACGCGCGGGTCGAACGGCGAGATCTCCATCGGCGAGACGCGCTGGAATCGGTAGATGAGGTCCTTCGTCGCATTGCCGTAGAGCGACTGCGCGCCGACCCAGTAGTGCTTCTCCTGTCCCGTGCGCATGGACATCCGCGAGTACTGGCCCTTGCAGGAGCCGTAGACGGTGTCGGGGTTCGTCGGGTGCGGGATGATCGGACCCGTTTCGCATCCCGGGCCGCTCCGCCATCCCTGGATGGGGTCGTCGAGCCCGCCGCTCGCGACCGGCAGCGAGGGGACGATCAGCGTCGAGTTGTCCTGTTGCGCCCCGTAGAGGCGGTACGGGAACTGCTCGTCCACGTACACCTGGTAGATCTCGGCGGTGGGCTGGTTGTACTGCGTGCTCCAGGTGCGGCCACCGTTCAGCGAGACGTTCACCCCGCCGTCATTGGCCTGGATCATCACCTGCCCGTTGGCGGGATGGACCCAGATGTCGTGGTTGTCGCCGTGCGGCGTGGACATCGAACGCCAGGTGCGGCCGCCGTCCGCGCTCCTGAAGTAGCCCTCGGCGCCGCCGTAGAGCACGTCAGCGTCCGTCGGGTCGGCGTAGATGGTGGTGTAGTAGAATGGGCGCGTGCTCAGCCCGCCGTGCGTCGAGACGAGCGTGAACGAGGCGCCGGCGTCGTCCGAGCGGTAGAGACCGCTGCCGGGCTTCGCCTCGATTAGCGCGTAGACGCGGCGCGGGTCCGCGCGGCTGACCGCGAGGTTGCTCTTGCCGAAGAGCCCGCTTGGGAGCCCCGCCGTCACCTTGGTCCACGACGTTCCCCCGTCGGTGGAGCGGTAGATGCCGCCCTCGTTGGCCCCGGAGATGATCGTCCACGGCTTCCGCTCGGCGCGCCACATCCCCGCATAGATGATGTTTGGGTCGCCCGGGTTGAACTCGACGTCCACCGCCCCGGTGGAGTCGCTGACGAAGAGCACGCGCTGCCACGAGGCGCCGCCATCGCGGGTGCGATAGACGCCGCGGGCGGATGTCGGGCGGAACGGGTCGCCGATCGCCGCCACGAACGCGATGTTCGGATCGCGCGGATGGATCCGCACGCCGCCGATGTTGCCGACGTCGCGGAGTCCGACGTGCCGCCAGGTCCTGCCGGCGTCGGTGGACTTCCACACGCCCTTGCCCACCGAGACGTTCGACCGATAGCCGTCGGAGCCGGTTCCGACGAAGATGATGTTCGGGTCGGCGTCAGCCACGTCCATGTCGCCCATCGAGCCGACGGTGATCTGCCCGTCACTGACATTGGTCCAGGTCGCGCCCGCGTCGGTGGTCTTCCAGACCCCGCCGCCGGTCGAGCCGAAGTAGAACGTGAACGGATCCTGGTCCACTCCGGTCACCGTCGTGACGCGCCCGCCGCGCGCCGGGCCGACCATCCGCCAGCGCAGGGACGAGAAGGTCGCGGGATCCACGGTCGCATCGGCCGCGGCGGGTGACTGGGCGCCGACGCCGAGCGGGGCGACGAGCGCGATGGTGAGCGCGACGGTGAGCGCGGTGGGGGCGAGGACGGTGAGGCGGTCGGATCGGCGCATGTGACGGACTCGGCGTTGGTGGGACGGGCGAACGAGCACAATTGACGCACAACGCCCGCCGGGAGCCAGTCCCGGCGGGCGTCGTGCGGATCAGGCCGAAGGCGCGGCTCGCGCCTGCTCAGCGCACGACGATGCGCCCCGTCATCTGGGAGTGCAGCGAGCACTCGTACTGGTAGGTCCCGATCGCGTTGAAGGTGCGCATGAACGAGCCGGCGTCCTGGTTGCCGCTCGACGAGAAGTTCGGCGAGCCGGTCGAGGTGACGTTGTGCGTGAACGCGCCGGCGCCCCAGGTCCACGTCACCGTCCCGCCGACGCCGATGGTGTCCACCGCCGAGTTCTGCGTGGCGTTCGCGATGCTCTTGAAGTAGAAGTTCCCGACCTCCACGTTCGCCACCAGCGGGAACGTCACCTGCCCGCTCACCGTGACGAGCGCCGAGTCGCGGCGAGTGCCCGCCGACATCACGAGATACGTCTGGCCGTTCCCCTCCGCGGTCGCCGTGGTCTGCGTGCCGCTCGTCGGGGAGTTGGAGAGGACGGTGGCGTTGCGGCTCTGCCACGCGATCGGGAGCACCGTGTCCGCGCTGTCCCGCGCGTTCCCCGTGAAGACCTGGGCGCCCGAGTTCGTGGTGATGCTCGCGGCACTCGGCGTCATGGTGAACGTCTCAGCGTAGCGTTCGACGTGGAGCGGGCGCTGCCCCGAGACCCCGGATGCCGTCGCGATGACCCCGCCGCTGCCGTCAGCGATCGCCGTCGCCACGCCGGTGCCGGCATCCAGCGAGAACGCTGCCGGCGCCCCGCTCGACCAGATGATCCCGGCTCCGGGGATGTCGTTCCCCAGTGAGTCGCGCGCCACCGCCGCGAACTGCTTCGTCCGGCCGGTGGTCCGGAGCGTCTCCGGGGCGGTCGGCGTCACCTGCACGCTGGCGACGACCTGCGTGACGCTGATCGGGATCCGCGCCACCTTGGTGCCGATCGTCGCGACCGCGGTGTCGGAGTTGCCGAGGCCGATCGCGGTCGCGAGCCCGGTAGGGCTCACCGTCGCGACGGTGCCGGTCCCGGCGCTGCTCCAGGTGACCGCCGGCGCCGTGGGCACGCTCGCATCGGACGAATCCACCGCGACGGCGACGAGCTGCCGCGTGGAACCGATCGCCCCGAATGCCACGATGGCGGGGGTCGGGTTGACGGTGTCGATCACCTGCGCGACGGTCACGAGCACGCCGGTGGACGCGATGCCGCCTGCGTGGGCGGTGATGGTGGCTGTGCCGTTGGAGCCAGCGGTCACCAGTCCGCTCGAGCTGACGTCCGCGACGGTCTCGTTCGTGGACTGCCAGGTGATCGTGGCACCGGCGACCGGGGCCTCCGACGCATCGCGGGCGGTCGCGGCGAACTGGACGGTGCGACCAAGCGTCTGGAAGGCGGGAGGCGAGGACGGCGCCGTGATGAGCACCGAGGTCACGACGATCGGGTCGGTGCCTCCGTCGTCTCCCCCGCCGCCGCACGACGCGTTGAACAGCAGGAGCGAGAGCGCGACCAGCGCAGGCGGGGGGGTGGGGAGCCGTCGCATGGGAACCTCGTCTTGTCGGGGCGTCGGGGGAGAGCGGACACCCCCGAATGCTCTACCTGTCGAGCTTCGCCCTTGTCACCGGCGGCGCAGGGGGGAGTAGGACATCCGCTGGAGGATCTCCGGCAACCGTCGTTCGGCGACCGCCCCCCGCGGCGACCACCGGCGCGGGCTCGGCAGGACCGCCGAGAGCCGCGCCGCCTCCTCCTGGGTGAGGTCGCGGGCGCTCTTCCCGAAATGATGGCGTGATGCCGCCTCCGCGCCGAAGACGCCGGGGCCCCACTCCGCGAGGTTCAGGTACAGGTCGAGGATCCGCTCCTTGGGCAGCAGCAGCTCGAGCAACAGCGTGAGGTAGGCCTCGTAGCCCTTGCGCACGATTGATCGCCCCTCCCACAGGAAGAGGTTCTTCGCGACCTGCTGGGTGATCGTCGAGGCGCCGCGGAGTCGCCGGCCCCGGCGCGCCTCGTCGAGCGCATTGCCGAGCTCCACGAGGTCGAATCCGTGATGCAAGTAGAAGCGGTCATCCTCCGCGGCGAGGACCGCGCGACGGAGGTGCGGGGAGATCGCGTCGCGCCCGACGATCGTCCGACGGGGATACGCCGGCCGGTCGCCGCCGGCCCATCGCTGCAGGCTCCGCGCGAGGATCACCGCCGTGGTCGGCGGCTGCAGGATGTGGAGCGGCAGGATCAGCGCGACGGGGCCGAACGCCAGTATCGCGACGGCCACGAGGAGCGCGCGTCGGAGACGCGAGAGGACGGGCGCGAGCCGCGGGGGGACGCGCATCCGCGGACGCTACCGCGTCAACCCGTACACGATGTAGTTCGTCGCGAACTTGTAGGCGTCGTTCGTGAAGTCGACCGGGTACCAGCCCTGACCCGACCACTCCATGTAGTCGCCGATGTCGTTGTTGTAGTTGATGATCACCATCAATCGCTTCCGGGGGTCGTTGTCCTCGAAGATCCCGAGGTACTCGGCACGGTAGTACGGGTTCTGCGGATGGTGCATCCCCTCGAGCGTCGCGAGGGAGAAGAACGACTGGAAGATCGGGTGCGAGACGGTCAGCCGCTCGATCCTCCCCTCGGGGAGCACCATCCGCATCGAGCGCTCGAAGTTGAGCCACTGGTTCCCGAAGAAATCGTCGACGATCAGGAACCCTCCCTTGAGCAGCCACGTCCGGAGTCCCTCGGCCTCCGACGGCGACGGCAGCCAGTAGCCGGGCTCGGAGAGGTACGCGACCGAGTAGCGGAAGAGATCTGGATCGTCCATGTCGAGCACGTTGCTGCCGCGCACGTGCGCGCGGACCGTCGTGAGGTCCGCGAGCACCGTCATGAAGTTCCGTTCCATCTGCGGATAGTCGAACGACCAGCCGCCGCGTCCGCCCATGTTGTTGTACCGGAGCCGGACGAACGCATAGCGCCCGTCGTACGGCACGTTGGGCTCGACATCACCGCCGAAGTTCCGGCGGCCGCGCTGCGCCCACGCGGCGGTCGCCGCGAGGAGGAGGATCCCGATGGTGAGCAGCAGGGCCCGGCGGAGTCGCATCAGCGGAAGTTGTGGACGGTGCGGCTGGCTGTCACGCCGACCTCGGGGCATCATACCCCGATGCCTCATACGGGAATCCCGGTCGTGGTGCTGCACGGGGCCCTCGGGTCCGCCACGCAGATGCGACCGGTCGCGGAGGCGTTGCGCGGCTTCGGCGAGCCCAGGACCCTCGAGATGCCTGGACATGGCCTGACGCCCCGTGGCGAGGCCCCCTTCTCGATTTCCGGCTTCGCGGACTGGCTCGCCGCGGAGGTCGGGGACTCGCATCCGCTCGTCTTCGGGTACTCGATGGGCGGCTACGTCGCGCTCGCCCTCGAGGCCCGGCGGCCGGGGACGTTTCTCGGCATCGCGACCCTGGGCACCAAGTTCGCGTGGACCTCCGAGGTCGCGCGACGCGAGGCCTCGCGGCTCGACCCGGCGATCATCCGCACCAAGGTCCCGCGATTCGCCGACGCGCTCGCCGCGCGCCACGCCGTCGCCGGAGGGTGGGAGCGGGTCGTCACCGACACCGCATCCCTCCTCATCGGGCTCGGCGCGGCGCCACCGCTCGCCGCCGCCGCCCTCGGCTCCGTGCGCGCACGCGTCGTGCTCGGCGTCGGCCAGAGTGACGACACGGTGGACGAGGTCGAGACGCGGCGCTTCGCGGCGATGATCCCCGGCGGCGAGGCGGTGGTGGTCGCTGGCGCGCCGCACCCAATCGAGCGCGTGGCGCCCGCTGACGTCGCGGAACTCGTGCGTCGCGTCAGCGCCTGACGAGCACCGGCTGCAGCCATGCGACGTCGCCGTTGGACTCGAGGACCTTCGCCCGCACGTAGCCCTCGTCCCCGCGGAAGGTGTAGGTCGCGGTCGGCTCCGCGACCTCGAGGAGGACCCGCCCTCCGCGACCGATGAACTGGATCCGGTAGCGGCTGAATGTCGTGGTCCTGACCTCGACGCGCATCGAGCGCGCGTCCACCCGGTAGTCGCGCAGCTCGACGCCGGTGCTGCTATAGAAGTCGCCGCGCTCCATCGCCGAGAGGATCGCATCCGGGGTGAGCGTGGCGGCCCGGACCATCACCCATCCCTTGCCCGGGCGCGCCGCGGCACGGTCGTCGTGCCGGGTGAAGTGGTGCGCGTCGTCCACGGCGAGGCCGTAGAGCAGGATGCCCCGGGTGAGGATCGTGTCCCACGCCGCTTCCAGACCCGGCGACCCGCCGCCCCCGACGTTGTTCACCATCGGGTGTCCGTTGAAGATCTCGAAGAGCTTGTTGTTCCGGACGGCGGCCAGCTGCTCGGCCGTGACCGCCCAGAAGAAGTTGGGATGGTTGATGTGCGGGATGCCGCCCGCGGCGCGGATCGCGTCCACATTGCGCTGGAGGACGTCCACGACGCTGGTGCCGCCTTGGGGTGGCACCAGCGTGTCGGGGTCGAGGGCGTTGATGTGGAGCGGGAGGTCGCCGAACCGGTCAGTGACCTCCTCGCCCCGGATCACGCGGAAGCGCTGGTCGAGTCCGTGGAGGGCGTTCAGCCCCTCGACGCTCGTGAGGACGTTGTGGTCGGTGAGGACGAGGAAGTGGTAGCCGTGACCGCGATACCATTTCACGACGTCATCCGGCGACGAGTCGCCGTCGCTGTTCCAGGTGTGCGTGTGCGTGTTGCCCTTGAACCAGCGCAATGCGGGCTGGGTCGGCGCCTGTGCGGCCAGCGGCACGGTGATGAGGGCGATAAGGACGAGCGCACGGAGGATCATTGTCGGTGCCTCCACCAGTCCGATGGGACGATCCCCCAGGCGCCTCCCGCGCGGCGCACGCGGAGATCGAGCGCGACGCCGCCCTCTCCCTGGAAGAACCTGATCGTGACGGGATGCGCGCCCGCGCGCAGGGCCACCATGCCGGTGCGCTCGTCCGCGCCGTGGAACCCGTCGTTGTCCACGACCACCTGTCCGCCGACCTCCATCGTGCTGCCGTCGTCGGAGGTCAGCGAGAACTCGTACAGCGCATCCTCCGGCACGACGAGGAAGCCGGTGAAGCGGATGCCGAACAGCTCGGCGCGCTCGTCACCTCGTCGCGCGACCCGATCGACGGTGCCGCGTCGCAGCGGCGCGAGCGAGTCGAGCCCGCGCACCGACCGCACGCGGGCCTCGTGGTACTCATATGAAAGGCCGGTCGCGAGCGCGGCGACCTCGAGCCGCTCGGCCTCCCGGTACGACGTCCGGCGGAACATCGCGGCGCGGGGTGGGCTGGTGCGACCCTCCGGCGTGAAGGCCCGCGCCGTGACCCGGGTCCCCTCCGCGCTGACCGGCACCTCGATCGGCCCGGAATAGCGCGGACTCGCCCGCGTGGGGTCACTCCCGTCGAGGGTGTAGTGGATGGCGGCACCGGCGAGGGGGACGTCGAGCGTCACCCGTGCGACGGGTTCGAGGGTGAGGACGTCGGCCTCGAGTCCGCTCACGTGCGGAAGGCGGTAGTTGACGCCGGAACGGTCGAGCGCGCGGAGCGCGTGAGGCAAACGCGCCGAGAAGCCGGCCCAGTCGCGCGAGGCGCGCGGCGACCACGCGACCTCCGCGAGCGCTATCGCGCGCGGATACGCCATGTACTCCACGGCGGCGGGCGTCTTGAGGTACTCCGTCCAGACGTTCCCCTGCGCGCCGAGGATGTGCGTGGCCTCGGCGGGGCCGAGTTCCTCGGGGATCGGCTCGTACGAGTACACGCGCTCGAGCGGCAGGAGGCCGCCGATCGCGAGGGGTTCGAAGCGCGGGTCACCCTGGTAGTAGTCGAGGTAGAGGTGCGAGTTCGGCGTCATGACCACGTCGCGACCGGCGCGGGCCGCCGCGATCCCGCCGGCGGTGCCGCGCCAGCTCATCACGGTCGCGTTCGGTGCGAGGCCCCCCTCGAGGATCTCGTCCCAGCCGACGAGGCGACGTCCGTGCCGGTTCAGGAACGCTTCGATGCGGCGGATGAACCAGCTCTGCAGCTCGTGCTCGTCCTTGAGCCCCTCACGGCGGATCACCTCCTGCGCCAACGCGCTCTCGCGCCAGCGCACCTTGGGCGCCTCGTCGCCACCGATGTGGATGTAGCGCGACGGGAAGAGCTCCATCACCTCCGTGAGCACATCCTCGAGGAAGGCGAAGGTGCGCTCGCTGGGGCAGAGGATGTTGTCATCCACGCCCCACGTGGTGCGCACGCTGAAGGGGCCGGGCGTGCACGCGAGCTCGGGATAGGCGGCGAGCGCGGCGACCGCGTGGCCCGGCATCTCGATCTCCGGGACCACGGTGACCTGCCGGGCGGCCGCGTACGCCACGACCTCGCGGATCTCCGCCTTCGTGTAGGCGCCGCAGTGCGCGACGCCGTCGCCGACGTACGGTGAGAAGTTCTTCTCGAGCATCGTCTCGCTGCGGCAGCCGCCGACCTCGGTGAGGCGCGGGTACTTCGCGATCGGCACGCGCCACCCCTGGTCCTCGGTCAGGTGCCAGTGGAACGTGTTGAGCTTGAACCGCGCCATCAGGTCGATGTAGCGCATCACGAACGACGCCGGCTGGAAGTGGCGGCCGACGTCGAGGTGGAGCCCGCGCCAGGGGAATCGCGGGGCGTCGTCGATCGTGATCGCCGGCACCGCGCCGGGCGATGCGTCCACGAGTTGCTGGAGCGTGACGAGGGCGTAGAACCGACCGGCGGTGCCCGGCGCCCGGACGGCGACACCGGTCGCCTCGACGGTGAGCCGGTAGCTCTCGCGACCATAGACGGAGTCGCCCGGCACGACGCTGACGCGGATGTCGGCGCGCTGCAGGTCGGCGTCGCTCGCCAGCGCGAGGTCAGGCGGGAGTGACGACGGGGGACGCCAACTCCCCGATCCAACGGTCCAGCGCGCGGGGAGTGGGACGACCGGGGGAGGTCCCGTCTGCGCTGCCGCCGGAGCGGCAGCGGCGAACGCGAGGAGGGCCAGGACCTCGGGACCGAGACGGAGCAGGCGAGCTGTCACGCGGGGGAAGTTGGGTCGGGACGCCCTGCACGGCCAGCGTCGGCGAACGCCCGACAGCCCGTTCTGGCGCCGGCGCCACCGAACCCTCTAACTTCGACCTCCCGTCGCGATCCGCGCGGCGGAACCCTGGAGGCCGCATGCGCACCCCCCGTCCGTTCCTGATGCTCCTCGCTGCCGCCGCGTTCATCGCGCCGGCCGGCGCCAGCGCGCAGTCCGACCGCGCGCTCGACCTCACGGAGGCGATCCTCGACCGCTTCCTCTCGGCGCACGAGAAGGAGAAGACCGAATCGGGGGCGGTGAGCACGCAGCTCTCCGATGCCGACGCGAGGATCGCGAAGTTCGAGCAGTGCAAGCGCGACTTCGAGACGGCGGGGAACGTCGCGGGGGGGCGGCTCGCGCAGATCGCCGCGCGCGCCGCGATCAAGGCGAAGTGCGGCGCCAACGACTCGGAGGCGATGCGCAAGGAGCGCCAGCGCATCCTCGATGCGCCGGAGAACGCGGCGGCGACCAGCGGTGGGTTCAAGCTCGCCGAGTACCGCACCCTGAAGGACCGGCTCCGCGGCTACGTCATGGGCGACCGCTCGGGCTTCACGAAGGCCGGCCTCGAGGTCCTGAAGTCGCGCCAAGGGCAGGTCGCTGGCTCGTTCGGGATGTCGGCGGTCGTGGATGGCGACGCGCTCGGCGGTCGCGGGATGCGCGGTCCGGCGGTGTGGAACACCGACTACGCGTGGATCTGGATCTCCCAGCTCTTCGCCGTGCAGTACCTCTCCGGCGCGACGATGTTCGAGAAGGACTACCAGCCAGGGGAGTGGACGCGCTGGAGCATCAAGGGCGACGATGAGGAGGCGCTGCAGACCGTGGAGCGCGCGTTCCTCGGTCGCACCTCGGATGGTGGCGAGTGGTGGCGGATGAAGACCATCACCTCCGGCGGCGACGGCGCCGACACCATCAACCTCGAGGCCCTCTTCAAGCCCGAGACCGACAACGAGGGGATGCAGCGGCTCGTCCGCATGCGCGGCAAGCTGCCGGGCAACTCCGAGGCGCAGGAGATGATGGTCCCCGAGCAGTGGTCCATGTGGAACATGATGGGTTCCTTCACCGGCCGGCCGACGCCGGAGTCCATCGAGGGTGCGACGGTCGGGATGGAAGAGGTGAAGACCGCGGCCGGCACCTTCCGCGCGCGCCACGTCCGGTTCGGGCAGGGCGGAGGGACGCTCAACTGGTGGCTCGACGAGTCGGCGGCCGGCGGATGGGTGAAGTTCGCGGCGATCGATGACGAGAAGAAGCCGCGCTACACCATGGAGCTCGTCGGCAAGGGGACGGGCGCCAAGAGCGAACTCGGCGTCGAGATCAAGTAGCCCCCTGGCCGCGGCGCACGACGTCATCGTGGTGGGCGGCGGCGCGATGGGGAGCGCCGCCGCCGCGCACCTCGCCGCCGACGGCCAGCGGGTGCTCCTCATCGAGCGCTTCGTCCCCGGCCACGACCGGGGCTCGTCGCACGGACTGAGCCGCATCATCCGGCTCGCGTACTTCGAGGACCCGCGCTATGTGCCGCTGCTGCGCCGGGCCTTCGAACTCTGGTCCGGTCTGGAGGCCGCCTCGGGCGAGCGGCTCTTCCATCGCACGGGTGGACTCGACATCGGCGCCGAGGGTACGCGCATCTTCGAGGGCTCGGTGCGCACCTGCCGCGAGCACGGCCTCGTGCACGAGGTGTTGGATGCCGACGGACTCATGCGACGCGTGCCGGCGTGGCGCGTCCCTCGGGGCACGCGCGCCGTGCTGCAGCCCGACGCGGGCTTCCTGGTCCCCGAGCGGTGCATCGCCGCCCACGTCGCGATGGCGCGCGCACACGGCGCGTCGCTGCACACGAGGGAGCGGGTGCTGGAGTGGGGAGCGCACGGCGGACGGGTCCGCGTGCGCACCGACCGTGCGACCTACGATGGAGGACAGCTCGTCCTCGCCGCCGGCGCGTGGATGCCATCGCTGGTGCCCGCACTCGCTCCGCGCCTCGCCGTCGAGCGCCAGGTGGTCGGTTGGTTCGAGCCCTCCGACCGTGACCTCTTCGCCCCGTCGCGGTTCCCGGTCTTCGTGCACGAGGCCGAGGAGGGGACGTTCTACGGCTTCCCCGAGCATGGCGTCCCCGGCGTGAAGCTCGGGCGCTACCACGATGGCGCCGCGGTGAGCGACCCGGACCTGGTGGACCGGACGATCACGGATGACGACGAGGCGGTGATGCGCGCGGCACTCGCGCGCTACCTCCCCGCGGCGGATGGCGCCCGGCTCGATGCCCGCACCTGCCTGATGACGAACACCGCGGACGGGCACTTCCTCATCGCGCGCGATGCCGCGCACCCCGAGGTCCTGCTCCTCTCGGCGTGCAGCGGGCATGGCTTCAAGTTCGCGAGTGTGGTCGGGGAGATCGCACGCGACCTCGTCGTGCGCGGGGCCACCGCGCACGACGTCGGCTGGCTCGGCTGGCGCTGAGCGCCGCTACCGGCGCTCGCCCGGGCGGTAGGTCGCCGTGACGTGCCCCTCGAGCTCGTCGGGGTGGAAGTACACCGGTCGCAGGTCGCCGCTCGCGTATCGCTGCGCCTGGTCGAAGAAATGCGGCGAGGCCGGGTCCCCGGACTGGCCGCCGGCCGTGATGGCGCGCGCCCGCACCCGCTCCCCGAACTCGACCACCGCGACGAAGCTGTTGCCGTAGGTCCCGTACCGACGCCTGGTGCCGTTCGGCGCGCGGGCGTCGAACGACGCGAGGGAGCCCCAGCGCGCTGAGGTGAAGGGCACCGCGACGCTCGGCTTGGTGTCGTCCCACTGCTGGCGGATGTCCGGGCTCACGCGCTGGATCCGGTTGATCTCCCCCCACGGCGTGCGCCAGTCCCCGAAGTCCGCCGCGAGCTTGGTGATCGCCGAGTCGAGCGCCGCGAGATGCACAGCGGCCGGCGCGCTGCGCCCGATCGCCCGGTAGACCTCGACGTCGTCGGACCCGGTGCTGGACGACGCACGGCGCCAGACCTCCTCGCCGTAATGCACGGCGACGGCCGTCGCGATGGAGTTCGCCCCCCACCGGCGGTCCCACGCGCGGAGCAGCTCGACCGGCTCCCGGAGGCGTTCGCGACGCGCGTCGGAGCGCGGGAGCGCGTCGAAGGCCCGGAAGAGTCCCGGGAGCAGGAGGTCGAACGCCGGGAGCATCGGGTCGTAGGCGGCGGCGATGAGGGACTCGAGGGTGAAGGCAGTGTCGCGCGGCAGCACGGCCAGCGCGCTCAAGCCGCGCGGGTTCTCGGCGCCGTTGTCGAAGTACCGCGGATAGTCGCGGGCGCGGAGACTGTGCGGGCCAGCGGCGGACCAGGGCCAGTTGTTCGTGTTCTGGATCCAACCCGTCGGCGGGTTGAGCAGGTCGGGCGACTCGTCGAGGGTGTGCACGCCTTGCCACTCGGTGGCCGCGATCGAGCCATCCACCGGTCGCGTCCAGTCGAATCGGGGGTCGCGCTTCGGGACGAAGTTCGCGTGGAAGTAGGCGATGTTCCCCGACGCGTCGGCGAAGATGGTGTTGTTCGACGAGTTCGTGTGCGACTCCATCGTGCGGCGGTACGCGGCGTGGTCCGCCGCCTTCATCCGCGTGTAGCTCTGCGTCAGGGCCTTCACGTGCTCCTGCATGACCTTGAACGCGATCCACCGGTCGCCGGCGCGTCCGACGATCGGTCCGTGGTGCGTGTGGTACGTGACGAAGGTACGTGACGCCATCCCGCTGTCGGTCCGGAAGCGGATCGTCACCGTATCCTGACGGACGCGACGCTCCTCACCCTCATAGCGGTAGGTGAATCCATCCGCCGAAGGGGTGACGATCTCGAGGTACTCGTCGAGTTGGTCCGCGTCGCTGGAGGTGTGCATCCAGCCCGCGGTGGCATTGAAGCCCTGGTAGATGAAGAACTGGCCCCACGTGGCCGCGCCGTAGGCGTCCAGCCCCTCGTCGCTCGTCACGTGGAGTTCACCGCGGAAGTAGTGCGACGTGTGCGGGTTGATCAGCAGCAGCGCCTTGCCACTGGCCGAGCGCGACGGCGCGATCGCGAACCCGTTGGATCCGGTGGGGACCGGTTCTCGCGCCGCCATCGCCTCCTTCGCGTCCACCATCGCTGTCCGGGTGGTCGCGCTGTCGTAGAACGCGCGGAGGCGCGCGAGCGAGGCGGACTCGAGGTCCCAGCCGATGCTCCCCTCGCTGAAGGGGAGCGTCATCCACGGCTCGAAGCGCGTGAGCACCCTTGGCCGCACCTCGGGGTGCGTGTGCAGGTAGTAGTTGACGCCGTCGGTCGCGGCGACCATCAGCGTGCGGAGCCACTCCGGCGCGGTCTCGTACAGCGCCCGCAGCGAGTCCTCATCCACCCAGAGCCGCGCGCGCAGGTCGCGCCAGATGTCCTCGGCGCCCGTCGCCTCGGCGTAGCGCCCGATCGCGTTGAGGTAGTTCATCTCGACGCGATGGAAGTCGTCCTCGGCCTGGGCGTAGAGCATCCCGAACACCGCGTCGGCGTCGGTGGCGCCCTTCACGTGGGCGATCCCCCAGTCGTCGCGGGTGATCGTGACGGCGGCCGAGCGGGCCTCCCAGCGCGCGCGATCCTCGCGGGAGGCGCCATCACCGGCGCAGGCGGCCACGAGGAGAGCGAGTCCGGCCAGGATGAGTGGGGCGGATGGGCGGGTCATCGGGTGGGGACCAGGGGAGTGGGGGTCGGGCTGGCTTGCGGGGTGTCGCGCCAGGAGCGGTAACTGCGCTTCACCCGGTCCTGGAAGTGGTGCACGCCCTGCTCGGCGTCCACCGAGAAGCGGCCCCGGTCGTAGGCGCGGGAGGAGAGGCCGCGTTGGACGTGCTCGCAGATGTCCATGTCCTCGCGCTGCACACGGTCGCTGTACTCGAGATCCTCGGCGATGGCGCGCTCGGCGTCAGGACCGGTGACGCCGCGATAATGGAAGCCGAACTCCACGCGGCAGCGGTCGTGCGCCAGCGGTACCACGCGGTTCGTCTGCAGGCGGCCCGGGAGGACGTTGAACATCGTGTTCGGGAAGACGAAGAAGTAGAAGGCCTTGTCGCCGGGCCGGATCTCGTAGGGCGCATCGCCCGGCGCCAACGGGCTCCACTGCACCGACCAGTGCTCGGCGGTGTCGGTCGTGTACTGGCGGAAGTCATACAGCTTCATCAGCTCCGGATGCACGTAGGGGACGTGGTAGCCCTCGAGGAAGTTGTCCACGTACACCTTCCAGTTGCACGCCACCTCGTAGTCCACGCGCGTCGCGAACGTGAGCTCGTCCAGCCGGAGCGGAGCGATCCGCTCGGCGATGCCGCCGAGTGTCGCGTCGAGCGGCGCGGGGTCGGCGTCGAGCCTCACGAAGACCAAGCCCTGCCAGGTCTCCACCCGCAGCGGCACGAGTCCGTAGTCCTTCCGGTCGAAGAGGTCCACGCGATCCCAGCGCGGCACGCCGCGCAGCGATCCATCGAGGAGGTACGTCCAGCCGTGGTACTGGCAGGTCAGGGCCTTCACGCACCCCGATCGTTCTGTCGCCAGCGGGCCGCCGCGGTGTCGGCACACATTGAAGAACGCGCGGAGCACGCCCTCCTTGTCGCGGACCACGATCACCGGATCGTCCGCGATGGTGGTCGTGATGAACATCCCCGGATCGCGGACCTCCTCGCTCCGACCGACGAACTGCCAGGTCCGCGCGAAGATCGCCTCGCGATCCACGGCGTGGAATGCCGGGTCCACGTACCACTGCGACGGGATGGTGGACGCGCGCTCGATCGCCTCGAAGCCGAGATCGGCAGGGTCGAGTCGAGGCGCGGGTCGCGTCACTGGATGCCGATCGGGGCGCGGACGCGCGGGAAGCGGAGCGTGGTCCCGATGGCGACGCCGGAACCAACCACCCCGACCGAGCCGGAGAGCGCCACGCCGATCGCCCGGCGAGGCGGATGCAGCGCCCAAGCCACGAACAGCGCGGGTCCGGCCTCCGACGTGCGCTCGCGGCTCACGAGGCTCGGACGGAAGGTGATCGGGTCCACACCGCCGTACTCCGTGTCCGTGCGCGTGTACTTCCCGTATCCGATCCCGATCGTGATCGGCGCGGTGAGCCGGTACGCGACGCCGAACTCGAGCTGCGACTCGGCGGTCACGATCGAGTTCGGGACGGAGCGTGGCGCGGGATCGAGCCCGGGGAAGAGTCGCACGTACGCGCCGAACCGTCGGACACTGGTCCAGGCGATTCCGACGGAATAGGACTCGGGGGCCCATCCCACGACCGCGGTGACCTCGCGTCGCGCGGGGCAGGTGACCGCGGTCTCAGGAGGGCACTGCGGTCCCTGCGGCTGGAGCGCCGGATCCTGCGCGTGGAGCGCCCCGGGCAGGGCGAGGACGAGCGCGGCGGCGGCGAGGCGAAGTTGCACGAGGAGGCGTTCGCGAGGGGAAGGTGTCGTCATCGTATCGGGACGGGCCGTCGGCGGGAAGAGGGTGTAAGATATGCCCAGGATGCCTCGTACCCCGCTCACTCGAGGCTTGGCCCTGCTCGCGAGCGCCGTTGTCGGCGCCGGTGTCGGGACCCTGACCGCGTGTTCCGCGGCGACCGGCCCCTCGGACACGACGCCGCCGGTCGTCACCCTCACGTCGCCCGAGAACGGCACGTCGGACCTCCTTGGCGAGTTGACCCTCGCGGCGGAGGCGACCGACTCCGCCGGGATCGCAGTCGTGTACTTCCTCGTTGACGGGAGTCACGTCGCGAGCGATTTCGCGGAGCCCTACCAGACGACCGTGAGCACCGCCGACTGGGCGTCGGGGGTCCATCGCGTCGCCGTCGTCGCGAGAGACCACAACGGGAACGAGTCCGCGAGCCCCGGCGCGGTCGTGACGTTCGGCGGGGACGTGGCGCTCCCCGCCGGATTCACGCAGAGCGTGGTGGCGCCGGCACTCGGCGCACAGGCGACGGCGATCATCGCCGCACCCGATGGCCGCCTCTTCGTGACCGAGAAGTCGGGCGCGGTGCGTGTCATCAAGGGCGGCGCGCTCCTCGCCCAGCCCTTCGTCGCGGTGCCGGTGCTGCTCGGGAGCGAGCGCGGGCTCATCGGCATCGCGCTCTCCCCCGGGTTCGGCACGACGGGATACGTGTACCTCCATTACACGACCGCCGAGGACGGCGCGCACAACCGCATCAGCCGCTTCGCCGCGCTCGGGGACGTGGCGGCGTCGAGCGAGGAGGTCCTCGTGGACCTCCCTGCGCTCTCGACGGCCCAGAACCACAACGGGGGAGCGATGGCGTTCGGCCCCGACGGCAAGCTCTACGTCGCCGTCGGCGAAAACGCGAACGGCACCCTGGCCGCAATCCTGACCTCCCCGTTCGGCAAGATCCTGCGACTCGAGCCGGACGGTTCGATCCCCGGCGACAACCCGTTCGCGGCGAGCACGACGGGGATCAACCGCGCGATCTGGGCCAAGGGCCTCCGCAACCCGTACACGTTCGCGTTCGAGCCTGGTGCGTCGCGGATGTTCATCAACGACGTCGGTCAGGGGACGTGGGAGGAGGTCAACGTCGGGCGCGCCGGCGCGGACTACGGTTGGCCCTCGACCGAGGGTCCCACCACCGCCGCGGGGATCGACGCGCCGCTCTTCGCCTACCGGCACGCGGCGAGCCCGACACTCTTCGAGGGGGCGGCGATCGTCGGTGCCGCGTTCTACCGGCCGGCGACCCCCTCCTTCGGACCGGCCTTCGTCGGCGACTACTTCTTCGCGGACTTCGTCGCCGGCTGGATCCACTTCCTGGATGCCGACGATGAGTGGGCGCCGTCGGTGTTCGCGCACACCGGCGGATCGCCGACGAACCTCGCCGTCGGCGCCGACGGCGCGCTCTACGTCACGATGGGGACGCGGGTGGATCGGATCGCGCGCTCCGGTCCCTGATCAACGCGCGGCCAGGTAGTCGTGCCAGAGGATCCTCGCGGCGACGGCGCGCCAGGGTCTCCAGCGGCGGGCGTAGCGCTCGGCCTCGTCGCTGGTCGGGGCGCGGCGCGAGCCACGCAGTCGCGCGAGCGCCACGTGGAGCGCGAGATCGCCGCGGGGCCACACATCGGCGCGTCGCAGGGCCATCAGCAGGTATATCGCGGCGGTCCACGGGCCGATCCCGCGGACCGCGACGAGCGTCTCGTGCGCAGCGTCGTCGTCGAGGCGCGCCAGCGCCCGAAGGTCGAGTCGTCGCTCGCGCACGGCGGCGGCGAGCCCGTGGAGGTAGCTCGCCTTCTGGCGCGTGACGCCGAGGGCACGGAGTCCGCGCTCACCGACCCCGGAGATGCCATCGAGCGTGAGGCCGCCGGGGATCTCGCGATCGAGGCGCCGGAAGAGCGTGGCTGCCGACGCGAGTGATACCTGCTGCTCGAGCACGATCCGCACGAGCGTGCGGAAGCTGGCTGGTCGCCCCCAGAGAGGCGGGGAGCCGTGTGCCGCGACGATCCGAGCGAGGCGGGGGTCGGTGCGCGCGAGAGCGGCGACGCCCTCGGAGAGGGTCCGAGGTGTCAGAGGCGCGGCGGGTCGGGAAGGGGATCGAAGCACGGGCGTGAGGCGAAACAAGCCGACCGTTGCACAGGTGTCAAACCGGATCCCCGCCGAGAGGGCGTCGGTCGTCACCCCCGGCGCGGCGCCCTGAGGGCGCGTAACTTGCGGGTCAGGTGACCTGCCGGGGGCCGACGGGGTAGCACAGGGGTCGGCTCCCGCACCACCCGTCCGCCCCACCCGGTCCGAGCGATGCATCCCATGCGAGCGTCCGCTGTCGCCCTCCTGCTGGTCGCGTTGGTGTCGTGCGACAGCTCCACCGCGCCGCCGATCCCTGTCGCGACGGCCTTCGCACTCGGGCCCGGGGCCAACGGCGACGGCCAGACAGCGATCCGCGGTACCGCGGTCCCGGTGCGTCCCTCGGTGCGCATCACCGACGAGGACGGGGATGGCATCGCCGGCGAGGTCGTGACCTTCACCGTGATGAGCGGTGGCGGGACCGTCGGCTCCGCGACCGCGACGACCGACGGCGCCGGGGTCGCGCGCGTTTCGTCCTGGACGCTCGGGCCCGACGTGGGCGTGAACACGCTGCAAGCGACGTACGACGACTTCACGCCCGTGCTGTTCACGGTCACGGCGATCGAGGATCCCTGCATCCCGGCGGGCGCGACGCAGCTCGCCCTCGGCGGGACGGAGGCAGGCGCATTGTCGAACTCGGACTGCGTCGCTCCGGACCTGCGGCGCTTCGACCTCTTCAAGTTCGACCTCGCCGCCCCGTCGGGGGTGCTGTTCGAGCTCTTCGCCACGCACGATGCCTATCTCGTGCTGCTCGAGGCGGACAACTCCACGGTCATCGTGGAGGTGGATGACATCGAGACCGGTGTGGTCACCGACTCCCGGATCGGGGTCATGCTGGACGCGGGGACGTACTACTTGCGCGCCTCGAGCTTCCTCGTGGGCGAGGTCGGGACGTACAGCATCTCGGCCCGGGTCGCCGCGGTCGGCGTCGCGAAGAGGGTCGAGGTGATCGCGGGGAACGCGCAGTCGGTCGCGCCCGGCCAGGACGCTCCGGTCGCGCCGTCGGTGCGGGTGCTCGACGAGCTCGACCTCGGGGTGCCCGGCGTGACGGTCACGTTCGCGACGGTGCCGGGGGTCGGGGGCGCCACAGGCGTGGACGCTGTGACCGACGCCGACGGGTTCGCGACCGTCGGAAGCTGGACCTTCGCCGCCGGCGCGAACGTCATGAGCGCGACCGTCGCCGGCACCGGCGTCACCGGGAGTCCAGCGGTCTTCTCGGGTATGGGCAGCGCTGACCCCGCAGGCTTCGACATCACCCTGCGGTTCCTGAGCATGCCGACGCAGAGCCAGCTCGAGGCGTTCAACACGGCGGCCGCGCGGTGGGAGTCGATCATCACCGGCGACGTCCCCTCGTTCCTCCTCTCGTCGCCATTCCCCTACTGCAGCGAGACGCCTCCGCTCGACGAGACGGCGGACGACCTCCTGATCTTCGTGCGACTGCAGGGGATCGACGGTCCGGGCGGCGTGCTGGGATCGGCCGGGCCGTGCGCGGTGCGCGCGGGGTCCCTCCTGCCGATGGTCGGCGTGATGCGCTTCGACACCGACGACCTCGATCTCGCGAGCCTGCCGAACGTGATCCTGCACGAGATGGCGCACGTCCTCGGCATCGGTTCGATCTGGGGGCTGAAGGGACTTCTGCTGAACCCGTCGCTGCCCAGCTCGCCGGGCGCGGACACCCACTTCCCGGGGGCGAACGCCGTCATCGCGTTCAACGCCGCTGGTGGGAGTGGCTATGCCGGCGGGAAGGTGCCGGTCGAGAACACCCAGGGCGCGCAAGGGACGCGCGACGCGCATTGGCGCGAGGGCGTGCTCGACAAGGAACTGATGACCGGATTCCTCTCTCCGGGGATCAACCCGCTGAGCGCGATCACGATCGCGTCCCTCCAGGACCTCGGCTACGCCGTGTCGTTCGCGACTGCCGACGCCTACAGTCTCACGCCTGGACTCCGCGAGGGCCCGGTGCCCGAGGAGGAGCGGATCCACCTCCTTGATGACGTCCTGCGCCACCCGATCCGGATCCTCGATCCGTCGGCGCCGTCGGGACCGCGCGGCAAGCGGCGTCAGCAGTAGGGGAGAATCCGACGGGCCTCACGTCGTGACGGCCGTCACAGGGCCGGGACTCGCCGCGCGCGCTTCTTGCGATAGCTTCCGTGCTGGCACGATGCACTCCCAAACTCTCTCGGAAGGCCAATGAACTCCCGCTGCACGCCTCGGCTCGGACGTCTCGTCCCGCTCGTGGCCGTCCTGGGGATCGCCGCGTGCGACATCCCCTCAGAACCTCCGATCTTCCAGCAGACGTGGCTGGTGCCCGCCGATTCCGTGCAGGTGAGCGTCTCCACGCTGCTCCCGGCGAACGTGTCGCTCACGGGCGGCGGCACGGCGTTCACCGCGACGACGCCCACGGCGAACTTCAACACCACGCTCGGCACGCTCTGCGGACAGCCGGAGTGCCAGGCGCCGGGAGACGTCAACGTGCCGAACACCCCGGCCTTCACGTCGCCGGCGGGGGTGCTGGCGACCTCGATCGCATTCCCGGCGGGGGTGCAGTCGGTGACGATCAGCGGCGGGTTCCTCCAGGTGCACGTCACGAACAACCTCGGATTCGATCCGCTGAGCCCGAACGGGGCGAGCGCGCCGTTCGGCAGCATCACGTTCGAGATCACCAGTGGCGCGCTCACTTCCACCACGACGTTCCACGGCACCGCGATCCAGGGACTCGCCGACGGGACGATGCGCACGTTCTCGATCCCGCTTCCCACCGGCGCCTACACCGGCACGATCGGGGTGGACGTGTCGTTCGACGTGCCGCAGGGCGGCGCGGCGACGCTCAACTCCTCGAATGCCCTCGCGGTCGAGGCGTCGATCCAGTCGCTCGCCATCTCCAGTGCGGATGTCGTCGTGAACTCCAAGTCCGTCTCGGCCTCCCCGGAGGGGTACGACCTCGACGACGTGGACCTCGGTGACCTGATCGAGGGCGGCGGGTTCGTGCTCACCGTGGTCAATCCCTTCAACGCGCAGGCGTCGTTGACGCTCACGCTCGCCGCGCCCGCCCAGGACGGCGATCCGGCCGTCAACATCGTGAAGGCGTTCGACATGTTCGCGAGCAGCACCAGCGTGGTGGATGTGACCCTGACCAAGGGCGAACTCCAGATGCTCGTCGGCAAGAACGGCGTGACGATCGGCGTCACGGGTACTGCCACCGGGACCGGCGTCGGCAACACCGTCACGGTGACACCGACATCGGCGATCACGGTGCGGACGCAGCTCTCCCTCACGCTCAACGTGGGGGCCTGACCATGGACCGCATCCGACCCACGGGCACCGCCCGCCTCCTGCTCCTCGCCGCGATCCTGCCGATCGGCGCCGCGGCCCAGGGCAACGCCTCCGCCGCCGCGACGGCGATGGGAGGCAACTACACCGCGGTCGCGCGCAACTTCAACGCGATCGCGTGGAATCCGGCCAACCTCGCGCTCCCGGGCAACTCCGTCTTCTCCCTCGCGTTCTCGCCGCAGCTCGCGCTCGGCACCGGACCGCTGACGCTCACCGACCTGACGGAATACGAGGGCCAGGTCGTGCCGCAGGCGGTCCGCGAGGCGTGGCTCCAGAAGATCGACGACAACGGCGGACAGGACCTCCGCGGCGACTTCCACATCACTCCGCTCGCGCTCTCGATCGGGCGCCTGGCCATCGGGGCCACGACGACGGTGCGGGCCGACGGCTCGCTCCCCACTGCGCTCGCCGAGCTGGTGTTCTTCGGCAACGCCGGGCGCACGGGGACCGCCAACGACCTCGCGCTCGACGACCTGGACCTGGATGCGAATGCCGTCACCACGTTCGCCGCATCGTACGGCCGGAGCCTCCCTCTCCCGCTGCTCCCCGACCTCGCCATCGGCGTGACCGGGAAGTACCTGGTGGGCCATGGGCAGGCGGCGATGCGTGACTACGGATCGGTGCTCTCCTCCGACCCCCTGGGCGTCGAGCTCGACCTCCCCGTGGTCCTCACGGACACGGCGAAGACGTGGGGTGCGGGCTCGGGCTTCGGGATCGACGTCGGGGCGGCCTGGAGCTTCCGGTCTCTCCGCGTCGGCGTGGTCGCCCAGAACCTCATCAACACGTTCAAGTGGGACACCGAGAACCTCTACTACATCCCGGTGCGCGCCACGTTCAACGGCGAGGTGAGCGAGACCGAGGTGGACAGCATCCTCCCGCTCTCGGAAGCCGACCCCGCGCTGCAGGACGAGCTGCGGGCGCTGATCGGCGATGCGAAGTACACCCCGACGCTCGCGCTCGGCGTCGCCTGGTCGCCGATCAGCCGGCTCACGGTGGCCGCCGACCTCAAGCAGAAGATCGGGGACAGCCGGATCGAACTGGGGCCCGATACGCAGATCGGCGTCGGCGCCGAGTTGCGGCTGGTGCCGTTCATCCCGTTCCGCGCCGGCATCACGACGGTGGGTGACGGGATGCGCTACAGCGCCGGCCTGGGGCTCGAGTTCGGGATCGTCAACCTGCAGTTGGCGGGCCAGCTCCTGCAGTCCGACGGGCGGGCGGACACCGGCGGCGGGTTCACCCTCAGCTTCGGCGGTCGGTGATGCGGCGCGCGGTCGCGCGGCGGTGGGCGCTTCCTCTCGCGCTCGCGATCGCACCTGCCGCCGCCGCGCAGGCGGCGGCGCCCGACTACGGGCCGCCGAGGGGCACCCTCGTGGTCGTCGGCGGGGGCATCCTCGAGGGCACCGGCGTGCTCGAGCGGTTCATCGAGCTCGCCGGCGGCCCGCAGCGGAAGTTCGTGATCGTGCCCACGGCGGGAGGCAATCGCCGGCAGGACGGCACGGTGATCGCCTACGCCGAGTCGGCGGTCGTCGCGCCCTGGAAGGCGCGGGGCCTCACGAACGTTCGGATGCTGCACACGCATGACCCGAAGGTGGCGGACACCGAGGAGTTCGCGGCGGTGCTGCGGGACGCCGATGCGGTCTGGTTCAACGGCGGTCGGCAGTGGAACATCGTGGACTCCTACGCGGGGACGCGCACGTACCGCGCGTTCCACGAGGTGCTCGCACGCGGTGGCGTGATCGGCGGGTCGTCGGCCGGTGCGACGATCCAGGGGGAGTACCTCGTGCGCGGCGACACCCGCGGCGCACAGATCATGATGACCGAGGAGCCGAACCACCAGGAGGCGTTCAAGTTCCTCCGTCGCACGGCGATCGACCAGCACATCGACGCGCGCGACCGCTGGGAACACCTCGGCCCGGTGATCGAACGATTCCCCCATCTCCTCGGCATCGGGCTCTCCGAGGGGACCGCAATCGTCGTCACCGGGGACCGGTTCGAGGTCATCGGCCGGTGGAAGGTCGCGGTGCACGACAACACGCGCGCCGTCCAGCCGTGGGAGAAGAAGTGGTTCGTGCTCGGCTACGGCGACGTGTACGACATGAGCGCGCGCCGCGTGGTCTCCTACGGCGTCACTCCGCGGCCCACTCCGCGAGCGCCCTGACGAGTTCGGGCCGGAGCTCGACCGCACTCGGGTAGCGGTCCCCCGGCTCCTCCTCGAGGCACCGCGCCACGACCGACCGGAGCGCGACGGCGCCCGGCAGCGCCCTGAAGGGCTGGCCGCGGCCGGTGACCACCCGCTCCACCATCGGGACGACGTTCTGGATGATCCAGCCGAGCGAGAAGACGTCGCTCGCGCGCGTGGCGGAGCGCATGCTCATGCGTAGTTCGGGCGCGCGGTGCGACCCGAGCAGGGTGAGGTCGCGGTAGGTCTCGCTGATGCGTCCGATGTCGCGGAGCAGGCCGAGGTCGCCGATCACCCAGCGCCCCTCGACGCGGAAGATGTTGTTGGGCTTGAGGTCGCGATGGATGTACTCGCGCGCGTGCATCGTGGCGACGCCGTCCACCACCTGCTCCAACACCCCGGCCGCCTCGGCGCGGGTCCGGATGGTGGCCGCCATCCCCTCGAGGTTCTCGTCGGCCAGGGGCATCACGAACCAGGGATGCTCCCCGGAGAGGTCGGCGGCGATCACCGGCATCACGTTGCTGCCCTCGAGCGCTGCCATCGCGCGCACCTCGCGCTCGAACCGCACGCGGCCGTTGAAGTCCCTCTCGAGCCACCCCTCGTGGGGTCGGTACTCGGCGCGCGCGTACTCCGCGCCATCGGGGCCATCGGGCCGGATCGCGACGACCTTCTTGAAGGTGCCGCGCCCGAGGATACGCTCGAG
Organism: uncultured Gemmatimonas sp.; assembly: GCA_964650715.1. GTDB lineage: Bacteria > Gemmatimonadota > Gemmatimonadetes > Gemmatimonadales > Gemmatimonadaceae > Pseudogemmatithrix. The sequence continues at coordinate 14,264 of CAZYUL010000015.1, read as the reverse complement.
ACGTGCGGCGCCGAATCGGGCCGCATCGCCGTACGTGGTCCAGTCGGCGACCGTCACGTCGGTCGTGCGCCGGCGGTCGTGTGCGCCATCCGGTCGAGCCACTCGCGGGCACCGCGCCACGCCCTTCCGGCCGCCCAGCCTGCCACGGCTGCGAGCTCCTCCACCGTCGGTTGCGCCTCCTCACCCAGCGAGCGGAGGATCCGGCTGCGCATCCGCATCACCACTGGAGTCCCCACCTGCACGGCATTGAAGTACGGATCGTACTTCGTGCCGATCCCCTCGATCAGTGCTGCGGTACGGGCGAAGTACACCAGGTCGCGGGGGAGGATGACGGGGAAGTCATAGAGCGACTTCATCACCCGCTCCGCGAGCATCGTCTCGAGACGCTGCTGGGTCGTGGACTTCGTGCCCGCCATGTGGACGAGGAGCTCCGACAGGCGCTGGATGGCAGCCGGGTCGGCGCCGGGCGCCACCAGTCCCAGCGCCGTGAAGCCCGCCGCCACGCCCGGCGCATCACGTCGGATCGCCGCGAAGACGGTGCGGATCAACTTGAGGCGCATCTCCTTCGGCACCCGCACCATCATCCCGAAGTCGAGCAGCACCAGCGTGCCGTCGCGCTGGACGAGGAGGTTCCCCGGATGCGGGTCGGCGTGGAACAGCCCGTCCACCAGCATCATCTGCACGTAGGCCTCGATGACCTGCGACGCCAGGCGCTGCGCATCCACCGATCCCGGCCGCAGACGGTCGGGGCGTGTCCCCTCGAGGAACTCGAGGACGAGCACGCGCTGGCGGGTGAGTTCGTGCATCACCTCGGGGATCCGCACGCGAGGATTGCCCGTGAAGTTCGTGCGCACCTCGGTCGCGTATTCCGCCTCGAGGCGGAAGTCCATCTCCTCGGCGATGCGCGCCGCGAATTCCTCCACCAGCGCCTGGAACCCCTGCACGTGTGGCACCGGCCAGCGGCGCGCCGCCCACGCAGTGATCGCGCGCGCCGATGCGACGTCGCTCGCGACGGTGTGCTCGATGTGCGGGCGCAGCACCTTCACCGCGACGTCGCGGCCATTCCAGCGGGCGCGGTGCACCTGGCCGAGCGATGCCGCGGCGACCGGCGCGCGGTCGATCCGCTCGAAGACCTCGTCGGGTCCGCGCGCGTACGCGTCGCGGATGGTCGCCTCGATCCGTTCCCACGGCACCGCCGGCACCTGGTCGGTGAGGGTGCCGAGCTGGGAGAGGTAGGGCTCGGGGATCAGGTCCGCGCGCGCGGCGAAGACCTGCGCGAGCTTGACGAACGTGGGCCCGAGGGAGGCGAGGGTCCGGACGAGACGCGTGGCGCGCTCGTGGTGGAACCCCGGCGAGCGCACGAGCGGCGCGCCCCACCAGAGCCAGCGCCGGTGGTCGCGCCAGAAGGAGAGCGCGAGGGGAAGGAGCCTCAGGACGATCCGGAGCGTGTGCATGCGCCTCGGAGACTAACGCGCGGCGGGTCGCCCCGGTGTCAGGCGGGCGTCACGCCGGTGTCGGCGTCGGCAGCCGGGGGAAGGCGAGTCCCCGCTCGACCTCGTCGTGCGCGGCGATGAGACGCTCCACCTGCTCCGACACCTCGGCGGCGATGCCGAGGTGTGTGGTCACGCCCCGCACCGAGACGGAACCGGCGTGCAGCTTGAGCAACTGCAGGCGGATGGACTCGAGCGCCCCGACGGTCTCCCCGAGCTTGGCGTGGATCTCGTCGCGGGCTTCACGCACGTCCGCGTACTCCACGCCCGCGGCCGCATCGCCTGCCATGCTCAGCGCCTCGGCGAGGTCGTCGTGCCGGCGCCGGAGTGCCTGCGCGTCCTCCTGGAGACGTCGCATCACGGGCAACAGGTCGCGCAGCGCGTGGCGGGTATCCTTCGGCAGCGTCTCGAAGAGCTGCTCCGCCGCCATGCCGAGCGAGAGCTCGGTCGCGCGGTGTGTCACGGCGGAGGTCGGTGCCTCCCGGCCCAGCGTCCGTCGTGCGAGCGCGAAGAGCATCCGCCCGAACCGACCGGTCCAGCGCCGAGCCCAGAACTCGGTGTCGACGTCGCGGCGATTGCCCGCGAGGCCGGTCGCGCCCACGCCGGCCAGCATGCCGACGCCGCCGAGCAGGTACGGTAGGGGACCCAGCGCGTTGACCCACGCCGCGGCGAGATACGGGGGGAGGAACAGGTTCGCGAGGATGGTCGTGCCGATCCCGACTCCTACGACGCCCAGCCCGACCCGTGCCACCACGGGCAGGACGCGTTCCACGATCCCCGGCGCACTCACGCGTCCCATGCTCGCGATCTCCTCACGCGCGCGCTCGGCCTCGGCCTCGAATGCCGGACGCAGGTCCTGATGCGCGAAGCCGAGCCGCGCGAGGCGACGCGCCTGCGCGACGAGGTAGCCGAGGGGCGCGACGACGCCACCGACGAAGAACGTCGCGTATCCGGCGACCACGCCGAACTCGAGCGAGACGATGACCGACGCCGGGAAGAGCGCCATCAAGCCGAGGAGAGTCCCGCTCCCATCCAAGCGGCCACTTCGCTTGACGAAGGCGCGCAGGGCCACCGGCAGCTCGCGCCGGTGCTCGAGCGCGAGACTGAACTGTTCGGCGAGCACGAGCGCGCTCTCCGGCCGCTCCGGCGGTTCCTTCTCGAGGCAGCGCGCGACGAGCGCCGCGAGCTTCCGCGGGACGACGACCCCGATCGCCGAGAGGTGCGGCGCCGGTTCGGTCACCTGCTTCGCGAGCACCTCGGTCGGCGTGCTGCCCTCGAACGGGAAGCGGCCAGAGAATGCATAGAACGCGGTGGCCCCGAGGGCGTAGAGATCACTCCGGGCATCGAGCGGCTGGCCGAGAGCCTGCTCGGGACTCATGAACTCGGGAGTGCCGACGACGCCGTCATCCTGCGCGTCATCGAACGCCGCCGCGATGCCGAAGTCGGCCACCAGTGCGCGGCCGGTGGCTTCCTCGATCAGGATGTTGTCGGGCTTCACGTCTCGGTGCACCACACCCTGCGAATGCGCGTAGGCGAGCGCCCACGCCGCCTCCCGGAGGACCTTGGCGGCCTCGGTGGTCGGCAGGGGTCCCCGGCGCCGGACCCGCTCGGCGAGCGTGAAGCCATCAACGACCGCCATCACGAAGAACACGAACTCCCCGATCTCCTCGACGGCGTGGATGGGGATGATGTTCGGATGAGAGAGCTTGGCGGCGAGTCGCGCCTCCCGAAGGAAGCGGTCGCGCAGGCCCGGCAGGAGCGCCCGGTCGGGCGGCAGCAGCTTGATCGCGACGAGGCGGTCGAGATCCACCTCCCGCGCGAGGTAGACGATCCCCATGCCGCCGCGCCCGAGCTCGCGATCGAGCGAGTATCGGCCGGCGAGTGCCTCCTGGAACTCGACGAAGAGCGGGTCTACCGCGGACGGATCGGCACGCACCTCTATAGAGATGCACCGGCGGTCGGCGGAAGGCCAGCAGCCGGCGCCCGCATGGCGCGCAGGGTCCGCAGGGCGATCGCCCCGGTGCCGAGGAGTACCAGCGCCGTCGCGATGATGCCGACGAGTGGGATGCGTCCCACGAGGAGGAGGAGGGTGATCCCGAGGGCGGCCGCGAGGGTCGGCCGGGGGGGCGCGCCCCCCGTCGTCATCCGCCGGAGGAGGAGGTCACCGAGCCAGGTGCCGGCCACGATCAGCCCGAGGAATCCGAGCAGGGGCAGCACGAACAGGAAGTAGCCGAGTCCCATCGGCAGTCCGATGAGCGTGGGGATGAGGAGACCCGCGGCGATCGGGAGCGCGATCCAGAGCACCCCGGTGGCGAGCAGGACGGTTCCGGTCTCGCTGCGGATCAGTGCGCCGGTGGCGCGCACGGAGTCGGCGAAGACCGCGGTCGCGAGGACGCCGCCGAGCACCAGGGCGATCAGGAAGCCGAGACCGATGAGCGCCGCCGCGCCCACGAGGTGCCGAGCGACGCGGCGTCCGACGCCGCGCTCCACGCGTCCGGCGACGGAGGAGCCGGGTTCCACGGAGATCTCGCCGTCGAGGAGGTGGACGTCGCCATCCACGCGCGCACTGTCGGTGAGCACCGCGCGACCGCGCACCACCGTGAGTTCGCCGACACGGCCGCCAGCGATCAACGCATCGCCCTCGAGGACGACGACGCCGCGGACCTCCCCGGCGATCGTCGCATCGCCGCGGACGACGATGACGGCGCCCTCCCGCGCACCGGCGGGGACGGTGACGTCGCCGCCGAAGCGGATGTGCGCGGAGGAGTCGCGCACGGCCTCCTGCGCGATCCCGGGGGTCTGGAGTGCCGCGATCGCGACCGCCAGGAGGGCGACGCGAGGGAGTGGGGAGACGAGGGTGCGCATGCGACGGCTCGATGGCAGGAGGGGCGCGCGGACCTGAGTCCGCACGCCCCTACGCTCCGTCCAGGCGGTTGCGCCGGCCAGCGGCGCTTGCCTGAATCCCTGTCAGGGAGGTTCCTACTGCCGGTGGTACGTCAGTCCCGCGTTCTGCGCTTGCCCGATCGCGATCACCATCGCGGGAACCAGCGTCACATCGGGCAGGATGTTCGCCTTCATCTCCTCGTACACGGCCTTGGGGTCCAGCCCGCGCGCCTGCGCGACGAGGCCCGAGAAGATCGAGAGGGCGTTGTTGCAGATGATGAAGCTCGCCCCGCGACGCTGCAGGGACTCGATGCTCGCCTGGGGGAGCGACATGCCGATGATGGTCGGATTCGCGCGCCAGGGGTTGGCGGTGTACGGGCGCCCCGCCGCGTCCTTCTCGCCGAGGAACGCGCCGAGCTCGTACTTCGCCCACATCGCATCGCTCAGGCCGTGGAAGGTCGTCTTGCCGTAGAAGGTGAGGACGGCATCCACGTCCTTGTCGGCGACGCCGAACGCACCATTGAACGTGTCGTAGTAGTTCAGGACGTGCACGAGCGGGATCCCGCCATCGGGCGCCGCCGCGTCGAAGAGCTGGCGGTGCTTCCCGTTGAGCTTGGTGAGCCACGCGTCATGCTTGCCGGCGGCGGGGGCGTCCGTGCCGCGGGCATGGATGTCGGCGACCGGTCCGCTGAGGGCCATGCCGCCGACCAGTGCGGTGGCCGCGAAGAGGCCGGCGACGAGCGCGCGCCTCACGGTCGAGAAGGGGGAGTGGGTCATCGTCGATCTCCTGAGAAGGTGGTGTGGTCCGGGTGACCACCAGGAGATGCGACGGTCAGCGTCGCGGGACGACAGGCGGCGCGAGGAGCGTGCGATAGCGTTGGTCGTCGTGCAGCGCGGCGAAGTCGCGCTGCAGGTCGTGGTGCATCCAGTGCCAGTTGTAGACGCCGAGCCGGAGCCCCTCGGCGAGCTTCGCCAAGGCCTCATCGTGGCGACCGGTGAGGGCGGCGATGCGCGCCAGATAGACAGCGTACTCGCCGTGCGAGGCCCCCGGCGCGCTCCCGAGCCGCCGAGCGGCGAGTGGCGCATTGCCACGGCGCGCCGCGAGCACGGCGAGCTGTCCGCGATGGAAGATCCGCTCCGGACCCTCGCGATCGAGCGCATCGAACACCCGCTCGGCCTCGTCGTATCGAGCCAGCCCGACGTGCGCGAGCCCGAGCCAGCTGCGATGGTTCCGGTCGCGCGGACGCTCGGCGAGTCGCCCCTCGAGCCATCGCACTGCGTCGCGGTACGCGGCGGTCGAGTCGCCCGTGCGGTGGACCGCATACTCCTCCGCCGCGATCATCCGCATCGCCCCCTGCGACCAATAGACGTCGGGAGGGAGGGCGGCGGCCGATGCGAGGGTGGAGTCGAGGGCCGCCCGTCGCCCCAGCGCGGCGAGGGCGCGGGACTCGATCACCCAGGCCACGCGCTGGTCCGGGAAGCGCCGCTTCATCTCGCGGGCGAGTGCGAGCTCGTCCTCGTGCCGGCCGAGGAGATGCGCGGAGTACGCGCGCTGGCTCCAGTACGACGGCCACGCACGCATCGGCCCGTGGTCGGGATCCATCGTGCGGAGCATCGAATCCGCCTCGGCGGGGCGGTTGAGCTGGAGCAGGATGTACGCGGCGTTGTAGGCCGCCCGCGACCCGGGGGCCATCGCGTTGGCGCGCATGATGGGGTCGAGCGCGCGGCCGCGGTCGCCGTCGAGGTAGTGGCGGATGAAGTCGGCGAGGGCGGCGTGATACTGCGAGAGCGCGGCGCGGCGGTCGAGCGCCATGGTGATGATCGTGTCGGCGAGCTCCACGTCGGACCGGTTGACCGCGGCCATCGCCGCGTAGAGCAGGGCAGGGAGGAACGTCGTGTCGCGCGCCCACGCCTCGCGCATCAGGGTGACGGCTTCACCGTAGCGGTACTGGTTGAACTCCGTGAGTCCCTGGTCGAACAGGCGATACGCCTCCCACGTCGGCGGGCGCGTGCCCACCGACGACGCCCCGAGCAGCCGGTCGTCGAAGGCGACGGCGATGGCACCCATCAGTCGGTCGCGCAGCTCGCGGACGCCCGCTGCCGCGGAATCGCGACCGACGACGACGGGCGGGATCGCCGCGAGCAGACGCCCGGTGCGCGCATCGGTGATGGACGCCTGGAATCGCAGGGAGTCGCCGGTGCGATAGTAGGTGCCGGAGACGACCGTCGCGGCGCCGGTCTGCCGTCGCACCATGGCCACCGGATCGCCGCCGGTCGCCCGATGGTCGTCGGCGGCGAGGAGCATCGTCGGCCAGGGGATCACGGGGAGCAGTCCCGATTCGTGCAGGCCCTGCGTGAACCAGTCGCCGGCGAGCCGTCCCCAGCCCCCGAGCGTCGAGTCGGCCGTCTCGTCGAACAGCGGCAGCACCGCGACTGGGCCGGCCACCGAACCGACCGCCGGCACCGCCGGCGGACGCCGCGCGAGACCGATCCCGAGCGCGACGAGGATCACGGCCGCCGCGGCCGCGATGGGCCAGCGCGGCCGACGCGCGCGTGCCGAGACGAGCCCGTCGAGCAGCGCGACGACCGATCGTGCCGACTGCGGGCGCTCGGCCGGGTCGATCGCCAGGCACGCCTCGATGAGGGAGTCGAGCGATCGTGGGATCTCGGGGCGGAGGTCGCGGAGGGACTCACGGCTCGCCGCCGGCGATTCCTGCGCGCGCTTGCGCCCGGTGAGCATCTCCCGCGCGAGGAGGCCCCACGCGTAGAGGTCGGTCCGGTGGTCCACCGGCAGCCCCGCCGCCTGCTCCGGCGCCATGTACCCCGGGGTGCCGATCGGCAGGCCGGGCTCCGTCGCGTGCGGCCGGGTGACGTCGGACTCGAGCTTCGCGACCCCGAAGTCGATGAGGAACGCGTGGCTCCCCACGCAGAGCACGTTGTCCGGCTTGAGGTCGCGATGCACAACGCCCGAGGCGTGGGCGTGGGCGAGCGCGTCGGCGACATCACGCAGGAGCGCGACCGCCTCACCGAGGGGGCGCGCGCCGTCGCGGGCGAGCCGCTCGCGCAGCGATTCCCCTTCCACGTACGGCATCACGTAGTAGAAGAGGCCGTCCACCGTGCCGGAATCGATCAGCGTCAGGATGTGGGGGTGCGAGAGCCGCGCGGCGATCCGCACCTCGTCGAGGAAGCGCCCCTCGCCCATCGCCGCGGCGATCGTGGGCTGCATGACCTTCAGCACCACGGGGCGCTCGTGCTTGCGTTCGTGTGCGCGGAATACGGCGGACATCCCGCCGACCCCGAGCGTCGCCTCGACCACGTAGCGGTCGGCGAGCACACGTGCGACGCGCGCCTCGAACCCCTCGGTGGAGGCGGGAGCGAGCGGCCGGTCGAGGAACCCCGGCGACTCGTGCGCCGCGAACATCCGCCGGAGTCGCTCGCGGAGGGCGGGGTCGTCCGCGCACGTGCGGTCGAGCCACGCCTCCCGCTCACCCGCCGGGAGCTCCACGCCTTCATCGAAGAGCCGCTCGAGGCGGCCCCAGTCCCGGTCGTGGCTCACGAGGCGCCGGTCACGTGGTCCTGCAGCTCGGTGTGGAGCCACGCCCGCGCCTTCACCCAGTCACGCTGCACGGTGCGCGTCGTGACGCCGAGCACCTCGGCCGCCTCGTCCTCGCCGAGACCGGCGAAGAAGCGGAGTTCGACGACCTTCGCGAGGCGTTCGTCGTGCGTGGCGAGGCGGCGGAGCGCGTCGTCGAGGGCGATGAGCTCGTCGAGCGGCATCGAGATCCCGAGCTGGTCGTCGGCAAGGGTGACCTCAGCGACGTCGCCACCCCGCTTGGCGGTGCGGCGCTTGCGAGCGTGGTCCACCAGCACCTGGCGCATCGCCCGCGCCGCCAGGGCGAGATAGTGCGACCGGTCCACGGCCTTCGGTTGCCGCGTCCCGGAGAGCTTGAGCCACGCTTCGTGGAGGAGCGCGGTGGGCTGGAGCGTGTGCCCGACGGCCTCGCGCTTCAGCAGCCGGTCCGCGATCTCACGCAGGTCGGCATACAGTCGGAGGAAGAGCTCGTCGCCAGGGGCTGGGGTCCCGGTCATCGCCACGACACCTGCGCGAAGGGGGGATGCGTCCTCGAATATATGGCGGTCATCCGTCGCCGCGGAGGAAGTCCGCCACGCGGTTCCAGAGCGCGGGGGCGCGCTCCTCGCGGAAGAATCCGAAGTGGCCGAGCCCCTCGGCGCGTCGGTGCTCGTGGACCGACTCGGCGCGTTCATAGCGGCGGAGCAGGGCGGCGCAGGCGTCGCGCGGTGCGATGGGATCATCATCGAAGCTGAGGGCGAGGATCGGGAGATAGAGACGTGCGTGCCCCTCCCATGTCCGCAGGTAGCCCGGATCCCGGCACCAGCGCGCCCATTCGCGGGCGACGCCTGCCGGCAGGTCCTCGCCGAGGCCGACGCGTGATGAGGGGAATCTCCCGAGCACCGTGGCCGTGAGCGGCATCGCGACCCGCCAGAGCAGCGAGAGCAGCCATCGCTGCGGCGTCGGCCAGTGCCCGAGCCACCCGACCTGCGCGGCCACGAGGCACGCGCGGTCCACGCGCGTCGCGTTCGGCGCGAGACCGAGGGCCTGTCCGCCGAACGAGTGTCCAACGAGGGCGACATGTCCGTCGGCGGGGAGGCGCCGGTCGGCCCACGCGATCGCGGCGGCGAGGTCCTGCTCGCCCCACGCGCGCATCGTGAGGCGCGGGTCCCGCATGCGCGTCTCGTGACGCGACTCGGCGATGCCCCGCCAGTCCCAGGTCAGCACATCGAATCCGTGCGAGGCCACGAACGCGGCGAACGGCTGGTAGAACCGTTGCGGGGCCCCGGTGGCTGGGGCCACGAGCACGACCCCGCGGTGCTCGCCTTCGGCGAGCCAGCGGGTGCCGGCGATGGGGAATCCGTCCTCGGTCACCAGCGTGACGGCGGCCGGGTTGGCCGCCGGCGACGAACCGGTGTGGGCGAGAAGGGGGTAGTCTGGTGTGGTACGCGGCGCAGGGTTCATGCAGTGTGGGCTGGGTCCACCGATGAGATGCGCGTCACCGACAAAGAACCCGACATCCCGTAAGTCTCGACATGGGGCCGGGATGCGGCCAGATTCGCAGGTCCCCCGGGAGACCAGCGCCGGAAGGGAGGCACGCGATGCGACGTCGGGAAAAAGTGATGATCGGCATCTCGTTCGCAGCCTTCGCGGGGATCGCGGTCCTCTTCGCGACCGTCCTCTGGTACCTGTGGTCCGAGTCCGTCAGCGCCGAGGAGCAGCTGGTGGGCGGGCTCGCGGCGTCGCTCGGCGAACGGACCGAGGCGATGATCCTCGACACGAGGACGATGCTCCAGCGATTCGACCGGCTGCCCCACGGCCGGTGCTCTCCGGAGCACCTGCAGGCGCTCCAGGCCGAGGCGATGAGCCGACCGCACGTCCGCGCGATCGGCTATTGGCGGGCTGCCGATCGGCAGTGCGGCGTCGGCTTCCTGCAGGGACAGGGACTGCGGCCCCCGCGGGCCGACCGCATCTATGAGTCCGGCGTGGTCGCGTGGTGGCCGGGCCCCGCGACCGAGTATGGCGGCGTGCAGCTCTTCCTCATGCGGTTCGGCGACCACGACGTTGCGATCGACCCCCGCTCGCTCCTCGACGTCGGCCCCTTGGAGCACCGACAGGCGGGTCTCTGGGTGGAGGGGTTGCGGTTCGCGACGCAGCCCGCCGACGCGGTGCTGCCGGATCCCTCGTCGCTGCCCGTCGGCCTCACCCTCGACCGCGAGGCTGGACGAGCGATCTCGCGCTTCTCCCGCAGCGGCGAGCTGCCGATCGACATCGTGGCGATCGAGACCCTCGAGACCTTCTTCGGCCGGTACGCGACCAACCTCGCCTTGGGGAGCGGCGTCGGTCTGCTGCTGCTCGGTGGTTGGATCTACGCGCTCATGCGGTACACACGGCACCGGCTCAGCTTCGCGACGCTGCTGCGGCAGGCGATCACCTCCGGTCGGATCCACGCCCGGTATCAGCCGGTGGTCGAGCTCCGCACGCGACGCGTCGTCGGGGCGGAGGCGCTGGCCCGGTGGACGATGGAAGGGGGGGACGCGATCGCCCCCGACCGGTTCATCCCGATCGCCGAGCGGGAGGGGCTGATGCCCGAGCTCACGCTGCGGATGCTCGCCTCGCCGCTGCGCGACCTCCGGGCCCTGCTGCTCGCGCGCCCCGAGCTGAGCATCAATATCAACCTCAGCGCCGAGGACCTGCGTGACGAGCGCTTCACGCGGGCGTTGGAGGAGGGCCTCAAGTCCACCGGCCTGCCACCGCGCTCGATCAAGCTCGAGATCACCGAGCGGGCGCTGGTGAACACCGAGGTCGCACGGTCGATGATCCACCGGCTCCGCGAGCGCGGACACGAAGTGGCGGTGGACGACTTCGGGACGGGCTTCTCCAGCCTCTCGTACCTCGCGAGCTTCGAACTCGACGTGATGAAGATCGACAAGAGCTTCGTGGATGCGATCGGGACCGGTGCCGCGACGGCCCACGTGATCGTCCACGTGATCGAGATGGCGCAGTCGCTCGGACTGCGCACGGTGGCCGAAGGGGTCGAGACCGAGGAGCAAGTGAATTGGCTGATCGAGCACGGCGTCGAGTACGGGCAGGGGTACCTCTTCAGCGCGCCGCTGCCGGCGGAAGCGTTCGTCGAGTTCGTGACGGCGAGGCGCGCCGCGTGATGGGGCGACGCGCGCTGGCCGCGCTCTTCGTCGCCTCGCTCACCCTGGGGTGCGGCAATCAGCTGCTGCGCTGGCCGGGTCGCAGCGCGCCGTCCGGTCCGGGAGCGGCGACCGAGGCGCCGCCGCAGGCGCCGCCGCCGGCGCCGACCGCCAGCACGACTGGCGGGACGCCTGCTTCCTCCTCCGAGCGGCCCGCTCCCAGCCGTCCGACCGCGGCCCCGGCCCCCGCGCCGCCGCCGGTCGCCGTCGCGCGTCCTGCCGACGCCTCAACGGCCCTCGCCAGCCGCCGGACCGCGCTCCTCGGAGATGGCGAGCGCCTGGGGCCCGACGAGGTCGGCTACTACATGGATGTGCAGGAGGCGCGGCTGCGGCAGCTCGTCGCCGAGGGTCTTGCGGTGGCGCGTCGCGATTCCGGTCTCGTCGTGACGATCCCGGGCCGCCTGACCTTCGAGGTCGGGAGCGCGAAGCTCGTCGCGTCCGGAGCACCCGCGATCGCGCGGCTGGCGCAGGTGCTGGTGGAGTACCGGCTCTCGGTGGTCTCGCTCCACGGGTACACCGACAGCTCGGGGGATCCGCAGACCAACCTCGCGCTCTCGCAGGCCCGCGCGCTCGACCTCGCCCGCCAGTTCATCGCCGAGGGCGTGGCTGCCAAGCGGATCATCGCGGTCGGGCACGGCGCGGAGGATCCGGTCGCCGACAACGCCACCGCGGAGGGCCGCGAGCGCAACCGTCGGATCGAGGTCCGGATCGACCCTCTCCGGCCCTGAGTCGCGGGGACGAAGCGAAGCGGGGGGGGGGGGGGGGGGGCGGGGCGGGGGGGGGGTTGGGGGGGGGGGGGGGGGGGGTGGGCCGGAGA